>CAXSFV010000005.1:0-164661 GCA_964236795.1 uncultured Armatimonadales bacterium | reverse complement strand
CAACCGAGCCTTCCAGCCCGGCGTTCGCGGCGATCTGGCGCAGCGGCTCTTCCAAAGCGCGGCGGACAATGTTCGCGCCGACTTTCTCGTCGCCGGTCAAACCGAGGTTGTCCAAAACGGGGATGAGCGAGATGAGGGTCGCGCCGCCGCCTGCGACAATGCCTTCTTCGACCGCCGCGCGGGTAGCCGACAAGGCATCCTCGAAGCGGTGCTTCTTCTCTTTGAGGGCCGTTTCGGTGGCCGCGCCGACCTGGATAACGGCGACGCCGCCGGCCAGCTTCGCGAGCCGCTCTTGCAGCTTCTCTTTGTCATACGAAGAATCGGTGTTCTCGATCTGGCGGCGGATCTGCTCGATCCGGCCCTTGACGCCGTCGGTCGTGCCGCCTCCCTCAACGAGAACCGTGTTTTCTTTAGTAATGACGATCTTCTTCGCGGTGCCGAGATCGGTCAGCTCAACGCCGTCGAGCTTGATGCCGAGGTCTTCGGTCAGGAAGCGGCCGCCGGTCAAGATGGCGATGTCTTCCATCATGGCCTTGCGGCGGTCGCCGAAGCCGGGGGCCTTGACCGCAACGACGTTCAGAATGCCGCGCAGCTTGTTGACAACCAGCGTGGCCAGCGCTTCACCGTCCACGTCCTCAGCGATGATCAGCAGGGGCCGGCGGGACTGGGAGATCTTTTCGAGCAGCGGGATCAAATCCTGGGCCGACGAAATCTTCTTTTCGTTCAGCAGGATCAGCGGGCTTTCCAGCGTCGCTTCCTGGCGCTCCTGGTCGGTGACGAAGTATGGGGAGATAAAGCCCTTGTCAAACTGCAAGCCTTCAACGACTTCCAAAGTCGTGTCCGTGCCTTTCGACTCTTCCACCGTGATGACGCCGTCTTTGCCGACTTTGTCGAGGGCTTCCGCAATCATCTCGCCGATTTCGGGGTCGTTGCCGGAGATGGACGCGACCTGAGCAATGGACGCTTTATCGGTGATGTCAATCTTGCGATTTTTCAGCTCGGCGACCGCGGCTTCAACGGCAAGCTCAATGCCCCGGCGCAGGGCAATCGGGTTGCCGCCGGCGGCGACATAGCGCAAGCCTTCGTTGACAATCGCCTGAGCCAGAACCGTCGCGGTTGTAGTGCCGTCACCGGCCACGTCGTTTGTCTTGGACGCGACTTCGCGGACAAGCTGGGCGCCCATGTTCTCGTAGGGATCGTCCAGCTCAATTTCTTTGGCGACCGTGACACCGTCTTTGGTGATAGTCGGGCTGCCCCACTTCTTGTCTAAGACAACGTTCCGGCCCTTCGGCCCCAGCGTCACTTTGACGGCGTTGGCGACGGCGTTCGCGCCGCGCTCCAGCGCCCGGCGGGCTTCTTCGTCAAACAGCAATGTTTTGGCTGCCATAGTATGTGTAGTCTCCTAGTCGCGTTTTAGCCTTTGACGGCGTAAATCTGCTCTTCGTCTAAAATCATGTAATCGGTGCCGTCGAGCTTCAGCTCGGTGCCGCCGTACTTGGAATAAATCACGGTCTCGCCGACGGCAACGGCCAAAGTCGAGCGGGAGCCGTCGTCTAAAATGCGGCCGGGACCGACCGCGATCACTTCGCCTTCCTGCGGCTTCTGCTTGGCCGAGTCGGGGATATAAATGCCGCCGCTGGTCTGGGTCTCGGCTTCGCTGGGTTTAACCAGCACTTTGTCCGACAGGGGCCGGAAATTGACTGCCATTACTTAGTGTCTCCTCATCACAGTTCGTTGTGGTTTGTTTGGTAGTTTGTGCTCAAAAAGTCTGCGCGTTAGCACTCTGGGCGTGCGAGTGCTAAAACCATACTTATTCTACTTCATTCCCGCGAGGATTGTCAAGCAGGAGAAAGCCGAAACGCAAACAAGCTGTGGAGGTACTGATTAGTTGACAACAACGAGTGACTGAAGTCGCTCGCTGGAAGGTGTTCAGAAACACCACCTGTCTAGGGGACAGAAGATAGAAATATAGAAGAGAGAGATAGAAGTGAAAAGACGGGACAAACTAAGATATAGAATAGAGTTGTTTTGCGTCCCCTGGACGCGCGGCGCTTCTGAGCGCCTTGTAGCGAGTGACTTTAGTCACTCGTTCTTGATGAGCCTCAATCCTTGCTTTTTCGGATAGAGGCAATGAATTGTTCCTTTCGCTTCGGGTCGTTGATAAACTCTTTTGTTCGTCGGATCGACTCCTCTGCGGTCAGCTTCATGCGCTTTGGGCGGCGAATAACCCATCCGTCTTCCGTTTGCTTCGTTTCCGCCGCGTCGGACGGGCCGGACAAAGCATTCTCTAATTGGTTGTCTTCCATAGTTCTTCTCCTTCCACGCGATGCTGTCATTCTACCACATTCGCCGCCGTTGAAAATGCCGCCGACGCAGCCTCGGTGCCGTCGTTCACGGCGGCGTTTCCGACCCTGAACGCCCCGGCCTCACGAGCGCCGATCCGAGAACTCCCGAAGCCCTGTTCTACTTTGGATCAGCATTCCCAAAACAGAAAGCCACAGTACCATACCTGAGCCTAAGCCGGCGCTCAGCAGCCAGCCTTGCAGGTGACGCACTCCCCACTGCTGCGGCATGAAGAGGATTGTCGCGGCGCAGACAGCGCAGAGCACCGCACCAGTAACATAATAAAGCGGCCTCCGAAACAGCCGGGCGAGCGGCAGAAAATGCAGCCCAACGGCAAGAGCGGCAAGCGGAGGAATCCAGACCGGGCGATGCAACAGGAGAGCAAAGGCGAAAATCGCAACAATGGCAGCACTTTCCGCCCCAACCGCCAGCCAAAATCCGCGTCTCATCTGCGGCGACCAAGGTTTCTCAGCTATGCCACGGGCGGATCGCCGCACCGCCACTGCGCCCAGCATCAGCAAAGCGGCCACCGCAAGAACTGCCAAAAACAGTCCCAGCGGTATATCCCCCAGCGCCGACAGGCCGCTCATCATCCAGCCAATCCCTGCCCCAACCAGTACCATCGCGCCCTGCGTCTGCCCAAGTAGTTCGGCGGCACGCTCCGCAGTCACTTTGGAAGGGGCAGGGCTTATGTTGTTCGTCATCATGTGTACTCCTTGTACGGCTTGTGTTCAAGACCGCTATTTAGTGAAGACACAACACGTCAGCAAAAGTTGCAGGCTCGTTAGGACTCTGCCGGGTCGGGTACAATAGGGGGCATGAGTGAAGGACGTTTAGACGAAGTTTTGTTTGGGACGAACCCGGCGGAGCGGATTGTGGCGGTGGAAACTTCCGACAAAGACGCGACGCTGTTTCTTCGGGAGGGGGACGAGACGCGGACGAAGATTGTCCCGTTTGTGCCGTGGCTGGCGACCGACAAAGAGCGCTATTTCCCCGGCGCAGAGACGACGGCGTTAGAAGGCGACGGCTACAACTGGCTGGTGCGGTTCCCGTCGGGCTGGCGGGCGTATCAGGAAGCAAAGCGGACGCTGCGGGACGAACACACGGGGGTCTGTCAGTACGGCAGCGCGATCAAGCAGTTCATGGTCGCCAGTGGGTACACGCTCTTCAAGGGCATGGCGTTTGACGACTTGAAGCGCCTACAAATTGATATTGAGACAACATCGCTTGACCCGGCTCTGCCCGGCGCGTCTATTTTTATGATCAGCGTCTCGGACAACCGGGGCTTCACGGGCGTGCTGATCGGCCCCGAAGCCGACATTCTGCGCGAGCTATTGTCCATTGTCGAGACGCGCGACCCGGACGTGGTCGAGGGCCACAACTTTTACTCGTTTGACCTGCCCTATATTATCGCCCGCATGGGCGCTTTAGGCATTGCACCGATGCTGGGCCGGTACGGGTCTCCGGCGGTGGTTGGTGCGCCCCGGAACTGCGCCATTGGGACCAATGCCCGGCAGTTCACGCCGAGCTACCTGTACGGGCGGCATATTCTAGACACGCTGCTTCAGGTGCAGCGGTTCGACTGGTCGCGCGGCCAGGTGTCATCCTATGGCCTCAAAGAATGCGCCCAAACTTACGGGATCGCGCCGAAGGACCGCGTCTATTTGGACCGGGCCGAGATCGTCGAGATCTACCAAAACGACCCGGAAAAAGTGAAAACCTACGCGGCGCAGGACGTGGAAGAAACGGCGGCTCTCGCGGCTCTGGTCGCCCCGACCGAGTTTTACCAAACTCAGATGGTTCCCGATTCGTACCAGAATGTCGCGGTCACCGGCAACGGCGAGAAGATCAACGCGATCTTGCTGCGCGAATATCTGCGTCAGGGCCGGGCGGTGGCGAAGCAGCGGGCGCCCCAGCCGTATCCCGGCGGCTATACCGAAGTGCGGGTGACGGGCGTGGTCAAGCCGATTGTCAAGGCCGACGTGGAAAGCCTCTACCCCAGCCTGATGCTGACCCAAAAGATCGGCCCGGCGTCGGACACGCTCGGTATTTTCCTGCCGTTGCTGTCGGATTTGACCCAGCGGCGGCTGGAAGCCAAAGGCAAGCTGAAGACGACGCCGAAGGACACGCGCGATTATGCTTACTGGGACGGTCTGCAAAACTCGTTCAAGACCATCATCAACTCGTTCTACGGCTATGTCGGCGGCCCGTTCTACTTTAACGACTACGAGGCCGCCCGGAAGGTGACTGAAGCGGGGCAAGCGATTGTCAAGCAGATCGCCGCTGAGCTTGAAACTGAAGGCGCCCACGTTATTGAGATAGACACCGACGGCGTTTATTTTAAGCCCCCGGAAGAGGTCAAGACCGAGGCCGACGAGCTGGCGTATGTCGAGAAAATCGGTGCGACCCTTCCTCCGGGAATACGGCTCGCGCACGACGGCTCTTACGCCGCCATGCTGTCGCTGAAGATGAAGAACTATGTGCTGGTCGAACCGAACGGCCACAAGATCTTCAAAGGCTCGTCGCTGCGCTCCCGCGCCGATGAGCGCTACGGGCGCGTCTTTTTGACCGACGCCGTCAATTTACTGCTCGACGAAAATCCCGATCAGCTCTCGCACTTGTACAAAGACTTGATGGATAAAATCGAAGCCGGCCAGATGCCGATTGATCTGCTGGCGAAGCGCGAGCGTGTCACCGACAAGCTGCTGTCATCGGAGATGCGGAAACGCGCCGCCGACGCCATCAAAGGCGCGGGCATCAGCCAGGGCGAGTTCGTGTCGCTGTACCAGAAGCGCGACAAATCGCTCGGCTTGGTGCAGGACTACTCGAAAGACGAGGACACCGACTACTACGCCCAGAAGCTCTACAAGTTTGCCGGACGCCTCAAAGAAGCCGTCGGGGAGGACAAGTTCGACACGCTGTTCCCCAAGCCTGTCCCCGTCGCCAAACGCCCCGACCCGTCGCAGATGACGATGGACTTGTTCGGATAGGGAGAGAGTGATGGGCGTGACCAAGCTTGACATCCGAAATGCAGTGAAAGCAGCCGGCTTGTCTCAAAAGCCGGTATGCATCCATGCGTCTTTGCGCTCCTTTGGCTGGGTGGAAGGCGGAGCGCAGACAATCATTGACGGCTTTCTCGCCGAAGGCTGTACGGTTCTTGTTCTCACGCTCAGCTTTCACTACTTCTCCGCGCCGCCGGTAGGACGGCGGCCCGCTCAAAACGGGCTGGATTACGAGCGGTTTTTGGGAGTGCCGATCAATGCCGGCCCCGTGTATTCCGTGGACAGCCAGGAGATAGAAAAAGAAATGGTCGGCGCGGTTCCCGCCGCAGTTCTTGCAATGCCGGGACACATCCGGGGCAGCCATCCAACCAACTCTTTTACCGCCGTCGGCCCGCTGGCAGGCCAGTTGATTTCAGGCCAGACGCCGCATGACGTTTACGCGCCGCTGCGGGTGCTGGCAGGGTTAGGCGGCTTCATCGTGCTGATAGGCGTCGGCCTGGATAAAATGACGCTGATCCATCTGGCCGAACAGCGAGCCGGACGGAACCTGCTGCGGCGGTGGGCGAACGGCGGCGGCGATGATCCCCTCGAAACCGAGGAGGGAGGCTGCTCCGGTGGTTTTAGCCGATTGGAGCCTGCACTTTCGCCGCTGGAAACAACAGCGCAGGTTGGATCAAGCCACTGGCGCGTATTTCCGGCAAAAGCCGCTCTGGAAGCCGCAACTCAGGCAATTCAGACAGATGCTGAGATCACTCACTGCGGCGGCTTGTCATGTT
This sequence comes from uncultured Armatimonadales bacterium, assembly GCA_964236795.1. Classification (GTDB taxonomy): domain Bacteria; phylum Armatimonadota; class Armatimonadia; order Armatimonadales; family Capsulimonadaceae; genus JANXMY01. Next base: position 158,540 of record CAXSFV010000005.1, on the reverse strand, counting down.
TGGAATGCCGGGACGCGGTTCTCGGCGGACCATTAGCGGGTTAGTCCATGAACTTCCTCGCCCATTTCCAAATTGCAGCGCAGTTTCTGATGCCGAAACAGCCGTTTTCGGCGTATGTTGTCGGGACGGCGCTGCCGGACCTGCTACCGCTGGCCGAACGCCGCGTGCGTCTTCGCCCGGCCCAAATCGCGGCGGCGGAAGCGCGGACGGAGTTCGAGGCCGCGCTTGCCGCAGGCGTTTCAGCGCATCTGGCGACTGACGCGGTGTTTCATAAAACGGCGGCGTTTGCCTCAGCGCAGGCGGAAGTGAGCGAGATGCTGGCAGAGGCGGCGTTTGACGGAATGCGCGTGCGCCGCTTCTTTGTGGCCCATGTGCTGACCGAGCTTGTGCTGGACGCTACGCTGCTTCGCGCCGACCCCGCACCGGCAGACGGATTTTATGAAGCATTTGCCGCCGCCGATTTTAGATCAGCGGCGCAATGGACGGAAGCCGTCACGGGAAGAGCGTTGCCGCATCTGCCGCAGGTGCTGACGCGCTTTGCCGACGCGCAGTACCTGCGGCACTACGCGGAAGATGACGGCGTCGCGACGGGCTTGTCCAACCTCTGCCGCCGGGCGGGGCAGGACACGTTTGAAGGCGAGAACTTTTCTCGGCTTGTCGCTATTGTGGGTCAAGCGGCAGAACAAATGCCGCCTTTTGTTCCGGCGCTGTTTGGAGAAACGGCGACAGGAATTTTGCTGGCCGGGCAGGAACTTATGGGTGCAGCGGCGAATGTAATTTCCATCTTGCAGAAAGAAACAACGGGGGAGTAGACGATGCCGGGCCAGCATTCTCCGCCCATAGCCATTGTGCTGTTCGTGGCGTTCTTTGGGTTCATGCTTTACCGGCGCTTCCGGCGCACGGTCGGCCGGCAGCCGCTTGTGCCGCGCCGCTTGATGTTCCAGGTTGGTCTGCTGGGGCTAATCACTGTGTTTTTCTTTGTTCCGACGCTGGCGCATCCTGCCGCCGGGGCGGTGGCCGGCCTGCTGGCAGGCGGCGTGATCGGGCTGGTCAGCCTGCATCTGACCCGGTTTGAGCGCGGGCCGGACCGCGATTACTTCACGCCGAACACCTATTTGGGACTGGCCGTGTTCGGCGTCTTTTTGGCCCGGCTCGTGTACCGCTGGGGGCAGGTCTCCGGTCAAATGCAGACCCTGTCCGCAAGCGGGCAGCCGCCATCGGCAGCAGGAATGAGCAGCCTGACGTCTAGCCCGCTGACGGCAGCGCTTCTGCTGATGGTTTTCGGCTACTACTTAATCTATGAAAGCGGCCTGCTACTGTGGGTACGCCGCAATCCACCGGGCCGGGAAATTCATGGCGGCTTCCGCCAGCCTCGACCCTTGTAATAAAGAAAGCTAAAGATAAAGGAAAACACTTATGGCAGACACACTCCAAATGGCGGTTATCGGGACCGGCGGCATGGCGCAGGGGCATATCGGCAAGCTGCTCTCGATGCCGGAAGTGGAACTGGCGGCGCTGGTAGACATCAGCCCGCAGGCTTTAGAGCAGACCAAAGCGCGGCACGGCGAGGCGGCGGCGAACATCCCGACGTTCGCCGATTACAAAGAAATGCTGGCGACCATCAAGCCGGGTGCCGTGGTCATCGTCACCCCCCACACTCTCCACTTCCCGATGGCGATGGACAGCTTGGACGCCGGCTGCCATGTCCTGCTGGAAAAGCCGATGGTGAACAAAGTTTCCGAAGCCCACGCGCTCCTCAAGAAGATTGATGAGACCAAAAAGGTCGTCGCACTAGGCTACCAGCGCCACTCCATGCCGCACTTCCGGTACATCAAAGAAAAGATTGCGTCCGGCGAGTTCGGGCAGGTTCAGTTTATCAACGCCTTGCAGCAGCAGGGCTGGGCCAAAGGCACAAAAGGCTCATGGCGTCAGGACGCCGCGCTGTCCGGCGGCGGCCAGATCAATGACAGCGGCTCGCATCTGCTGGACATCGTGCTGTGGACAACAGGGTTAGCGCCGAAAGAAGTCGCCGCATTTATGGACAACCGGGGAACGCCGGTAGACATCAACAGCGCCCTGTCCATCAAGTTCACGAACGGCGCTCAGGGCAACATCTCGGTCGTCGGGGACGCGGCGGGCTGGTATGAGGACATCACGATCTGGTGCGACAACGGCTCGTTTTATGTCAGGAACGACGGCACGTTTCGGGTACAGGGTACAGACGGCAAGACTGCCGAAATGGACGCTTCGCAGATGCCGGAAGGCTCGGACGTAGACACAAACTTTGTCAACGCCATTCAGGGCAAAGAAGCTGTCGCCGCCGCGCCGATCAACGGCCTGCGGACCATTGAGCTGACCGAAGCCGCCTGGGAGTCCGCCAAAAACGGCGGGCAGGTCACGCCCGTCACGCAGTCTTAGCGCCTCCGCTCCAAGCTTTGGAGAAAAACAAATGCAAAAACGACAGGTCTTACAGCTCTCTGCAATAGCGCTTTTGACACTACTTGGCGGCGCTTCGGTCAGAGCCGCACAAAGCCGCCAAGTTCCACAAGCTCCCGTCGCGAAAGTGATGATCTTAGGAGTCTCACACTTGGAGGCAAAACGCGACGTTCACAACAGCGTGTTTGAAGACAGCCCCCTGTCGCCCAAACGTCAGGCGCAGATCGCCGAGATCATCCGTCGTTTGTCCCGGTTTCACCCGACAAAGGTGTTGGTCGAAGCGCCGATGGATGATCCGAAGGTTAAGGAGCGTTATCGGCAGTATCTCGCAGGGCAGTTTGCGCTGCCTGCCGACGAGGTGTATCAGTTCGGCTTTAAGCTCGCGGCCCACGCAGGAAACAGCGCCATCTACCCGATTGATACTTATGGCCCGACGCTTGCTGCTGAAAATGACGCGAGTGAAAAACGTCAAGAAGTGTTCCTCAAGGCCAATTTTGCGAGCGTCACTGGTCCATCCTTCAAGGCTTATTTAGCCCATTCAGACACACTGGAACGCGAGAGAACGTATCTGGATCTGCTGTGCTACTTAAACACCAATGCCGCAATCCAAGCGAACGCCTCGTTTTACAGCGTGCTGGACGGCATGGGCCGTGACGCCGACAATGCGGGCAGCGCTTATGTAGCCCAATGGTATGCGCGGAACTGCTACATATTCTCGAACATCCTGAGCGTTATTCATCCGGGCGACCGGGTGGTAGTGATCATGGGACAAGGACACGAATACCTGCTCCGCGAGTTCACGCGGCTCAATCCAAATCTAGTGGACGTGGACCCTCTAAGCTACTTAAAGTGAAGAGTGAGCGGCAGAAGGCAGGAGATACGCCGCCGCACGGCGAACAAAGACGCAATGGAATATACTGAAAAGAAGTACCGCATCCACTTTCCGCTGGACCAGATCAGCGCCCCCGTAATGACCCATCTGGTCACGGATTTTGACCTGTCTCCAAACCTTTTACGAGCGGACATTGACGCCAAAAACGGCGGCTGGCTCGTCGTCGGCCTCACCGGCGACAACGCCCGGATTGATGCCGCCCTCGGCTGGCTGCGCGGGCAGGGCCTGGAAGTCACCGACGAAGCCTGAGAACGCAACTTGGCACGAATGATACCCGGCACCGGAAGTGCCGGGTATCATTCCCTCATCTCGCACTGGAGCATCTTATCAACTCTATGAACATAACACTCAAATCCACCGTCGCACTGACGGCGGCTTTCGGCCTTTGCGCGGCTTTTGCCGGCCTTCAGACCAGCCCTGCCGCTCCTGTTCATGCCATGAAGCACCCGGCGGCGACCGGCAGCGCGGCGCTTGTTGCTGCCGGCAAAGGCGTCGCCGAGAACAACGGCTGCAATTCGTGCCACGGCGCGGATTACGCCGGCAAAAAAGGCTTCTCGCCAAGCATTCACGCGAACGGCATCTTGAAGCAGTACAAGCTCGCGACGTTTGAGCGCGTGATGAACACCGGCGTCACCGAAGACGGCGGCCATGTCGAGAAGCCGATGCCGGTGTACCACATGGACGCCAAAAAGAGCGCTCCGCTGTATGCGTTCTTAGAGAGCCTGAAGTAGCCAATGGCTTCCGAGACCACCGAAACAATTACCGAAGTGCATCTGCGGGTCATGCAGGCTCAATTAGAGCGGATGCGCGGGATGCACTACGGCTATTATGTCCAGTTCTTCCAGGCGACGCATTTGTTTACCGTGCTGACCCTAGCGAACATCGCCCTTAGCCTGTACTCGCCGTTCCGGGCGGCGATCCTGCTGCTGCCGTTCTTTATCGTCTACGCCGGCTTCTTCTGCGCGTACCTGCTGACGTACAATTTGTTCGCGCGTATTTACTCCACGGCGCTGGAGAAGAAAATCAACTCGGCCATTGGTGCAAAGCTGCTGGTCGCGCACGAGATCGAAGACGCTTATATCTACCGCACTCCTGCCCCAAAGTTTGTGGCGATAGATTTAGGCCGCCCATACACGTTTATCGGCGCGTCCACCGTGTCGTTCACGTTCGGCGGCGTCGTGCTGTACTTATTCGCTGCCTACCGCGCCTGGCAGCTTCTGCCGTATTTAACCAGCCGCTTTCCCCCATTTGCCGTCTATTGGCCCCTGCTGGCTGTCTGGACGCTGGGCCATTTGGCTTACCTGCTCTGGTTCTACGTCGGCGGCAAGCCGGAAAAAACCATCGCTCAGATTGTCAGTGACGCTTACGGCACTGGGGATTAAGATGGAAGTTGCAGGGAGTGTCAGGCGACTAAATTCACGGCAACAAAAGCACAAAGTCTGCCTTCAGCACTGGCTACCCGGAGGGCACGGACTAAGAGCTAATTCTAACCTGCGGAGGCAGGTTTCGCGCACTTGTTGCAGTGGTTTCAACCACCCCATCCACATGCAGAAGCAATTGGATTAAGTAAAAGACATATGACATTCCATCAACTTGAACTCAGCCGCGCCACCCTGCACGGCCATTTTTCCCGTGACTTGCCGCCAGTCTTAACCATTCAATCCGGCGACACGGTGCAGTTCCAGACGCTGGACGCCGGGTGGGGCCTAGAGCAGTACCATGAAGACGGCTCCCCGCGCCGCCTGTTTGCGCCGCGTGACCCGGAGAGGGACAGCGGCCATGCGCTCTGCGGGCCGGTCTTTGTCGAGGGCGCGGAGCCGGGCATGACGCTGGAAGTGCGGATTGACGCCGTGAAGCCCGGCACATGGGGCTGGACGTTTGCGGGCGGCTGGGACAATGTGCCGAACCGGCGGCTCGGCGTCGCGGATCTGCCCCAAGTCGTTCACCGCTGGGCGCTGGACACGGACGCGATGACCGGCACGAACCAGTACAGGCATGAAGTCAGTTTGAGGCCGTTCATGGGCGTGATGGGGATGCCGCCGGACCTGCCGGGGCCGCAGCCGACCCCGCCGCCGCGCGAAACCGGCGGCAACATGGACTGCAAAGAGCTTGTTGCCGGAAGCCGTCTTTTCCTGCCGATAGCCGTTCCCGGCGGCCTATTTTCGGTCGGCGACGGTCATGCCGCGCAGGGGGACGGCGAAGTCAGCACGATTGCGATTGAATGCCCGGTGGATCAGGCAGAGCTGACGTTTATCCTGCACCCTGATCTTCACCTCACGACGCCTCGCGCCGAGACGCCCGCCGGCTGGCTAACGCTGGGCTTTGACGAAGACATTGACGAAGCGATGTTTCAAGCCCTGAACGCTATGCTAGACTTGATGATGACGCGCTACGCGCTGCCCCGCCAGGACGCGCTCGCGCTGGCAAGCGTTGCCGTTGACCTGCGGGTAACGCAAATCGTCAACGGCGTCTGCGGCGTCCACGCCGTCCTGCCGCACGGGGCAATCAGGAACATCGCCGAGCAGACGTGAGGAACATTCTGACAGGAAGTGAGGAACATTCTGACGGGAAGTTGACAATTGATGCGCGTTCAAAGAAGCAGTTTCAGAGCGCTTGTGACCGGTGCAGGTCATGGGATCGGTCTGGAAGTTTGCCGTCAGCTTGCCCGGCAGGGGATGACGGTCATTCTTGGAGCGCGTGATCTGGAGAAGGCGAAAATGGCAGCCCATCAACTGGCGGAAGAAGCCGGAGAAGTTCACGCGCAGAAACTGGACATCACCGATGATGAGTCGGTTGAAGCGGTTCGGCAGTACGCCGAAGCAAAGCTTGGCGGTCTTGATATTCTCGTGAATAACGCCGCGTCAGGCTTCGACCCTGGTGACAAAGCCCTGGACGGGAACTTCATGCTGGCACGGGTGGCGCTGGAAACAAACTTGTTCGGCACATGGCGAATGGTCCGTGCGTTTGCGCCATTGCTGGCAAAAAGCGGGCAGGCGTGTATTGTCAACGTGTCCAGCGGGTCCGGGTCATTTGGAGACGCGGAGCTGGGGCTGATTGAGGCGGGCAGTGACATCCCGGCCTACAGCATCTCCAAAGCGGCGCTGAATGCGCTGACGGTGAAGCTGGCGGCGGACCTCAAAGAGACCGGCATTCTCGTGAATGCCGTCTGCCCCGGCCTAACGGCGACATGGCCGGGAGGCGAGGCGATGGGAGCGCGTCCCATTCCAGAAGGCGCAGCCGGGATCGTCTGGGCCGCGACATTTCCCAAAGGCGGCCCTAGCGGCGAGCTTTTCCGGGACAAGAAGCCTTTGCCCTGGTAAGAGAGGGCGCTGTCGGAAGCGAAAAATCACCCTCAGGCACTTGATTTTTTGCGCGGCGGCGGGTATCATAGCGTCTGTTGTGGGGGTTTGGCGCAGTTGGTAGCGCGTCTCAATGGCATTGAGAAGGTCAGCGGTTCGAACCCGCTAACCTCCACTGGATATTACAGAAGTAAAAGCCCGCTGTCTTAAAGACGGCGGGCTTTTTTGCGGGTATACTCTTCTTCAAGATTGTGAGGGTAGAACTGAATGGCGTTACCTCGCGAGCGGCATGATCCGTGGCGTTCGGACCTGACTTATATTATCGGACACCAGCGGCCTGACATGGACGCTATCGCGTCGGCGGTCGGCTACGCCTGGTGCCTGTCCGAGACGACCGACGAGAAAGTCATCTCCGCCCGTGCGGGGCAGGTCGGGGCGCAGGCGGCGTTTGCGCTGGGTTACTTCGGCGTCCGCCCGCCGCGCGTTTTATCCAGCGCCGCGCCGACGTTCGCCCATGTCGCGGAGCCGCAGCCGCCGGTGCATCCCTGGGACACGCTGGCCGAGCCGATGGCCCGGCTTGCCCTCGGCGAGCGGCTTGTCCCCGTCGCCGAAGACGGCGGCAAGCTGCTCGGCGGCCTGACCCCGCTGGCGCTCGCACGGGCCTACGCCCAGATCGCAAGCGGCGAAATCCGGGCGTCGGATCAGAACTGCCGGACCTTTGTCGAAGACCTGCCCAAGCTGCCCGGCTCGGACCGCATCCGGGACCGGCGCGGGGCGCTTCTGCGGGGCGGCGGCGAGGAGTTTCTCGTCGTCACCGACGAAGGCCGCTATCTCGGTACGACTAACCGGCAGTGTTTGCTGGAGCCGCCCCGCGCGAAGCTCATTCTCGTGGACCATAACGAGCTGGCGCAGGCTGTGCCGGGCGCGGATGAAGCCGAGATTGTCGGGGTGCTGGACCATCACCGACTTGGTAATGCCTCTACGGCCCTGCCGATCCCGTTTGTCGTGGAGCCGGTCGGCTCGACCAGCACGCTTGTCGCCGAAGCCTGCCGCCGCTACGCCGCCCAGCCGACGCCGGAGATTGCCGGGCTGCTGCTGTCCGGCATTCTGTCCGACACGCTGGTCTTCCGCTCGCCGACCACCACCGGACGCGATCAAAGCGCGGCGCTCTGGCTGGCGGGGCTGTGCAGCGTAGACATCCCCGATTACGGCGAGCATCTCCTGCAAGCCTCACCGGGCATGGCGGACCGCTCCGCCGACGAGATTGTTGACAGCGACCGCAAAGCCTACGAAATGGCCGGCAAAGCGGTCTCGGTGGCGCAGGTGGAAGTAACGGGTTTTCAGGAATTGCCGGACCGCAAGGCCGATTTGGTGGCCGCACTGGAAGCGCGAGTGGAAAAAGAAAATCTCGCGCTGATCTGCCTGATGGTGACGGATGTGGTGACGATTCAGAGCCGCCTGCTCTGCCGGGGCGACCAGGCGATCCGGGCGGGCCTGCCGTTTTCGCGTCAGGGTCCGAGTGAGTTTGACCTCGGCAATATCGTTTCCCGCAAAAAGCAGCTCGTTCCCGCCCTGCAAGGGGCGCTGGAAGATTTGGAGTAGAGGTGAGAGGACGAGGAGCGCGAGGGAATAAATTCCTCTCGCTGAATAACGTCCTTCGGACGACAGACTTGCAAACGACAGCATTCTTCTCATCCGAAGGATGCTGTTCAGCGAGAGGAGTTCACTCCCTCGCTTTCTCCGGTCTGCTAACATTATGCACATTCTTATCACCGGCGGCTGCGGCTTTATCGGCCTTGCCGCCGCAAAAGTTTTACGGGAGCGCGGCCACACAGCCCGCTTGCTGTCCAGCACCAAAAACGAGAAAGAATATGACGGCTTTGAGGTCGTGCGCGGCGATGTCCGCCATGAGGGCGGCCTGACCCAAGCCGTGACTGGGATAGAGGCCGTTGTCATCGCGCACCAGTTCCCAGGCTTCCCGATTGAGCAGCCGGAAAAGCAGAACACATTCCAGGCGGTAGACGCCGAAGGGACGTGCCATGTCATTGATGCGCTGAAGGCCCACGGGCAGCCGAAGCGCGTGATTTACCTCAGCGGTGCGGCGGTGCAGGAGGATCTGGCGGGGCAGCATCCGGGCATTGATGCCAAGCTGGAAGCCGAGCGCTGGGTCAAGGCAAGCGGCATTGCGTGGACGATCCTGCGGGCCTCGATTGTCTACGGCCCCGGCGACCATTACTTTTCGCGGCTGGCCCAGATGATCGAAGCCGGGCCGGTCGTGCCGGTTCTCGGCAATGGGCGGGTTCTATCTGCCCCCATTCATGTGAACGACTTGGCACTGACAATCGCAGCATCGCTGGAAGACCCACGTGCGGAAAACGCCTTGCTGGATGCCTGCGGGCCGAACACGCTCAGCACGAATGCCAGCTTAGAGCTGCTGATGTCCGCGCTCGGCCGGCGGCGCCCCGTGGCTCATTTGCCCATCGGCTTGATGAACGGCGTGGCCGGCGTTCTTGAAAACCTGCCCGACCCGCCGCTGACGCGCGGGCTGATTGGGTTTGCCTTGTTTGATAACACCTCGCGCGGGGTCAACGCCGATGCCGCGCTGGACTTGACGTTTCGCTCAGCAGACAGCGGCGTCCGCGCGGTTTACAAGAAAGTTCAATGATGACGGTACGCGCCGCAGTCATTCCCGCACCCGGCAGGCCGGTCGAAGTGCGCTTCTACCCGGAACCCGTTTTAGAACCCGGCGCCGTCGTCCTGAAAACGCTGGCGTCTGAGGTCTGCGGGACCGACGTTCATTTGTGGCATGGGCGGCTGGCGGGCGTCCCCTACCCGCTTATTCCCGGCCATATCTCCGTCGGCGAAGTGCTGGAAACGGGCGGGCCGGTCACGGACACCAACGGCGACTTGGTCGTGCCGGGCGAGGCGGTGACGTTTTTAGATGTTCACGGCACCTGCTACAACTGCTGGTACTGTTTAGTCGCCAAGCAAAGCACGCGCTGCCCGCACCGGCGGGTCTACGGGATCACTTACGGCGCGGACGACGGCCTGCTCGGCGGCTGGAGCGAGCAGATTTATCTAAAGCCGGGCGTCAAGATTGTCAAGCTCACCGGCGGGGTGACGCCGGAGCTATGGATTTCCGGCGGCTGTGGCCTGCCGACAGCGCTTCACGCCGTAGATTTGGCGCAGATCAAGCTCGGCGACCGAGTTGTCGTGCAGGGCGCGGGTCCCGTCGGCCTCAGCGCCTGCGCCCTCGCGGCGGCTTCGGGCGCATCTTGGGTGGGCGTTGTAGACGCCGTTCCGCACCGGCTGGAAGCAGCCAAAAAAATGGGTGTGGACACAGCGATTGCACTGAACTCCGATGTCGTTTCTGCTGTCCATCGCGCCACCGGCGGACGCGGGGCGGACGTTGTGATTGAAGCGAGCGGCAATCCCCAAGCCGTGCCGATGGGCTGCCGTTTGGCCCGCGACGGCGGGCGCTACATTGTTGTCGGGCAGTATTCGGACAACGGCCCCGCCGAGATCAATCCGCATTGGGACATCAACCGCAAGCACCTCACGATACAAGGCTGCTGGGGCGTGGACTTCAGCCACGTCTACCGGGCAATGGAAGCGCTGGCCCGCTTCGGCGACCGCTTTGCCTGGACCGACCTCATCTCGGCCCGCTACGGCTTAGAGGAGGCCGGAGACGCGCTGGCGGCCGTTGAGTCGCGTCAGGTAGTCAAAGCACTGATTGTACCGTAGGGGATGCATTAAGGCAACAGCGGGCGACTGAAGTCGCGGCAACAAAAGCACGAAGTCCGCCTGCGCGGACTCAGACTTAATCCCAACCTGCGAAGGCAGGTTTCGCGCCCTTGTTGCGGCGGTTTTAACCGCCCATATTGAAAGGACAATCTCATGACTGACACTTACCGAGTGGCCTTTATCGGCACGGGCCGCCCGCAGGGAACGGAAGGCGCGACAGGCTTTGGGCTGGCCTACCGGCACGCGAACGGGTTTCTCCAAACAGGCCGCTGCGCGGTCGCGGCCTGCGCGGATTTAGACCAAAGCGCGGCGGCGCTGTTTGCCGAAGAATACGGGCTGCCGAAGGTCTACACCGATTACCACGAAATGCTGGCATCCGAAAAGCCAGACATTGTGGATGTCTGCACTTGGCCCCATCAGCACGCGGCCATTGTCCTAGACGCCGCGCGGACCGGGGTCAAGGCCATCCACTGCGAAAAGCCGATGGCGACGACCTGGGCGGACGCGCAGGAGATGGTACGGGTCTGCGACGAGAACGGGGTTGCGCTGTCGTTCAATCATCAGCGCCGGATGCTCGGCCCGTTCGGGGCGGCCAAGAAGCTGCTGGGCGACGGCGCGATCGGCAAGCTGGTCCAGATGCACGGGAATTGCAGTGACCTGTACGATTGGGGAACTCACTGGCTGAATATGTTTTTTTATTACCAGAATGAAGCGCCCGCGTCATGGGTCATGGCCCAGACAGACTTTCGCAAAGACCACACGATCTTTGGCGTCCCAATGGAAAGTCAGGGCCTGATCGAGTTCGGGTTTGAGGACGGCGTCCGAGCATTTCTCGCCACCGGCGAGCACTCGCATGAAGACGCCGCCCACCGCCTCATCGGCACCGACGGCATAATGGAAGTGCGCTGGGACGCACCGTATCTGCGTCTCCTAAATGCTCAAAGCGGCGGCTGGCAGACGGTAGACCAGCCCGACGACCTGCACGACTGGGACGCGATCAGCCGGGGCATTGCGGATGTCGTAGACGCGCTGGGGACAGGCCGCGAGCCGCTGCTGTCGGCGCATTTTGCGCTGAAGTCCACCGAGATCATCTTTGCGGCGTATGAGTCCAGCCGCCGCCGGAGCCGAATAGACCTGCCGCTGGTTGGGGACAGCGTGATTGGACCGGGCGCGGCTCACGAGGAGTAGACCATAAAAGCATTAGTCAAAGCGTGTGCCGAGCCGGGACTGTGGCTTGAAGACGTGCCGGTTCCGACAGTCGGCCTCAACGATGTGCTGATCCGGGTCAAGCGCACGGGCATCTGCGGGACGGATCTGCATATTTACCACTGGGACGCCTGGGCGCAGAAGACCATTCCCGTGCCGCTGACCATCGGGCATGAGTTTGTCGGCGAGATCGTCGAAGTCGGCGCGAACGTGACCGACTTCTTTCCCGGCGAGATTGTCAGCGGCGAAGGCCACGTCGTCTGCGGACGCTGCCGCAACTGCCTGGCGGGCCGCCGGCATTTGTGCAAGGATACGTCCGGGGTTGGCGTCAACCGCCCCGGCGCGTTCGCGGAGTTTATTGCGCTGCCGATGTCGAACGTCTGGCATCACCGCCTCGGTGTTGATTTGGATGTTGCCGCGATTTTCGATCCGTTCGGCAACGCCGTTCACACGGCGCTTTCTTTCCCGATACTCGGCGAGGACGTGCTGATTACCGGGGCAGGTCCCATCGGCATCATGGCCGCCGCCGTCGCCCGGCACGCCGGGGCTAGATTTGTCGTCGTCACCGATAGGAACGAGTACCGCCTAGAGCTGGCCCGCAAAATGGGTGCAACGGTCGCGCTGAACGTCGCCCACGGCTCGCTCAACGATGTGCAAGATCAGCTTGGAATGCAGGAAGGCTTTGATGTCGGTTTGGAAATGTCCGGCTCCCCCGCCGCGCTGCAAAGCATGATCGGCTCGCTGTGCCACGGCGGCAAAATCGCCATGCTCGGCATTCCGTCAGGGCCGATTGATGTGGACTGGAACAAAGTGGTTTTTAATATGCTGACGCTGAAAGGCATTTATGGCCGCGAGATGTACGAGACGTGGTACAAAATGAGCGTCATGCTTCAAAGCGGGCTGGACATCACGCCGGTCATCACCCACCGCTTCCCCACCGCCGACTGGCAGGCAGGCTTTGACGTGATGAATACTGGGCAGTCGGGTAAAGTGATCTTAGACTGGGAGTAGCTATGTACGGAGCCATCAAAGAGCGGTTGACGGAAGAGCTAGACGGCATTCAAAATGCGGGGCTGTTCAAGCGAGAGCGCGTGATTACGACGCCGCAAGACTCGCACGTCCGGGTCGGCGATGGGCCGCTGGTCTTGAACCTGTGCGCCAACAATTATTTAGGCTTAGCCGAGCATCCGGCGGTGCTGGCGGCGGCGCGGGCGGCGCTCGACGAGTGGGGCTTCGGCATGGCGTCGGTGCGCTTTATCTGCGGGACGCAGGGGGTGCATAAGCAGCTTGAGGCGAAGCTCTCAGAGTTTCTCGGCACGGAAGATACCATCCTGTACGGCTCCTGCTTTGACGCAAACGGCGGCCTGTTCGAGACGCTGCTGGGGGCGGAAGACGCGATTATCTCCGACGCCCTGAACCACGCCTCTATTATTGACGGCATTCGGCTGTCGAAGGCTCAGCGGTATCGGTATGCTCATAACGACATGGACGAGCTGGAAGCAAAGCTCAAAGAAGCGGCAAGCGCACGGACACGAATGATCGCCACCGACGGCGTGTTCTCCATGGACGGTACCATCGCCGACCTCCAAGCGATCTGCGATTTGGCGGAGCGTTATGATGCGCTCGTAATGATTGACGACTGCCACGCGACGGGGTTCCTCGGCAAGACCGGGCGCGGGACCCACGAGTACCGGAATGTCATGGGCCGGGTGGACATCCTGACGGGAACGCTCGGCAAGGCGCTCGGCGGAGCCAGCGGCGGGTATACCAGCGGACGCAAAGAGATTGTCTCGCTGTTGCGCCAGCGCTCTCGCCCGTACCTCTTCTCCAACACCCTCGCCCCGCCGATTGCCGCCGCGTCGCTGGCCGTCCTCCAAATGCTTTCGGCGTCCACGGAGCTGCGCGACAAACTGGAAGACAACACGCGCTTTTTCCGGGACAGCCTGACCACCCTCGGCTACACGCTGCTGCCCGGCGAGCATCCGATTGTCCCCATCATGCTCGGTGACGCTTCGCTTGCAGGCCGGGTCGCCGACGCGATGCTGGCAAAGGGCGTCTATGTCATCGGCTTTTCCTATCCGGTCGTGCCGCAGGGCAAGGCTCGCATTCGCACCCAGATTTCCGCCGCCCATTCTCACGCCGATCTCGCTTACGCCGTTCAGATGTTCGGCGAAGTCAAAGCCGAGATGGGTATTTAGGGGAGCCTTCACACCGCGCGAGGAAGTGATTCGAGGCATAACGCGGGCGTGAGTTCTTGAACCAATGCTTCTGCATCCGCCGCAGAAAAGCTTTCTTGATAGGGAAGCCGGACGCAGAACCGATCACGCTGTCAATGCCGCATCGCGGGCAGGTTGCGGTCGTGCCCCCGTCGCCAACCCTCTTATTCACCCAGTCGTACCAACGCAGGCGGCGCGGGCTAAAGATAAGAAGGCAGTCAAAGCAGCCGCAAAGGCGGCTGGCCCGTATTTGATCGCGGTGGCATCCAGAGGCCGCATGGGCGCGGATGTGGCTGGGCGAGCAAAGTTGATCTTCCCGGCGGCGCAGGGAGTTGGGTTTGTCCATAAGAAGGTTACGAAGGCCGACTGCGACTTAGCGGTCGGCCTTCGCGGTTTTAACGGGCGGGCACGACAAAGAGCGTGATGCTCTGGGCGGGCAGTGTCGCCGTTAGATTGGCGCCGCGCAGGGCGGCAGACGGCAGGTGCGTGATGGTGTTCGCACTCGTGAGCTGCCAGACGTTTGCCGTGGTTCCGGTGAAGTGGAACACGGACAGCGAAATTGGCGCTGACGCTGTCAGCGACTTGTTGATGACCATGACGGTCAGCGCCCCGTCGGAGCGCCGGACGGACGCGAACGACGAGAGCGTATCGGGGTCGGGCGTCCCGTCGGAGACGCCGAGGGAGCCGAACGCGCCGTTCTTGCCGTCGTAATTGCGGTACATCTGCATCGCTTTAAACGTCGGCGTGGACGCATCCGGTACGGCGCGGGTGGCGAGGTCCAAGCCTTCTCGCCCGAAAATCCCTAAAACGTCCGCCTGCGCGGTCGCCCCGCCGATGGAAGGCTCCGCCCCCCAGCTATAGTTGGTCAGGCCCGCCTTCGTGCCGGGCGGGTACGCGGTCAGCCGCTGTTTTAGGCCGGGAATGAGCGCCGCGCTCGTCGTCTTGATGCTGATGCCTGATGGACTGCCGTAATGCGGGTCCCAGAGCAGGCGGGTCGAGCGGTTGCGGAGCGCCTGCGTCTCCGGCGACGTGTCTTCGCTGAAGACGCGGCGGAGCGAGGGAGCCTGTACGGCGCGGAAATTCAGCAGGCCCGCTCCGACCTGCTGCGGGACAAGTGGGGCATTAAGGGCCTGAAGCTGCGCCGGAGTCGCCGGAGCAACGCCATAAATGAGCGGGCTGATGTCGTGGCGCTTGGCGGCGTCCACGGTGATGGGAGTCGCCCCGGCGGCGACAGGCGGCAGGACCGGGGCCGTATTCATCGGCAAGGTGGGAGCTGTCTGCGGCGGCAGGATCGGCGGCATAGCAGGCTGCGGCGCATTCGGCGACGGTCCAATCGGCGGCGGGGGCGGCGGCAGATCGCCCTGGGCGTGAACGGAGATAGTTAAGAGCGTGCTGAGGGCGGCAATGCCGGCACACAAGGAGAAGATGCGCTTATTCATAGACTCTTATTGTAGAGGCAATGAGGAATGTTGTCAAGAGGAACGCAAAGCAAATACAGAACACAGGGCTGAATCCCTGTGTCCCCCTTCTTCCCGTCCTATGCGGAAGCGTCAGGGACGGCACGGATGACTAATTCGCGCGGCTCTGCCGGGACAAGCTCATGGTCTTCCGGTGTCGGCGCGTGATATCCATTCGTGCCGTTCTTGGGGGCATTATGCTTGCGCGGACGGCGCTTCTTTTTCTTCTTGTCGTCGTCGTCATGCTCAAACCAGGAGTAGAGCGTCGGCAGGACAAACAGCGTCAGCAGCGTAGACGTGATCAGGCCGCCGATGACGACTGTAGCCAGCGGGCGCTGAACTTCCGCGCCGAGACCCGTGGATACGGCCATTGGGATAAAGCCGATGGTCGCGACCGTGCCGGTCATCAGGACCGGGCGCAGGCGCTCCCGCCCGCCTTCTTCCACCGCTTCTTTGACGCTTTTGCCTTGACGCCGCAGGTCGTTGATGAACGACAGCATGACAATGCCGTTCAGGAGCGCAATCCCGCCGAGGGCGATAAAGCCGACCGCGCCGGTCATCGAAAACGGCAGGTGCCGCAGGTGCAGCGCCAAAATCCCGCCGCTGATGGCGAGCGGAATGCCGGTGAAGATCATCAAAGCCTGGCGCATTCGTCCGAACACGATCAGCAGCAAAGCGAGAATCGCGGCGAGGGCGATGGGGACGACGGTGACAAGCCGGGAGCGGCCCGATTGCAGGCTCTCGTACTCGCCGCCGTAGGCCAGCGAGTAGCCGGGCGGCAGGTGGATTCGAGATGAGATCTTCTGCTGGGCCGCTTTAACGAAGCCGCCTAAATCGCTGCCGCCGACGTTGGCGTTGACCATGATCCGGCGCTTTTCGTTTTCGCGGTCTATTTCAACGGGACCGTCCAAGTCTTGAATGCTGGCGACTTCGGACAGCGGAACCTGCAAACCGTGCGGGCCGGAGACCAAGACGCGCCCGATCTGATCGGCGGTCTGCCGGGCGGACGACTTCAGCCGGACCGTGACTTCGATCTGCTGGGAGCCGTCCACCACCATCGTCGCGGTGCGGGTGCCGACCGCCGAGTCAATCGTCGTGTTGACATCGGCGACCGAGACGCCGTCGCGGGCAATGGCGTCCCGGTTGATCGTCACGACAAGCTGCGGCAGGCCAGTCGTGGTCTGGACTTTTACGTCTTTGGCGTTCGGGATGGTAGAGACGACGGCGGCGATCTTTTCGGCCTGCTGGCGGATGACGTTGAGGTCCGGGCCGAAGACTTTGACGCCGAAGTCCGATGTCTGGCCCTGGCCGTAGATCATCTCAAACATCCGGCTTTCAATCGGCTGGGTGTAGTCAGTGGAGAAGCCCGGCACGTCGTCCATGACTTTCGTGATCTTGTCGGTCAGCTCTTTCTGGTCTTGGGCGTCGGTCCATTCTTTGCGGTCCTTAAGCTGGATCATAATGTCGCCTTGCGATTGCAGCATAGCGTCGGTCGGGACATAGGAGCGCCCGATGCGGGTTAAAACGTGGTCAATCTCATGCGGGAAGTGCTGCATTAGGACTTTCTCGGCGAGTGTGGACCGCTCCATCATCTGCGGCAGGTCAATGGACGGATCATAATAAACCGAGATGTCGATATTGTTTTCTTCCAGTGTCGGCACGAACTCGGAGCCGAGCTTGGCGGCAGAGAAGAATGAGAGCCCGACAAAGGCCAGCGCCAGCCCGACTGTGACCCACCGATACTTGATCGCCCGGTTCAGGCCCTTCGCGTAGCGCTCGGTCAGCCACTCTAAGGGCTTGTTCTTCGGCTGCTTGCCGGCTTTGAGGAAGATCGCGCAGAGGGCCGGAATGAGCGTCAGCGAGAGCAGCAAAGAGCCGGTCAGGGCGAACATAACCGTGAGAGCCATCGGCTTAAACAGCTTACCTTCAATCGAAGTTAGGGTCAAGACCGGCAGGTAGGTCGCAAGAATAATCGTGATGCCCCAGACGCTCGGCGTCAGGACTTCGGCGGCGGCTTTCTGGATGAGATCGTGCCGCTCATCATCGGACAGCTTCTTGCCGTCTTTTCCCGACGACGCCAGTCTTCGCACGGAGTTTTCGACAATGATCACCGCGCCGTCCACAATCATGCCAAAGTCAATCGCGCCGAGGCTCATCAAGTTCGCCGAGATGTGAAATACGCTCATGCCGATAATCGCGACCATCATGGACAGCGGGATAATCGCGCTGACAATCAGGCCCGCTCGAATCTGAAGCAGAAAGAGGAACAAAATGACGATGACTAAGACGCCGCCTTCGACGAGGTTATGAATAACGGTGTCGAGAGTTGAATTTGTTAAAGCCGTCCGGTCAAACTCTTGAACAAGCTGCGTGCCTGGCGGCAGACCTTTGGACAGCGTCGCAAGCTTCGCTTTCACGCCCTGCATCGTCGTCCGCGTGTCCGCCCCGACCCGGAGCAGCGGCAGGACAATCACCGCCTCGCCCTGCCCGTCCGAAGTCGCCGACCCCTGCGCCGGAGCCGGGCCTTCTTGGACGTCAGCGACCTGCGCGAGCGTCACGGGGACGCCGTCCTGCGCCCCGACGACCACTTTCCGCACGTCATCCAGGCTTTGCAGGAAGCCGACCCCGCGCACGATCCGCTCGGTCGGACCTTGATTAAGAAACGAGCCGCCGATATTGGCGTTATTGGCAGCAAGCGCCGTGTCTATATCTCCTACCGATAAGCCCCGCGCCGCCAGCTTTTGCGGGTCCGCCGACACCTGCCACTGGCGTATTTGGCCGCCGAGGACGTTCACATCGGCGATGCCCGGTACCTGCAAAATCTGGGGCCGCATGACCCAGTCGGCATACGAGCGCCGCTCCATCGAAGTCATTGGCCCACCGGCGATCCGAACGTGCAGAATTTCCCCCACCCCGGTGGTTGCCGGAAGCATAGAAGCGTTGATGCCGTCCGGGAGCTGCCCCTGCACGCTGAGAAGCCGCTCGGCAACATACTGCCGGGCTGTGTAGATGTCGGTTTTCTCGTCAAAGTAGCACGTCACCTGGGACAAGCCGTACTGGGAAATGCTTTCCGTGCGGTCCAGGTGCGCCATCCCGGCCATCGCCTGCTCTAAGGGGAACGTCACCCGCTGTTCCAGTTCCTGCGGGCCGAGCGCGGGGTCCAAAGCGCTGACGACGACTTGAATGTTGGTGACATCGGGCTCGGAGTCAATCGGAAGCTGGATCGCCTGCCAGACGCCGAGGCCGAGCAGGAACAGCGTCATCACGAGGACGGCGACCCGCTGCTTGATGGCAAATCCGACAATTCTGTTGATCATGGCTTAATCCAGCGTGTCTTTGATCATTTGCGCTTTCAGCACAAACGCATTCGTGGTCACAATCGGCTGACCCGGCGACAGGCCCTGCTTGATCTGGGTCAGGCCGCCGACCGTCGGGCCGACCTGCACCGGCTGGGCGACATAGTCGCCGGGCTTCGGGCCGGGCGTGAAGACGACATGGCCCCCCTTCTCGGCGAGCTGCACAGCGGCGGACGGCACGGCGACGATGCCCGACCGGGCCGCACCGTAGATGGTCCCGCCGACATAGACGCCGGGGCGCAGAAAGCTGTCCGGGTTCCGAACGGCACAGAGGACCGGCACGGTGCGCGTCTGCGGGTCAACACTTGTGCCGAGAACCGAAATCACGCCCCGGTAGTTCCGGCCCGGCGCAGTGTTCGACACGACTAAAACGCGCAGGCCGGGCCGCAGATGCGCGATGTCTTCCTGGTAGACGTTAAGCTGCACGATCACAACACGCAAATTGGTCAGCGTCAAAAACGGCTTGTCGGGCGTCACAGCTTCCCCCACCGACGCCATCCGGGCGCTGACGACGCCGGAAATCGGCGCCCGGACCGGCAGCAGGCCGCCCGACGGCGAAGCTTCGTCCACAAGCGGTGCGCCGAGCAGGCGAAGCTGTGCGCCGGATGCTTCGACTTCATGCGATGCCTGGATATACGCGCTCCGAACCGGATCAATCTGCTCCCCAGCCAGCGCTCCGCTCCGAAACACCTGCCCCTGCCGGGACAAGGCCCGCTCGGTGATGGACGCCCGGTTGCGGGCGTTCCGCAGGCGGTCTCCCGCCGCCGCCAGCGAGGCTTTAGCGCTTTCAAGCGCTGCCGCCGCTGTCTGTGCGTCGGCCTGGGCCTGCTGCAAATCCTGGCGCGACAACAACTGGGCATCAAACAAAAGCTCGGCGCGGGCGTAGCGCTTCTGGGTCAAGCTGACTTGTGCCGCCGCCTGGGCGACCTGGGCCTGAGCGGCCACGACCGTCGCCTGAGCGTTCGTCACTTCGCCCGCCGACGAGGCGGCGCTGAGGCGGGCCGTTTCCAGCGCGGGCCGTCCGTAGACGCCGAGGCGCCCAAGCTGAAGCTGGCGGCGCAGCGTCACGCCGGCGGCATTGCGGCGCAGGATGGAGTCCTCGTACTGGGCCTGCACGGCAAACAAATCCGGGCTGGAGATATAGGCAAGCGTCTGGCCTGCCTGGACCGTCTGGCCGACGTTGACTAAAACTTGGGCGATCTTGCCCGCCAGGCGCGGTGCGACCTGGGCCAACCCGTTGATGTTCGGCGCGACCGTGCCGAGCGCCATCAGCGGTGACGGCAAAGTGGCCCGGAACGCCCGGCCTGTCTGAAGCTGGGCATATTGAAGCTGCTGCGGGTCCAGCGAAATGGTTGGCGGACCGACCGGCGCGGGCGTTGGGGGCGGTGCCTGCGCCTCCTGCGGCGGCTTGGCCTTTGCGCCGCCGTGACCGAGAAAGAAGCCTGCTGTGCCGACGCCGAGCGCGAGCAGGCCGACATAAACCCACTGCGGAATACGCCAGAAGAAGATTTGTGTGCGGCGGCGGGCGTCGCGCATTTTCCCGGCAAAGCTCATGGCGCCTTCAGTTCTTTCGTCAGCTCTGCTTGCAGCGCCGGCGGCAGGGCGCCGACGGCCCGGTCGAAATCGGCGGCGGCCTGGTTGGCCTGAGCGAGTGCGCCGAGCCGCTCATCGGACACCTGCCGGAACGTCCGCTCGGCATTCAGCACTTCCACAATGGTCAGCGCCCCGGCGGCAAACCCCGTCTGCGTGGATTGCAGCACGGCGCGGGCGTCGCCGAGAATGCTCCCATCGTACTCGGCCAGCGCCGCGCGGGCTGCCGAAAGCCGCGACGCCGCCTGCACGGTTTCGGCCCGAACCTGGGCCTGTGTTCCGACAACCCGCGTCTCGGCGGCGTCGGCGGTCAAGTTTTCCTCGCGGATCAGCTCGCGCCGGGTCCCGTAATCCAGCGGCACGGTGATGACGACGCCGAGGCCCGCGTCCATGTATGTCGGCGTGATTTGGCTGATGCGGAACTCCGGGGCAAGATCGGGCCGTCCCTGCGCCCGTGCAAGCGACGCCCGCGCGTGCGGCAAATCCCGGTTAGCCTCGGCTTCCGCGATCTCGCCGCGTGCTGCCAGTGCCTGACGCTGGGCGAGCAAAACATCTACCGCTGGAGCGTTCACTAAATCCGGCAGCGCGGCGACAATCGGGTCCAGCGGGGCGCGGCCCAAATACGCATTCAGCAGCGCCCGCGTGGCCTGCTCCTCGCCGGACGCCTGCGCTTCGCTGACCCGCGCCCGCGCGGCTTCAATCGCGGTGAGGCGGGCTTCCACGCCGGGCCGTGCGCCTAAAGAGACTTGCTTACGAGCCAAAGCATCAAATTGTTCCGTCACTCGCCGCACTTCCCCGGCCAGACGAAGCTGCTCCTGAGCGCGGGCGAGAGTGTTGAAATCGGTCCGGGCCGTGTAGACCAGAGATTGAAGCTGAACCAGAGCCTGAGCCTCCGTCAAGCGAAGCTGGGCCTGGGCCAGAGCCGTGCGTGCGCCCCGTGTGCCGTTGAGTTCGAGAGGCTGCTCGAACAAGAAGCCGTCTGTCGTGCCGCCGGTCTGAAACGCCGGGCCGATGGTGAACACCGGCGGCGCCAGGGCGGACGCTGACCGAACGCCCGCGCGGGCCGCGAACACGTCTTGGAGCGCGGCGACGCTGCCGAGGGAGCGCCGGACGGCCAGCACGACCGCGCCGTCGGCAGTCAAGACCAGCGGAACCGCACCGGGCGTCTGGGTCTGAAAAGAAGTCGGCGCGGCGGCAGGCAGCGGCTGTCCAAACGCATTCGGGGCGGATGGCGATGGGAACGGCACGGGGGAGCCGGAAGTGGGGATTTGCGGCGAAGCCGGTCCGGCGGAGGACGAAGCGGCAGACGGCGTTTGGTTGGAAGGCGCGTAGGAAGGCGCCGGCTCGGACGGCGCGGCGGGGGACGCCGGGGCGGCATTCGGCGTGTTGGCAGTCGCCCCGGCAGGCAGCGGGGCAGGACTCATCTGCGCCTGCGCCGTCAGCGGCCCGGCCAGAACAAAAAGTGCCGTCAGGCGCAGGGTCAAAGAAGAGTTCAAGGCGCTGCTTACTTACCCGGCAGCGCGTCTGAGGAAACCTCACCCGGCAGATACGCAGGAATGCCGCAGGCATACAAGCCGCCACCCTCTCCTTAACAAGGAGAGGGTGGCGAGGAACGAGCCGGGTGAGGTCTCTTTGTGAGGTTCCCTAAGACGGATTGCCGGGTTTGACCGAGCCGATGATGCGCTGGAACGCTGGGCGCAGGACGGGCCAGTCGCGCTCCGGGCAGAAGCAGATCACCGTGAACTCGCGCTCGCGGCCAAGCATGGTCACCCGGTAGCCGCGCAGGCCGCCTCCGGCGGTCCACTCGGACACGCGGGCTTCCCCGGACGCCGACTGGATAGTTTGCGCGTCGCCTTCATCGTAGCCCGGCAGGCTGTCTGCAAGCTGTTTTTCGTCCATCGCATGCAGCTTCTGCACCGGCGGGATTTGCTGGGCGGGCGGAAGATTGGAGTTCCCGACATTCTGAATATCGCCCATGAGCGACCCGGTGGCATCTGAGATCACACGCACCCGCGCCGGGCCGCTTTGGAATGCGGCGGTCGCCAGATTGCCGCTGGTCGCTCCGGTCTCATGCAGTGACCAGCCACCGGGCTGGTCGCAGGAGAACGAATTGTCAATGGCCGTGTAGGTCTTGTAGGACGCCGGCAGCACGGCGGGTTTTGGCCAAAGCGCCTTCAGCCCGAAGATAAGTCCTGTCAGCACCAGCAGCCCCGCGCCGAGGGCGAGAAACAGACCGGCTCCCGGCGAGGATTTTACCGGGGCGGGAGGACGCACAAAGGCCGGCATCCCGCCGGGCGGGGGCGCGTAGCCGCTGGGGGCCGGGACCGCAGGACCAGCGGACGGTGAGGGCGCGAAATGCAGGCCCGGCGGCACGGCCGCCGCTTTGGGCTTCGGCGGCAGCGGGTTCCCCGCCAGATCATACTCGGTGCCGGCATCATCCGGCTCATTGACGGTCGTGTCTGTCGGTGTCATGGAAAGCTCCTCTTTCACTGCCCTGCACTGCTGTCCTTGCCGTAACCGTTATTGCTGTCCTTGCCGTAACCGTTGTTGCTGCCGCTGCCGTAACTGCCATTGCTGCTTCCATAGCCATTGCTGCCGCTGCTGTAGCCGCTGGCGCCGTTGCTGTAGGGCTGGTACTGGTGCGGCGTTGTGCCTGCCAGCGTTTGGGCAATCGCGGCAAAGGCGCCGAATGCGAGCAGTGGACCAAGCACAACATTCACGCCGAAGCCCCACCACATCCAGGCATTCTGCACCTTGAAGTATTCCTCGACGCCGCCGGGGAAATGCCGGTTGCGCCAGCCGATTTTATGCCCGTTGAACCCGCAGAACACTTGGAGGCCGAAATAGGAAAGGCCGTACAAAACGCAGATGCCGAGGAACACCGCTGGGCTGATCGAGGCTGCGATCACGCGCAGCACACGCAGAAATATCAAGCCGCCGGTCAGCATCGCCGCTACCGTGGTCAGGCCATGTTTTTTTGTCCACAGGATCGGGAAAAAGAACGCTCCCCAGTGCCAGTGCAGCTTTTCCAGCTCCGGCGGCAGGTGGCTTTGCTCGCCGGAATTGTTCCGGTACGCCTGCGCCCCGTACTGCGGCCCGCCGTACTGCGGTCCCCCGTTGGCCGGCGGCGGCCAGACGCCGGGAGCGGCATTAGCCGCCGCGTAGCCGTATGGCGCGGCGAGAGTAGGCGACGCGGCCGCCGGGGCGGACGAGGGGATCGGGTTGCCGGCGAGATCGTACTGAACATCCTCCGTATCCGAAGCGTAGGCCGGCGCTGCCGGGGTGGCCGACGGCGCAGAGATAGGCGGCGGAGCGGCAGCCGGGGCGGCATAATAAGGCGAAGCAGACGGCGCAGAATAGGTGGGAGCGGAGCGCGGGGCAGGCTGGGGCGCAGGAGTCGGACGCGGCGCGGTTTCCCAGGAAGGCCGCGCGGATTGGGGGCTGGAAGAAGGCAAAGAATTGGAAGAGTTCGTGTCGTCAGTGTCGGGAACAGCCATGGGAAGAGAGTCCTTTCAATCTGTCACTGCGGCAAAAATTATTATAACACACAAATGGGAAAAGCAAGCAGACATTCGCCCGGCGAGCGCGAAAAACCCACCGGACGGGAAAAATGCTCTCGCGGCTCTTGTGCCTGGGGTATACTAGACAGCGACGGAGAGTTTTTCTTTCTATGGCCGCGAACGTCCCCACACCCAAATCCGAAAAAAAGGCGTTAAGTCCCGAAGATCGCAAGATGCACGTCACGCTGGCCCTGCTGGCGCTGGCGGTGATGATCAATGTTCTCGGCTTTTCCATCATCATCCCGCTGATCCCCGATTATGTCCAGCATGGCCTGCATCTGGCAAATGCACAGGACCCACGCATCGGCGAGGTTGGCGGCTGGCTCGGCGCAAGCTACGCGCTCATGCAGTTCCTGTTTGCGCCCTTCTGGGGCGGGCTGTCGGACCGCATCGGGCGCAAGCCGATTTTGATTGGGTCGCTGGTTGGCGACGCCGTGTTTTACACGCTGTTCGGGCTGTCGGAGCATTCAATGGCCGGGCAGTTTGCGGCCCGGATACTCGCGGGGATTTTTTCGTCGGCATCGCTGTCGGTCGCCCAGGCGTATGCCGCCGACATCACGCCGCCGCATTTGCGGGCGATGGGGCTGGGCTACTTAGGGGCGGCGTTCGGGGTCGGCTTCGTGCTGGGTCCGGCGCTCGGCGGTCTCATCGGGCAGCTTGGCTTGGCCTGGCCGCTCTACTTTTCGGCGCTGCTGGCAGTGGTCAATCTGGTCTATATCGCCCGCGTCCTGCCGGAGCCGGTCCGCGAACCGGCGATAGCGACAAAAGCCCCCGCAGGCTTTGGATCACGTTTTAGGCTGATGCTGGCCGCCATTACCGGCCCGATCGGCTTTTTGTACCTGCTGACCTTTGCCGTCACTTTTGCCTTCGGCAACTTGGAAGGCACCTTTACCGTCTACTTGAAGCAGCACTTAGAGCCGGGCCTGAGCGACCGTCAAAGCGTCGGGGCGGCAGGCGGCGTGTTCGCGTACATCGGCGTTCTTATTGTTGTCGTTCAAGGCTACTTTATCCGGCCTTTGGTCAAAAAGTATGGCGAAGCGCGGCTGGTGGTGGTCGGGATCGGCCTGATGGCGCTCGGATTTTTGTGCTTCCCCTTCGCGCCTCTGCTTTCTGTTCTGCTGCTCGGCCCGATGGTCCCAATCGCACTCGGCAACGGCTTCAACGCACCGTCGCTGCGGGCGCTGGTGTCCCGCCGGGCGACCGCACAGGGCGCGGCGCTGGGACTGTCGGCGTCGTTTGACAGCCTCGCGCGGGCGACCGGACCGGCCGCCGCCGGGTACCTGTACAAAAACGTCGGCGCGACCGCCCCTTACTGGTGCGCGGGGATCGTGATGAGCCTCTGCTTTGTGTTTGCCCTGGCCCGGCGGAAAGAAATGACGGTATGACGCAGCGCCCAATGGGCTATGGCAAAAGACGCCCTTTGTCGCCGGGCCGGCGGCGGTTTCTGAAGATCGGCGCGGTGGCGGCAGTCGCCGTTGTCAGCGCTCCGGCCTATGGCTATGAGATCGAGCCGAACCATCCGGTAGTCACCCGCCGGGACATCAAGGTTCCCGGCTGGCCTGCGTCCGCCGCCGGGCTGACCGTCGGCCAGCTCGGCGACCTGCACTGCCAGAGTGGCGCTGCCGTGGCCCGGACTGCCCATGCCGCGCGTCTGCTGCTGGCTGCAAAGCCGGACATCGTGTTTCTGACCGGGGACTACATCTCCAGCGGCGACGGGACTGCCTGGGCGCAGGCCGCCGCCGAGGCGCTGGCCCCACTGCGAGCCGCACCGCACGGCGTTTTCTGCATTCTCGGCAACCATGATTATCCTGACGGTCATCCGCCGGAAGTTGCGGCGGCTCTGGAGCGTGCCGGCTTCCAGGTTCTGCTCAACCGCGCCGTGCTGTTCCCGTCCGTCCCGAACGCTTGGGTGATCGGCCTGGAGTCCCTCTGCCTGTCTTACCAGGACCCGATTAAAGCCTTGTCAGGTGTGCCGAAAAACGCCGTCAAGATTTTGCTGATGCACGAGCCGGATTACGCCGATCAAGCCCCACTCGGCATCAGCTTGCAGCTTTCGGGCCACTCCCATGCCGGGCAGATCCGTTTGCCCGGCCTGCCGCCGCTGTACTGCCCGGAGTGGGGGCGGCGTTACCCGGAAGGCTTGCAGCAGGCCCAGAACCACCAGGTCTACACAACGCGCGGCGTCGGCATGATGGGACCGCAGATCCGCTTCTGCTGCCCGCCGGAAATCACCGTGCTGCGCCTTTATCCGGCGTAGCGACTAAGTATGACTCCCCCAGCCCCCAATAATGGGGGAGCATGACTAAGACAGGGATCCGCCTTCCTCTTAACTGCGGCTCCCCGATTATTGGGGGCTGGGGGAAGGCTTTCCCTGCTCAGAATTGGCACTTTGGAAAACCTATGCCGGGAACGGTCACACAGGCTGCCAGCCTAACAAGTCTCATTGGAACCGTCGTCGCCCCGGTCGGGCTGATCTCGACCACGGCGATCCTGCTGTCGGGCTACACCGGCAAATACAGCAGCATGTCGGACCAGATGCGCCGCATGACGGCTGAATACCGGGCATCCGGGACCGCAGATGCCCGCCGGGAAAGCTTGAAGCGGCAGCTCAGCTTGTACCACCGGCGGATTACTGCCATGTGGGGCGCGAGCGCCCTGCTGTCGGCGGCCCTGCTGTTTTTTGTCGCCACGGTGCTGACGGTGATTTTGTCGGTGCGGGCAACCCATCTTGATGTATTCGGCCTCGCTGCCTTGTTGGTCGGGCTGGTCCTGGTTGCGTGCGCTGTCGGCCTAGAGCTGTACGAGATCGGTCTGGCGCGGCTGACGGCGGCAGGGGAGCTTGCGGACATTTTTGCCGAGCGAGAGCCGCCTGACGGTTAGCGTCCGGTCCTTGCGGGTAGAGAGCAGTAATAATGGACTCGTGAAAGAGGCAGACTTATGGCAGTAAAAACAGGGAAAGAACTGGCGGGGTTAGCAGTCGTCACGCTCAACGGCGGCGAGAAGCTGGGCAGGGTGGACGATGTTGTCTTTGATCCGAATACCGGGCGCGTGACGGGCTTCTTTGTAGACCGGGGCGGAATGTTTTCCAAACCGAAGTTTTTGCCGGCGGGCGATGTGCAGAGTTTGGGTGATGACGCGCTGACCGTGCCGTCCGACAAAGTCCTTTTGGACGGCCCTTCAGGGCTGACCGGGGAGCTGGCGGCCAAGACCGCCGAGAACCTGCCGGTCTTGAACCCAGCAGGGACGGTGCTGGGCAAAGTCGCCGACATCGGCGTGGACACGCAGAGCCTTTCGGTCCCCTACCTCATTCTTGCGACCGGCATTATTGGCGACACGCTCCACGGCAAGCCGCACCTGCCGATTGCCGCCGTGCAGACCGTCGGCGCGGACAGCGTGATTGTTTCGGCCTCTTATGATCCCAAAGCGTAAGCCCCCAAAATTAGGGCGAGAGGGCCTGCTCCTTCTCGCGCTGTTTCTGTGCGGCTGCGGGCATCCGGTACAGGAAACGGCGGCGCACAAGATCGCTGATATTCTGCCATCGGTGCTGGGTCCGGCAGCGCATTACGATGTGCAGGTGGACGCTGACCCGTTTGCCCTCTCGCGGGGCCGCGCCCGCGCGGTCCATGTGCAGGGCACCGGCGTTCAAGTTTCCCCAAGCTTGACTCTGGACACGCTGACTGCCGACGTGCAGGACGTGTCGTTCGACACAAAAACGCGCAAGCTGTCGCATCTCGGCCAGACGGCCTTCACGGCGTCTTTGGGCCAGGACAATCTTTCCCGCTACCTCGCGCAGTCCAAGCCGCTTCTGCCGGGCCTAGCGGTCACGCTGCTGCCGGACGCCATTGAAGCTCAAGTCCCTGTATCTGCACTCGGCCTGCAAACGACCGCAGAGCTTTCCGGCACACTGCGCCCCGATCCCGCTGACCCTAGCCGATTGGATTTTGTCGCAAACGCAGCCCAAATCGGGAGCGTTCCCGTGCCTTCGGGTCTTGTCAACATTGCGCTGGACACGGTAAACCCTCTGTTAGACCTGTCTGTTCTTAAAGCGCCGCTCACTGTTACAGACGCAAAAGTCCAAAACAGCCGTTTAGTGCTGTCAGGCACGGCGAACCTCGCCGGTTTAGTTCCCCCATAACTGGGAATAATGACCCTGCCTACTCAAAGGAGGACATTGCAGAGATGGGAAATCTACTTTACATTATCGGCGCGGTCTTGGTCGCATTGTGGCTGATTGGACTTCTAGTCCACGTTGGGGGATATTTTATCCACATTATCCTGGCGATTGCCGTGATCGTGTTCGTGTTCCAGTTTCTATCAGGCCGCCGCTCGGTCTGACAGTGTTATGATAAAAAAGCCCCGCCGCTCCAACAATGGAGTGACGGGGCTTTTTCTATGTCACATAATCTTCGACAAAATCAGCACGGCCTGCGGGCCGAGGGTATAAGCATCAAGGATTTCGTAGCGGTTGCTGTCCACATCGGTCATCATCACGCGGGACGCGCCGAGTGTGAACGTGCTGTCTTTCAGGTTGCGGACCAAAAACCGGCGGCGGCCTTTCGTCGTATCCACGTCCCAGGTCACGACGCCAAACTCCTCGGCAACGCTGTGAACTTTGGTGATCTGCGGCGTGAAATACCGGCGCTCCAATTCTTCGTCTACCACAGCACGAGACTCCGCATCTAAGCCGTGCAGGCTCTCAAAAATGCCGATGTCTTTGTCGTCGCCGTCCCGCAGGCCGATAAAGCGGTCGGGGTCGGAAAGCGGGAACGCCCGCGCAATCCGCACATCGCGCCAGGAGCGGTCGCCCTCAATCGTTGCCCGCACGGTCGTGTCCGCCGGGTGGGTTCGGAACAGCCGCACGGTTTGAGGATCCAAAACGCGCACGGCGAACGGGTTAAGTGTTTCGGTCGCTTGCATAGATCCTATGCCTCCACGAAGTTGTCTTTGAGCTTGTTGACTTCCTGCTGCATATCCACCAGGCGGCGGAAGACACCTTCGGGCTTAGACAGCAGCTCGTCGTGGGTGCCAAGCTCAACCAGCTTGCCTTTTTCCATGACCATAAGGCGGCTGGCATTGCGGAGCGTGGACAGGCGATGAGCAATCGCAAACGTCGTCCGGCCCTGAATCAGCCGGGCCATCGCTTCCTGGATCTGCTTCTCGGTCTCGGTGTCCACCGACGCCGTCGCTTCGTCCAAAATCAAGATGCGCGGGTCATGCAGAATGGCGCGGGCAATGGACAGACGCTGCCGCTCGCCGCCGGAAAGACGTGCGCCGCGCTCGCCAACATAAGTATCATAGCCGTCGGGGAAGCGCATGACAAACTCGTGGGCGTTCGCGGCTTTTGCGGCCTGCATGATCTCCAGCGGGGTCGCGTCGGGCTTGGCATAGGCGATGTTATCCGAGATCGTGCCGGGGAATAGAAATGGCTCTTGAAGCACGACACCGATTTGACGCCGTAGATCTTCCATTTTGATCTTCCGAATATCTACGCCGTCAATCAAGATTTTGCCGTCTTTGACATCATAGAAGCGCGACAGCAGATTGATGATTGTAGACTTGCCCGCGCCCGAATGGCCGACCAAGCCGATCATCTCACCCGGCTCGACCGCGACCGAGACATTTTCCAGCGTCTGCTGGTTCTTGTCGTAGGAGAACCAGACCCCGTCCATTTCGACCCGGCCTTCCATGTGGGGCATCGCGACCGCGTCCGGAGAGTCGGCGACTTCCGGCTCGGCGTCAATGACCTCAAAGACCCGCTCCGCTGCTGCTGTGGAGCGCGAAAGCCAGTCGGCGATCTGGGTCATCTGCTGCAATGGCCCCATCAGCATCCCGATATAAGACAGGAACATCGTCAGTGTTCCCAGCGTCATTCCGTAGCTTTCCAGGTTGCTGCGGTTGGCGAACACCTGCAAGCCGCCGAAGTACCAGATGATGAAGATGCCGGAGGACGTGATGAACGTCAGGATCGGGAAATAGGTCGTCGCCGCCTGCTCCGCCTGCGTGTTGGCGTCAAACAGCAAGTACGACTTCTGCTGGAAGCGCGACGCTTCCCGGCCTTCCTGCGCGAACGCTTTCACGACCCGCACCCCGGAGATTGCCGCGTTGATGGAGCCGGATAAATTGGAGCGCAGGTGCCAGACCCGGTGGAACCGCCGCCAGAGCCGGCTCCAAACAAAGCGCGTTCCCAGCACGGTCAGCGGCACCGGAATGAGAACAAGCAATGTCAGCTTCCAGTTGAAGCCGAGCAGCAAAGTCAGAATGCCGACAATCGTGAGCGTGTTGACTAAAAAGAACGTGATGCCCTGTACTAGAAACTGCTGAAGCTCGCCGACATCCTGGGTCACGCGAGTCATCAGCGACCCCGTCTGGCGCTTGTCGTAGTACGACAGCGAGAGTGCTTGAAGCCGCTCATATGCCTGATTGCGGATCGAGTAAACCATATGGCCCGACATCCAGGCGACCAGCCGCCCGCGCCAGACGTTCATGCCGACGCCAAGCGCACTCGTGCCGACAAGGCCGAGTAGGATCACGCCGATCCAGCCGCGATGCTGATGGGGGATCAGCACATTGTCCAGCAGACTCTTTTGGAAAAACGGCGGGGCGAGGCTGACGGCCGTGCCGGCGAGCATCAGGGCCGTTACCCAGATGACCCGCGCTTTGTACGGCAGGGCATACGACAGCAGCCGAACCAGTACGGCTTTGCGGTCCACGCATTTGGGGCAGACGTTTGTGTCTTCCGGCAGTGGGTCGCCGCACTTCGCGCAGGATTTCTTGCTGTCAAAATCCGCCAGCAGCGAATCCGACGGGTCTTCGTCTTTAATGTACGCTTCCAGCACCCGCGCCGCCGCCTGGAACGCCGGGGCCGCGCCGAGGGTGTAGCGCACCGCTTCCAGCACCTGCCCGTCTTTAAGCGTCAGCCGCAGAGCGCCGCTGCCGACCAGGCTCTCCGTTTTCGCTTCCTTGATGTCCGCGAGCGGGATGTCCAGCTCAACGGGGGCGGGGGCGTTCGGCGACGCTTGCAGCACCCGCACATGGGTCTGGTCCACCACCAGCCAGCGCTCGCCGAAGACGCCGCTTGCGTCCAAATCGGCCTTGATGGTCAGGCGCGGCTCCGGCGTGTAGCCGCGATTTTGGCCGTCACGCGGCAGCTTCAGCGTTTCCTGCACGGAGATTGGAGGAGTTTCTAAAATAGGCATAGAATAGTAACACCTGAACCGCGCCTGCGGTTCCTTCTCATTGTTGTTATTGCCCGTAGATTTACCCGCCCCGCCCGTTTGCCAAGCAACCTTTGTTTGCCAAGCATGACCTGATGTGCTACAATAAGCTCATGGCGGAGACAACTATTCTCAGCGGCTCTTTAACGACCTCAGACGCCTTCCGTCCGGTGCCGCACCGCTCGTCCTTGAGTACGATGGATGCTGTCCTAGACGCCGTATCGGTAAAAAGACACGCGATGCTGCTGGCCTATAGCCTCTACAGCCTGCTCATGGACTGGGACCGCTACAAAACCAAGTTTCTACTGCCGCTGCCGCTGCACGACCCGGAAGGTCTAGGCCACCGCTACGAAGGTGTCGGCGACTTCGCCGTCAGCGACGAGGACGGCAAGCTTTATGAGTGCATTGAGATCGCGTTAAGTGCCTCTATTTCTCCTTCTTCCATTGCGGAGGCAGTCGCGAAAGTTCAGACTTACTCGCCACGCCGCTTCTGCCTGCTGACCCTCGGCGAAATTGGCCCTCTGGACAAAGCAGGCTTGAAAGAAACGACCGCAAGCCTTTCCCGAAGGTACGGGTGTGAGATTGTGGTTGATAGCCTCATGCAGACCATCAGCGCCGGACTGCGCTTTTTGGCCGAACCGTCGGATTTAATGGCTGCGTATGCACAGGCGTTGCAGGAAGATATAAAAGCTGTGGCGGCAGACTGAATCGGCCCTTTCCGCAATATGGAAATTTCGCCATGAAAATAGTGTTTTTCGCCTTTTTCCTGTTTGCTCTGTCAGCTTCCTGCCAGCCTCCGGCTTCCTGTCAAAGTTGGGAAACTCCCTCGTGGATGCAGGCTCCCTCAAACGGCAGTCCGATCATCCGCCTGGACAAGTCGCGTTTTGCCTCTGGCGAGGATGTTTTCTTCTGGGTCGGCGTTGAAGCAGTCAACCACGGCAGCATTCCAAAATCCTATTGGAACACCTGCCGCCTGACAATCACACGGCCTGATGGGGCTACAGAAACCCAGCCGGTCGGCTGGCCGCTGGATGGAGCAGTTGACCGTGGCTGGGAAGGCGGTTCGGGCTTGTTCGAAAAGCCGCAGCCCGGCACTTATCACCTTCAGTTTGAGTTCGCTGGACAGAAAACCGAGCCGGTCTCGCTTGTCGTGGAAGACTTGCCCCTCTTGAAGAAAATCCAGGCCAGCTTTGTTTTTGGCCCAGCACAATCCAGTGGAGATGCTCCGGTTCTCGCACCGTGACGGCCTGAACGGCCTTGTTTGGGTTTCACTTGCGAAGAAAGACAAAAGCTACGGGAGCGGCTCGTTTTATCCTGCGTCAGGGCTACTGGATCAAGATGAGCCTAAACTGCCCACTCAGGGCTACACGAACTTCAGTTGGGACATGGCCGAGAAAGTGCCGACCGTTGTTCTGGCTCCCGGCGCGACCTACCGGCAAAAGTTATCGCTGAATGCCGCTCTCAATAAAGCAAATCATAATTTGCCTTTGACGCCAGGACAGTATCAGGTGACGTTCGGGACAAATCTTCAGGTGTTAATCGGAGAAACAGACGGCACGTTTTCGACATTTTCACCTGTTCACATTGCCGTCACAGGTTCCACAGTCCATACTCTTAATCCGTAAAGCCTTATGCACCCGATTGACCAAAGCATCATAGACAGCCTCGTTCAGTCCGCGTCGGAGATGCTGGCGCGGAGCGGGGACGGGGACAATCACACGGTCGCGGCGGCGATTTATGCCGAGGACGGCGCGATTACGGGCGGCATGAACTTGTACCACTTTACCGGCGGGCCGTGCGCGGAAATTGTCGCGCTGGCCCGGCTGGTGTCTGACGGCGGCGGGGCGAAGCCGCTGGCGATTGTGGCGGTGGCCGACCGGGAGCGCGGGGTTATTGCGCCCTGCGGACGCTGCCGGCAGGTGCTGACTGATTACTGCCCGAACATCCAAGTGGTTTTGCGGACAGAGAACGGCGTTGAAGCGGTGCCGCTCCCCGCGCTTTTGCCGTATGTGTATTTGCGGGCGGACAGGCCTGAGATCACGCGCAATGTTTGACACTGACGATAGGAATATCCATGCCTGAAGAGACGACGATCCGAACTATTCTTGCCACCGACTGCGGCAGCACGACGACGAAATGCATTCTCATTGAACTCGTCGGCGACGAGTACCGGCTGACGACGCGCGGGGAAGCGCCGACAACGGTGGAAGCGCCGTTTGACGATGTCACGGTTGGCGTTTCCAATGCCGCCCGCGAGATTGAAGAATTGTCGGGGCGGACGATTTTAGACCAGCACGGCAAAATTATTACGCCGACGCTGCCTGACGGGCGCGGCGTGGACCTTTATTTGAGTACGTCGTCGGCGGGCGGCGGGCTGCAAATGACGGTAGCGGGCGTGGTCAAGTCCATGAGCGCGGAGTCGGCGCAGCGGGCGGCCCTCGGCGCGGGCGCGATCATCATGGATGTGATCGCCGTAGACGACGGGCGCAAGGAGTACCAGCAAGTCGAGCGGATACGCGCTCTGCGGCCCGACATGATCCTGATGTCCGGCGGCACCGACGGCGGCACGGTGACGCACCTGACCGAGATGGCCGAAATGCTGCGCTCTGCGGACCCGAAGCCTCGATTGGGAATTGGCCTGAAGCTGCCGGTCATCTACGCCGGCAACATTGAAGCGCATACGGCGGTGGAGGAGATTGTCGGGGACACCGTAGACCTGCGCGAAGTCGCCAACCTGCGCCCGACGCTGGACCGCGAGAACTTGGGACCGGCCCGCGAGGCCATCCACGACCTCTTTTTGGAACACGTCATGCAGCAGGCGCCCGGCTATGCCAAGCTGATGACGTGGACCTCGTCCGGCATCATGTCCACCCCAAACGCGGTCGGCAAGATCATGGAAACGATTGCCGCCGAGCGGCGTATCAACGTGCTTGGCGTAGACATCGGCGGGGCGACCACCGACGTGTTTTCGGTCTTCAACAACAATTTTGTCCGCACCGTCTCGGCAAACTTAGGGATGTCTTATTCCATCTGCAATGTCCTGACCGAAGCGGGCTTGCCGTCTATCGCCCGCTGGATCCCGTTCGAGGCCGACGACGCTTATCTTCGCAACCAGCTCCGCAACAAAATGATCCGCCCGACGACGATCCCGCAGACGCTCAAAGACTTGCAGATTGAACAGGCCGTCGCCCGCGAAGCTTTGCGATTAGCGTTCGACCACCACAAGTCACTCGCGCGGGGCCTCAAAGGCGGCCACACCGAGTCCGGCATGGAGCTGGACAAAGCGACCGGGAAAACTCTCGTTGAAATGCTCCAGCTCAACATGATTGTCGGCAGCGGCGGCGTCCTGTCCCACGCCCCCCACCGCGCCCAGTCGGCCCTGATGATGCTCGATGCCTACCTGCCCGAAGGCGTTACCATGCTGGCAGTGGACTCCATCTTTATGATGCCCCAGCTCGGCGTTCTGTCCACCATCCTGCCCGAAGCCGCCACCCAGGTCTTTGAGCGCGACTGTTTGATCAAGCTCGGCGACGCCATCGCCCCCCTCGGCACCGCTAAAGACGGCGAGCCGTGCCTGACTGTCACGTTCAAGAACAGCGGCAAAACCGAGACCGTCCCCTTCGGCCAGCTCCGTGTTCTCCCAATGGGCGACGGCGAGACCGACGAAGCCACGTTCACGCCCGCCAAAGGCTTTGATGTCGGGTCCGGCAAAGGCAAATCCCGCACCGTGACAGTCGAAGGTGGCGTGGTCGGATTGGTCATAGACACCCGTGGCCGCCCCATCGTCATCCCCGCCGAGCAGCCCGCCCGCGTCGCCAAATTGCAGGAATGGCTCCGCGCCTTTGCGCTGCCGATTGTGGGGGAAGGCTAAAAACCATGCCAAAATGGCACGGCTACACGGCGAAGACGCCACAAAACACCGCTTTGTGGGGTTAAGAATAGAACAACGACAATTCTAAATTGAGACAGTTCCTAGTGCCGCGAAGCGGTACTTCGTGGCGTCCGCGCCGTGTAGCCGTGCCATTTATGGCATGGTTTTCAGAGCAAACGCAGACGTACAGCAACACAAGCCTATGATCCATTTTGTTCTTTGTACTGGCAAAGGAGAAGACGACGATTTGGAGCTGCGTAAAGCCTACGCCGTTCTGCCGCCTGCCGCGAATGAAGCCGGCTATCTGCGCGTCATTGACGAGTCTGGTGAAGACTACCTGTACCCTGCCGAATGCTTTGTCCCGCTGGAACTGCCGCAGAATGTCGAGCGGGGCCTGCTGGCAGTCTAATCTAGGGATGATTGTGCCATGTTCTCAAACTCGAAGCGGCGGCTTTGTTTACAAATTAGCGAGCCACAGCGCTTTAGTGTGCGATTAGTGCATCTACGCCTGACAGATGCGCCCCGATTTTTGTGGGGTGTGGATGCGACCTTCCAGTCGAAGTATACACGCTACAATGAACCAGACCCCGCTTACTTTCGCTTCCGTCGGGTGCATCCTAGCTATTACAGAAAAGCAAGCGACGGTAGCTTTATAGATAAGTTTGCTGAGGGAAACAAAGTAAAACGATGAACAGAGTGTGTTGAAAAGCAGTCTATGGAAGATCTTTAGAAACATGATGGTATGACCCCATTTCTCACGGCGGTTTGGTCGGATTTGATTTTGATTTCGTATGCGGTTCCCGATGACGTGTTGCTCCCCTATCTTGCGCCGGGGCTGGAACTCGATCGGTGGAACGGGAGCGCGTGGTGCAGCCTGGTCGCGTTTAATTTTGAGCAGGCGCGGGTGCTGGGGTGGAGTGTCCCCTACCCCCAGTCGCTGTGCGACTTCCCGGAGTTCAACCTGCGAATTTATGTGACTCAAAACGGACAGCGGGGCGTTGTCTTCGTGCGCGAGCTGGCCCCGAACCCGCTGGTGTGCGGGCTGGCAAGTTTGCTGTATAATGAACCGTACAGCGCGGTGCCGATGGTCAGCCGCGTGACCCAGATCGGCGACGTGCGCCGGGTGCGGCATGACTTTCGTGTCGGCGGCAAAGCGCAAATGGTGGCGGTCTCGGCGTCGGGGCAGGCGGCGCTGCCGCCGGAAGATAGTTTTGAGACATGGGTGAAGGAGCAGGAAGCAGGCTTTAACCGTCAGCGATTTGGCGGCAAGATTACGGGCTTTCGGGTCTGGCATCCGCCGTGGCAGGTCTATCTGGTGGAAGAGTACACGATGGACATTGACTTCGTCCACCTGTACGGGCCGCAGTGGAGCTTTTTGCAGACGCGCGAGCCGGACTCGGTGGTGCTGGCCGAAGGCTCGCAGATCAAGATTTATCCGAACAAGACAAGATAGTAAGACAGGAAAGTAGAACCTATGCCGACTGATTTAGAGATCGCCCATTCGGTTATGCCCCGGCCCATCGTAGACGTTGCCGCTGATTTAGGGCTTAGCCCTGACGATCTGGAAATGTACGGGCGCGACAAGGCCAAAATCAGTTTGCCGTCTTTAGAGCGGCTTCTTACTCCCCGCCCTGTTCAAACAGTGGTGGGGGCGGGGGGGCAGAAACGCGGGAAGCTGATTGTGGTGACGGCGATCACGCCGACCCCGGCGGGGGAAGGCAAAACGACGGTCACGATCGGGTTGGCGGAAGGGCTGAACAAGCTCGGCAAGAAGGCGATTGCGGCCATTCGGGAACCATCGCTCGGCCCGGTCTTCGGAGTCAAAGGCGGCGCGGCGGGCGGCGGCTACGCGCAGGTGCTGCCGATGGAAGACATCAACCTCCACTTCACCGGCGACATGCACGCACTCGGCGCGGCGAACAATCTGCTGGCGGCGATGACCGACAACCATATTTATCAGGGCAATCTGCTGGGTCTCGACGTTCGCACGATCGCGCACAAGCGGTGCCTGGACATGAACGACCGGGCGCTGCGCGACACAACCATTGGGCTGGGCGGCAAGGCGAACGGCTACCCGCGCGAATCGGGGTTTCAGATCACGGTGGCGTCGGAAGTCATGGCGATTTTGTGCCTCTCCGAGTCGCTGGCCGAGCTGAAAGACCGGCTGGGCCGGATTGTCGTCGGGCAGACTGTCAAAGGTAAGCCGATCACGGCGGCAGAGCTGGGCGCACACGGGGCAATGGCGGCACTGCTACGGGATGCAATTAAGCCGAACCTGGTGCAGACTCTCGAAGGAACCCCGGCGTTTGTGCATGGCGGCCCGTTCGGCAACATCGCCCACGGCTGCTCGTCGGTGCTGGGAACGAAACTGGCTCTGCGGCTCGGCGATTATGTTGTCACGGAGGCAGGCTTCGGCTCTGATCTCGGCTTCGAGAAGTTCTGCGACATTGTGGCCGCGCCTCGAATGCCCGCGCTCTCGCCTGATGCCGTCGTCTTGATTGCGACAGTGCGTGCGCTGAAGATGCACGGCGGGGTTACCAAGACGCAGCTTGGCAAAGAAGATGTCGCAGCGGTCAAGCGCGGCCTGCCTAATTTAGACCGGCACGTAGCCAATGTCGGGCAGATCGGCGTTCCGGTGGTTGTCACCGTCAACACGTTCCTGTCGGATACGCCTGCCGAAGTAAAAGCTGTGGTCGCTCACTGCCAACAGAACGGCTGGCGGGTCGCCGTCAACAATGTCTGGGGCGAAGGCGGCGAAGGCGGGCGCGAGTTAGGCCAAGCGGTTTTAGAGGCGCTTGAAGCACCCGGCGACTTTCACCCTATCTACGACGCCTCGCGGCCGATCAAAGACAAGCTCCATGCGCTGGCGACGAAAGTCTACGGCGCGGACGGCGTCGAGATCAGCGCAGATGCCGACAAGCAGATCGCCTGGTTGGACGCGCACGGCTTCGGCGGGCTGCCGATCTGCGTTGCCAAGACCCAGAATTCGCTGTCTGACGACAAGACAAAGCTCGGCGCTCCGACCGGCTTTCGCCTCCATGTCCGGGCGCTGACCGTCTCGGCAGGCGCAGGCTTTGTGGTCGCGCTGGCCGGGGACATTCTGACCATGCCCGGCCTGCCGAAGCACCCGGCGGCGCTCGATATAGACATAGATGCGTCCGGGCAGATCACCGGGTTATTCTAGGGTTGTGAGTTGTTTTAGGGTTGTGAGTTGTTTTAGTTGGGAGGAGCCAGTCCATGCGCCGCATTCAGGAAGCACAGCCGCAGTCGTCGCAGTTCCCGCCCGCGCGGACACTGCGGGCAAAGGCCGATTTAGACACTGCCATTGAAGGATACCGCAAAGCGGTTCAGCGTGCGCCGGAAGACTCTGCCCCGCGCCTGGTGCTGGCCGGGGCGCTGCTGGCGCGGGGCCAGTTCGACGCCGCCTTAATCCAGTACCGGGAAGCCGTCCGGCTTGACCCGGAGAACCCTGAAACGCAGACACTGCTGGGGAACGCGCTGGCGGAGATGGACCGGCCTGACCTCGCGATTACGGCCTACCAGACTGCCCTGCGCCTCGACCCATCCGACGGCATCGCCCGAAACAACCTAGGACTGGCGCTCTGGCAGCGCGGCGACGCCGAGGAAGCGTTTGCCCAGTGGCAGGCCGCCGTGGAGGCCGTGCCGGACTATGCGTATGCTCGGACCAACTACGGCACGGCGCTGTATCATCGGGGGGAGAGTAACCAGGCCATCGCCGAGTGGCGCACGGCTTTGGAGCTTGCCCCGGCCCTCAGTATCGCCCGGCACAACCTCGCGGCGGTCTACCAGGAGCGCGGCGATAAGAGCGCAGCGACAGCGCTCTACCGGGAGGCTTTGCAGTTCGACCCGGACGATGTCCATGCCCACACCAATTTAGGGCTGGCCTACCAGGCCGAAGGCAAGCTCGACGATGCAATGGCCTGCTGGCAGCGAGCTATCCAAAGTGATCCGAAACAGGCCGAGCCGCGTCAGCTTCTGGGGGCCGCGCTGTATGTCCAGGGCCTCGGCGACGCTGCGTTCAACGAAATGCACGAAGCCCTGCGCCTCGCGCCGGAAGACCCGTCGGCAAACTTCAATTTCGGCGTCATGCTCTCGAACGAAGGCCAGATTGCGGCGGCGCTGGAATGCTGGCAGCGTGCCGCACTCGCTGACCCTAATTATATCCAGGCTCATTTCAATCTGGCGAATGCTCAGTATAAGATGCAGCGTTACGACGCTGCCCTCGCCGCCTGGCGCCGGACGATCCAGCTCAACGCTTCTCACGCCTGGGCGCATTTCAACCTCGGCTACGCTCTCAGGAAGCGCGGCCAGCTTGAAGCGGGCCTCAAGGAGATCCACACGGCCCAACGGATTGACCCCAAGATTGCTGGCCGCACGTTCCCGATGCTGGATGCAATGAACGATGCACAGTAGGCCCCCCAGATCCCCCATCATTAGGGGCTGGGGGGACGCCTAAATCACCCACACCCCATTCTCGTGGATCAGCACGCCGTCGGCGTAGATCGCTCCGCCGCCGGCGTCGGGCCGCATATCGCAGACCATGTCCCAATGCACCGCCGAGATATTGGTCCCGCCCGTCTCCGGGTAGGCATTACCCAGGGCGAGATGAAACGTCCCGCCGATCTTCTCATCGTAGAGCGTGTTGCGCGTGAACCGTTGCACCCCGTAGTTGTTGCCGACTGCCACTTCGCCTAAAGTTCGTGCGCCGGGATCGCTGTCCAGCATCGTTTCTAAGAAGTCTAGCCCCCGCGCCGCGTCGGCCTTCACCACGCGCCCAGCTTCAAACGTCAGCCGCACGTCGTCCACTTCATGCCCCAGATGCGCGGTCGGGAACGTGTACCGCACCGTGCCGTTGACACTGTTCTCTATCGGCCCTGTGAAGACTTCCCCACTCGGAAAGTTCTTGTGGCCGTCCGAGTTGACCCACCGCCGCCCGCCGACAGCCATTGTCAGGTCCGTGTCTTTTGCGACAAACCGCAATGTCTTGACTTCGCTCAGATAATCCACATACCGCTGCTGCTCGTTGGAAAATGCTTTCCAAGCCGCCGCCGGGTCATCGTGGTCTAAGAACATGGCACGCAGCAGAAACGTCTCATAATCCGCCAGGGACATCTTGGCGTTCTGCGCCGCCCCCTGCGTCGGATACAGCGTCACATTCCACTTAGCCTTGCCCTCGGCGGCCCGCACAAACAAGGACTCCCGCACCGCTTTGTTCGCCCGTGCCGCTCGCGTTTGCTTGTCCGCCGTGACTCCCGCAAGCGCGGACGTGTTGGACGGCGCGACAATCGCGCACAGCGCGTCCACCGTTTCGTATTCCAGCTTCCGCACCGGCGAGACCCAGTC
The DNA here is from genome assembly GCA_964236795.1 of uncultured Armatimonadales bacterium. GTDB lineage: Bacteria > Armatimonadota > Armatimonadia > Armatimonadales > Capsulimonadaceae > JANXMY01. The sequence continues at coordinate 118,335 of CAXSFV010000005.1, read as the reverse complement.
AAGCTGCTGGTCGGAGGCGGTCGTTAGGAATATCTCATCCAGCCCGTCCACCAGCACCTGCACCGACGGATGCGCCCCCGCTGCAAGCGCCGCCCGGTAGACTTCCTTCGCCAGCGGGATCGCGGCTTCATCCACCCGGATCAGCACCTGCTCCCCCGGCTGCAAGCTCAGGCTGTACCCGACCAGCGTTTCCGCCCACTTCGTCAAGCTGTTCATCAGTCGCGGCTCGGTCATACGGGCTAGTCTTTCCTCTTGCTCGCCGGGACAGGCGAGACGGCTTGGATGGACTGCACGTTATCGGCAGAAATGCTGCGGCGACCGCTCAGTGTCGTCACCGTATACGTTTTCCCATCGAACCCGGCGAGAACGCCCACCACCTGCGTCTTGTCCTTCAGCGTGAACACCTGCTCCGTGGACACTGCAAGAAGCGCAGCCGGAGCGACAGGCGTATCGGCAGCGACAGACGCCTCATATTCCTGGCCTCGCTCTGCCGTCGCATTCGCCCCATTTCCCAGCACGCGCCCCGGATCAACGCTGATCCCCACCGCAGCGCCGGAATGCTCGTAGCCGTCATACGGGCCGAACTCACTTCCGTTATAATCCCGCGAGACTCCATCGGCGAAACGGTTGCGGTAGTACTCATCAACGGCGGCGCTCTCATTCGGGTAGCCGTGTCCGCCGGTGCTGACGGAGGCTACGACTTCGCTGTTCGAACCATTACCCGCCGCGCTGCTTGGCCGGAGCGTTACGGCAAGGTTCAGCGGGATTTGTGTTCCCGTATCCGTCAGTGCATAGTCACAGGTAAACTTCAGCGTGCCGGCCCGGCCTAGAGAGCCGCGCCCGTCCGACTCGCTGACGTGGCCGCGAGCCGCCGCGCCTTTTTCCAGCAGCAGCACATGGCCTGCGCCGTAGACATTCTGGTTCACGCTAAACAAAACTGTCTTCCCGGCCTTGTCCCGCCCGGATTGCAGGTCCGTTTCCAGCCGCAGCACAATCGAGGCGCCTTTGGGCAGCACCGGCGCAGCCGTCGAGGCGGGAGCAGCATGGAGAGCCGCGCCCGTCACGGCTGTCACCGCGCAGAAAATGAAACTGTAAGAACGCACGATCTTCTCCTTCACGCCAGCAGGCTTCGCCCCCGGCACCCCAAACACTTTTCTAATCACACTATACCCCAGCAACGCCTTCGCTCACCAAGTCAAATTGTTCACCAGACTCAGAAGCGAAGCGGATACGGGACAGCACCGAAACCAAATAAAGCACCGAGAATACTCAGTGCTTTAGTGGCCGTCATAAAAGGTGTTCCTAGTTCCTAGAGAAATTAGTGTCCCACGCACACGCCGTTCGAAGCTCGTTTCAAGTAAAACCAGCGGACGCCCCGTTTTTACGGGGAGGTGACTGTTCGGAACCAGGGCGATTTAGTTTCATTATGGCACAAAAACACATTTTTAGACAATGGCTTGCGTCATGGCTGTATCCGTTGAGTTTTTGCAAGAATGCGTTGAAGTGTCTCTGTCATCTCATCCAAACGGTCTTCAATCCGAGCCAGTCGCCGCTGCTCCAGCCGATTGACAACCAGGGGAGGACGGTTTAACTGCAACCGCTCAACCTAGACTTGACCAAGCGTTGTGAGCGGTTTGAGCTGACCATTCGTATCCTCAGCCATATGCTGCACGAGATCATCAACCAGCGGATGGAGCAGACGGGCAGTGTCATCCTCCGCCCAGTATTCACCTTTGAATTCGTTGCAGGCGTGACAAGCATAAACCAGATTGGCAACATCATCCTTGCCCTCCTGCGACTGAGGCCGAAAATGGTCACAAGTCAGCTCCGAGCCGACTTGTGATTCCGGCAGACCGCAATAGCCGCAGCGAAACGCATACACCGCTCGAACAATCCGTTTCGCCCGCGCTCGGATCACAGCGAGGCCGCGACGGCCGAAGTGCGCTCGGCAAGCTCGGTTAAAAGGTTACGCAGATCGTCCCGCCGCTCCAAAGATGTGTCCTGCTCTGCTTCTTCTTGCCCTGCTTCCAGGCGTTCCAGCACCGCCGAATACCGACTAATCAAATCTTCCAGTTCAACGGCCTGCGCTTCCAAAGTCAGCCGTTTCTGCCGCATCTGCTCTGTAGACTGTGCCAGCCGCGCATCAAACTCTTCACGAGTGATTGTTGGGAGTGTCATCATATATCCTCACCGTAAGCAGCAACATCGGTTTCCTGTGCCCGCGCCGCCTGTTGCAGTCGCCCTTCCCGTTCCGGGGAAACATCCAGTGTAATGTTCATCTCTGTTAATTCTGCCCTTACGAGATAGTCCCTCTCACTGTCCGTGACAATCTATGGTCCCGCAGGCTAATCCTCGTATAAGACACACGCGAAAGGTAGAATAGATTATGCTTGGTTTCATTGATGAGTCAGGGGATACGGGATTTCGGTTCGATAGAAACTCCTCGCCTTATTTTGTGGTTGCAATGGTTCTTGTCAGCGAAGAGGAAGCACAGAACATCAGGCGCACAATAGACCGGCTCAAGGTCGATTTGCGGAAGCCGTCAATGGAGTTCCACTTTGCCAAGACGGATGACAGGACGCGGGAGAAGTTCTTTGCGGGCGTCGGAAAGCATGACTTCAAAGTCATCGCGTCAGTTTGTGACAAGAGCCGCATTCAGAACTTGAAAGACAACCATGCCGGGCTTCTGCTGGCTTCGTTCGGTGCAACGCTGGAACACGCAAGGGACCGAGGCTTACTGAATGCCTGCACCGTCAAGTATGATGAGGCCGGTAACAACGCCTTTCAGAAAAGGCTTTCTTCTGATCTGCTGGCACAGGTGAATGGGTCAGACACCGGCAGATACATCAAGCAGTGCGACCCGCAAAAGTCTACGGGAAACAATCTTATTCAGCTTGTGGATATGGTTTGCGGTGCAATCGCCCGGCCCTACAACAAGCCGGACCGGGAAAGCCGGGACCTGCTGAAACTAATAAAGCACCGAGTAAACCCGGTGCTTGAATGGCCGTAAAAATGTCCCCTGCCTTTATCGGATTAGCCGAACGCGCCATCACACCCGCCTAAGCCCCGTTTGGTTACGGGGAGGTGACTATTCAAGAGCAGGGGCAATTTGATTCTATTATGGCACAAGAACTTTACTTTTGCACACGCAGATCAAAAAATAAAAAAGCCCCAGCCATTTCTGGCGGGGGCTCTGCTAGATTCGGTTAAGGCTTGAACTGGGCCTTGAAGTCGGCAATGGCTTTTTTGAGGGCGTCTACCGTGGTCTCGGAGAGCGTCTTGTCGCGGGCGATGGTTTCGGGGACTTCCGGGTAGCGGTCAGCGAGGAAGACCTTGAACTCGGCCTCGAAGCGGCGGACGGACTCGACGGGGATGTCGTCTAAAGCGCCGGTGTTGGCGGCGTAGATGATCGGGACTTCCTGCTCTAAGGGCAAAGGCTGGGACTGGGGCTGTTTCAGGATTTCCACCAAACGCAGGCCGCGAGCAAGCTGGGCCTGGGTGTTCTTGTCCAAATCCGAGGCGAACTGGCTAAAGGCTTGCACCTCGCGGAACTGGGCGAGCTGGAGCTTGAGCTGGCCGCCGACGTTCTTGTCCTTCATGGCTTTGGTCTGGGCGCTGCCGCCGACGCGCGACACCGAGTTGCCGACGTTGATCGCGGGGCGGACGCCGGAGTTGAACAGGTCTGTCTCTAAAAAGATCTGGCCGTCGGTGATGGAGATCACGTTGGTCGGGATGTACGCCGAGATGTCGCCGGCTTGGGTCTCGATAATCGGCAGGGCCGTGAGTGACCCGCCGCCGAGTTCTTTGGACAGCTTCGCGGCCCGCTCCAAAAGGCGCGAGTGCAGGTAGAAGACGTCGCCGGGGTACGCTTCGCGGCCCGGCGGGCGGCGCAGAAGCAGGGACACCTGACGGTACGCGACGGCCTGCTTGGACAGGTCATCGTAGACAATCAAGGCGTGCTTGCCGTTGTCCCGGAACCACTCGCCGATGCACGCACCGGCATAGGGCGAAATATACTGCTGAGACGCGGGATCGTCGGCAGTTGCAGCCACGACCGTCGTGTATTCCATCGCGCCGTGGAGTTCCAGCGTGCGGATGATATTCGCGACGGTACTGGCCTTCTGGCCGATGGCAACATAGATGCAGAAAACGTCGGTGGTCTTCTGGTTGATGATCGCGTCCAAAGCGACGGCGGTTTTGCCGGTGCCTCGATCGCCGATGATCAGCTCGCGCTGGCCGCGCCCGATGGGGATCATGGAGTCCACGGCCTTGATGCCGGTTTGCAGCGGCTCTTTGACCGGCTGGCGCTCGACAACGCCCGGTGCGCGGGTTTCAAGCAGGCGGAACTCGGTGGAGACAATCGGGCCTTTGTTGTCGAGCGGCTGGCCGAGAGCGTTCACAACACGGCCTACCAAGCCCTCGCCGACGGGGATCTGGATAATGTTGCCGGTGCGCTTAACCGTGTCGCCCTCGCGGATGCCTGCTTCGGAGCCGAGCAGGACCGCGCCGACATTATCTTCTTCGAGGTTCAGCGCCATGCCCTGCACGCCGCCGGGGAACTCTAAAAGCTCGCCGACCATGCAGCCTTCGAGGCCATAAATGCGGGCGATGCCGTCGCCGACTTGCAAAATTGTTCCGACGCCCACTTCCTGGGTATCGGCGTGATAGGATTCCAGCTCGCGTTCGAGGATGGAGGTGATTTCTTCCGGCTTGATTGCCACTTAGGTGTTCCTCTGTAAATGCGAATGTCGGAGCGAGGGAATGAATTCCTCTCGCTGCAAGTTAAACGTCCTTCGGACGATAGGACAACAAGCCGAACGTGTGCTGATCTTTCGTCCGCAGGACGTACAAATCGTAGCGAGAGGAATTCATTCCCTCGCGCCCTCGCTCCTTCTTAAACCATCGCGCCCTGCGAATTCGCGCCCGACAACTGCCGCTCCAAACGCTCCAGCTTGCCGCGCACGCTGCCGTCCATGACGGTATCGCCGATGCGGACGACGACCCCGCCGACAAGCGCGGCGTCCACGCTTGCCGTCAGCTTGATTGTCTTGCCCGTCAGCGCTTGCAGCTTTTCGGTCAGCCGGGCGGTTTGATTGGCTGTCAATGGAACAGCCGATGACACTTCGGCATCGGCGGTGTTCGCGTGCTGGGCCAGCAGCACCCGGAACTCGCGGGCGCATTCTTCAACAAGGTCTTCGCGCCGCTTGCGGATGAGCAGCTTCAGGAAGTTCAACGACGAGGCCGTGACCCGGTCTCCGAAGGCTTCATCCACGACCGAGTTCTTGCGCGTGTCCGAGACCAGCGGCTCCATAAGAATAGCCCGCAGGTACGGCACATCGGTCATTAGGCGGTGCATGAGTTCTAAATCAGACGCCACGGCGTCTAAGATGCCGCTGCGCTCGGCGACCGCAAACAATGCCCCAGCATAACGCTTGGCAACACGGATGTCTTTCATGCCGCTGTCCCCGCGCTGCCGTTCGTGCCGGCATACGCCGCCGCACCGGGCTTCGCCTGCGTCGCCGCCGTCTCCGTGCCGAGGCTGCCGATGAAGTCGTCCACGAGCTTGGTCTGCCTAGCTCCATCTAAATTGGCGTCAATGACTTTGCCCGCCGCTGAGACGGCCAGCGTCACAATCTGCGAGCGCATTTCTAAAAACGCCCGCTGACGGTCCCGCTCGCTCTCGTTGCGCCCCTGCTCGATGATCGTCTCCGCCTGCGTCCGCGCATCGGCGACCAGATTATCGCGCAGGCTCTGCGCTTCTTTGACTGCCGCCTGGATTTTCTCGCGGGCTTCTTCTTCAATGCCTGCCAGCCGCTGCTCGTACTCGCGCCGCGTCGTTTCCATCCGCTGCCGGTCGGCATCAAGCTGTTCGTAAGTGGCGTTGATGTCCGCCTGGCGCTGGGCCAAAGTCCCGAACAGCGGCTTGTACAGCAGCCGATTTAGAATAAAAAGCAGAACCGCGAAGCCGATAATCTGCGTAATAACAGCCAGCGGCTCAATGCCGAGGCTATGCAAAATGTCCATGTGTTGCCGCCTAATCGGTCCCTTTGAGCGTTATTAGTGACCGGCCAGCATCTGCTGCACGGTTGCGGAGCCGCCCGGCAGCTTACCCAGCAGAATGATGAAGACGACAAAGCTCAAAATCGCCAGGAATTCGACCAGCGCGAAACACACCAGCATCAGGCCGCGAATCCGGCCTTCCGCTTCGGGCTGGCGGGCAATGCTGGAAATTGCCGCCGAAAAGATCATGCCTTCGCCGATTCCCGCACCGATTGCAGCGATCGGGACGGCAAGCGCGGCTCCAAGAGCCAAAAGTCCAAAATAAATTCCGAGCATCGTCAAGGTCTCCTTAGTTTATCCGATGATAGTTGAGTGATAATGTGAGTAGACAGTTAATGAGTTTTTGTGTAATTTGCGGCGGGAACAATACCTTTGCGCTCACCGTCGTTCTCGTTCTCGTGCGGGATGTCCACACCGTCCTGATGATGGCTGGACGTGAAAATTGAGATGTATGAGCAAGTCAAAATTGCAAAAATATACGCCTGAACTAAATCCGTGAAGATTTGTAGCAGGTAAATCGGGACCTGAAACGGGATAAAGAACAGGTGCGTGCCGCCCTTTGTCAGCAGGTCGTTGATAATGTCCTCACCATAAACATTGCCGAACAAGCGCATTCCTAAAGAAAACGGCTTTGCGATCTCGCCGACCAGCTCAATCACGAACAGCAGCGGGGCTAGAAACAAGACAGGACCGAAGAAGTGCTTGATATAGTTGACGAAGCCGTTGTGCCTGATGCCGACAACTTGTACATAGACGAATACAAAGAGGCCGAGCGCGATTGTCGTGGAAGTTGCCGCTGTTGCTGACTTGAATGCCGGAAGCAGGCCCAGCAGGTTAGAAACGACGATGTAAAGGAAGAGGGTCATCACCACCGGCAGATGCTGCTGGCCGCCATCGCCGAGCGCCCCGGAGAACTGCTCCCGCAGCCAGTCCAAAATGTACTCCATGAAGTTCTGGAGACCTTTGGGATGCCGCGTGTCAGGCTTGGAACCGGCAGCCAGGCTGATCGCGACCAAAACAATTCCGGCGATCAGACCGTAAAGCGTATAAACCCACCAGGGCAGAAGAACCATAATCTACTCAGTACCTTTATTGTCTGTCAGCCAGCGCATGATGTTGGCGGTGACGCCAATTTGGGTCAAAAACAGCCCGGCCAGCATCCACAGCGCGGCGACATGAACTACACACAGCAAAACCGCGACAGCCCCGCCGAAAACAAGCAGCTTGCCGATCATCAGCAGCCCGAAGTTCGCTGGCAGTCTGCGTTTTGTTTTGGCAGAGGGAGCAGGCACAGCAAAGGCTTGATTCACGACGCCGTACAAAAAACCGTAAATTAGCATCCCCAGCGCGTAGCCGCTGAACAGGCTGACGCCCATCCAGGCATGGCCCCGCAGCAACAGCACGGCCAGCAGCAGCGCATTAGCGGTAAACCCGGCGGCGGCCAGCGCAGTAAACGCGGGAAGGAATGCTTTTCTCGAGCGCGGAACTGAAACAGCAGAAATCATTTTCTAGACATCATTGTTTACGATGGTCATCCGACGCGCCGAGAATACGGAACAAGTTCAGAAAGCCGGCAGTGACCCCGGTGAGCGAGAAGATGATTGTTCCCCATGGCATTGAAAGATGCCAATGATGGTCAATCCACTGCCCAATTAGAAACCCGACGACAACGCTGGAAGCAAGCGTAATGCCTGCCGACATGCCCGTGCCGAGGTTGAACGACGAAGGGGCGCTTTGGCCTCGCGGACCGGCAGGGAGGCGGTTTTGCTCCCGCATCGGCGCGGCTTTCCCCAGTGTCGGGCGCGTGTAAGAAATATCGGGTGGCGGGGGGAGCGGGTCATGGGAAGGGACGACGAGCGGCGGCGCGTCATCGTCGTCTTCCTCTTTGTTTACCCGGTTCGGCGTTTCGGCCATCTTCGCCCCCTGCATTGCGGGCCATCTACTGTTCGGTTTCCTGCACTGCTTTTCGGGTTTCAGTATAACATAAACTGCCGAAGCAAGTCAACGTGTTTTTGCGGTGTTTGCACTTCTTTTCACAAATTGGCCTTTTTCCACCTGTCTTGTGGAACTTTTCGGCGGCTCCTGCGCTCTTAATGTCACTTGCGGATTTCAATGGAGACTCACTGTGAACGACCCTGGACAACGGCCTATCTTTTTTGACGAATCGCGGCGGCGCTGGAACACCGTCTCGTACCTTTTTGTCGCCCTCGGCCTGCTCGGCTTTGTTGCCAGCCTGGCCTTTGCCGTGCAGATTGTGTTCAGCCCGCAGCTTCCCGAAATCTCGCTGGCGGCGTCGCGGCTGGGACTTGTCCCATCCCTGCTGACCGAGCGGGTCCGGCCGCTGTCACCGAGTGTTCGCGACATCAGCCCGAACGCCCGCCTGCATCCGACCCACACGCACGTCAAGCTGCGGTATGTTCTGAGCCGTAACCATTCGGTGCAGGATGCCAAGCGGCGGCTGTCGGAGACAATCCAGAACGAGACGCGCCCGCAGGCCATTCCGCTCGCCGCGATTGCGCCGGGCCATGTGACCGCGACAGTCCGGGCGGCATTCTTTGAGAATAACGACAAGGCCGCCGTGGACTCGCTGACGGAGCATATCGGGCAGACGACGCATCTTTTTCCGGTCTGGCTGCTGCTGGCGCCCGGCGGGACCGGCATCCAAAGCATTGCGGCGTTCTCCGACAAATCGGCGGCGTCGGCGGAAACCCGCGCCGACACCAACGACGACATCGCCGTGGACCAGTCCCGCGCCCACGGGGTCGCGATCCTGCCGCTGATCCAGAACTATGACTCGGATTCCAATAAGTTTCGGTCCGACTGGCTCCACGCGCTTCTCAGCAGCCCCGCAAAGCGCACGGCGGTCATCGAGCAGCTCAAAAATTATGTCGTTTCGGGCCACTATCAGGGCGTCAACATTGACTTCGAGACCGATCAGGACAGTGACCGGGCCGGCATGACCGCGTTCATGGCCCAGCTTGCGTCGGTCTTTCACCCGGCGGGCCTTCTGGTGACCCAGGACACGCAGACCGACAGCGGCGCGTATAATCTGCCGGCGCTGGCCCGCTTGAATGATTTTATCATTCCAATGCTCTACGACGAGAACGCCGACGGCAACGAAGCCGGGCCGATCTCCGGGCAAGGCTGGTTCCAATCTCAGCTTGCGTCGGTGCTGGCGCAAGTCCCCGCGAATAAAGTCGTACTGGGCCTCGGCACCTACGGCTATGACTGGAAAGACGGCACCACCCAGGCCAGTGATCTGTCGTTCCAGGACGCTGCCCAGATCGCTCAGGAAAACCACTTCGGCCCAGACGGCGTGATACGGATTGACCGTCAGAGCCTGTCTCCCTACTTCACCTACAGCGACGAGTCAGCCGGTGCGGGAAGCAAAGAGGTGTCGCACACGGTCTGGCTGCAAGACGCGACCACAGCCTACAATCAGATGCTGGCGGCGCAGCCGTACCATACGCTCGGCGCGGCCATTTGGGAATTGGGCAAAGAAGACCCCAGTATGTGGAGCTTCTTCGGCAAAGATCAGCCATTCGCCCAGTTTGACCCGCAGCAGCTTACAACCCTGACCTACGGCAAAGAGTTCGGCACAACCTTTATCGGCTACGGTGACGTGCTGGACGTGGTACAGGCGCCGACTGACGGCTCGCGCACAATCACGATCAGCCCGAAGACCCGCCAAATTGTCGGCGAGCGCTTCGAAAGATACCCCTCGCAGTGGGTCATCCGCCGGGCAGGACTGGTAGACCAAACCAACGGCTCAAACGCCGGCGCAGCTTTCAAGAAAATTGCGCTGACGTTCGACGATGGCCCGGACCCGCGCTGGACGCCCCAAATCTTGGACATCCTGCACCGGGAACACGTCCCGGCGACGTTCTTTGTCGTCGGTCAGAACGCCGAGGCGCACCCTGCCCTCTTGACCCGCGAATGGAACGACGGCATGGAGATCGGCAACCATTCGTTCACCCACCCCGAAGTGGATCAAATCTCGCCGCTCCGCACGAAGCTGGAGCTCGACGCCACCCAGCGGGTCATCGAAGCCATGACCGGCCACATGACCACACTCTGGCGGGCGCCGAACCGGGCCGACTCCGAGCCGTCCACCCCCGCTGACTTTGATCCGGTCTTGCAGGGCGACCGCCTGGGCTACTTGTTCATCGGCGAGCAGATTGACCCGACCGACTGGAAGCCGGGCATTAAATCGGCGCAGATCGTCGCGAATGTCCTGGCAAACGCGAACAACGGCAATGCAGTCCTGCTGCACGATGCCGGCGGCGATACGCGGGCCGAAACCGTGAAAGCGCTGCCGCTGATTATCGAGGGCCTGAAAACACGAGGCTACACGTTCGTGCCGGTCTCGGCGCTCGTCGGCAAGCCGAAATCTGTCCTGTTCCCCGCCGTCACCGGACGCGCCGCGTGGGGCGTCGCGCTCGACCGCGCTGTCTTTGATCTGACCTACTGGGTCGGCATCGCCTTCACGCTGCTGTTCCTGCTTGCCATCGGCCTCGGCATCTTCCGCATGATTGTGATGGGAACGCTGGCGGCCATTCAAGCCAAGCAGGAGCGCAATCGCGTCTTTGATGCAGGCTACTTGCCGCCGGTCAGCGTCATCATTGCTGCCTACAACGAAGCGAAAGTCATCAACAAGACCATTGCGACGCTGCTTAACTCGGATTATCCTAACCTAGACATCTTAGTCGTAGACGACGGCTCGAAAGACGGCACAGCCGGCGTCGTCACCGCCGCTTATGGAACCGACCCGCGCGTGACCGTGATCGCCAAGCCGAATGGCGGCAAGGCGTCCGCGCTGAACCTCGGCATCAAGCAGTGCCGGGGAGAGATCATTGTCGCCCTCGACGCCGACACGGTCTTCGCCCGCGACACCGTCAACCGCCTGGTCCGCCACTTCGCTGACCCGTCCGTCGGCGCGGTCTCCGGCAACGTCAAGGTCGGCAACCGCAACAACCCGCTGACCATCTGGCAGGCGGTCGAGTACATCACGTCTCAGAACTTCGACCGCCGGGCGTTTGACCTGCTGAACTGCATCACCGTCGTCCCCGGCGCGGTCGGCGCGTGGCGCAAGGACGCCGTCATTCTGGCCGGGCTTTACTCATCGCAGACGCTCGCCGAAGACACCGATCTAACCTTCAAAATCCGCAAGCTCGGCTACAAAATTAGCACCGACAATACCGCCTTAGCCTATACCGAAGCGCCGGACACGATCAAAGATTTGGCAAAACAGCGCTTCCGCTGGGCGTTCGGCACCCTGCAATGCCTCTGGAAACATAGAACGGCCCTGTTCAACCCGCGCTACGGCACGTTCGGCACCATTGCCATGCCGTCGCTCTGGATCTACCAGATCGGGTTCCAGACCATCGCCCCGATCGTAGACCTCACAATTATCTGGTCGCTCATCTACAGCCACTATATTGCGCCGAACACCAGTCACCAAAACTTGGGGATGCTGCTTGGCTACTGGGCGGTCTTCTCGGCGGTCGAAGTCGCCGGTGCGTACCTCGCGTTCCGCCTGGACCGCGAAGACAAGAAGCTCTTAGTTTGGCTTCTCTTGCAGCGCTTCGTCTACCGCCAGCTTATGTACTACGTCATCGTCAAATCCCTCGTCTTCGCCGTGCGCGGATCGCTTGTCGGCTGGGGCAAGCTGGAGCGCAAAGGCACCGTCCAGCAGCCCATCGAAGCCGCCCGGCCCGTCAAGCTCACGCAAAGCGAAACCGAGAGCGAAAATCAGATGGCTCCCGACTAATTTTCGCCAAAGCCCCCAGGCATTAGGCTGAGGGCTTTTTCTTGTTTGATTTCTGCTCGGCTTTCGGCTACAATACATTTTATGGGCAAATGGGACAAGTTTCGGGACAAGCTCATGGGAGGGAAATCCGACAACAATATCAACTTTGGGGAATTGTGCGAGTTTCTGCGCCGGCTTGGATTTAATGTCCGCGTTGTCGGTGACCACTTTATTTTTGTACATGATGAGGTTGTCGAGATCATAAATATCCAGCCAGACCCAAACAGCATGGCAAAAGCGTATCAAGTCCGGCAAGTCCGTAAACTGCTCAGAAAGTACAATCTTTGAGGAATATGATGGAAAAATACGAGATTGATGTGTATTGGAGCGAGGAAGACGGCCTTTATCTCGCTGAAGTCCCTGATCTTCCGGGGTGCATTGCCGACGGCAAAACCCGTTCCGAGGCGCTCCAAAACGCCGAAATCATTGCTTCGGAATGGATCGAGACAGCTCGCATTTTCGGCAGAGCAGTCCCGGAGCCAAGTCGCCGTTATGCAGAAACGCATGGATAGCCATGTCTGGCTGACAGCGCAGTGGGAGAGCGTTGCTTTCAAGGATAAAAAGAATGCCAACAAAACTCGGCATTGTACTTTCGCACCAGATCGAGCCTGCGTTTCAGATGCTGATGACAGCAGTAGAAATCTGTCCCGGCGACGTATGGGCTAAAGCTGACGGTAATATTCCGGTTTGGCAGCATCTTCTTCACACTACCTATTATTTGGATAAATGGATACGCAAACCCGATGAACCTTTTTGTTCCCCCACGTTTGTTACCGAAGATGCCGTAAATCTGGTGGCGCCACCGGAACCCGCGGTTGCTTCCAGCCAGATGTACCAGTATCTTTGGGAAGTCATTCGCCGATGTCGTCTTTTGCTAGAGACTGCTGACGACGCTACACTTCAGACAGAAGCCGAGATTCATGGCGGCGTACACACTTTGCTGGATCAAGTCCTCAGCCAGATACGCCATAGTAGTTATCATGTGGGCTGTGTCTCGGCGATCTTGTTTTGCCATACGGGAGTGTCGTTAAAGTGGATTGGATATGAGAGAGCAACGAGGCCCAGCCATGAAGAAGCGCACAAGCCGTAAGACTATTCCACACACTGAAGACCAACAGGCTCCTGATTGACCGGCAACATGAGGAAACACAACGCGAAAATAGAAATAAAAACTCACTGAATGCCCGTAGTCAACATATGGGGATCTCTCAGGCAAATCAAAGAGTGGGGAGTGTGGCGGGAATGCTGCTCTGGTGCTTCTTGCTTCTCGCGTATCGCAGTCATCTTGCGACCCCTTCTTACGGCGAAGACGGTGAGAAGTCTACGCGCGGGCTGGTGTGGAACCTGTTTCTGGCCGTTGTGCCGCTGCTGTGGAGCGCGACGTTTCAGGCGGCGACTGCCCGCAGGCGCCCCGGTCTCGCGGGCGTGTTCTTTTGCCTCTGGCTTTTGTTTCTGCCGAATGCCCCGTATCTTTTAACCGATGTGCTTCATCTGAAACCCGGCGCTGATGTTCCGCCCTGGTACCTTTTGGCGGTGCTGTTGTCGTGTGCCGGAACAGGCACCATGCTCGGCTATCTCTCGCTGATGACGGTTCACGGCGTTGTGGAGATAAAGTACGGCAAGCGTGCTGGGTGGGCCATCGCCGCCGGGTCTTTGCTGCTGTGCGGCTTTGGGATCTATTTAGGGCGGTTCCTGCGTCAAAATAGCTGGGATGTATTTGTCCACCCGCTCCGGTTGCTGAAAGCTGTCACGGGGCAGTCCAGCCACTCAGGCCCGCAGCCGCTGCTCGTAACACTGGTGTTCGGCACCGGTCTTCTGATCGGCTATCTTGTGCTGCGTGTTTTCTCTGCGTTTGTAGCCGCTCCAAAAGAGGGTCAAAACGAAGGGTAATCTTCGAACCGCTTTTGCCGCGTGCTCCGGGTCATGCGCGGACAATTTGTTTCATAAGATGCAGGCCGTGGTACTTCTATTGCAGTGATCAGGAAAAAAGGTGCAAGATGTTTCAACAGTTGGCGCAATGGCCGCTCGGTAAAATCGTGGTGCTGATTCTCGTCGCGGCATTCGCCGGGCTGCTGTTTGACCTGCGCTACGAACATAACCACATTCTTGCGAAGCACGAAATTGGGTGGACGCCGATTATCTACTCCGGCGTGTCGGTGCTGGTCGGCGCGGCGGGGCTGGCGCTGTGGGACCGAGGTGGGCGGCGGCTTCTTCTGGCAGTCTTCGCGGCGGGGTTTATCGTCGGCGGCCTCGGCTTTTGGTACCACGGGCAGGGGCATATTTTCGCGGATTTCGGGCAGATGCTGTCGGTTTGGACCGGCGCTCACCCGAACCCGGTCAAGAAGCCGCCGCTGCTGGCCCCGCTGGCGTTCGCCGGCATCGGGCTGTTCGGCATTTTGGCCTGTTCGCTGCGCCTGACGCCCGCCGTGAGCAGCACGGCGCTTCCTCAGCCCCCCCGGCAAAAAGCAGGCATGTCTTAGCCTCACACCGCTTCTTGGGATACAATTTCTCAAGAATATAATCAGAACAGGAGTCACAGCAATGAAAGGCATTGTTCTTGTTGACAAGCATGACGTTCAGGTCCGTGACATCCCGGATGCGGAAATTATGGACAGTACGGACGTCCTTATGCGAACGACCTCGACTTCCATCTGCGGCACCGACCTGCACTTCTACGATGGGCGGATGCCTTACTACGGACACCTGATCGGGCATGAGCCAATGGGCGTGGTCGAGGAAGCCGGTCCTGCCGTCCATTCTCTTAAAAAAGGCGACCGGATCGTCGTTCCCACCCACATCTGCTGCGGCTTCTGCCAAAACTGCTGGAAGGGGCTGAGCGGCGCCTGCCTCACCACAAACCCCGGCAAAGCGGGCGCCGCCTACGGCTACCCGAACCAGGGCGGCTACAGCGGGGCGCAAACCGAGCTTGTGCGTATCCCTTTTGCCGATGCGAATGCCTTGAAGCTGCCGGGGGAACCGGGCGACGACAAAGAACATGACTTTGCCATGCTGGCGGACATCTTTCCGACGGGCTACCATGCAACCGAGCTGGCGCGGGTGGGACCTGGCGATTCGGTGGCCATCTTCGGCGCGGGCGGGGTCGGCCTGCTGGCGGCGCATTCGGCGCTTCTGCGAGGCGCAGCGCAAGTGTATGTCGTGGACTGCATCCCGGAGCGGCTGGCGAAAGCGCAGGAGTATGGGGCGATCCCGATTGACTACCGGGCCGGCGATCCCGTGGAGCAGATTATGGAACTGCGGAAGAAGGCCCGAATGGACAGTGCGTACCGGGATGAGCATGTGATGGACGGCGTCACCTGCGGCATTGATGCTGTCGGCTTCCAGGCTCGGTCGCAGGATGATTACCACAAGGACGATCCGAACTGGATCATCTCGTGTCTGGCGAAGCTGGTTCATCCGGCCGGCCACATCGGGATCATCGGCGTGTTTCCGCCCGAAGACCCCGGCGGCTTAGATGCAAACGAGCAGAAGGGCGAGCTGACGGTGCCGTGGGCGACGTTTTTCAACAAAGGCATTTCGATTGGGTTCGGCCGAGACCAGGACAAGCGCTATGACGTCCTGCTGCGGGAGCTGATCGTTTCCGGCCGGGCCGTGCCGGGCAAGATTGTTTCCCACCGTCTGCCGCTGACGGAGGCGCCGGAGGCGTTCCGGCTGTTCAATGCTCGTGAGCAGGGCTACCTTAAAGTGGTGCTTGACCCGGCGAAGTAATTTTTGCGTCAGCAAAGAAAAGGCAGAGGAAAAAACGATGAAAATAAAACTGTTAAACGACACGGGCCTCAAGGTCTATGCGCTGGTATTCAACACCGGCGATGAGTTCACGGCGGGCTTGACCCAGTTTGCCAACGACTGCGGAATCCACGCGGCCTCACTCACTGGGATCGGTGCGCTGGAGCGCTGCACAATAGGCTGGCTCGATTGGGAAACGAGAAAGTACGTTCCGATCCCTGTCAATGAGCAGTGTGAAGTCGCCTCGCTGATTGGAGACATCGGACGCCTGGACGACGGCAAGCCAGCTTTCCACGCCCATATGACTGTCGGCACGAAAGGGGGCATCGCTCATGCCGGTCATGTTCTGGAAGCTTGGGTGCGCCCGACGCTGGAAGTGATTGTCACCGAAACCCCTGCGTATCTTGTCCGTGAGTACGACAGCACAGCACATATTCCCTTACTGAATCTTAGCAAGTAAACCCTGGCAAGCCTTACTGAAGACTAGGAGACCGATGAAGATGGAAAAAATTATCGAGGGCGATGCGCCCGCCAAGATCAGCGCCGTCCCGATGCGGCAGAACACGCAGCAGGCGGGAGGCGACGTGTCTTCCAGCAATCCCGGCCCACAGAACACTTCCTTGCAGAACCAGAACCCGAACTCAAATCGTCCGCCCGCGACCGACCACGGCGCGATGGGTCCGATGTGGTACTCCTACGAGCTGACTCATAAGCGGGTGCAGGAAGGCGGCTGGGCGCATCAAGTCACCGAGCGCGAGCTGCCTACCTCCAAAGACATCGCCGCCGTGCAGATGCGGCTGACAGCAGGCAGCTTCCGGGAGCTGCACTGGCACCTCGCCGACGAGTGGGCGTATATGCTGTCTGGGAAGGCACGCCTGACACTCCTTAAGCCTGACGGCTCGCTGTTCATAGACGACGTGAGCGAGGGCGATTTGTGGCTGTTCCCGGCGGGCTACCCGCACTCGATTCAGGGGCTGGAACCGGACGGCTGCGAGTTCCTCTTGGTCTTTAATCAAGGCGACTTTTCGGAAGAAAGCACGTTTTTGCTGTCCGACTGGCTGGCGCATACGCCGCCGGATGTTCTCGCGAAGAACTTTGGCCTCGGTCTTGATTCGCTGGCGAAGCTGCCGACCTCGCCGCTGTATATCTTTCCGAGCGGCTCGCCAGATCAGACGCTGGCTGAGCAGCAGCAGGCGGCGAGCATGACGGTTCCCCCGCCGCCGGGCGAAGGGTTCACGTTTCGCGCCCGCGCGATGCCGCCGACCCATACGAACGCGCACGGCGAGGTCCGGGTGATTGACTCGCGCAACTTCCCGGCGTCCAAGCACTTCGCGGCGGGACTTTTAATCATCAAGCCGGGCGGCCTGCGGGAAATGCACTGGCACCCGAACGCTTCCGAGTGGCAGTTCTACATTCAGGGGTCCGGGCGTATGACGGTTTTTCCGGGCCAGGAAACGGCCCGGACGATGGATTTCAGCGCAAACGATGTCGGCTATGTCCCGAAGATGGCCGGACACTATATTGAAAACACCGGCACGACCGATTTGATCTGCCTGGAGATGTTCGCGTCGCCGGTGTTTCAGGACGTGTCGCTGAACAACTGGCTCCGCCTGCTGCCGCCGCAGGTCGCCGCCGCGCATTTAGGACTGTCCTCGGAAGAACTTCAGACTATTCCGGCGGCCAAGAATGAGCTTCTTTAGCCTCAAAGCGCAGGCGGTGAGCCTCGCCGCCGTCGCCGGGTTCTTGGACGGCTATGCGTACCTGGCTTACAAAACCTATGTCTCGTTTATGAGCGGGAACACGACCCTGGCCGGTTTAAAGAGCGGCCAAGCATTGTTTCCCGCTGTGCTGCCCGCCGGCACGGCGATTGCGTGTTTTCTCGGCGGCAGCTTCGCCGGAACCTGGGTCGCAGCCTCGAAAACTGCCCAGGCGCATCGCTTCCTCTTCGGCGCGGCGGCGGTTCTGCTCGCGCTTTTCGCCGCGCTCAGTCGGCACGGTACGCCCCCTGCCGTGCCGGGGATCGCGCTGCTGAGTTTTGCGATGGGCCTGGTCAATCCGGCCCTGTCCAAGATCGGCGCTGAAGCTGTCAGCCTGACGTTTGTGACGGGGACGCTGAACAAAATCGGCGGGCATCTCGCGTCGGCGGCGCGGCAGCAAGTACCGTCTGACGCACAGGGGCCGTGGGACACGCACGGCCACCGGGCGCGGGTGGAGGCGGGCCTTTGGGCCGGCTTCTTCGGCGGCGCGGTTTTGTCCGGCGTTCTTGCCCCGCGCTTCGAGGCAGAGGCGCTTCTACTGCCGCTTGTTGTCTTGGCGCTATTCGCGACGTTCAGCCAGGCTAAAATGTCAGGTGCAGGCGCAGCGAAATTAAAGACACTGGGCCACGGTCCCGGTTGAAGCCGGGATTGTGGATGAACTGGTAGTCCGGCGACAGCGCGGCGTTTGACGTGAGCTGGTACGAGTAATAGACTTCGGCGACCCGCTCCGAGCCGTAGAGAAGCGCACCGTCACCAAGCGTTAGTCCCAGCCCGCCTGCCGCAAGATAGTCTTTGTGCACTGACGACAGATCGCTCTGGGCGGCGGCGATGCCGAGGATGTCGTTCCCCCGCTTCCAATGCACCCCCGACACCTGCCCGCCGAGCGACATCACCCGGTCAGCTTCAGCATAGGAAAACGTTTCGGTTTGACCATCGTTCCAGCCGAAGCGTCCGAATACCCCCGACGCTCCGCCGTCGCTGAGGCCCTGCTCGAAGTTCAGCCCGAAGCCGTACTTGAATGCCCCGCGCCGCCGCACCGCCGTCACATCGGGAGTCATGCCCGGCGCGGCGGCGAGCGCATCCCGGTAGCGTCCCATCGTTCCTTCGTTCCGGTAGGCCAGCAGCCTGAGAGTAAGCGGCATGGCTGTTCGGCCCGCCAGCACTTTGGGCCGAATTTCAATCTCCAGTTGTTCGGCGTGCTGGCTCCGCAGATTGTAGGACACGTCCGAACCGCCGGACACCGCCGGCAGGGCGACGCTCCCGAAGCGGACGGCAAGGCCGGGGCGAATCACACTGACAACAGCGCCGTGGGTGTAGCCACGCGGATCGCCGGCTTTATCATAAGCTAAATTGTTGACGAACGCATTGTTCAGAAACTGGTTTCGGGCGTTGTTCGCGTAGGTGTTGTTGTCTATATGGTCCGAGATCGCGAACTTGCCCGCGACAAAGACCAGCCGTGACGCCGGCAGACTGCCGCCGATGATGTCGTTGCCGGGCTTGACCGCCTGCTTCGGCCCGGCCCTGCCGCCGGACTGCAACGGAACTCGGTAGCGGACGAACGCGCGGGCAAGATACGGCTGCGGGCGAAAGTTCGGCTGCCCGATTAAATCGCCGTTGCTGTACGCCGCTAGGCCGTCGCCGTCGCCGACCCCATGACCGAGCGCAAGCTCCGGGTTGACATACACCTCAAAGCGCGGACTGGGATGCGCCCACAGGTAAAGCGTGTACGAGTGGCTGACCTCAGTCTCCCGGCGCGAGCGCAGGCTGTCCGTCCCGGAGTACAGCGAGTGGAACGGCGACACGCTCTGCAAGACAGAGGTCAGTTCGGCATTCACCCCGTACTTCTTTTGCAGCGGCGCCCGCCCCAGAACCTTATTCGGCAGCGGCGTTTCTCCAGTTTGTCCCGCCGGGGCGGCCGGCGTTTGGGCGTGCAGGCTGCCGGCAAGCATAATCAGGCAGCCGGTAAGAACGGTCCTTATAGTCACAGGACAGTTTCCTCCGAAAGCGGCCCGCGCAGGATGAAAGAGTCAAAGAACTGCCCTTGAAACCATGTCGCGCTTCGTATTTCGTCGTCCGTATACGATTGCCCGGCGGCGCAGACAATCAGCTTATCGTCTGCATCATTGGTGCGCCGAATGACCGCGAGGCACGGCCCCGTAAACTCAGCCAGCGGCTCCGGCACGCCGAGAACGTAGGCGTCCAGCTCGGCCCCATCCGACGAAAGCGTGTCCGGCACGAAGCCGTAGTTGATCGGGTACGGAAAGCCGTGGCGCGGGTGAAGCGAGCCGGCAGGGCGATCAATCTTCAAAGTCACTATTTCACCTAAGTAGTCTTCGGCGTTAGTTATCTCCACGCAATGCCCAGCCAGTCTGCCGCAATTTTTGAGACATCGGCGAAAGCCGGGCGCGTCCCTAGATTGCCGCGAATGCCTCCGCCATAGACAAGAAGCGGGACATATTCGCGGGAATGGTCGGTGGACGGCGTGGTCGGGTCGTTGCCGTGGTCTGCCGTGAGAATCAGCAGGTCACCGGGGCGCAAGGCTTCGACAATGCCCGCCAGCGCAGCGTCGAAAGCTTCCAAAGCAAGGGCGAAGCCGGCAGGGTTGTTACGGTGGCCGTAGAGCATGTCGAAGTCTTCGCAGTTCGCGAACACGAAATCCTCGCGGCCCAAGCGCATGGCGTCTAAAATCGCAGCGAGATGAGCAGGATTGCTCTGGGTGCGCTCGGCGCGGGCGAAGTAGGAGCGCGGGAATAAGTCGGCGACAACGCCGACGGCATGGGCAGTTTTGCCGGCGTCTGCCAGCGCCGAGAGGAAGTTTGGCACCGGCGGCGGCAGAGGATAATCGCGCCGATGCTCCGTGCGCCTAAAGCTGTCCGGGCCTTCTCCGACAAAGGGCCGGGCGATGACGCGCTGAACGTTGTTCGGCGCGACGAGCATTTCCCGTGCGGTTTCGCAGATCGCGTAGAGTTCCGGCAGCGGCACAATGCTTTCGTGGGCGGCGACTTGGAACACGCTGTCCGCCGACGTGTAGACAATCGGCCTTCCTGTCGTAAGATGCTCTGCGCCGAGCGCCGTCAGAATGGCTGTCCCCGACGAGGCCATATTGCCCAGCGTCCCGCGCCCGATTTCGGCCTCAAACTCGGCCATCAGCTCATGCGGGAAGCCGTCTGGGTAAGTTCGAAACGGCGTCTTCGTCGTAATCCCCATCAGCTCCCAGTGGCCAGTGACGCTGTCCTTGCCCGCCGACGCTTCCGCCATCTTTCCCCACCCGGCTACGGCGTTCGGCTCCGGCGCGACACCTAAAATCGGTGCAACATTGCCGAGGCCGAGGTGCGCCAGTGTCGGCAGGTGCAGTCCGCCGACGGCCTCCGCGACATGGGGCAGCGTTGCGCTGTCAAGCTCCGCCGGGCCGCCGTACTCCGCCGCGTCTGGCATCGCCCCAACCCCGCAGCCGTCCAATACAATTAAGACCACACGGCACATAAAGTCGCTTTCATTGTTTATCGGAAATTGGTCCCACTGCAACTTTATGTGTCAGCATTGCCCGTGAGCCGGGTAAAAGCGGCTCTTCTATCGCTCGGTATTCCCATTCCTGCTGGAACTTGGCTCTTAGCCGATCATTCTCCAGCCAGGCATCATCTACTTCTATGAACTCTCTCACGGGAGGGACCCTGTAGCGAAAAATTCCTGCTTCCTGCAAACGCCCCTGCATCGCGGAGCAGATAAACTTACGCCACTGGACAAACTTCCTGAAGGCTTCCTGAACAGACTCCGCTTCGACTTGTACATGAACGGTTGCGGTGAAAACAAATTTCGCCATCGTCTCCCTCTCTAATACTGTCAGGCTCTAAGCCCGTGGGTGTGTCCGGTCGTAGACTTCGCGGAGGCGGGCGACATCTACCTGGGTATAGCGCTGGGTGGTGGCGACGCTGACATGGCCGAGCATCTCCTGTATGGCCCGCAAGTCCGCGCCGCCGGACAGCAGATGGGTCGCAAACGAATGGCGCAGGGCGTGGGGGGAGATAGTTCGGGCAATACCGGCGTCGCGGGCATAGGCTTTGACGAGATTGAGAAAGTGGTTTCGGGTCAGCGGGCCGCCGCGCTTCGTGACGAACAAAAACGGCGTCGGCGGCTTCTTTGCCAAAAGCGCCGGACGGGCCGTGTTCAGGTACGCCGTCAGGGTTTCAGAAACGCCGTCGCCGAGCGGGACTAATCGCTCTTTTTTACCTTTGCCGAACGGACGCACGAGCCGCGCCCGCAGGTCAACGCTTCGGGTTTCCAGTGACACCAGCTCCGAGACGCGCAGGCCGCAGCCATACATGGTTTCCAGCATGGCCCGGTCCCGGACGCCTTCGGGAGTCTGGACATTCGGCGTGGTCAGCAGCCGTTCAATCTCAGAAAGGGACAGCGTGTTCGGCAGCCGCACAGCGGTCTTCGGCGGGTCTACGGCCAGGGCGGGATCGGCGTCAATGACCTCTTCACGGCACAGATACTGCATCCAGAGCTTGAGCGAGATTGTCTTGCGGGTGAGGCTGGCCGGAGCAAGACCGGCCCGGCGCAGAGACGCCAGAAAGTCATAGACCAGCCCCGGCGTAACCATGCGAGCCTGCGTGATGTTTTCACGGCGCAGGAAGTCTACAAACTGCGTCAGGTCGTATCGGTATGCCGTCAGCGTCTGCTCCGACAAGCCGCGCTCGGCGGAAAGATTAGCAAGATAGGCGTCAAGGTGCTGGGTCATAGCAGTGAGATAGTGGCACGGCAGTTAGAACCGGCACTGGAAGTGCCGGTCTACTTTGGAATGAAAGTCGAAGCGACTACGGAAGAGGACCGAGTAACTTCATCTTCAGTCGCTTCGACTTCCACTCAATAGTAGACCGGCACTTCCAGTGCCGGTTTCTTTGGCTACGCCGCCTCCGTCAAGTCCTTCTGCGTGAACTCGCGCGGCTCGCCGCCTTCGGGCAGCAGGTCTTCCACATACTCGGCTTCATCTTCCTGCCAGCCTTCCTCGCCGATTCCCGGCGGCGTGGCGGACGACGCGGGCCGGGCGCGGGTGCCGGCCCAGAAGCGCAGCATGTCGATCTTTTCTTTCATCGTCATAGACAGCGGGATGGACTGCTTCGCGACTTTGAGTATGTCGTCGGTCGTGATGTCCCGGTCCAGATTGAACGCATCATACATGGCTGAAATCACCGCCTGCTCGATTTCCGCCCCGGAGTAGCCTTCGGTCGCCTCGGCGAGAGCATTCAAATCAAACTGCGCCGGATCGCGCTTTCGCTTTTTGAGGTGAATGGTAAAAATTTCGGCACGCTCCGGCTCGCCCGGCAGGTCCACAAAGAAAATCTCATCGAAGCGCCCTTTTCGCAGCAGCTCCGGCGGCAGGGCCGAGACATCGTTTGCCGTCGCCACCACAAAGCACGGCGCGGTTTTGTCTTGCAGCCAGGCCAAAAATGTCCCGAACACGCGGGCCGTCGTGCCGCCGTCGCTGATGCCCGACGACTGCGTTCCCGAAAAACCCTTTTCCAGCTCATCAATCCAAACAATGTTCGGCGCGGTACTTTCCGCCACCCGAATCGCCTTTCGAATATTCTCCTCGCTCTGCCCGACAATGCCCCCAAAAATCTTCCCCACGTCCATTCGCAGCAGCGGCAGGTTCCATAAAGACGCGATGGATTTAGAGGCGAGCGACTTACCACAGCCTTGTACACCTAGAATGAGGATGCCTTTTGGGGCAGGGAGGCCATAGTCGCGGGCTTTTTCGGTGAACGCGACGGTGCGCTTGTCCATCCAGTCTTTAAGTAAATCCAAGCCGCCGACATCGGCGAAGGCTTCGGAGGCGCGGTAGTATTCCAGAATGGCGGACTTGCGGATAATCTGCTCTTTTTCGGACAGCACGACATCTACGTCAAACTTGCGCCGCTCCACCAAAGACTTTGCAAAGACGTTTTCCGCTTCCATCCCCGTCAGCCCCTGCGCCGCGCTCAGAACCTGCTCGCGCTCTTCTTTGGTCAGGTCAGTCTGCACCTGCGGGTTGGCCTTCACGGACTCGATAATGCTGTCCAGCAGCCGGCCCAAGTCTTCCAGGGTCGGCAGCTCATAGTCTACGACCGTGATCTCTTTTTCCAGCTCCGGCGGCAGACGCAGCACCGGCGACAGCAGCACCAGCGTCTTGTACGACGTTTTGAGCGCGTAAGTGAGGTCGCGCAGACGGCGCACCAAAGCCGTGTCGTTCAGGAACGGGTGGAAGTCTTTCAAGAGAAACACGGCCTGGTCGCGCGACTCCAGGACAAAGTCAAGCGCGGCTAAGGGGTCCCGCGTGACTTCATCCCGGTTCGACGGGTTCAGCACCATGCCTTGCGTCACGGTCCACTGGTACATCTTCTTGCCGCGAGCTTTGGTGATCGCCCGCAGAGCGTCCTCGACCCGTTTCTCCTCCCACGAGACCACATAAATAATCGGGTATCTAGCCCGAATCAGCGTTTCCAGCTCCGTATCCACCGCGCTTTGTGCCATAGTGTTTATCCTTGCCGTCTCGGCTCCGGCCATTTATCTTCATTCCAAAGGCTGTCGGGATCGGGCTGTGCGCCCTGCCACAGCTCATTATACTTTTCTTGAACACGCGGGCTGAGTTGTTCCTTGAAGTTTTGCGGTAGATGAAGCATCTTGATTACCTCCTCTACGTCTGCCAAGTCTTTGAGGCGGATAATGCCCATCATGCCGGACAGCAGCTTGAGTTCGAGCAGAGGTGCCAAGTTCAGCAGCCAAACGCCATCCTGCTCCGTCGCTAGACGCTTCGGATCGGGAACATCGTCCGAGATCATAAACTTGATGTAGACGCCGTTTTTCGTGTCGTGGATGTTTTTGTTACTGACCCGTGACAGCCGGTAGCCATTACCGAGAAGTGCCTGATGCACGTCCGGCAAGCCCTCGCGCGGAACCAAGATATTGATGTTCTCTGTGTAGCGCCGAAAACCATGCAAATAGAGCGCTATACCGCCGACTACTGCATAGTTCGTTCAGGCACAGGGCAAGACGGCGCAACGAGTGCTGCACTTCGCACTCATTCTGGAAAAACAGCCCGCCCTGCCAGAGCGCCCAGTTGACGTCCGCATTCATCCGCTGCGTGTAGTCAAGTTCTGCTGTGGTGGTCATAGAGATTTGTCCTCGCGTGGAATGAGCGAGGAAGTAAACTTCACTCGCTGGTTAGGGTTGTCCTGCGGACAAAAGAAAAAAAGCCAAACCTCTGCTATTCTTTCGTCCGAAGGACGACATTAACCAGCGAGTGAAGTTTACTTCCTCGTGCGCCTTTACAAACCATTAGTATCTAATCACGATGAGGCTCGCGTCGGAGCGCTCGCTATACACAGATACTACTGTACCCCAGGAAAACTCATAGGGCGGAGAGCCTAAATCTTGTTCAAGCAGAACATCGTTGTACGCCTTGATCTGCATTTCCTTCTCCAATGACCAATCTGCCCAAGTAGTCCCAAAAGGTGGAAGGTCAACAGTCCATGTTACCATGTCCAGCTTTTCTCCTTTGAAGAAAACAGAGGCGTAGATTTTCTTATCGGGAAGTTCAACCGCCGGCAAGTTCCATGACATATATGGCTCATTCCTAATGAGTGGCTTTGACTTTTTACCGAGACTGCTGATAAAGAAATTACGGCGCGTCAAGTCAGCAGGGATGCATATGCCGCCGTGGATGCAAACCCTGCCGGTGTTCTTGTCAATAAGTAGAGCCATTCACTATTGTAGCTCTAATTCTGCCCGGACGACGCCTGCTCGCTGATGCCGTGCTACTAATTTCACCGTGCCACCGGCGCGGGCGTGGACGATCCAGTCGAAGTGAGCGCGGTCTTCGGTGGCGTCGGCGACGGGGCTGAAACCACTCGCGGCTTTGAGGTGGCGGCCTTCTAATTGGCCGAGTTCTTCGCGGATGCGTCCGATTTGCAGAGTCGCGCCTTCGGGAAGCTCGATTTCAGCCAGCACGGGGCGGACGCTTTTGCGCTCTAAGGCTCGTTTGGAGACATAGGTGGGCAGCCAGCCGGTGTTCTGGACAACCAACCGAACGCGGTAGACGCCGTCGCCGAGAGGCTTAGACTCGGCGGCGAGGAGTTCCAGCTTGGGGGAGATGAGGGCCTGCCAGACCAGCCAGTCGGCGTGGGGGGCGATCTCGGCTTCCAGCAGGTGCGGGGGCGGGTTGCGGAAGCAGTAGGCGTAGTCCCAGCCGCCGATCTCGACGGGGCCGAGGTCGGGGTGCATAAAAAGCTGCCACGGAATGAAGCCGAGGCCGTCCAGCTTCTCGTCGTTCCATTTGATAAGCTTGAGGTCGTCTTCGACGGGATGCTCGCGGAACCATTCGATAAACTTGTAGTCTGTAATGCCGGCCTGGCGCTGCGGGGACCATAATTCGGTGGTCCAGGCGTAGACGCCCAAATGGTCGTACATCCAGTCGTCGAAGACGCCGGTGATGACTTCTTTCGGGTGGTACTTGAAGTCGTGGAAGACCGAGACATTCGGGTAGCCGGTGATCTCCGTCCCTTTGTCGCCGATCTTGCCGAAGGTCCACAGATCTTCGGGGATCATCTCGGAGTCGGCTTTGACCCCGTAAGGACGCAGGATGACGCCGCTGAGGGTGTGGAACGTCACCGCGCCGCAGATATTCGGGTGCTTGACAATGAAGTCCACCATTGCCCGGACTTCGGGTTCGGAGGTTGGATATTCCCCTGCCCCGGACTGGTCGCCTTCGGGCCGCCATTCCGACGGGAAGTTGCGGTTCAAATCCAAGCCTTCTTTGTTTCGCTGCAATTTGACCTGAACGCCGTCGAAGTTGGTCAACCGGCCTTCGGGGAGCTGCCGGTAATACGCGCCGCCGGTCTCGGTCGGGTCACGCCGGACCAGCAGACGCGGCTCGTCCGGGTGCGCCTTCCAGGGGCCGTTCGGATCGGCAATCCGCATGGACAGCAGCTTGCCGTTGCCGTCAATGTCTTCACGCCTGAGGCCCTCAATCGGCTCCTCGTCAAACGGATAAGGCCGGGCCGACGACCGCAGCCAGCGCGGCGGCGTCTGCATGGCAAGCTCCGCGCCGTCGGGGTTGACGCGCGGGACAATGTAAAACGCGCGGGTATCCAATGTCCGCATAATGTCCTCATTCGTGCCGTCTTCCGTCACCAATTTGTTCAGCAGGTACAGCGCGGCGCTCGACGGGGACAGCTCGGTTGCGTGGATGTTTGCATCTACCCAGAACGCCGGTTTTTCGCTGGCGGGGCCTGTCGCGAGGCGCGTCACGGTCACAAGCCAAATTTCCCGGCCTTCATAAGACTGCCCAATCGAGTGAAGCTGGACCAAGTCAGAATAGGCTTCGGCGATTTGATGCAGCGCGTCGGTGATTTCGACGTAGGTGAGGTACTTGTCAAAGCGCAGGGGTGTTTCGGGCATGGGTGAGGTCTCCTAGAAAGAACGCGAGGGAATAAATTCCTCTCGCTAGTTATGGTCGTCCTTCGGACGAAAGAGTAAGAAACGCATCCGCAGCAGTTCTTTTGTCCGAAGGACAAGTTTATTTAGCGAGAGGAGTTCACTCCCTCGCACTCTCGGCTTCCGTTTCCAGGTAAACTCTGCATCATGTCAGCCATTACCCATCACTTCTTCGTCTGCACCAATGAGCGGCCCGAAGGCCATCCCCTGCCTTCCTGTGTTCCACGCGGCGGGCAAGCAGTCTTTGCGGCGTTCACGCGCGAGTTGGCCCGGCGCGGCTACCCGCAAGGCATCAAAGTGACGGCGTCGGGCTGCCTAACGCCCTGCAATCACGGGCCGAACGTCGTGGTCTATCCCGAAGGCGTCTGGTATGCCAATGTCGCCGAAGCCGATGTTTCCAAGCTGCTGGCCGTGCATCTGGACGGTGTCGGTTCGGCAGACGATTTGCGGTTGCCGGAAGATGTTCAGTTGACTTGACGCAAACAAAGAGAGAAGAGGGCGCAGCAAGCGGCGCACCCTACATTGTACCAGGTCATTTCTGTAGGGACGCTGCTTGCTGCGCCCTTTCCCAGATGCGCCCTTAGCTGCCTTTGGCAAGAAACTCTCGCGCCAGCCGCTCCGCGCCGTCTTTGTCGCTGGGGGCAAGCCTGCCTTCCACCACTTCATTGACGAGATACTCTTTGACAGCGCCAAGCTGCTTGCCGGGGCGCAGACCGAGACGCGCCATCAGCTCCTGGCCGTCGAGCGGCGACGTGAGCGCACTGATGTCCTGCGCTTCCTGGATGGGAGCCATTCTTGCGCGAAGCTCACGGGCGCGGGAGATGTCCGTGTGGTCTGGGGCAAGCGCAGACACGTCTACCCGGTGGATCTCAAAGAGATCGTCAAGCTGCGGGCCGAGATCGCGGATGAGGCGGCGAACGGCGGCATCGGTCCAAAGCGGCTTGTACTCGCCGATCCGCATGTGCTGGGCCACCAGCTTCGTGACGGCGGCGACCTCGTCATTTGAAAACTTCAGCCGGGTCATCAGCTTGCGGGTGATCTCCGCGCCAGTCTCCGCGTGGCCGTAGAAGTGGACCCGGCCGTCGTCCCCGACGCCTTTGGCGGGCGGCTTGCCGATGTCGTGGCAGAGTGTCGCCAGCCGCAGGGTCAGCGAGGCGTCCGGCGGCAGGTTGCTGAGGGCAAGGAGCGTATGCTCCCACACGGGGTAAGCGTGAAACTCGTTTTGGGTGACGCCGACCATTGCCGTCAGTTCCGGCGCGAACTGGGCCAGCAGGCCGCTGTCTTGGAGAAGCTCCAGGCCAAGCGGAGCGCGGGCTGTCATCAGAGTTTTGCAGAACTCGTCGCGGACGCGCTCATAAGAGATCACGCGGGTCCGGTTCGGATTGGTGTCGCTGAGGCGGTCTGCCCGCTGCCGCATGGCCTTCCAGGTGAACGGCTCAATTGTGAAGCCGAAGCGGGCGGCAAAGCGCACGGCCCGCAACATTCGCAGGCCGTCATCTTGGAATGTCAGCAGCGGGTCAGTCGGCGTGCGGATAATCCCGGCGCCTATGTCGGCAAACGCAAGGCCAAGCGGGTCGGTGATCTCGCCTGTTTCCAAAGATTGCAGCAGCGTGTTGATGGTAAAATCGCGGCGCTTGGCGTCGTCTTGCAGCGTTCCCGCCTCGACGCTGTCCGGCTTGCGGCTGCCGGGCGCATACGACTCGATCCGGGCCGTCACCATTTCTACGGCGCGGCCTTTGACCACCACCATCGCCGTGCCGAACGTCGGATACACGACCGGCTCGAAGTCTGCTGCGCCCTGCTCTCTCAGGAACCGGGCCAGCGCTAGAGCATCGCCTTCCAGCACAAGGTCAATGTCGTCTTTACCCGACGACAGGCCCATGATCTGGTCACGGACAAAGCCGCCGACGAGAAAGAGTTTGTGCTCGTACTGTGTGCCACGCACGGCATCGCGCAGGGTTTGCAGAACTTGTTCGGTTTCGGGAGAATGTGCTTGCATGACGGAAGGATTGTACCCGGAAGACGCCCCCCGCCCCAATTCTGGGGAGCCGGACAAGCAGAAAAGGGCGCAGCAAGCAGTGCCCCTACGGCGTTCACTCCGTATTGCTCCCCAGAATTGGGGCGGGGGGGCGTCTTCCGGGTACACTCTCCCCACTATGACTCTCAAAGAACTCATCACCCAAAGCCTCATGCGCGGCCTGAAGACCGGCTTTGCGCTGGCCGCCGCCACCAACGCCGCCATCATGCTGGCCTCCGATAAAGAAAACGGCAACCCGTGGGCAGCGCTGAACTCGGTCGCCCACATCATAGACGGTGACCAGAAAGAGCAGCCGACTGCCTACTCGCCGCGTGAGTCCTGGCTTGGCATCGGGGTCAACGGCACGGCGATGTGCGCATGGGGGGTAATCTATGAGGGCGCGCTGCTTGTCACCAAGACAAAAAGCAGCGTCTTTACCGCCTTGCTCGGCACGACTGTAGCGTATTTCGTTGATTACAAAGCCGTCCCGAAGCAGTTCACGCCGGGGATTGAAAAGCGCCTCAGCCACAATTCGGTGCTGATCGCCTACGCCGCGCTTGCGCTGGGACTGGCGCTGTCGCCGGTGTGGAACAAGCCCTCACCCCCAGCCCCTCCCCCATCGGAATGAGAGAAGGGAGCAAGAAAGGATGGTCTTACTCCCCTCTCCCGTCGCGGGGGAGGGGGCATTTTCTTCAATCTCGGCGCAAGAGCCGTTCTCATGTTATAATGAACAATGCACTCCGCTCGCCTTCCCCTTTTCGCCTGCGGCCTGCTCCTAGCGGCCGCCGCACCGGGACAGGCGCAGACGGCGCCTGCGCCCCTTCCTTCTGCCAATCCCGCGCCGGCAACTTCTACGCCTGTGATTACTGCGCCGACGATTACTGCGCCCGCCAGTCCCACGCTGGCCGGCCCGGCCTCGACGGTTCCAGCGACGCTGCCGAGTACGCCTGGTGTTCTCACGCCTGCCGTGCCGAACTCCACCGGAACCGTGCAAAGCCTCGGACAAACGCCGGGCGCGGACGAAAACGCGGAAGCGTACACGAATGACCGGACGGTAGACCCCAATCGGTCGGTGATCTTAGACCACGCCGATACGTTCGAGCAGACTGAGGCCGGCCCGTGGGTCGCCGAGGGCAATGTCCGTGTGCGGTATCAAGGCTACCGACTGAGCAGCGACCGTGTGGACGTGGACGCAGACCGGGGGATCGCGCGGTTCACGGGCCATGTCCATTTGCTCACGCCAAACGGGCAGCCCATCGATGTGGGGGAAGGCGGCGTCCTGCAAATCAACCTGCGGCGCGGCACCTATCAGGTCGCTGGAGTGCGGTCGGTGATTACGCCGGAGCAGTCGCAGGTCGGCCTGATTTTGCCCATCTTCGTCTACGGCGGCCAGATCCGGGGCCGGCCCGGCTTTATTGATGCGCGAAACGGCCAGTTCACCACCTGCGACTTTTTGGACCCGCATTACTCGTTCGGCGCCCGCGAGCTGTACCTTATTCCGGGGAGGCGGCTGGTCGGGCGCAATGTGTCGCTGTACCGCAAAGGCCACCGGGTTTTCTCTATTCCCTACCTTGTCGTGCCGCTGACGGATAGGATCGCCCGGCAGACTTTGTTCCCGCAGGTCGGACAAACCCCTGACGAAGGGTATTTCATCAAGTTCGCATTCGGCTACGCCCTGTCCGACGCGCTGCCGGGCATTCTGCGGGTGGAAGAGTTTCAGAAAAAAGGCACGGGGCTGGGCTTCGACCAGGACTACGGCCTTAATACCAACCCGAAGCGCGGCTACGGCCTGTTCACGATTTACAGCCTGTACGACAAAAGCCGTGGGGTAGAAGACCTGAACGGCAGCCTCCTCCACACCCAGCAGTTCGGCACGGTAACAGCCAATATCACGTCCCAGTTCCAGCAGAACTCGTACTTCGCGGGCCTCGAAAAAAGCCAGTCACAAAACACGACCGTGAACCTGACCCGCGCGGTCGGCAATCTGAGCGACTCGCTGCAAACCACGCTCGTCCAGAACAATTACGGGTCAGGATTGTCCCAGAACTTGACGTCGTCGTTTGACCAGACCTTTTCGCCGACCGCATCCCAGCAGGTTCACACGCGCTTTGACTTCTCGCAGGTCAACTCGCCGGGCTTTACCGGCATCGGCGGCCAGGACACCCAGCAGCTTGACTCCAATCTTGATTACACGTCGCACGGCAAACTGTTTGATTTGGAGCTTCTGGCGACCAAGTACAACTCGCTCCGCAATTCCGGCGGCTCCCGGTTCTTCGGCGGCCTCCAGCGCCTGCCGGAGTTCCGGGTCGCGACCGATGCCCTGCGCTCCAGCTTACTGCGCCGCTTTCTGCCGAAAGCCGCCCGCGTGGACCTCTCGCTCGGCGCGTTCAACGAGCCGTCGTCCATGACGAATTCTCAGCGGGCCAGATTTGATTTAGATTTAGGGACAACCACCCAGCGGATCAACAAGCGCAGCGACTTCCAGTACGGCGGGTCGTTCCAGCAGGGCTTCTACGGCGACAACACGGCCCAGTATGTCCTGAACGGCCGCACCGGCTACACGCTGCGGATTGGAAGCAAGTCCACGCTCGGCGCGACTTACTCGTACCTGCGGCCCTACGGCTACACGCCGTTCCAGTTCGACTACGCGGGCAACTCCAACCTCGCTGGCCTCAATCTCGCCGTGCAGGAGTCGCGGGCATTCCAGCTCACGGTCGGCACCGGCTACGACTTCAACCGCGAGCATTCCGCCTACGGCGACCGGGCGACTCCGTTCCAGTCGGTTGCCGGCCAGGTGCTGTACACGCCGGTCCAGTTTTTGCGCTTCCGCACCACGGCGTCGTATGACCTGAACAACAGCCGCCTGCAAGACCTCACCAACGCCCTGACAATACGCGGCTCAGACCTGCTGGCGTTCGACTTTTCGGGCCGCTACGACCCAAACTTAAAGCGCTACACGACGCTGAACGGCGACGTGAACCTGCCGTTCTTCCGCGTCCGCAACGAGGATGCCGGCTACCGGGTCCGGGCCATCGCCGGCTACAACGGCATTACCAGCCGCTTCGACTACAAGGGCTTAGAATTAACCCGCTCCTGGCACGACTACGAGTTCAACTTCATCTACCAGGACACCCCTCAGGGCCTGCGCCCCGGCTCCAGCTTCACGCTCTCGTTCCGCCTCAAAGCCTTCCCCGCCTACGAGCCGTTCGCCACCGGCCAATACGGCCAGGCACTGGATACCGGCGTCGGGCAGACGCTTTAGAAACTGCCTTGTTTGTGGTAACATGAAAATGATTTCCGTGACAATATCACGCAAAAAGGTCATAAATAAGCCATGTTGATTGATTTCACCGTCGAAAACTTCCGCTCTATCAAAGAGCCAGTTACTTTGAGTGCCATTGCACATCCTAGCCGGGAAGTAGAGCGTCTAGAAGATAGTGCTACACGGCGGCGCATCAAGCCAGACAACATGATTGCGCCGACTTTCCCAGTGGCAGGTCGCGGATTTGAACTGTTGCCTGTACTTGGTATTTTCGGCGCGAACGCTTCTGGCAAGAGCAATATATTGACTGCATTGGATACATTGTTCTTTCTGATTACTATAGGAGTCACCGACAGCCGCCACCTCAATTATCACTTGTCTGCGTTCAGCTTTGACAAAACAACATCACAAAAACCTACTTATTTTCGGTTGAGGCAAGCACATGAAAATAACATTTATACTTATTCGCTCACGGTAAATCAAGATCGCGTTCTTCACGAGAGCTTAACATACATTCCTGCCGCGCTTGGGAGGAAGGTGAACAAACCTCTTTTTACAAGAGACTGGGACAAAAAATCTGGCAAGTACATCTGGAAGAAGGATGGTGAAGATTTTGAGGGGCCTCATACTCAACTAGAAGATAGCTTGCAAAAACATGAGCTATTCTTGACGCTACTAGTTAACCGCCTAGAGGTAGCTGTCATCCAGCCGCTCAGCGATGGCATTAAAGGGCGTTGGCCCGGAGTAGGTTTTGGTAGAGAGTCTTACGACCATGATCTTGCTACTCTTCTAATGGGAGAACACTGGCCTGATCGCGTGAGAGAAATATCCGAAATCCTTTGCAAATTTGATACCGGAATTACTGATATTGAAATAAAAAGAAGACCGGATATGTCAAACCAAGATGCTTTTGATTTGTTCGCCCTTCATAAAACTTCCGTAGGTCTGATGCGGCTGCCTTTCTCTGAGGAGTCTGCTGGAACACAGAGGCTTTTTGTGCTTGCGTACAAAATGCTGGACACATTCTTTTATGGGAGTTCGGTGCTTGTCGATGAGCTTGGTTCTAACATTCATCCGAATATCACACGAGAGATAATCAAGCTATTCCAAAGTCCGAAGAGCAACCCCAAACGCGCCCAGCTTATTTTCACGAGCCACGACAACACGCTTCAGCAACGAAACCTGCTACGCCGCGATCAGATTTGGTTCACGGCGAAGCGGGAGGATGGCAGCACGGAGCTTTATCCGCTGACGGATTTCAAGCCGCGCAATGACCTTGCTATCGATAAAGCCTATCTTGACGGTCGCTTCGGGGCGGTTCCTGTACTTCCCGACGAAGACGAACTGTTATCGGGCTTGGAGATAGCGCGATAATGGCGAGAAGGCCAGCAGCATCTTTTCAGCGCCCTTCTCGTCAGCGTTCGATTGGACGCAGAATACTCATCTCCTGTGAGGGAGAGAAGACGGAGTACGGCTACTTTGAAGATATTCGTAAGTCACTTCGCATGGAACCGAACAAAATCATTGTCTTGAAGCCAGAGGCCAGCGACCCGCTCGGCATTGTCAAACAGGCACTGGAAGAGCGAACATACCGTCAGCAGGAGAAGGAATGGGATGAAGATGACATGGCCTGGGCCGTCTTCGACGGCGACGAGCATAAGGCAAACAGTATCGAGAATTGGCATCAGGCGTTACGGGTTGCACAAGAAGAAGACATTCATCTTGCGATCTCCAACCCCAATTTTGAGTATTGGTATCTTCTGCACTACCAAGACCAGACGGGCTACTTGACGCGGCAGCAAGCAAAACGCCTGCTCAAAAATCACGTCCCAAAGTACGAAAAATATGATGTCTTCTACCAGGAAGAACTTCAACTTCGGACGGAAGCCGCCATCAGCCGTGCAAAGCAAGTAGTCAATCAAGCGTTGGCTAACGCTCTCGAACCTTATTCCAATCCTTGCACCCATGTCTGGGAATTAGTTGAACTAATTTTGTCACTACAAAAATGAGCATTTCTGGTCTTCAATATAAACCGATTGATTTGGATCGCCATACAGAGGTGTTTCTCGATTTCATACGCGACACGCATCTGTGCAGTTTTGGCTCGATGGAAGGCTTTAAGGACGAGAACGGCCAGGGCGAAGAACGCTTTACCCAGCGTGTCCGCACCCGGCTTACCGAGGAGCTGGGAAGCTGCCTGCATGTTTGGCGCAGCGGGAAAATCATCGGCCAGCTTCATTTGGGCCGCTTTGTTGATCCGGCCATCGGCTACATCAATATGTTTTACGTAAGTCCGGCATGGAGAGGCACAGGCGTCGCTCCCGCGATGGAAGAATATGCGTGTGCCTACCTTCAGGCACTGGGTTTCCAGTCTGCTTATCTCAGTGTGGCGGCGCAAAATCATCGCGCCATCCGCTTTTATGAAAAACAGGGCTGGACAGACTTAGGACCGCGACAGGACAAACCTGGCACGCATAATATGGGAAAGCGGCTTACGCGGCAGCACGCCGACAAGGAGAAAACGCAATGAAACAGAGAACACTCACTCAAAACTGCCTGCTCCTTCTTCTGTGTACAGGGCTTTTTGTTCCTGCCGGGGCGGGTGTTCCTGCCACGGCAACGAAGAATGTCGGTTCACCTCTTGCTGTGTCTATTGCAGTTCCAGAGCAGACGGGGCAGCGGCGACTGCTACTGAGCAACAAGTCGCCGCATTTTTCCGTTGTTTTGAGGAACATTTCTCTGCATCCTGTCAGCATCTATGGGGAAGACAGCTCGTGGGGAAGTTACAATCTCACTTTAGAAATAACCGCAGTTGGCGGCAGGACGCTGGACAAGCCGCTCGTTGTGAAACGGGGCTGGGGTGTGGACCATTGGTTCGCAAATCGGGCCGATGTGGAAACTCTTATGCCGGGTGATGAAGTTGTCCGGGATTTGCGAGTTCAAGGGACTCCCGCTGCCTCGCTAGTTTTCGGGGACGGAACTTATCGCCCTTTTCCTCTCCCAAAGTCTACCGACAAACAGATTGTAAGAATGCGGGCTGTCTATACGGAGAAAGAAGATGATCAAGCGGCACGAACTTCTGTTTGGAGTGGACAAGCTGCGTCTGAGGCGAGAGATTATAACGTCATGGTTACGGTTCCCTGACACGAAAGCCTGATGCTTACACTGTGCGTAGTTCCTATTGCTAACCGCCGGGTGATATGCTATAATTGCGCGTGGCTGAATTGTATACGGCAGCGGAGCGGGGGCGGCTGAGGGCGAAGCTGCGGCGGGTGGAAGAAACGCTGGACACGGCCTACGGGGTGCGGGTCTGGTCGGCGGGGCATTATACGGATGATCTGGTCGGGGCTTTAGTGGCGACAGTGCTGTCGCAGAACACGAGCGAT
Source organism: uncultured Armatimonadales bacterium (assembly GCA_964236795.1). Classification (GTDB taxonomy): domain Bacteria; phylum Armatimonadota; class Armatimonadia; order Armatimonadales; family Capsulimonadaceae; genus JANXMY01. The sequence goes on along the minus strand of CAXSFV010000005.1, from coordinate 82,829 downwards.
CTGAACTCCGGGCGGGCGTTTGCGTCGCTGAAACGGGCGTTCCCCGGCGGGTGGGACGCGGTGCGGACGGCCTCGGTGACAGCCGTTGCGGACGCGATCCGGTCGGGCGGCATGGCGAACATGAAGGCGCCGCGCATTCAGGCGATCTTGCAAGACATTTACGACGGCGGCGGGCAGACCGATCTTTCCCACATTCGGGACTGGGACGATGCCCGCATCAATGCGTATCTGAAGGGGTTTCACGGGGTCGGGGCGAAGACGGCCGCGTGTATTCTGATGTTTAACTTGGGCCGCCCGGTGCTGGCCGTAGATACCCATGTGCATCGGGTATCCCGGCGTTTAGGATTGATTTCGGCGAAGGCGAGTGCGGATCAGGCGCATGATTTGCTGCCGGAGCTACTCGACGGCACCGAAGCCTACTCGCTGCATGTGCATTTTATTGAACACGGACGCCGGGTGTGCCATTCGCAGAAGCCTGCATGTGGTGTCTGCCCGCTGCAAAGCGAGTGCGATTACTATCAGACAGAGTATTACAAAAGCCAGCAGTTTGACAAGTAATTTGCTTGAAAACGACCAGTACTGCTTCGGGTGCGGAACGCTGAACCCCATCGGCCTGCGCCTCACGTTTGAGTGGGACGGCGATAGGTATTCGGCGCTTTGGACCCCGCAGCGGGAGCATCAAGGCTGGGCGGGGCGGGTGCACGGCGGCCTGCTGGCGTTAGTTTTGGACGAAGCTTTGTCCCGTGCGGCGCTGGAGAAGCACGGCTTGACCTGGGTGACGGCGGAGCTTTCAACACGCCTCAAGCTGCCGGCAATGGTCGGCGGGACGCTGCGGGTGACGGCGTGGATTGAGACTGTGCGGCCTCGGCTGATCGCCTGCGCGGGCGAAGTGCGGGCCGTTTCGGGCAACCGCCTTGTCGCGACTGGGCAGGCCAAGATGATGCAGGCGAAATAGGAGAACGGCACATGGAACCGGCAAAGACGCAGGCCGCGTATTTAAACGAAGGCGAAGGGGAAACGCCGCTGGAAACTGCCGCGCGGCTGGAAGCGCTGCAAAGCCGAAGCGGGGGGCAGGCACGGCAGGAAGAACACGAGGCGAACATTCTAGTCGCCGACATCGACCAGTATGTCGCCCAGACCGACCCTGCCTCGCTGGCGGAAGCCGAGCAGGAGCTGAACGCGTGGCAGATCCCGACCGATCCGCTCGAAGGCGTCCCCAGCAATGTCGTGTTTCGGCCGAATGTGGAAGGCGAGCCTCTGGTGGCAATCTTCGCAGCACAGTCCGAAGCGGAAGCCAATATCGTGCGCGGCCTGCTGGAAGCGTCAGGCATTCCGGCCACCATCAATACCCTGTCAAGCCCGGCCCTCGGCGGTGTGTTCCAGTCTGACGAGACCCGCTGGGGCGATATTCTTGTTTCGGCACTTGAAGCCGAGGCCGCCAAAGCGGCGATTGCCGAAGCGACCGCAAGCGGCTCCGAAGCCGAAAGCTCCGATTTCTAGCTCCGATCTCTCAAGAGGCACCTTATGCGTTACTCCCTGTCCGCGCTGCTTTTTTTGTTCACGCTCAGCGGCACGGCGGCTTTGGCCCAGGCCGACCCAGCCGACGCGCCCGCAGCGGCTAACCCGCCGGCAGCCGACGCGCCCGCCGGGGCCATCCAGATCGCTTCGCCGTACAACAAGGCCGTTGTTCGCGAGTCGGTCCCGGTGAAGCTGCGGGATTTCCCGTCCGCTGGCTACCTTTCCGTCTCGATTGACGGCAGGTTTATCACGGCTCAGGCGCTGCCTAAAAGCCGGAAGCTGCCGGTCTATGTTTGGGATACCAAAGCCGCTTATACCGATGCGGATAGCCCCGACACGCCGAAGACCTACAGTGACGGCACCCACGCCGTCACGATCGCCGTTTATAATGCCCAGAACAAGCTGGTCGGCCAAGACTCAGTCTCGGTGCAGGTCGCCAATAAAATCAACTTACCGGCGTCGGAAGGTATCCGGCTGGCGTACCCCTGGAAGACCGGCCTTTCGCTGCGCTATCAGCGCCGGACCACGCTGACCGCCGCCGCGACCGATACCCCGGCGTCGGCCACGCCGCAGACCTTGCAGCAGTCCCTGCTGCGCTTCGGACGCACGGTGGAGAATGTCAGCGACGGCACGGCGCTTCTTCGGGACCAGATCATCTCGGTGGACCACTCGGTCCGTCCGAAAGCGTTTGTCTCGTATGTCGCTACCCACGGCCAGCCGCAGGCGCTCAGCGGGGACATCCATGCCGAGTACCGAAATGTGGACACTCGTGGCCGGGTCCTGTCCCAGCTCACATCGCAGAACACGCCCAGCTCGGTCGGCTTTTCTATCCCCGTGCTGCCACCGCACCGGGTTTCGGTCGGCGCTCACTGGGAAACTCCGGTCGAGATCACTTTGGATTGGGCTTCACCGACTCCGGCGAAAGTAACGTCAACCAGCACGCTGGAAGATTTTGAGTGGCAGGACCGCTATCCGACCGCCAAGATTCGCGAGACCTATGAAGGACCGGCAACCTTTTACCCTGGCCCCGGCTCGGCCCTGCCGGCGATCCAGAGCCGCGAGATCAAGTTTGAGCGCGTCTTTTACTTCGCCTACAACGCGGGACGAGTCGTGCGGACCCAGACGACCGTTTCGCTGACGTCTACGGATCCGGGTCTGCTGAACGCTTCGCCGGCCGGCGGCCCCGGCGGCTATTCCGGCGGACGCGGCGGCTACCCAGGCGGTTTCGGCGGGGGGGGCGGCAGATTTGGTCGCCCTATTGGAGGAGGCGGTTATCCGGGCGGGGGCGGCGAGCAAGGCCAGCCGGGAGGTTTCGGCGGACGCGGCGGCCCTGGTGAGTACCCCGGCGGCGAGCCTAGCGGGCTACCGGACGGTGCCCCCGGCTATCCCGGCGGGGGCGGTTATCCTGGTGGAGGCGGCTACCCCGGAGGTCCGGGCGGCTATCCCGGCGGGGGCGGCTACCCAGGCGGGGGCGGCGGTTATTTTGGAGCGCAGGGACAGGGCAATAGCCCAATCAAGCTCACCTACACAGAAGTCTCGGTACTGCTGACTTAGAGCGCCCAGTAAAGAACACATGGCACTGAAACTCACTGGGATAAGCCCGGACGATGACGCGCGGCGCAACGAGGAGCGCAAGGCGGAGCTGACCGAGCATTTGGCCGAGCTGCGGACACGGCTTATCCGTGCTGTACTTTATGTCGTCATCGGCATGGTCGTGATGTATGTGCTTTTCAAGCCCATTTATGGCCTGCTGCAAGCGCCGATTCTTCCAATCTTGAAACTGAGTCCGGGCAGCTCGTTTCGGTTCAACTCTTTTACCGAACCTTTCTTTTTGAAGCTTCAGATCGCGACCGTCGGCGGCGCACTTCTGGCTGTGCCGCTGGTTGTCCTGGAACTTTGGGGGTTTATTGCTCCGGCGCTCACCGAAAAAGAAAAAAAAGGCGTTCATTTTGTCGCGCCGCTTTCGGTGCTTTTGTTTGTCCTCGGCGTCGCCTGCGCGTATCTTGTTCTGCCCCGCGCGGTAACCTGGTTCCTCAGCTACTTGACGGACTTTCCCAGTACGGTCCTTCAGCAGAACCCGCTGACGTACACTGTTTTCGTCGTCAAGCTGCTGCTAGTCTTCGGCATCCTGTTTGAGCTGCCGGTCGTGCTGATGTTTCTCGGCAAAGTTGGCATCATCAACTCCGCGCTGATGGTTCGGTACTGGCGGCAGATCGCCGTCGGCCTGTTTACGCTGGCGATGGTCGCCGCACCGTCGAACGATCCCGGCACGATGCTGGCGCTTGCCATTCCCCTGACACTGCTGTTCTTTGGGTCCATCGGCCTCGTCAAGCTGGTCGAGCCGAAGCTGCCGAAAGACAATAACTAGCTGGGTGGAGGCGGTCTTCACCCGCAAAAGTGCGGGAATGCCCATAGTTTCGGAAAAACCCGGTATTAGTACTGGGCAATTGGGGCGGGGTTGGCGTGGTTTATGGAAAGAATAAGTTCAAGGAGTACTTATACCATTATGAACTTAAGGACTGTAAGCCGCGCTTGGCTGGCCTGGGACAGCCTGCTCTTGTTTTTCATCTGCATCCTTGACATGAGTTCGACCCTCTACTGGGTCCATGCCGGGGCCGCGAGCGAGGCGAACCCGTGGATGGAGTTCTGCTTGCAGCACGGCGACGCGGCGTTCTGTGCGGCGAAGATGCTCAGTTTCCTGCCGCTGCTGGCATTCGCCGCTTACTACCGCGCCCGCCGCCCACGCCTAATTGCCGTGTCCCTGCGCGGCACGTCAGTCTTGTATGTCGGGGTCTATGTGTGCGCCGTCGGCAGCCAGTGGCTGCATTGATTCAGCAGCATCAACGGCGAGTGAGAAGCGAAAGGACACACGATGACTGTGTTTGATGAGCGCCCTGCTTCTTCCCCCACCCGCCGCCGGCTGCCGCTGCTGGGGCTGCCGGTTCTCGCCTTGCTGATCTGGGCCGTCGCCGCCCACGCCCCGCAGGGGGGCCGCACGGCACTCGGCGCGTTTCGCGGGGACGCTCCTGCCGACCCCGGCCCGGACCGGGCGATGGCCGACGCGCTCCTGCTCCGCCGAAAATTGCTGCTGTACCCCGGCAGAAGGCTTACTTCGGCTCAAAGCGGCCGGCTGGTCAGCATCGCCGCCGGCCCGGCCGACGAACAATCTCAAAGCGAAGCGCTCGACGTGCTGAGTCTGGCCCAGCGGGCGGATGCCCTTTCGCCGCTCCAGGTACGCGGCGCCGAAAAAGCGGCTTTGCAGGCACTGCGCGGTTCTCCCGGCCCGATGGTGCGTCTGGAAAGCGCCCGGCTTCTCGGCCATCTCGGCAATCCCGCTAATGCCCCGGCTCTCGCCGCTTTGCAGGGCGACAGCGACCCGAAAATACGTCAGGCGGCGGTCGAAGCGCTGGCCCGTATTGCCGCTCACCCGCCCTAATTCTTTCGTCTTATCCAAATTTCGCTTTGTGTTCCTGCACCATGCGCTGATAATCCGGATCGGCTTTAGCGGCTTCCCAGGCAGCCCGAAAAATTGCGGCGGCTTCGGCTTTGACGGGATCGTTCGTATAGGGCAGCGTTTCGCGGCCATGCGCCCCGCTTTGCCCCTTTTTATCGCCAGGAACCGGGCCGTCGTACTTTTTGCCGCCTTTATGGTTGGCGTAGCGGCGGGCACGGGTCATGCCCATCTGCAAGAACTTTCGGGCCATGTCCATGCCGACAAAGTCTCCGTCTGCTTTGTACTGATAAAACAGCGCCGTGATCGCCGCCGATGACTCGCGGGCGGCGTCCGGCGTCGCGAACCGCCAGAAGGGCAGAATTTCGCTTTTGTACGGCTCGACCAGTAGAACGCCCTGCTCGCCGACGCCCACGGAATACATCTCCGGGTGTGCCCGCAGGTCGAGGTGCTTGTAGTCGCGGGAGTAGTCGAATTTCATGGGAGACTGTATAACAAACTCCCCCCAGCCCCAATAATGGGGGAGCCAGAAGGGAAACGGCAAGGGATGTTCCATATTGCTCCCCCATTATTGGGGGCTGGGGAACTCCTGCTGGAATTTTATTGGCGCGAGAGGCGCGGACGCTTAGGGCCGCGTACCGCTGTCCCGGCGGGGCTTATTGCTCTGCTTTTTGTTACTCTTTTGGCTTCACGGCGAAGTAGAACAAGCGGTCGGAGCGCTTCTTAGAGGGGTCCAAAGAGTAAGCATCGTAGATAGTCACGCCGGTAAACCCGGCGTCTTGAAGCCACGCAGTCAGCTCATCTTTGGAGTACGCCCGCTGACGATGGACTTCTGTAAACGGCTTTCGCTCGCCGGAGCCGTCATCATACGAGAAAACCATGCGGACCGTGCAGAGACGGGTTTCAGAGTCGTAACGCGACCGCCAGCGGTAATGCAGCGGCTCGTCTTTGCGGGTGCAGCTTTGGTTGAACATCCCTTCGGCCAGCGCGTACTCGGTGTTGACATCGAAGAAGAACGATCCGCCGGGATGAAGGTGCGCGTAGACACGGGCAAAGGCCGACTGCACGCGCTCCGCTTCCAGAATATAGTTCAGGCTGTCGAAAAAGCAGATCGCGGCATCAAAACGGGCATCGCCTAAATCCAGTTCGGCGGCGTCCTGCTGAATGAAGGGAATGGAGATCCCCGCTTCGGCGGCCCGGACGCGGGCCACTTCCAGCATCCCCGCCGAGAGGTCAACGCCGGTCGAGACGTAGCCCCGCGAAACGAGATGCCGCGAGACAGTGCCCGTACCGCAGGCCAGGTCTAAAACCGTTTTCGGAAACTGCCCCTGTTTCTTCCAGACTTTTTGGAGATAATCCATCCAGAAGCGGTAGGGAACTCCGGCCATCAGCAGGTCGTAAAACGGCGTCACCGGCCCAAAAGCAGTCTCGTCAAGCGAAGTGGTTTCAAACGAAGTAGCTTCAGACACGGGCCGGCTCTGCCGTTTCCCGGACAGCCTCCGGTTCGGGCGCTCCGGCGTCGGCGATGTCCTGGGCGGTGAAGCGGCCTAGTGTAGTCCAGGCCAGCAGGCCGCAGAACAGGTACACCAGCGCGACCCCGGCGAAAATCAGGCGCAGGGCGTTGGGACCGTGAAAATGCAGTGTCAGCCCCACCATCAGCAGGCTGCCGACGGACATCGCGATCTTGTTCAGCAAGCTGATCGTTGCCGCGACTCGGCCCTGGAGTTCCGGCGGTGCGGCCGACTGAAACAGCGTCATGTTGCCGATATTTTCAATCGTGTTGCCGATACAAGCAATAAACAGCATTGCGCCGCCGATAAAAATCCCTTTGGACCCGGCAAAGATAAGCGTGGTCACCCCCATGATGCTGAAGCCGATAAGCAGCAGACGCGCGGGCAGAGCCGAGCGCAGCGGGCCGGAGGCGATCACGCCGGTCAGCAGGGACGCCGAAAAGCAAAGCGACAGCAGCCCGCCGTACTGGCCGGCGCCGCCGTGCCACAAGTCACGGACAAAGGGGAACTCCAATGTATTTGTAATCTGGGACGCCATCACTGCGGTCACGAGCATGACAAGAGCCGGGCGCAGAACCGGGCTATGCCAAACAAAAGCAATGCCTTCGTGAGCGTCCAGCCAGACCCCTTTCGGCCCGCGCGGGACTTTGCGCGGCGGCGGCACAAGAGACTTATTCAATACGATCAGCCCAATGAGGAAGGCCGACACAGCGAAAGTGACGGCATCGAAGACAAACACGCTTTTCGGCGTCGTCAGCGCCAGCAGCAGCCCGCCAATCGCAGGACCCAGCAAGCCGCACGCCTGGATGCCGGTAAAGATGAGGCTGTTCGCCTGCATCAAATCGGCTTTCGGCACAATCATCCGCATGAGGCTCTGCCGGGCGGGACCGAAGAAGCAGGAGAAAGATGCCACGAGGAACGAAACGGTGTAGAAAAGCGCGAGGTCATGCGGCCCAAAACGCTTCATATTTGAGATGAGCAGGAGCAGCAGGATCGCACCGGCGCGGGCAAGATCGGCGGCGATCATGGTCCGCTTCTGGGGCCAGCGGTCCGCCAGCACCCCACCGAGCAGCGAGAAGAGCAGCGTCGGCAGAGAGCCGCAGATGAACGAGATGCCGAGGGCGCTCTTGCTGTGTGTGACATTGTAGACGGTCACGGGAACGACAATCGCCAGCGCCCAGTCTCCTAGGGTCGAAGTCATCTGAGACAGCCAGAGCAGCAGAAAGCTGCGGTTCCCAAACAGTGCCAGCGCCGGCGACTCTCTTAATTTTTGCAAATTGTAATTTTGTAGCATAGAAAGAATTGCAGAAGACTGCTCTCGTCTTGTAACTTCTGCTACTATTATAACACAGTTTTTGGTGAATTATACGACACTGTTATAAACGTGGGTCTACCGGCTCACTTTTCAAAGTCAGGACGCCGAAGACGCACTCGTGGACGCGGCGCAGCGGCTCGCGGCGGACGAAGCGCTCCAAGCCCTTAATGCCCAGCGCGAACTCCCGCAGGGCCAGCGACCGCTTGCCGGCGAGACCCCGCGAGCGCAGGCGCTCCAGGTTCTCCGGGGCTGTGTATTCGGAACCGTAGATGATCCGCAGGTACTCGCGCCCCCGGCACTTGATCGCCGGCTGAACCAAGCCGCGCGGCCCGCGAACAATGAAATCCAGCGGCTTGACCACCATGCCTTCGCCGCCGTTCTCGGTCATCTCTTCCCACCAGGCAATGCCCTCGGCAACACTGTCGGCATCAGTAACGGCAATTGTTTTGTGGGGCGTCGCCCGCAGGAGGCCGCTATCATCCGCCGCGCATAGCCTGGCAAGTGTTCCCATGTGCCGCGCATAGCCTGGCAAGTGTTCCCATGTGCCACGCATGGTCTTCGCCCGTGTGCGTTTTGCCTTCCGACGCCAGCAGGTGAAACGGGGCCAGCTTGAAATCAGATAATCCCGACACGGGCCAGCAGTAGCGGCGGTAAGCGTCCACAAACTGCCCGGCCATGCCCTCCCGCGCCCGGTAGTGTTCCAGCAGCGGCGCGATGCCCGCCGTGTGCACCGACGCTTGTTCCAGCGCCCTTACGGCCTGCGGCAGAGACGCGGTCGCCGCCGCGCCGACGGCGGCGTACTGCTGCCGCAGAAGCTCCTGCGCTTTCGCCGATCACGGCATCAGCTCGCAGTCGAGGCAGACCCAGTCGGTTTTCAGCTCGGTCCACAGGCCGCTTTTGTCCAGCGCGGCACGAAGCGTGGACAGGAACTCCTGCTCCAATGCCACGTCGTCCAAGAAGCGTCGGCCCGTGCGGGTGACGCAGATGCCGATGCCTTCCCCGTCTACGCCGAAGCGAGTCCGCGCGGCGGCTTCATCACGGCAAACGATCACGACGGCCCGCGATCCCATGTGCTTTTCCTCGCAGATGACCGCCGAGACGCCCAGGTTGCGGAAATACGCGAATGCTTCCGCCGGATGCTCTAGCAACCCCGGCTCGCGGGTCGTCTCTGGCGGCGACATGGTCGGCGGCAGGTAAATCAGCCACTTCGGGTTTGCGGCGAAACGGCTTATCACTTCGAGCGCCGCGATGCTGTTTTCCTCGCGGATGGTGACGTTCCCGTGCAGGCGCGTCCCGACGATCCGCTTGCCCAGCACGTCGTCAATGTCCAGAACATCGTCATGCTGCTGCTGGGCCGTCATCACCGGCGCTTGAGTTTCGGCAGGCAGGAATGGGCGGGCCGGCTCGGCATAGGTCGCACACGCCGGGACCGAGACTATTTCGCGTTCAGGCCAGCGCAGGACCGTGAGGCTGCCGCCGAAGACGCAGCCGGTGTCGATGTTAATCGTGCCGTTCAGCCATTCCGGCACGGGGATAAGTTCGCACCGAGGCAAGCGCGAGAAAAAAAGGGCAGGCAAGAGAAGAAGGGCAGGCAAGAGAAGAAGGGCAGGCAAGAGAAGGGCAAACACAAGGTTCGCCCCTACGGAGTCATGCCGGAACGTAGGGCGCGAACCTTGTGTTCGCCCTCTTTTTACTGCGTTTGCCTCTCGAAAATCGCCATTTGGCTGGGAGCGCCGAGGGCGGCGTCTTCGGGACCGAGGGGCAGGAAGCGAACGCGATAGAGGGTCAGGAACATGAGAACATCAGTTTACTCTGTCGCGCGGCCCGGCGTTAAGGGAAGGTATAATAAAGGAAGAACTTGCGGAGGAAACACCATGTCGGATTCGCTTATAGGACGGCTGGAACAGAAGATTGAAAACAAGATTTTAGGCCGCGACCCTCTGCCGCTGTCGTACCCGCGCCGCCCCACCCGCGCGGTTAAAGTCGGCCCGGTGACTATCGGCGGCGGGCATCTGGTCGTCGTGCAGAGCATGATTACGGAAGAGACCCGCAACGTGGACGGCTGCGTCGCCCAGATCATCGCCATGGCCGACGCCGGCTGCGAGATTGTTCGGGTGACGACCCCGACCCTGGCCGAAGCCTACAAGCTCGGCGAAATCCAGGCCGAAGTCCGGCGGCGGGGCTACGATGTGCCGCTGGTCGCCGACGTGCATCATCAGGGCAGCGACATTGCAGTCGCGGTTGCCCAGTTTGTGGACAAGGTGCGGATTAACCCCGGCTTGTTTGTTTTCCGCAAGCCGCGCGGGCGGGCTGATGAATACACGGCAGACGAAGTCGCGGAAGAACTCGCCGCGATTGAAGAGTCGCTCCTGCCGGTGATCACGGTCTGCCGTGAGCGCGATATTGCCATGCGGATTGGGGTCAACCACGGCTCGCTTGCCGAGCGCCTGACGGTCATGTACGGCGACACGCCGGAAGGCATGGTCGAGAGTGCCTTAGAGTATATCCAGATCTGCGAGAAGCACGACTACCGCAATTTGGTCCTTTCGCTCAAAGCCTCGCGCGTCCCCGTCATGCTGGCGGCGAACCGCCTGATGGTCAGGCGCATGGACGAACTCGGCATGGACTACCCGCTTCACTTAGGGGTCACGGAAGCCGGCGACGGCGAGTATGCCCGGATCAAAAGCACGGCGGGCATCGGGACTCTGCTGGCGGAAGGCATCGGCGATACGATCCGCGTTTCGCTCTCCGAAGACCCTCTAAACGAGCTTCCCGCCTGTTACGACATTCTGCAAGCATTAGGATTACGCAAGACCAAAGTGGAGTTCATCGCCTGCCCGTCCTGCGGGCGGACCAAGTTTGAGCTGACCTCCGTGCTGCGAAAAGTCAAGGCCGCGACAAACCACCTGGTCGGCCTCGACATCGCCGTCATGGGCTGCATCGTCAACGGCCCCGGCGAGATGGCCGACGCCGACTACGGCTACGTCGGCAAAGGCGGCGGCGCGATCACCCTCTACCGGGGCCGCACCCCCGTCAAGACCGTCCCCCAGGAAGTCAGCGTAGACGAGCTTGTGGCATTGATTAAGTCCGACGGCCGCTGGATGGACCCACCCGAAGGGTCAGCCACGCCGGTCTCGCCGTTCGCCAAAGAACTCGCCGTGATTGCGTAAAGCATGAACGAAAACACTATGAACAGTTCTTCCAAAACCGATTGGGAGCGTATTGACGCAATGACGGACGACGAAATTGATGTTTCCGACTCACCACCGCTGACGGAAGAGTTCTTCGCCAAAGCGACGTGGCTGATGCCGGGCGAAAGTGCGTCTCGTCAAACCGTAAAAGTTGAGATTGAACTAGACCCAAAGATATTGGCCTGGTTTCAGTCTCAAGGGCAGGATTACGAGCGGCGGATGCGAGCTGCCCCGAGCCTTTATGCCGAAGCGCATCAGGCAGCAGCGTGACTTCATGCACATTGACTGCCGCTGGACCGGCCCGCCCGAAGATTAAGCAATGGCAGCTTTACCGTTCGCTAAAGAACTGGCTGTGATTAGGTAATGACACACGAAGAACAACCCGGCACGACAGCCTGCTTGTATTGCGGCAGTACCGAGTTTACTTGGGGCAAGCTGATTGATCCATCTAGCGGCAGACGAGTTGATTTTCGGCCTGACGGCCCCTTTTTTACGGTCGTCTCAACAAACGAGACGGTCAAAGCCCGAAAATGTGTTGAGTGCGGCAACATTCAGTATTTCGCGGAGCCGTAGCTTGGGGGTGCTGATAGTCAGCCTGTTTACGTTTCGAGTACTGCGTTTGCTGCAAAGAGGAGGAAATGCCTGATGAGAATGCCTATTGCAGCAAAGCTTGTCCCGCTCTTCTGCTTGCTTGCGTTTGCGGCCATCTTCGGCGGGCAGATGCTCCTCTTCGAACACGCGGAGGCGGACGTAGACCACGGAATTGTCAGCTACCAGCACGGAGACTATGCAGACGCTGAAAGCCAAATGCGTCATGCTCTCGACATCAATCCGAACAACAGTTATGCTTCCTACTATCTGGGATTATGCCTGCTGCGTGAAGGCAATCTCAGCGAAGCAAAACGCCGAATGGAAACGGCCCAGACCATCGCACACGGCGACAAGTTTATGCAGTGGAATGAGCCTCTTGAAGGAAAAGTTACGGCATCGCTGGATTATCTCCAGCACCCGTAATGCCGCACGGCAGCAACAAAAAGCAAGAAAAAGGCCATGGATTGAAATCCGTGGCTTTTTCTGTGCGCGGCTTCACTGGCCGCCGCTTCCCTGGTCGGAGCCTCTGGGCTGGCTGTTTTGGCCGCTGGAACCGCTTTGGCTCTTGCCGTTCAGGTCTATGGTGATCCTGCCGGGGGCGGTGCTGCCGCTGAAAGTGATATGGTAGTCTTCTTCCAAGATGGGCGTGTCGCCGGGGGCGCCTTCGGCGGGGGGCTGGTAGCGCCAGGAAAAGTGGGCGGGGCTGGGGTCATCGTCGAGGTCGTTGTGGAGCAGCTTGCCGTCAATGCTGCCGTCGGTGTAGAGGTCAGTCAGCGTCTGCGGGTAGGTGCCGTGCTTAGTGTGGTAGGCGACAATCGCCTGCTGCAAATGGGCGCCGTCGAGGCCCGCTTTGCCGGCGATGACGCCGATGCCGAGGATGCTGTTCTTGGAAGGATGGGCCATGCTGTTTTTGACGTTCCGCACCAGAAGGACACCGCCGATGGCGGCGAGCAGGAACAGGCCGAGGCAGCCGAACCCGGCGATCTTCCAGCCATTGCCGCCGGACTTCGCGGGCTGGGACGGACGGTAGCCGCCGGGCGGCGTACCGTAAGGCGGCGGGTTATTCGGCGGCTGTCCGTAAGGAGGCTGGTTGCCGTAGGGTGGCTGGTTGCCGGGCGGAATGCTCATGGCCTATTATAACATAAGTTCCAAAATAACATCAGTTCCAAAAACCCGCACTTTTGCCGGTCCGGCTTAAGGCCGCTTGGCATGGCTTGTGCATATACTCGAAGATTGCCTCCCCGAAAATCCTCCTCTAGTTTTCCGCCCCTGCGCCCATAATCAGGCTATAGAGTTTTTGTCAGCTCACCAAAGTTTAAAGCTCACAGGTTTACGGCACGTTGCGGAAGGAACAGACCACATGCTCGGACTATCGCAGGTCTTCGGCAAAGAAAAAATCGTCGGCGTGGACATCGGCAGCCGCTTCATCAAAGCCGTGTCGGCGGAAGCGGGCCGGCTGCCCGGCTCGTGGCGCATCGTCAAGGCCGCCGTCGCCCCGACCCCGCCCGACGCCGTGCGGGACGGCATTGTCATTGACCAGGCCGGAGTCGCTGCCGCCCTGCGCGGCCTGCTGCAAGCCGGCGGCATAGACGCAAACGCCGCCGTCGCCGCCATCAGCGGGACTTCCGTGATCGTCCGCCATATCAAGCTGCCGATTATGGCCGAAAGCGTCCTCCGCAAGTCTATTCGATTTGAGGCCGCCAAGCACATCTCGTCGTCGGTGGAAGACAGCATGATCGAGTTCGAGATCACCGGCCCCGTGCCGGGCGAAGACGACAAGATGAATGTCATGCTGGTCGCCGCGCCGAACGACATGGTGGAGTCGCGTCTGACGACCCTGGTTCTCGCAGGCTTAGAGCCGGTCGCGATTGACATTGAGGCGTTCGCCTTGCAGCGTGCTTTGGTAGACTTGTCCCCCACCCGGCCCGGCGAAGGCACGACTTTGGCGCTGCTCGACATCGGCGCAACGACCACCGATGTCAACATCATCGCAAACGGCTTGTTCGCGCTGACCCGCAACGTTCCCATCGCCGGAGACAGCTTCACCCAGGCGTTAAAAGCAGTCGCACCCGGTGCAGGCTGGAACGAGCTGGAGCGGCTGAAGACGGAAGTAGACATGGCCTCCCTCCTCACGGGCGACAACGACTCGGAAGCCGCAGGCCTGGCCCGTGCGCTTCAGCCGGCGATTGACGAGCTGCTGCGGGAAGTGCGCCGCTCCACCAACTACTACCAGTCTCAGCTTGCCGACGCCGCGAATTCCATCCTGCCCGCCGGAACGACTTCTCAGAATAGCGGTCCCGTTTCTAAAATTGTGGTGACGGGCGGCTCCGCCAAGATGCGCGGCCTGGAAGCGTACATGAGCGCCCGGCTCGGCGTTCCTGTCGAGGTCTGGAACCCATTTGAAAACCCGGAAATCGAGTCGAGCCAGATTTTGGAGAGCTTCATCGCCGAGAACCATCCGCTCCTGGTCACCAGCATCGGCCTCGCGCTGAAAGAAACGTCAGCCAAAGGAGCGGCGCCCTCAGCCCAGCCTAAGCTTCGCTCTCCGCTGGCAAAAGCGGCTTAACAAGAGAACGGTGAAGGGATGCGGACGTGAACGTCCGCGCTGCAAGGCAGGCGGCACTTCCGAGTGCCTTCCAGCAGATACGAAGTAATGCCGCAGGCATAGTGAGTTTACTCGCTCGACCCGTTTGAGAAAGTCTTTGGAGAAGTCCCATGCCTTCGATTAACATGATCGCCCTGCGCCGCGAAGAAAAGCGGCAGCAGGAGCAGAACGCTCGCAAGCTGCTGTATTCCATTGTCGGCGAAGTCGCCGTCGTCCTTGCCGTGGCATCCGTGATGACCGCACGGATTTTAGTCACGGAGGGCCACATCAGCGACCTCAGCGACCGGCTTGCCAAGCTCAAGCCGCAGGTGGCTCAAATCCAGTCGCTGCAAGCGCAGACCACCGCGCTTCAGCCGAAAGTGGACACGCTTGACGGCGCCAAAGCCGATACGCTCTTCTGGTACAACAACTTTTATGCCGTCACGGGCAGCCTGCCCGCCAAGACCTGGCTGACGTCCCTCGGCACCAGCGCCGGCGCCGCCGGAGCCGGTACGACCCCCGGGACGGCCGCCGGGACCGACCCGACCTTGAACCTGTCCGGCGTCGCCATGAGCAACGCGGCGGTCGGCCAGTCCATGCTGCGGATGAACCAATCACCCCGGCTGGACCATGTGGATTTGTCGTTCGTGCAGTCGCAGAAAATCGGAACCGCCGATGCCGTTTCGTTCCAAATGACCGTGCATTTAAAGCCGGAAGCGGCCCCGGCAAAAGACCCCGGTAAAGACCCGGCCGGCGCAAGCCAGGTCGCAGACGCGCCTGCAGGAGGAGCCGCTCATGGCACAAGTTAATTCCAATCCATTTAATCCCAGCCCCGTTTTCGGCGCTTCCAAGCCGCCCGCCAAGCGCCTCATTCCCATTCTGCTCGGCGCGGCAGGCGTGGTCCTGCTCGGCGGCGGCGGCATTCTGGTCGGCCTGAACTCCAATCTGACCACCCTGCAAACGTCGGCCCAGCAGAAAGACGCGGAAGTCAGTTCTTCCGAGCAGGTCGCCCACCGCTACCAGGCGACTTTGGACAACTACAACCAAACGCAGGCACATATTCAGTACCTGGAAACATCGGTCTCGGACCGGGCCTATGTCCCGACCCTGCTGGCCCAGATCCAAGCGCTGGCAGCTCAGACCCACCTGTCGGTCGCCGCCATCCGGCCCACTGCCTCGGCTCCCGCCGCGCCGCCCACTCCCGCCCCGGCTTCCAGCGACAGCGGGGGTGTGCCGAGCGCGTCTGTCAAAAAGGCCGCGCCGCCGCCTTACGACACAATGGACGTGGCTGTGGATGTTGCAGGCTCGTATGCCGATACCAGCATGTTTTTGTACAGCCTGACCCGCTTCCCAAAAATTGTCTCAGTGGACAGTGTCCAGATGCACCCCGGCGCCGCTCCCAAAGAAGGCGGTCCGATCCCGATTACGACCAACTTGAAGCTGACGGCATTTATGTTCCATGACGCCGCCGCTGCGCCCGGTGCCGCGGCTGCCGTGCCGACTGCTGTTCCGACTGCCGCTGCTATTCCGACTGCCGCGGCTGTTCCGACTGCCGCTCCCGTGCTGCCTGCCATGACCGGGACTGCGCCGCCTGCGGCCAGTCCGACCGTCGGCGGGAGCGCCGGACGCGCCGCGACCGGCGCGGTCAGTGTCACAAAAACCGCAAACTCGCGCAGTGCCGCGCAGCTTTCAACGCTTTAGCTCCTTGCTTTAGTTCTCTTCGGCCCCTTTGGGCCTGCGCCGGGAAACACCAATGAAACTCGACAAAAAACAGCTCCCGCAATACCTTGCATTAGGCGTCCTGACCGCCAGTGTCGGCGGCTACACCGTCTACCACTTTGCCGCCGCCGGTCCGGTGTCGGCGGACACGCGCCCTGCCGCTGCGGCGACGGCATCCCGCGCTGCGGCGACAGCGCCCGCACAAGCCGCCAAGCCTGCTCCGGCAGGCACAGCCGCTCCGGCAGCAGCGGTCGCCGACACCGGCGATGCGCCGCCGCCGACACCGGCCATGCATGACCCGTTTGCAGTCGGCTATGTGGACCCCGGCACTTTGCCGGTTCCGCCGGAGACCGTGACGCCGAAGCTGCCGCCGCTCGGCAAGCAGGTCGCTTCTCTCGGCTCCATTAGTCCGCTTCCGGTTGGCCTGCCCGCCGCGCCGCCTTTGCCCGGCAGTGGACTCGGCACATTTTCGGCAAAAGTTCCAAGCCTGCCCGGAGGACTGTCGGTTCCCGCCTCGCCCGCCGCCCCGGCCTTGCCCGACCCACCGAAGTGGACCGTGACCGGCGTTTTAATGGGCGCGGGCGGCAAAGTCGCCGTGTTACGCAGTGGCGAAACCCGGCGGATTGTCCGCGCCGGCGACTTTGTGGACAGTGTGTACCGCGTTTCGGCCGTTTCGCGCACTGCGGTTCAGCTTCGGCATGGGACATTGGTGTATCGAATTGTTCTCGGCGGGGCTGAACCCATGCCCGGCACCTCTTTCCCTGCGCCAGTGTCTGCTCCGGCGTCCGCGCCGCCGCAAATCCAGAGGCCGGCGGTTATGGGCAGCGCAATCATTCCGGTGTACCATGCCGCAAAGCCGCATCTGCCGCTGGCGCATTTGACCCGGCAGGGTCCGAGCCTCACACTGACGGCAGCGGCGACGGCGGTTCCTCATGCCGTCCGAAAACAGCCGGCGGCGGCGAAAGTTGCCCGCGCCATTTCACTCGGCCTGCGCCTGCTCGATGGCAGTGTGCTGGCGCCGCGCAAAGAGTGATGCGGAGGCCTCACCCGTCAGCACCCCAATAAAACCCTAAGCTGCCATTCTCTCCTTTATGCCTACGGCATTACTGCGTATCAGAAGGAGAGGGCTGGGGTAAGGTTCTTTTCCGCCCTTCAGAATTAGATCACTGACTCAAAATTATTACGGCCTTAAAAATCACGGAGGAACGCTGGCTTCCGCATTGAAGCCGCCCAGGAGAAACTCATGTCAATCAACTCAAAACAAATCGCGGCGCTGGCGCTCGCTTCCGGCCTGCTTGTTCCCGCCGCCGCCCAGGCCGCGCCGAAGCCCGCCGCCCCACGCCTCATTGCCGCGAAGCCTGCGGCGGTCCACGCGCTGACGTCAAGCGCCGACGATGTGACGCTGGACTTTGTCGGCGCGGACATCAACGATGTTCTTAAAGCGCTGGCGATGCAGACCCGCACGAACATTGTTTCCGGCAACGATGTCAAAGGCCCAATTACCGTCTCGCTGGCCCATGTCTCCTTGGAAGAAGCGCTGGACCTCATCACCAAGCTGTCGGGCTACCAGTACGCGAAAGTCGGTCGGACGTACCTCGTCGGCACCCCGGCGGCGATCCAGACGCTGACAGCGTCGGGGACGGCCCAGTCTCCGGCGGTCACGGCCGTTCTGTCGTTCTCGTATTCCGATCCCGCCGGCCTGGCCGACGAGATCAAGCAGCTTTATCCGAATGTCAAAGCGACGGTCGGCAAGGCAGTCAGCGGGTCGGCAGGCGGCGGCGTTCTCGTCGTGACCGGCACGGCAAGCGATGTCGAAGGAGTCCGGCGAATTGTCAGCGACTCGGAAAGCGCCATCTCCCGCAATGTCGGCACGTCCGA
Source organism: uncultured Armatimonadales bacterium (assembly GCA_964236795.1). GTDB lineage: Bacteria > Armatimonadota > Armatimonadia > Armatimonadales > Capsulimonadaceae > JANXMY01. The sequence continues at coordinate 65,071 of CAXSFV010000005.1, read as the reverse complement.
AACCGTGCTGTACCAGATCAAGTACGCGGCGGCGGACGATTTGCAGTCGCTGCTCAACAGATTAGTTCCCAGCCTGATCACCACCCCCGCCCCGGTTATGGGCGTCATCCCGCCCGCGCCGACCACGGCGGACTCCGGCGGCGTCTCGGCGACCACGACCTCCTACGGCGCAGCGGCGGGGGCCGGCGGGACCACCACGGCAGTCACCGGCAACCTGCCGGTGAAGCCGACCACGACCGCGCTGCTCCTGACCGGCTCGGCGGCGGACATCACCCGCGCCCGGCAGGTGCTAGCAACCGTAGACATCCGGCCCGTGCAGATCAACTACGAAGCCAAAGTCATCGAAACCAGCGCAGCGAACGACGACCAGTACGGCCTGCTGTACAACTTCGGCGGCGCAAATACAATTGTCGGCGAGATTGGCACGGCCGGGGCCCTGGGGTCGGGAACATTCGCCGGCAAAGTGCAGAAGTTTGGGACGTTCGCCCGTACACCAATCACGAACGCCGTACAAGTCCAGCTTAACGCGCTGTTCAACGACGCCAACACAAAAATTCTGGCGTCTCCGAACATCTCGGCGATTGACGGCCAGCCCGCCGCAACGTTTGTCGGTGACACGGTCAGCTACATCTCGTCGGTGACCCAGTCGGCGACGGGGCAAAACATCACTACCAGCACGGTCAACGCCGGCATCAAGCTGTATGTGACGGGCAAGGTGAATAATGACGGCAATATCACGATGAACGTCCACCCGGAAGTTTCTATCGTAACCCTCAGCAATCCTGCCGCCGGCGGGGTGCAGACCCCGGATGTCCGTGTGCGCGAGGCGACCACGACGGTGCGGGTCCGTGACGGCGAAACGCTGGTCATCAGCGGCCTGATCAACGATCAGGACGTTCGCTCCATCCAAAAAGTGCCGCTGCTGGGCGACATTCCGTTCTTCGGCCAGTTGTTCCGCAACACGCACGACCAGCACACACGCGACCAGGTAATCATTTTCCTCAAGGTCACCATTCAAAAAGAGGCGGCGTAAAAAGTCCGCTGCTGCACCCTGTTTCGGGGCTGTCCGGGCCGGTTTCTCACGGAAGAGAAACCGGCCACATCACAATATATTCAATGTCGGGACTGCTAGGGCTGTCTGTGCCGAACAGCATGCTTCGGGACGCACCGGCCTTGATGACAATATTGGTGTCATTGTGAATGTCTGGGGAATGATGGCGGACGCCGATGAGGCCGATGCCGCCTGTCGGGTAATTGGACACGGCGGTCGCGTTGAGATACAGGTTATTCAGATCACTCCCAGACATATTTTCGAGAGTGAATTTAATCACTTGGCTTGTTCTACTCTTCCGGCTGTGATTAGAATAGTAAATCGGGGCTTGGGCCGGATCAATGGGAATCATGCCGGGGCGCATGGTCAGCGCGGTCGGAAGCAGAAGCTCCGGCTCGTCGGTGTCTGTTCCAGTCCCCAGGTGCGCGTCCTCATTCTGCTGCACCGCCCACAGCAAATCGCTGTCTGGGCCGCGCGTTAGACCTTCGCCTTGCAAAGACAGCACTCTTATTTTAGGGTTCCAGCTTGACTGAATTTTGTAGGTGTCAGTGATGACGGAGAGCGGCACCAGCAGGCGCTTTGAGCCTCTGTCCAGAGAAGCCGGGCAGGGCAGCACGACGGGGCGGCCGTCCACAGAGGCGGATGGGGAACCTGACCGGAACGTGATGCGATGCCCTGCGCCGCTGAATGTCGCGACTCTTCCTGATTGGCTCGAAACGACTTTGAGGTCGGAAGCAAGGTTTATCAGAAAGCTCAAGCCTTGCAGACTGACCATGAAATTGCCGCTCTTGTCCCGGTAAGGCACAGCAGGCTTGGAGTAGACAATATAGTATTGGTTGATCTTCAAAAAGGCAGTCGCTGACACGGCGCTGCCGGCACTTGCTTGATTGATATGCTTCTTCGCTGCCTCTGCGTCAGCCGCAGGCGTAAAGATGCTGAACAGCAGAACAAAGCCCAGCCCGGCAAGAACACACGGGGCGACAACAGCTTGGTTTTTCATAAACTAGGAACTTCACTGCGTTCATCTACTTTGTTTGGCAGATAAACAATGACAGCAGTATCAAAATACTTTGCGGCGGCAAAGGTGAGGAAATTGTACCAGTTTTCCGATACTTACGGCAGGGGCAATGCCCCTGCCATTTTTGCATCACATCCCGATTTGTATCACGCTCAGATTTGTATCACACTCAGACTGCCCCCGTCCGCCCCCAGGAAAGTTATATGCAGACAACAGCCCAGAACGACGTGTTTGTCCAAAGCGGCCTCGTGTCCGAGGAACAGCTCACGCAGGCTATCGAAAAACAGCACCAGCTCAAGACCCAGGAGCCGGTCGGCGACCTGCTGGTCTCCATGGGCCTGATCACCGAACGTGACCGCGTGCGCTGCCTCGGCGAGCAGTGGGGCGTCCCCTATTTGGACTTGACGGAAATCCAGATTCCCGAAGATGTCATCTCGGCGGTGACGCAGGAATTGGCCCGGCGGTTCAAAGTGGTCCCTATCGAACGGACGGCAAAAAAGCTGACGCTGGCGATGAAAAACCCGCTGGACATCTTCGCAATTGACGAGATCCGGCTGATTACGGGCAAAGAAGTCGAGCCGGTGATCTCCACCGAAGAAGACATCATCAACGCCATCTCGGCCAATTACCGCACGGAAGTCAATGTCACCGAGGCGGTCGCCGGCGTCATGCGCGACCTCGACGAAGCGACGCTGACCATCACGGCGGGTGATGCCACGGGTGATGACAACATCTCCCTAGACCAGCTTAAAGAATTGTCGGGCGAGGCGCCGGTCGTCCGGCTGTCCAACATGATTATCTCGCGGGGAATCACCGATAAGGCGTCGGACATCCATATCGAGCCGGGCAAAGACGGCCTGCGGATCCGCTACCGCGTGGACGGCATTTTGTCCGACGGCATGACGCTCCCCAAGAAAGCGCAGGCGGCGGTCACCTCGCGCATCAAGATCATGGCCGACATGGACATCTCCGAGAAACGCGCCCCGCAGGACGGCCGCATCTCGGCGACGATTGAAGGCAAGCCGTATGACTTCCGCGTGTCCACGCTGCCCGCTGTTTACGGCGAGAAAATTGTCATGCGCGTCCTGGACAAGTCCAACATCTCCGTGGGACTGCATAAATTGGGCCTGCTGCCGTACACATTTGAGATGTTCGAGTCGATGATCCAGCGCACTTACGGCATTATTCTGGTCACGGGACCGACGGGATCGGGCAAATCAACCACTCTGTACTCGGTTCTCGCCAAGCTGAACTCCGGCGAGAAGAACATTCTGACGATTGAAGACCCGGTCGAATACGAGCTGTCCGGGATTACCCAGTCTATGGTCAACAACCGGGCCGGGATGACCTTTGCGGCGGGCCTGCGCTCCATGCTCCGGCAGGACCCGAACATCATCATGGTCGGCGAGATGCGCGACCAGGAAACGGCGATGATCGCGATTGAAGCCGCGCTCACGGGCCACTTGGTCCTGTCTACCCTGCACACAAACGACGCCCCCGGCGCGGTCGCGCGGCTTCTCGACATGGGCGTTGAAAGCTTTTTGATTGCCTCATCCATCGCAGGCGTCCTCGCCCAGCGTTTGCTCCGCACGGTCTGCATCAAGTGCAAAGAGCCGTATTCGCCGCCCAAAGACGCGATTAAGCGCCTCGGTATGAACCTCGACATCTTAGACAAAAGCGAAGTGACGTTCTACCGGGGCCGGGGCTGCGACACCTGCAAAGGCACCGGCTACAAGGGCCGGGTCGGGGTCTATGAGCTGATGCCCGTCACCGACAAAGTGCGCGAGCTGATTTTAGCCCGCGCGTCGTCGTATGCCATCCGGGAAGCGGCGGTGGAAGCGGGGATGCGAACGCTCAAAGATGATGCGATGGAAAAGATCTTGCTCGGCATGACGACATTGGAAGAATCGCTTCGCGTGATTTATGCGGGGTAGTAAACAGAGGCGGCGACGTTGAGACCATGCGTTAAAGAACCATGCCATAAATGGCACGGCTACACGGCGCAGACGCCGCAAAACACCCGCTTCGCGGGGTTCGGAAAGACCAATTCAATCTGAGTGCCGCGCCCTCCGGGTCTGCCCTCCGGGTAGCCAGTGCTGCCATTGCAGAAGCGGTACTTCGTAGCGTCTTCGCTATGTAGCCGTGCCATTTATGGCATGGTCTTGTGTGACCGAAACAAACACTTTATGACAGCAGTTTTGACGGAACAGCCGAAAAAAGCAAGTGCAGACACGCTGGAAGACATTCTGGACGGCGCGGGCGAGCTGGCCGCCCTGCCCCAGATTGTCATGCGCGTCATTGACATGACCGCCGACCCCAAAGCGACCCCTGCCGATTTAGAGCGGGTCATCGGCATGGACCAAGCATTGGCCGCGAGGCTTCTCACACTGGCGAACTCCTCCTACTACGGCCTGCCGCGCAAGATTTCAAGCCTGCGGGAAGCGGTCGTTTTTCTCGGCTTCAAGACACTCCGCAACATGGCGATGACCGTGACGACGTTTAACTTATTTTTAGGCCGGTCCGACGCCGACTCGCTGGTCCGTCGGGCCGTCTGGCGGCACTCGGTCGATGCGGCCCAGTGCGCGAAAGTCATCACGGCCTTGCTGCCGGCGGCGACCCAGGAGGAAGTCGGCACCGACCAGGCATACACCGGGGCGCTGCTGCATGACATCGGGAAAATGGCGCTCGACACCAGCCGGCACGCGCTCTTTACCGCGCTTGTCGGCATGGCGGCGGCGAAGGGCGTCCGCTACTCGGCTTTAGAGCCGCAGGCGCTGCCGTTCGGCCACGGCGAGATCGGCGCGGCCCTGGCTGCCCGCTGGAACCTGCCGCCGATGCTGTCTGAAGCGATTGCGTTCCACCACACGCCGCGTGCGGCGGAGCTGAACCCGAAGCTGACCGCGACCGTGTGTTTGGCGAACGAGATCGCGCACTTCCTGCAAGACCTGCCGCCGGAAACCGATGCCGTGCTGCACGCCGCCTGCGCCGAGGCGGTCATTCCGCTCCGGGTCAGCGAGACCGGCCTGCACAGCATGGCACGGGCCTGCCGAGCGGAGTTGGACAAGGGCCTCAGCGGCCTGACATTTTAGGTATCAGCAAAGAGAAACGGCTATGATCCAAAATAATGAAGATTTGCTGCCGCTCGGCAGCGTAGGAGTTCAGAACAGCATTTATTCGGACGCCCCGGTGCCGTCGGCGCACGATACGCCGGACGATTTCGGGGACTTTTCGGCGCGGGTCGCCGAGACGTTCGACAGCGTAGATCTGCTTTTGGCCGCGCGGGCAGAGGCCGAAGAAGCCGAAGCCCGTGCAAAGGCCGCCGGGGAAACCCCGCTGCCGTTCGCCAAAAAAGGCTATCAGGCGAAACCGGCGGTAGACATCTCCGCCGGGACCGGGGGCAAGCTGAGCAGCCTGCTCCAAAGCCAGCCCGCCGGCGGCGTCGGGCTGGAAGCCGAATCACCGGCGGCGCTGAACATGGGGGGAAGTGATCTTGCCGCTCTCAGCGATGCGTCAGGCATTCAGACCTCGCTGTCCGCCCGCGACTTCCTGAGCGGCGCCGGCGATGGGGCAAGCTTCGACGAGAACGCTTCCCGCACCGTAGTCGGCGGAGAAAAGCGCGAGCTGGCCGATGTCCATATTGACGAGCTGCTGCGGCTGACAGTGGAATCGGGCGCATCCGACCTGCACCTGTCGGTGGGCCTGCCGCCGATGGTCCGCAAGGACGGCAGGCTGGTGGGGCTGCCATTCAAAAAGGCCGATGAGCGCAGCACCCAGCGCATCATCTTTGATATTCTGGACGAGTCGCAGATCACGAAGTTTGAGCGCACCCATGAGCTGGACTTCTCGCACGGGGTCAAGGGCGTGGGTCGGTTCCGCTTCAACGTCTACCGCCAGCGGTCGTCGGTCGGCGGCGCGATGCGGGTCATTCCGAACGTCGTGCCAAGCATGGAGCAGCTTAAGCTCCCGACCGTCTGCCGGTCGTTCACCCAGAAGCATTCCGGGCTGATTTTGGTCACAGGTCCCACGGGATCGGGCAAGTCTACCACTATTGCATCGCTGATTGACATCATCAACTCGGAGCGCGAGGCGCACATTCTGACGATTGAAGACCCGATTGAGTACCTGCATTCGCACAAAAAGAGCATGGTCAACCAGCGCGAGCTTGGCACGGACACCGATTCGTTCACCAACGCCCTGCGGGCGGCCCTGCGCGAAGACCCGGATGTCATTCTAGTCGGCGAAATGCGGGACTTAGAAACAATCGCCGCTGCGATTACGCTGGCAGAGACCGGCCACCTGGTTTTTGCCACGCTCCATACGCGCTCCGCCCCGGCGACGATTGACCGCATCGTGGACGTCTTTCCCGCCCACCAGCAGGAGCAGATCCGCATTCAGCTTTCCACCAGCATTGAAGCCGTCGTCGCCCAGCAGCTTTTGCCGCGCATCGGCGGCGGGCGCGTCGCCGCGATTGAGATCATGGTCGCCACCAGCGCCCTCCGCAACCTCATCCGCGAAGGCAAATCCTACCAAATCTACTCGGTGATTGAGACGGGCCACCAATACGGAATGCAGGCGATGGACCGTGTTCTCGCGGATTTGCACAGAAACGGCACGGTCACGTTTGATGAAGCCGCCTCCCGCGCCATTGACCGCGAAAACTTCCAGCGGCTGGTCAAGGGGTACTAAAAAGACCAGGCGCTTACTCAGGAGACGCTACAGGCCCGCCGGTCCGCAGGTAGCCCGCGAAGTAGTCCGGCAGGCCCGCCGCCCGGAGCCGGGAACAGGTCAGCTCGACATCATACGGCAGGCGGATTTGCTCAGCCGTGACGCGGTCGCCGTCAATGGTTAGGACGCAGTATCCGGCGCGGGGATCGCCGTCTTTGGGCCTGCCGACGCTGCCGGTGTTGACGAAATGGACTCCGTCCACGATGCGGTGGTACGGGACATGCGTGTGGCCGAACACGATGATGTCGGCGTGGGCATCGCCCTGCCCGCCCGCCGTGAACTTCCGCAGGTACGGCTCCGAGCGAGTCTCAAACAGGTATTCGGTCGTGGAGGCCGGAGAGCCGTGGCAAAGCAATACATGCCGGCCTTCCACTTCTAAGCGTATCTCGCGCGGCAGTGTCCGCAGCCAAGCTTTGTTGGCGTCCGTAGTCTGCGCCCGCGTCCACAAAAACGAGATGTCGCTCATTTTGATGTCGAACGGCTTGACATAGTTGCATCCGCAGGTGTCTTTGTTGAAACCGACGCCCTCATCATAGTTCCCCAGCACCGTCGGGCAGTCCAGAAACATCACCAGTTCCTGCGTCTCGTTCGGCTCCGCCGCGTAGCCACCCAGATCACCTAAACAGTAGACGCCGTCATAGTCACTGTCTCGGATGTGGCTCGCGACTTCGCCCATCGCGGGGAAGTTCGCATGGATGTCCGAGAAGATTGCAAGTTTTGTCGCCATTGTGTTTCTCCAAGCTGCGGCACTGTTTAAAGTGGCGTCGCTTCCGTCACGGTCGGGCCTACTCCGCCGAAGTAGCGCCGCTGGAAGTAGAAGGCGACGTTAACCAAACCGATCAGCGCAGGAACCTCCACCAGCGGCCCGACCACCGCTGCAAATGCGGCCCCGGAGCCGATGCCGAACACGGCAATCGCTACCGCAATCGCCAGCTCAAAGTTGTTACCTGCCGCCGTGAAGGACAAGGTCGCGGCTTGGGAATAATCCGCGCCCAGCTTCCGGCCCATGTAGAACGACACCAAGAACATGATTGCAAAATAAACGCACAGCGGAATGGCGATCCGCACCACGTCCAGCGGGAGACGGACAACGTACTGGCCTTTAAGCGAAAACATGACAATGATGGTGAACAGCAGCGCGATCAGCGTGATCGGGCTGATGCGCGGGATAAACTGCGCCTCGTACCACTCTCGGCCTTTGGCCCGCCCCAGTGCGAAGCGCGTCAGCATCCCCGCAAAGAATGGAATGCCCAAGTAAATCAAGACGCTTTGAGCAATCGCGGCCATGCTGAGGCGGGTTAAGTCAACGCCCGCGAAGTGAACGCCGAAGATCGGCGGCAGCACTTTGAGGAAAACATAGGCGTACACGGAAAAGAAAAGCACCTGGAAAATCGAGTTCAGGGCAACCAGCCCCGCTGCGTATTCGCTGTCGCCATGAGCCAGCTCGTTCCAGACCAGCACCATCGCAATGCAGCGGGCCAGCCCAATAACAATCAGGCCGACCGCATACTCCGGCTTATCGGCCAGCAACAGCAACGCCAGCGCGAACATCAGCAGCGGCCCGACGACCCAATTTTGGACCAGCGACAGGCCCAGAATGCGCGTGTTACGGAAGACTTTGCCGAGTTCTTCATACTTGACCTTCGCCAGCGGCGGGTACATCATTAAGATCAAGCCGATGGCGATAGGAAGAGAAGTTGTACCGACCGACAGGTGCGTGATCGCCTGCGAGACGCCGGGAACAAAGTAGCCGAGGCCGACGCCCAGCAGCATCGCGAGGAAAATCCAGAGGGTCAGGTAGCGGTCTAGAAACGAAAGCCTCCCTGTCACGGACGGGTGACAGGTGGCGACGGTGGTACTCATTGAGTGTATCCCTCTAGGTTCAGCAGCACCCGGACGGGCCGCAGCCGCAGCCGGCGTCTGCACCTGCCGCCATGGGCAGGGAAGGCAGGCACGATTCTTTTGCGAGGCAGTCGGTGTGCTTCGCGGCAAGCGTCAGCACGACGGCTTCGGGCGTGACGGCATAGCCGGCGACCGGGTACTGCGAAAGCGCGGTATCCTCGTATTCAATCTCCATGTCCAGGTCTTCACCCGCCGGCAGGACGCCTTTGGCTTCGGCCAACCCCAGTACCCCGGCCATCTTGCCCGCGTAAAGCCGGTGATCGGTGTCGCTGCCGAGCCAGGCTTGTAATTGACAGGTTTGGACCGTGTGCAGCTTGCCGCCGCAGTCAATGAACTTTTTGGAAACGTGTCCGACCTCGGTGATATGGAACGAGACTGGGACGGCGCTGCCGCCGGGCAAAACTAAATGGAACGGCTTGTCGGCGTGCGCTTGCAGCAGGCCGGTAAATTGACTGAGCTTCATGGGATGTTGTCTTTCTAAAGAGTTACTCGCAGCAGTCGCCGCTTGTTGTGGTTGTCATAGACCGGCTGAAATAGGCGGCGAGCCGGGCGACGGCGTCCTGGTTGACGCCGCAGATCATGTTCTTGCCGCGCCGCTCCATGGTGATGAGTCCGGCTTGGCGCAGCTCTTTTAGATGAAAGGAAACCGACGATGGGATTTTGTCCGTCCCTAAGACTTGGCAGCAGACTTCGCCGACGGTCGGCCCCAGCACGGGACGCACTTCGCCGGTTTCTTCGACGGCAACCGGGCCGCAGCAGGCGCACAGGAACTCAAAGATGCGGAGACGGGTCGGGTCGCCCAGCGCTTTGAACATCGCGGCCAAATCCAACGCTTCGTTCATTCAGGTTCATCGTTTCTTTATTTGTAGAATTGTTGAACTAATTATGGCAGGGAAAAATGTGGATGTCAAGCCTGCCGCTAAAAAAAGTAATCAGTGCATCTTGAACGGTCCGCCATGCGGCTCCGGGGCGAGTTCCGGGCGCGACGAATCGGAGACGACTTCGTGCATTTCTAGGACATTCGGCTGAGGGTAAGCATCACGCGGCAGCGTCCCCGACTGGGCGTGGCCTTTCGTGAAAGCGTCCGAGCGCACCCAGTTCAAAAAGTCTTCGCGGCTGTTCCAGAGCGTCAGCACGACATACGGGTCGCCTTCGTTGGCAGGGCGCAGGACTTGATTGGAAACAAAACCCGGCATCCCATCGACCAGCCCTGCCCGTTCGCGAAATGCCGCCTCAAATGCTTCGGCGTATTCCGGCTTGACAGTAATTCGGTTGGCAACTGTGATCATTGTCTATCCTCTGAAGCTATCATACCCACCGACGCCGGGAAACTCGTGATTTCTTAGGTAACATTTGTAACCTGAAATCAATCTTCTTGCAGGTAAACTGTGAAAAGGGAGAGTATACTAAAGTGTTACAAAGATTGCCCATCGCGGCATGACAGCAGAAAGGGTCTCCCGATGTCTGATTCTCTCGATACCTCTCATCCTCTCGATTTCCTGCGTGACGCCGTTAGCCGGCGCACGTTCCTGACCCGCATGGGGGCGGCAGGTCTCGGCACAGCGGCCGCAGCGCTCCTTGCCGGCTGCGGCGGGTCCGGCAACGGCGGCGGCAGCAGCCCGGTCAGCCCCGGCGCCGGCTTGACCTCGTTTGCCGACCCGACGAACTTCCCCGGCATCCCCGGCGCGAGCGAGGATGTCGTCGTTCTCAATTACGCGCTGACCCTGGAAACTTTGGAAGCGGACATCTACCGCCAGGCCCTGAACATCGCGGCGGGCAAGCCGCTCACGACGCCATTGCCGGCGGACGGCGGCTTGTCCTACACGCAGGCGGTCCCGAACGGCGCGTTCCCAGACCCGACTCTCGCCCCCATCGCCTTTTTGTACCTTCAGCAGTACGCGGCGGTCGAAGCGGCGCATCGCGACTTCCTCCGCGCGGCAATCACCCAGGCCGGCGCAACGCCGGTTCCCGCAAACGCAAACGGCTACAGCGTCGCTCCCTTTGCTGGCATCGACCTTTACAGCATCACGAAGCTGATCCGCACCGTCGAAGAAACCGGCGTGACGGCGTACCTCGGCGCAGCGGGCTACCTGAAAAACCCCGTTTACGTCCAGATCGCGTCCAGCATCTACTCGACGGAAGCGCGGCATTCGTCCGGCGTCAATTACACGCTTGGCCTGCCCACCGGCCCGACCGGCGATGTTGGCGGCGCACAGCCTGCAAAGGGTGTTGCGGCAAACGAGTTTGAGTTCGCACAGACGCCGAAAGCCGTGCTGGCCGCCGTTAGGCAGTTCTTCCTTTAAGCACGGCTGAACGCCGTTAAATTACGAAAGGTACCTTTACCCATGCCAACGCATGTAACACTGTATTTTACCGCCGACCCGAAAATCGCCGGGACCACTTCGGTCCCGATCCCGGTCGGCACGTTTGCGTCTCTGACGACCGCCGCCGGCCCGGACATCAAAGTCCTGAACTTTGCGCTGGCCCTGGAAACCCTGGAAGCCGAGCTTTACCGCCAGGCGATCCTGCGGCTGACCACAGGCGGCACGGACATGTTCGGCAATACCATCACCGGCCTGAACGTTTCCGGCGCGGATGTCACTTACCTCTCCACCTTCGCCGCCATTGAGGCTGAGCATCGGGATTTCCTGACCACTAACCTCGGCGGCAACTGGGTCACCGCCGCCGGTGCGAAGTTTGACTTCGGGTTTGCCAACACCAACAACTTCGGCACCCCCCCGCTGACCCGCCTTCAGACGGTCCAGCTTGTGTATGCCGCCGAGCAGACCGGCGTTTCGGCCTACCTCGGCGGCGCAGGCCCCGGCGGCCTGACCCCCGGCGGCCCGTACCTCGGCATTGCGGCATCCATCCTCGGCACGGAAGCCCGCCACACCACGGCGGTCGCCATTCTGCTGAACAGCCCGCTGTTCAACGAAACCCCGAAGCTTGCCACCGCGCCTTTGGCTTACCCAGTCAAAGACCTCGGCACCGGCGGCGGCACAGGTCTGGACATGGCGCTTGCGCCGGACGTGATCCTTTACGGCGGCACACCGAACATGGTTGCGATGGACACGACGGTCAGCGGAACCGGCGTCATCAACCCGATCTCCGGCCCCAAAGGCTTTGTTTTCATCTAATTGATGATGAAGTTCCGAAAAGTAATGCCCGGCCTGCTCTTGATGAGTAGGCCGGGCGTTTTTGTGTCCGCCAGGAACCATGTGTTGAAACACACGGCTAGACGGCGAAGACGCCACAAAACACCGCTTCGCGGGGTTAAGAACAAGATAAAGACCCTGGATCATTTTGTTTCCAGTGCCGCGAAGCGGTACTTCGTGGCGTCCGCGCCGTGTAGCCGTGTGTTTCAACACATGGTTCTTTTCTAACTCTCCAAAACGTATACAAAGAACTGCAAACAACTTGACTGAGTTTAAGGTTTTTTCATGTATAATAGAAAGACCGAAAAAAACCACTGTTCGGCCTCACCGCGCCTTGCGGAGTCTTGGAATGATCCCGGCTCACCCAAAGCGCACTCTGCAACGTAGACTTTCGCACTAGAAAAGGAACTTTTCCCATGTCCCATGACCTCCTGCACGATGCGGTCAGCCGGCGTGTCTTCCTCGCCCGCATGAGCGCGGCGGGCCTCGGCACCGCGGCCGCCGCGCTTCTCGCCGGCTGCGGCGGGTCCGGCAACGGCGGCGGCAGCAGCCCGACCAGCCCCGGCACCGGCTTGACCTCGTTTGCCGACCAAACGAACTTCCCGAACATCCCCGGCCAGAATGAGAACCTTGTCGTTCTGAACTTCGCGCTGACCCTGGAGCTTCTGGAAGGTGACTTGTACCGCCAGGCGCTAAACATCGCGGCGGGCCAGCCGATCACCGCGCCCCTGCCTGCGAACAACGCCAGCGCTTATACTCTGGCCGTTTCCCCCGGCACATTGACCGCCCCGCAGGCGGCGGCGGGCTTCCTGTACTTGCAGCAGTTTGCCTATGTTGAGCAGGCACACGGCCTCTTCCTCCAGCAGTTCATCCCGACCCTGGGCGGCACGCCCGTCCCGCCAAACCCGAAGGGCTATTCTGCCGCAGCGGCGGGCCTCGTTCCGGGCGCGACCCTTTCGACGATCCTGAAGGTCATCCTGACGGCGGAAGAAACCGGCGTTTCGGCTTACCTCGGCGCGGCGGGCTTCCTGACCAACCCAACTTTAGTGGAAGCGGCGTCCTCGATCTACTCGACCGAGTCGCGTCACTCAGCCGTCATCAACCTGACGCTGGGCAACATCTCGGCGAACGCCACTGCGGCCCCCGGCCCGTACAACGCGACCGGCGGAGCCCAGCCGCTTGCGAACGCGAAAATCCCATCGGCTGCCGTTGACCCGCTATTCGCCGGCGGCGTCTTGCCGGGAACCGCCGAGTTTTATCTGACACCCAAGCAGGTTTTGGCTGCCGTCCAGCCGTTCTTCGTGATGTAATTCTAGAAAGGTCCTCTTTTCATGAGCGATAAACTTCTTACCGGTGCGGCCCTGGCTGCGGCAGGCGTCGCCGCCGCCGGCCTGCTGTCCGCGCGTTCCGCCCAGGCAGCTACGCCCACAACCCATGTGCTGCTTACCTTCGCCGCGCCTCCGGCCACGCCGAGTGCGAGTGCGCTTCAAATTCCGAGCACATCCACGAACTATCCGACAGCCAGAACCGACGTTCAAGTCGTGAACTTTGCGCTGTTCGTGGAAACTCTGGAAGCCGAGCGCTACCGCCAGAGCATTGCCCGCCTCGGCAGCGGCGGAACCGACAATTTCGGCAACCCCATCACCGGCCTGGGCCTCGGCAGCGGCGACACCGGCGCAAACCTGGATATCCTGCTGGTCAACGGCTTCGCGCAGACGGAAATGCAGCAGCGGGACATTCTTGCCACGACGCTGTACGGCGCTCCCAACATGAACCCGTTCCTCAGTACATCCGCAAACACATTGGGCTTTGCGTATGACTTCGGCATCAACAGCCTTCAGCGCTCCGATGTGGTTGCGAACCTGTCGGTGGCCGAAACCGTCGGCGTGGGGGCCTATGTGGGCGGTGCCGGCCCGCTGCTAGGGTCGCCGTTCCTGGCCACCGCGGCGGCGTTCCTGGGCGTCGAAGCCCGCCATGCCGCTTCCCTGGCCTATGCCTACAACCAATTGCCTGGCATTGCTCAGAAACTTCAAACCGCGCCGCTTGCTACTGATAAAAGTCCGCTCGCGCCGAGTTTGCCCTTCTTCGGGGCTGACGACCCGCTGACTCCTGATCAGATTCTCAACGCGGGCGGCACAGTTGCAGCCGGCCTGATGCCCGCCTCCTTTGGCGGCCAAATTCCAAAGTACACCGGCCCGACCGGGTTCACCTATCTGGCCAACGGCAAGTAAGAACCCCTCCCGCTCGTTCCTCGCTCCCTCCCCTGTTAGGGTAGAGCAAGAGAGAAGCGGTACAGACGACAAAAGCCCCTGTCTCATAATAAGAGGCAGGGGCTATTGCTTTTTGCCCTGGGCTAATCTTGAGCCCTTCCCTAGCAGGGGAGGGAGTGAGGAACGAGCGGGAGGGGTTCTTACTTGCCGTTCTTGGTTTAACTCCGGGCCGAATGTTCGCATAATGCTAGAAAATGCCGTGGAGTGGAATATGTCAGACAAAGTTGCGAATGCGTTTATTGAAGCGTTATGGACCCTGGAAGAAACGAAGGATGCCGGGCCGCTGACGGCGCTGTATGCGGAGAATGCGTCGGTCGGCAATGTCATCGCGCCGGATCAGTACCAGGGGCCGGACGGGGCGAAGACGTTCTGGACCGAGTATCGAGGGTCATTTGAGACCGCCAAGTCCAAGTTCCGCAATGTCATCGCCTCAGACGGCAGCGCGGCTTTGGAATGGACCACCGAAGGCACGAGCTTCAACGGCTCCCCGCTGTCGTATTCCGGCGTCACGATTCTAGAGATTGAGGGCGACAAAGTCACCCGGTCGTCGGCTTATTTCGACCCATCCGGTCTCGGCCGGCAGATGGGGGTAAAGTGAGGCCCCCCTCTCCCGTCGTGGGGGAGGGGCTGGGGGTGGGGGCTTTCTGCTATGACCGAAAACGATGAGCTGCTGCTGCTGAGAGCATTGCTTCGGGCCTCGGACTACGGGGTGCTGCTGTCTGACCCTGCCCGGACCGACCAGCTCTGCAACCGGCGCTTCTGCGAGATGTTCGGGATGGACAGCATTGAAACGCTCAGCACCCAGCCGGATTACGTCGGTCGCAATCTTGCGCCGCGCCTCAAAGACGGCGCCGGATTTATCAAAATGCTGGAAGCCGTTTATGCCGACCCTCGGCGGATTCTGGAAGATGAAGTCGAGATCATGGCGCCGAAGCACCGCCTCCTGCGCCGCTACACCGCGCCGGTCATCGGCGAAGACGGCGGCATTATTGGGCGGCTGTGGACGTTTCTGGACATCACGCGCACGCGAGGCATGGAAGACAAAGTTCGGGCACAGGCCGCCCAGCTTAAAGAGCAGTCCCGGCAGCTTGCGTCGGCGCTGAGGACCGTCACAGGGCGCTTGGACCGAGCCGAGAACACGCTGTCCTTGACCCAGCAGCAGCTTTTTGAGACCGAGAAATTGTCGGCGGTTGGCTTGCTCGCGGCGTCGGTGGCGCACGACATCCGCAATTTGCTGACGCCGCTTACCATTGAAATCTCGCTGGCGGACCAAGATGACCCGGCGTTGCGGACGGAATCGCTCCAAGCCATGCGCCGTCAGATTGACGGTCTGGCGCTCTTGACCCACCGCCTGCTGGCCCTCGCTAAGCCGGAACTGATTGAGCGTGAGCCGACGGATTTAGCCGAGCTTGTGTCCCAAATCCTGCGGCTCGTCCACCCGCAGGCCAGGCTGGAGAATGTTGCTATCGTCTGCACCGCTTCCCCGCATCTGCCGCGCGTCTCCGCCGACCCGGTGCAGATGGAGCAGGTGCTGGTGAACTTGATCCTGAACGCCGTCCAGGCCATGCGAGCAACCGGCGGCGGGACGCTGTCGGTCTCGCTTGCTCCCTACGCAATCAGCGGCGGCGGACAAGGCGCACGGGTACGGATTGGGGACACCGGCCCCGGCATCACGCCGCAGAACAAAAAGCGCCTGTTTGATCCGTTCTTCACGACCCGGCCCGACGGCGCGGGTCTCGGCCTCTTTTCCTGCCGCCGGATCGCCGAAGCCCACGGCGGCGCGATCACCGTCCGCAGCCGCCCCGGCGCGACCCAGTTCACGCTGACCCTGCCGGCAATGCCGGCGGGCCTGCTCTAAACCCCATGCTCCGCCCGGATCGCCGCCAGCAGGCCGTCCGCCGCTGCGCCCACGAGCGCGTATGTTTCCGCAAAGTCGCCGGTGAAATATGGATCGGGAACTTCGCGCAGCGGCAGATGCGGGGCGTAGTCTAAAAATGGACGCACGACAGCCCGGCTTGTTCCAAGCGCCAGAACGTTCGCCAGGTTTTGATTGTCCATCGTCAGCACATAATCGAACGCCTCTAAATCGCCCGGCGTCACCAGCCGGGCCGCATGCGTGTAGGTGATCTTACGCTCTTTCAGCAGCGCTCGCGTCCCCCGGTGGGGCAGCTCCCCGACATGCCAGTCCCCCGTTCCCGCCGAGTCTGCTTCAATCACTTCTTCCAATCCCGCCGCTCGAACCTTATGAGCAAAGACCGCCTCCGCCATCGGCGACCGGCAGATGTTACCTAAACACACAAACAAAACCCGCACCATAAACTTTCTCCCGCCTGCCATCAGAAGCTGTTAGGTTCGCGGAAAACCGTCGCGAGTCCTGCTCCGCTATTTCTTAAATCCCTGAATTTCCTTCCTAGGCTGGTCCTATTTGCGACACGAAGCAATCTACGGTATACTATACCAAACCTGCTCTTTGTACCCGGCAAGCGCTCTTTGGTTTCGCCCAGACAACGCAGCCTCTTGTCGTCAACGGAGGAAACTCGCATGATTTCGCGCCGTCCCTTCTCGCTTTTGTTCCCAGTGTCTTTGCTGTCTTTTTTCTGTCTTATTCAGGCGCGCGCCAAGCCGGATCCTCAAACATCTTTGGCGGCGATTTATGCGGCCCGTGATGCGGCGTTCCGCAGTAAAGATGTCGCGGGGGCGCTGGCCGGGTACAGCCCGAACGTGCTGATTTACGACGCCGAGGGCAACCCGTCCAATGGAACCGCCGGGCCGCGCGAGGACTTGACCAAGCTGTTCGGCAGCGGCATCGCGTGGTCGGCGCCGACGACGACTCTGGATGAGTTTTCGACGGACAAGACCGGCAAAGAAGCCACGGTGAAGGCCGTGCGGCGGCTCACAGTCACATCGAAAGTCGCCGGGCTGGGCGTGTCGCAGACGGCGACCGTGGAAGAAGCCGTCCGCGACCACTGGGTCAGCGGCGCAGGCGGCTGGCGCATCACGCAGGAGCGGCGCCTCACGCCGACCACGCTGTATACGCTCTGCTCGGACGCGGCGGCGGCCCCGACCGCGAGCAAGATTGTCGGGAAATGGGCGGGCTATGTGCCGTCGGAGACCGGCGTTCAGGCGCTGATGACCATGCGGTTTCGGGAAAATGGATTGGAGGCGGAAACGCTTGTCTCACCCCGGCAGAACATCAGCCGGGAGTCCACCTACACCGCCGATAATGGAGTGCTGACGGAAACCATGACGCGCGGCATCGAGAACGGGCAGGTGCTGCACATTGACGGCGATGTCAAGACCATCCGCTACCGCTTCGATGGCGACCTGCTGCTGCTGACCCTGCCGAATACGACTACCGCGCTGCGCTTCTCCCGCCAGCCGGACTGAGAATGGTAAGTTGAATTATGGGACCGAGAATAGCCCTGTTCGCACTGACGCTGGTTCTCTTGTCAGTCAGCAGTGTTCAGAATGTACACGCGAAACCATGGATGAACATGGGTAAACGGCAAGGCACGCTGCAAACACCAGGGAATCTCTATGAGGCAATTGAAGCGGGAAAAGTGTCCTCGGTTCGTACTTTTCTTAACCGGGGCGCAGAGGTTAACGACGGCTATTACCGAGATGGCGGAACCTTGCTGATGCGTGCCGCACAGAAAGGAAATACGTCCATCGCTGGTTTGCTGATTAACCATGGAGCCAAGATCAACTCTTTTGACTCCATCAGACTCACTGCGCTGGACTGTGCAGTGCTGAACAACCACTTGGCAATGGTAAAGTTTCTCCTGAAGAACGGTGCGAGCCTGAATCCAGTCAATCACAGCAGCCCCCCGTTGGTTGTCGCCACAGATATTGACCATGTCAAGATCATGCGAATGCTTCTAAAAGCGGGAGCTCATGTGAATGCTCATTATGATGATGGCACTACGGCACTGATGAATGCAGTACGTCGGGAAGATCCCATTGCTGTTAAACTGCTTTTAGACAGCAAAGCAGATAAGTATCTAAAGAACAGACATGGAGAAAGTGCATTGAGCATTGCACGGCGAATGAAATCTCAGAAAATTCGGTCATTCCTCGGAGAATAGCAGCAGGTAACTCGCTCGGCAACCCGATAAGGATCGCCCCAACCCTTTTACCCTTCGATGAACGCGGCAACGTGGCCGCCGGGTAGATCTGCTCTGACAGTGCATTGAGTTCCCGTGAAGATAAGCTCCCGTAAAACAGGTACAATAAAGGCGAGGCTGCAATGACCCACTACACTTTGCCGATTGTGATTGAGAAGGACGCCGACGGCTACTTTGTTCAGTGTCCTACCTTGCAGGGTTGCTATACCCAGGGAGAGACTTATGAGGAAGCACTGGCAAACATCAAAGATGCTGTAATTCTCCATCTCCAGGACCGTATGGCGCAAGGAGAAACCATTGAGTTACCAGAGATGGTGAGCGTCGCCACCCTACAGGTTGCCGCCTAATGGCTCGTCTTCCGCGTGTCACAGCCGGCGAAGCCATCCGCGCCGTCTCAAACGTCGGCTTTACGCTGTCTCGCTCCAGCGGCAGTCACATGATCTATCACGATCCGCAGGGCCGGCGCGTCACCGTTCCATTTCATGGCCCGAAAATTCTCCACCCGAAAGTGCTGAAGAACATCATAGACGATGCCGGCCTGACCGTTTCAGAGTTCATTGCCCTGCTGAAATAACAGACCGGCTCATTCGCGGTATACTGATACCGTCATGCCAACGCCCCCTTCTACTCCCTTCATTCCCGACCGCAGCTTTGACGCGCCGAACCCGTTTCCCGGTGCGGGACACCGGAAGCTGGTCGCGCTGTCGCTCAACACCCACCTGCCGCCGCTGTCGGCGTTTACGCCGACTAAAGACATCCGCTACCATCCGCTGTTTCAAGGACTGCTGTTCCCGTGGGTCTGGCGGGTCTGGACCCAGCGGTTTACGCGGGCCGGGCATTACTTTGTCGCAGCGACGCTGTTCTTCACGGCCTTCAGCTCGGTCTCGCTGGACCAGCAGTTTTATGTTGCGTTTGCTTATTCGATTGGGCTGTGGGCTGTGGCATTTGCGGGAATGTGGCTTGGCAGGCCGCGCGTCTCGCTGTCGGCAAGTCACATCGACCGGGTACAGGCGGGTGAGACGCTGACGGCAGATGTTTCTGTGCAGGCTGTGGGGCGGGGCGGAGTCGAGCTGACGGTGCTGCCGGATCGGCTGCCGCCGGAAGTGGATGCCGTCAGCGAAGACGGCGCGGAGCTGCCGGCGCTTGCGGCAGGTGACACCGCGCGGGTGTTTTTAGAGCTGCGGTGCAAAAAGCGCGGCGTCTTTCGCCTGCGGGGGTTCCGGGTGGAAACGGCGTTCCCGCTGGGATTGATGGCGGCGCAGCAGGTGTTCCCTATGCCGCGCACGCTCTGGGTGACGCCCCGTTTCACGCCGCTGGCACGCTTTGAGACCCCGCGCGGGCGGCGCTACCAGCCGGGCGGGACCGCGTCGGCGTTCCAGCTCGGCGACTCGTTTGAGTTTATCGGCAGCCGGGAGTACCGGGAAGGGGACCCGGTCCGCGCGATTGACTGGCGGGCGACGGCCCGCCTGAGCCGCCCGGTGGTGCGGGAGTACCGGGAAGAGTTCTTGCAGCGCGTCACGGTCATTTTAGACACCCATGCCCCCGCTCCGCCCGGCCTGCCGCCCCCGCCGTCGTTTGAGAGCGCCGTGTCGCTGACGGCGGCGGTCTGCGAATATTGCGCCCGTTCCGAGTTTGCTTTGGACCTTCTCGCTGCCGGGCCGGATGTTCACGCCCTGCCGAACGGTCTGGATCTCGCCGCGCTGGGTCCGGCGCTGGACCTGCTGGCTGAAGTCAGCGCCGATACGCGCGTCAACAGCGATACGGACTGGGAACAGCTTGAGCAGGAGCTATCGGGGCAGATGGGGCAGACGACACTAATTGTCTGCATATTTTTGGACTGGGATGCGGCCCGGCAGGAGTTTGCAGAGCGGCTGCGGGATACCGGCGCGGGCCTTAAAATACTCATTGTCCGGGACACGCCCCCTGCCCTGCCGCCGGGCGAATGGCCGACACTGACATCAACCCAAATCGCGGCGGGCGTGGACGAGATATAGAAATACCTCACCCCAGCCCTCTCCTTTTGGAAGGAAAGGGTTGATGCGGAGCGGCCGGGTGAGGTACGCCGGGACTAGCATTTTGACTATGAGCTTGACAACAGCAACAGCCTATCAGCGTCCACCGTGGCCTGCCGCCGTGGCGGCTCTGCTCGCCTATGCCGCGCTTGCCCTCAGCAGTGGGGCGTGGGTGCCGCTCATTTGCCTGGGCTTGGCACTTCTCGCGTCGTATGCGGTTTCAGCACGGTTCCCGAACGAGACGCTGACCAAGTGGACTCTGCGGGCTATCGCGATAGGCGCGGCGATCTTCGGGTATCTGATCAATGCCGTCAAAGACGACAATGCGTTCTTCGACACGCGCTATCTGTACTCGTTTGCGCTGATCTGTGCCGCCGAGCTGATGCTTCAATTCTGGCGGCGGGAGCCGACCGGCGGGGCGCGGGCGCCGTTTACGGTCTTTCTTTCGGCAATGGTGTTTTTGGTCGGGTGCAGCACGCTTGAAGAGGCATCACGCTATTTGTGGTACTTAGCCCCGCTGTTCTTTTTGTTCTTCACGCTGGCGCTGCCTGGCTTCCGGCAGCGCTCGCAAGGCTTCGGCGCACTTCGGTACGCCCTGCTGCCGGTGCTGGCGGCGCTGACGCTCGGCGGGCTGACCCATGCTGCCGTGGCTCGGTACAAGAATGATTTGAATTTCTTAGGGTCGCAGGCGCTGCCGACGCGGCGGCTGTCGCCGAGCATGGGCATGAGCGGTCAGCCGATTTTGGGGTCGTCGTTTACCCTACGCGACTCACTGACGCGGGTTCTGCGGATAAGCAATTCCGGCGATGACCCGTACCTGCGCGGCATGACGTTCGACACTTACACAGGCCGGACCTGGGGACCGTCGCTGGAGCAGCGCGTCTTTTTGAATTTACCGCGTCAGCCGAACGTCGCCGGGCCAAAAGCGCGTTATGAGCGTTTGGACGACGCCGGCGGTCTGCTGTTCGCGCCCCTGCATTCGGCGGCGATTGTCGCGGAAGACGCGCATTCGCTTGAATGGGCCACCCAGAGCGACGGGCCGCTCAGGACGCCGACAACTGATACTTCCACGCTGACATATGATGTCACCGAAGGAAAGCCGGGCCTCTTTAACGCCCCGCCGACCTCGCAGGAGACGGCGCGGGACCTCGCCGTGCCTCCGGAAATTGACCGGCGGGTGATCGTCCAAGCGCACGAAGCCGCCGATCCCCAGAAAACGGCAAACGCCAAAATCGCGGCGATTGTTCGGTTCTTGCAGACCAACAACGCCTACAGCCTCTCAGTCAATCCGGGGCCGGGGGAGCCGATCTCAAGCTTCATTTTGCAACGCAAAGCCGCCCACTGCGAGTATTTTGCGTCCGCCGCCGTGATTCTGCTCCGGGCCGCCGGGGTGCCGACCCGCTACGTCAGCGGCTATTTCGCGCACGAAGGGGATAGCAGGGGCACGCTGCTGGTGCGCCAGCGCGATGCCCACGCCTGGGCGGAAAGCTGGGTTCCGGACGCGGGCTGGGTGACGGTAGACGCGACGCCCGGCGGGGGCAGGCCGGACGCGCTGGCCGGGCCGATCCCCTTTTACTGGCGGGTCTGGGAAGGGTTGCAGGACGTACTGGGCGCGGTTCGTACCTGGGCGCTGACGGCGGACTGGCTCCAAAAAGGCACGGTGTTTCTGCTCTTGGTCCTGGGCCTTTTAGTGCCGCAAGTTTATCGCCACTGGAAAAGCCGACGGGCGTCGGCACCCGGCTTCCGCTACTCAAGCCCCGATGCCGCGCTTCTTGCGCTGTCGGCCCGTTTTGAGGCGCTGCTGGCCCGGCGCGGCCTGCCCGTCCCTGAAACCCGCACCTGGCCGGAACATCTGCACGCGGCGGAGATGGACAATGACGCCGCCCTGCGCGGCTTCGTGCAGGACTACAGCCGGGCGCGGTTCGGCCCGGCCCCGTCGCCTGCCGACCTCGCGCAGATGGAGCAGAACTTACAGATTTTGGAACAGACTTTGGAGAAAAACACTTGACCTTACTTGCAGCCGCTGCACCCGCCGAGACCATTGAGCGCATTGAAGCCAATCTCGCTTCGGTCATTCGCGGCAAGTCCGAATCTATTCGGCTTCTGCTGATCGCGCTTCTCGCGGGCGGCCACACGCTCTTGGAAGACGTGCCGGGAACGGGCAAAACGACGCTTGCAAAGTCGCTGGCCCGCTCGATGGATGGCATTTTTCGGCGCATTCAGTTTACGCCTGATTTATTGCCCGCTGACATCACCGGATCCAGCTTTTACAATCCTGGCGACGGCTCGTTCACCTTCCGCGAAGGCCCTGTTTTCGCGAACATTGTTTTAGCCGACGAGATCAACCGAACGTCGCCGCGCACCCAGTCCGCGCTTTTAGAAGTGATGAGCGAAGGGCAAGTCACGGTAGACGGCCTGCAGCGCGACCTGCCCCACCCGTTCTTCGTCGTCGCCACTCAGAACCCGACCGACTTTCAGGGAACGTACCCCCTGCCCGAAGCCCAGTTAGACCGCTTCGCCGTCCGAATCACCCTCGGTTATCCCGACTTGTCGCACGAGCTTGAAATTCTGTACGGCCAAAATAAACAGCATCCATTTGACAGCTTAGAGCCGGTCGTCACCGGCGTGGACATTGTTTCCCTGCAAAATCAAGTCCGGGAAGTCGTCGTAGACCAGTCGCTCGCCGAGTATATCCTGCGCCTCGTAGACTGGACCCGCCATGACCCGCGCATTCGCCTCGCCGTTTCCCCGCGCGGCTCCTTGACGCTCTTCCGCACCGCCCAGGCCCGCGCCCTGACCGAAGGCCGCGCCTACGTCCTGCCCGACGACATCCATGCCCTCGCTGTCCCGGTGCTGGCCCACCGCATGATGCTTGACACCAAGACCCGCTACGGCGGCCTCACGGGAATGCAGATGATCGAAGAAGCCCTCAGCGCCATTCCTGTTCCCCGGTGAACTGTGTCATAATGAGGTCACAGAAAACACCAAGATGAAGACCATGCCGCCGGGTGCAGTTGCTCCATAAATGGCACGGCTATTGGGCGCAGACGCCGTAAAGCACCGCTTCGCGGGGCTGAAAAACGGGTTTGGTGTAGGGCACAGGGCTTGCCCCTACCCTCTTGACCCTGACTCAGAAAAAGACCCGGCACTGAAGTACCGGGCTACTGTTGAGTGAGAGTGTCTCCGACACTAAATGCCGGCAACCGTGAATGGTTTCTAGTGCCGCGAAGCGGTACTTCGTGGCGTCTGCGCCCAATAGCCGTGCCATTCATGGCATGGTTCGGATCAATATCCATGAAAACAATCTTATTTATCACAGCCGCGTTTTCTATCGCAGGCGCAGTCGGAGGTTACGTCGCGAAATTAATTGCGGTACGCGCTTTGCATTCTCAGGGCCTTCCGCTTCCTTTGACCGACGAGACTTACGCAGGCATTAACGCGGCACTTTTCGGCGTTTTAGGCTGCTTTAGCGGCTTACTATTTGGGCTGACACTGCATTGGCTTACAGGCCCCAAACCGCAAAGCACCAACTACTGACTGCCGACGCCGTGGACGCGCATTTGGAGGGTATAGACGCTGCGGCTGGCGGTGATGAACAAAGTATGGCGGTCTGTGCCGCCGAAGCAGATGTTGCCGGTCCAGTCTTCGGGGATGGGCAGGTGCAGGATTTGAGCGCCCGTGTGGTCAAAGACGGTAACGCCGTGGCCGGTGAGGTAGACATTGCCCCCGCTGTCAATGGTCATGCCGTCGGAGCCGAGGTGGCAGAACAAGTGCTTGTTTGAGAGCGAGCCGTCGGGGGCGATGGTGTAGGAGTAGGTCTTGTTATCGCCGATGTCGGCGACATACAGGGTTTTGCCGTCGGGCGTGCCGATAAGGCCGTTCGGCTGGACGAAATCGCCGATGACGCGGACTAAAGCTTTGCCGCCGGGCGGCAGAAAATAGACGCCCTCGGTGTCCTGCTCTTTGTGGCCATGCTGCCAGTAGGAGCGGACATAAAACGGGTCGGTAATGTAAAGGCCGCCATCGGGGCGCACCCAGACATCGTTTGGGCCGCACAGCCGCTTGCCGTCGTAATTTGATATTACAACCGTAGCAGTGCCGTCGGGGGCGATGCGCCACAGGGCGTTATGCTCGTCGGAGCAGGTCCACAGATCGCCGTGCGCGTCGAAGCACGTTCCGTTGGCCCGTCCGCAGCCCTGCTTGAACGTCGTGATCGTGCCGTCCGCCGCGTGCCACTTTAAGATGCGGTCGTTCGGTTGGTCGGTGAAGTAGATGTCGCCGCGAGAGTCGCAGGCCGGGCCTTCGGTGAACTCGAAGCCGCCTGCGGCTTTGATAAGGTGCGCCCCCGGCGCAGTGATGGTATGAGTTGGCGTAGTTTCTGGCATGGCGTTTGCGTGAAGTGTAAAAATCAAGGCAAAGGAAAGACAGGCTGTTCGGAACAATTCAGGCTCCATTCGTCGGCAGAAAGGCGACAAAGTGGGCGCCCTCGCCTGGCTCGCCGACTTCGACAATGCCGCCCCGGTGGGCGTCTATGATGCCTTTGACGATGCTCAGGCCGAGGCCGAGACCACGGGCGCGGGACGTGAAAAACGGCGTGAAGATGCGCGGCTTGATGTCGGCGGGAATGCCGGGGCCGCTGTCCAAGAACTCGATTTTGAGGTAGGCGCGGCCGCGCGACAGATCGGCCAGCGCGTTGGCTTCGGCTGGGTCGGCGCGGGACGTGCGGATCGTCAGCGTGCCGGCGTCGGGCTGGAACGACAGCGCGTTTTCGACAAGCTCCGAGAAGGCTCGCTTGAGGCGCGGGCCGTCGGCGTGGATCGGCGGCAGATGAGGCGCAAGGTCCAGTGTCAGCGTCACCGGGCTGCGCTTTGGAAAGCTCTCGTTGACACACTGGGTCATTAGTTCGTTCAAGTCGTACTCGGCCAGCGAGATTTGGGTGGCCCGCACAAAGTCCCGGAACTCCTGCAAGATTTCTTCCAGCCGGAAGATGCCCCGGCGCATGGCCTCCGCCAGGGCCTGGTATTCGCCGCGCTTGTCTTCAGGTTCCGACAGACGGTACTCCAGCTCGTTCAAGTCGCCTTTGATCGCAAACGTCCGGTTGCCGATCATATGGGCGGCTTTTGCGGACAACTCGCCCCAGGCCGCCATGCGCTCGGTGTTGACTAAACGGTCTAAAATGCGGCTGTTCTCAATCGCTGTGCCGAGCTGGGACGCAATCGTCAAAAGAACGCTTTCGTCGTCTTCGGTGAACTCGCGACGGAACCAGGGCGCAGCGCTCTTGCGGCGCAGGACGCGCAGGACGCCCAAAATGCCGGAACGCCCGAAGATCGGGACGGCCAGGAACGCGCCGACTTCGGTAGAGGGAAACTCTTCAAAGCGGCCCTGCCAGCGCGGGTCCTCGCGCGGGCTGACTGTACGGATCGGTTCGCCGTAAAGGGCGACCCAGCCGGTTAAGCCCTCGCCAACCGGGTAAATCGCCGTGCCGATGCGCTCGGCCAGCCCGCCCCGTGCGGCTT
This sequence comes from uncultured Armatimonadales bacterium, assembly GCA_964236795.1. GTDB lineage: Bacteria > Armatimonadota > Armatimonadia > Armatimonadales > Capsulimonadaceae > JANXMY01. The sequence goes on along the minus strand of CAXSFV010000005.1, from coordinate 39,298 downwards.
GCAGCGTGAGATGCTGCCGGTCCCGGTCCAGCACAAAGACGGAGCAGTCCTCGAACCGAAGCTGGGCGGCGGCCACGTCCACCACCCGGCGCATAAGCTGATCGGTGTCGGCGATGGCGCTCAGGTCTTTGCCGATTTCCACCAGCGCCGCCTCCCGGTTGCGGTAGCCGTCGGAGAGAAGCCGCAAAACGGCGAGGTCGGCGAGCGACTGCACCAGGCGCAGGTGGTCGGGGGTGAAATAGTTAGACTGAAAGCTTTCAATGTTGATGACGCCCCGCGTGTGGCCGTTACTGTCGAGGAGCGGCACGGCGATCTCGCTGGAAACGTCGTCAAAGAACGCGAAGTAGTAGGGGTCGGCGCTGACATTGCCGGTGATGTACGGCTGGCCGGTGGCGGCGACATGAGACGTGATGCCGCTGCGCCGCTGCCCGCCGTGCGGGTCTTCGTCTATTTGGAGGCGCAGCGCCCGGAACTCGTCGGTCCAGCCGGCCCCGGCTGTGGAGACCAGCGCCAGCTCTCCAGTGCCGTCATGCGCGAGCGCTACAAACGCCCGGTCGGCCCCAATCGCGTTCATTGCCGCAAGGTTCAGCTCGTCAAAGAGTGTCTGCGCTTCGTCCACTTCCACCGCCCGGCGGGATAACTGACGCACGAGCGTGACAGGGTCAAGCAGGACAGGATCGTTCATACTGTGATTGTACCCGGCAAAGAAAGAACCTCACCCCGGAACTGCGTTCCAACCCTCTCCTTGCTAAGGAAAAGGTGGCAGCTTGCTGCCGGGTGAGGTTCTTTCTTGATTGAAAGCCGAGCGCTTACGGCTGCTGGCCGAACGGCATCCCGAACGGCATCTGCTGCTGCTGAGGCTGCTGGTCACTGGACTGCGCCTGGCCGAAGGCAACCGGTCGCTCGCGCAGGGCCACATTGACAGTGCGCGGGGTGCCGTCACGCACGACCCGTAAGGTCAGCGTGGTGCCGACGCCGAGACTCTGAATGAGGTTGTTCAGCGTGTCCTGCGAGACAGGCTGACCGTTTGCAGTCGTAATGACATCGGATAGGTGCAGACCTGCCGCCGCTGCCGGGGTGCCAGGATAAACATGGGTGATGATAACGCCTTGCGTCACGCTGTCGGGGAGACCGATCTGCGCCCGGTCGTCAGAAGACAGCAAGGCAATGTCACCATACTTGACGCCTAAATAGGGGTGCGACGCTTTGCCGTTCTTAATCAGCTCGGCGGCAATCTGCTTAGCCCGGTTGATCGGAATTGCAAAGCCGATGCCCGAATAAGTCCCGCTCGGCGACAAAATCGCCTCGTTGATGCCGATGACCTGACCGTTGATGTTCGCCAACGCGCCGCCGGAGTTGCCGGGGTTGATGGCGGCATCGGTCTGGATCGCCGGCAAAATCGCCTGGCCTTCCGCGCTCTGGCCGCTCCGGTTCAAGGCGCTAATAATGCCGAGCGTCACGGTCGTGCCGACATCGAGCGGGTTACCCACCGCAATCGCCCAGTCGCCGATCCGCACGTCGTCGGAGTTGCCGAGCTGCGCTACGGGGAGCCTCACGCCGTCCGTGTCAATCTTGACGACCGCGATGTCCGTGACAGGGTCGGTGCCGACCACATGGGCGCTGTAGGCTTTGCCTTCACCGCCACTCTTATCGCCGACATTGACGGTCAGCTTGGAAGTGTTGTCAACCACATGGTTGTTGGTCAGGATGTAGCCGTCGGAGCTGATAATGATGCCTGATCCGGCCCCGCGCGAGACTTCCGGCTGGCCCTGGCCGCCGCCGAACATGCGGAGCATTGGGTCCTGCGCGGCCGCACGGCCAACGGTATGAACGGTGACAACGGCCGAGTCTACTTTAGCGGCGGCATCAGCGACAACCGTGTCACCCGTGAAGTGCTTCAAAGCGGGCGGGGTCGTATTCAGCGACGCGAGAACGGCCTGCTTAGATGGGGTATTACCCGACAGCAGGGTGGCCGGATCGCCGAAGGTCTTCATGCCGACGGCGCAGGCGGCAACGCCCACCGTAAAAACGGCGGCGTAGGAGCTTACTTTCTTCATTTGTTCTTTATGCCTTGTCATTGGTAGTTTTTATTGTGCGCTGAATGTCTTCAGCAAGTTTGCCATTTCAATCGCGGCGGCAGCGACATCCGCCCCTTTATTGCCGGCCTTTGTGCCGGCCCGCTCCAACGCCTGTTCAATGGTGTCCGTCGTCAGGACGCCAAACAGCACAGGAATTCCGGTCTCGACCGCAATGCTCGCCAGGCCCGATGCCATCGGCCCGGCGACATAATCAAAGTGCGCGGTTGCGCCTCGAATAACGGCGCCGAGGCAGATCACGGCATCGTATTTCCCTGACTTCGCTAGGGCCGATGCCGCCAGCGGGATCTCAAACGCGCCGGGAACACGCGCCAGCGTAATCCCATCGTCCGACACTCCATGCCGCCGCAGCGTGTCTAATGCGCCTTCTAAGAGCCTGTCGCCAACCAGCGAATTAAAGCGGCTAAGTACAATGGCGATGGTTAGGTCTGCGGCGATCAGCGTTCCCTCGAGTGTCTTCATATATACGCAGCTTATCCCCAAAATGTTCGCGAAAGTTTCAAGCCGCTTCCGGCGCATTCTGCTCGTCTATGACTAAAAAGTGGCCCATCTTGGTCCGCTTTGTGTCTAAATAACGCTTATTGTCGGCATTCGGTTCCGAGACCAGCGGCACACGCTCGCCGATTTCCAGTCCGTAGCCTTCCAATCCCGCCAGCTTCGCCGGGTTATTGGTCATGTACCGCAGGCGCTTCAGCCCCAAGTCTACCAGGACTTGTGCGCCGATGCCGTAGTCTCGCAAATCGGGCTTGAATCCTAATTGGACATTGGCTTCCACCGTATCCGCCCCGGCGTCTTGCAGTGCGTAAGCTTTGATCTTGTTGATAATGCCGATGCCGCGCCCTTCCTGCTCAATATACAAGAGAACGCCCCGGCCCGCCTCGGAAATCTTTTCCAATGCCAGATGAAGCTGGTCGCCGCAGTCACACTTGAGTGAGCCGACTAAATCCCCCGTCACGCAGGACGAATGGATACGCACAAGCACATCTATGCCGTCGGAGATGTCGCCCATCACAAACGCCGTGTACGGGGCCGGGTCCACATCGCTTTCGTAGGCATGGACAATAAAATCACCGTAGCGCGATGGCAGCTTCGCTTCGGCGACTTTGCGGACCAGCTTTTCCCGCCGGCGCCGGTACTTGATTAGTTCAGCGATAGTGATAAACTTGAGGTCAAACTTCTCAGCCAGTGCCGAAAGCGCGTCCACCCGCGCCATTTCCCCGCCGTCGTCCATGATCTCGCAGATCACCCCGACCGGCTGGAGGCCAGCCAGCGCCATCAAGTCCACCGCCGCTTCCGTGTGTCCGGCACGCTTCAAGACGCCGCCTTTGCGGGCCATCAAGGGGTTGACATGACCGGGCCGGTTAAAATCGCTCGGCAGGGCGTTTGCGTCCGCCAGCTTCCGAATGGTCAGCGCTCGGTCGGTGGCGCTGCTGCCGGTCGTCGTGCCGTCCCGCGCGTCCACCGTGACCGTGAACGCCGTTCGCATACTTTCGCTGTTTTCGCGCACCATCAATTCCAGGCCGAGCGCGAGAAGCCGCTCTTCGGGCATCGGCACGGTGATAATCCCGGAAGCATGGCGGGTCATCAGCGTAATGGCTTCGGCGGTGATATGCTCGGCGGCCATGACAAAATCGCCTTCATTCTCGCGGTCTTCGTCGTCCACAAGAATGACCATTTTGCCCGTTCGCAGATCGGCCAGCGCTTCTTCGATTGTGTTGAACTGAGTATCCGGCATCTGCGCCTCTGTTTCTGGTATAGGGGTTCCGCTTTTATTCCCGGTACGCGGTCGCAGGGCCGGCCCAGGCGGGTTCGCTGCGCTCTAGGTCGGCAATGCGGAGAGGGGTATCGGAAGCACGGCCAAAGTCGCCGCCGACGAGCTTCTCCACATATTTGCCGATGATGTCGGTCTCTAAGTTGACCTGATCGCCGGCGCGGCGGGTATGAAGGTTGGTGTTGTCCCAGGTGTGCGGGATGATGGCGACGGAGAACGTCTTGTCGTCGGCGTCAACGACGGTGAGCGAGATGCCGTCAATCGCGACGCTGCCTTTGCGGACAATGTAGCGCACGATCTGAGCCGATGCCGTGATATAGATATAGTACGAGTTGTCTATTTCGCGGATGCTCGCGATGGTGCCGACCCCGTCCACATGGCCCTGGACAATGTGGCCGTCGAAGCGGCCCGACGCCGACAGGCTCGGCTCCATGTTGACCTCGTCGCCGATGGCAAGCGACCCCAAAGCGGTCTTTTGCAGGGTCTCGTAAACCGCATCGAACGCGACCGTACCGGGGCGGTGTTCGACCACGGTGAGACAGGCACCGTTAACGGTGATGCTGTCGCCGAGCTTGACGCCGTCCAGGACATTGTTCCCGCTGACCGTAAACCGGGCGGACTGTGCGCCGCGCTCAATCGCTTCCACTCGTCCGACTTCCTGAATAATTCCTGTAAACATCGTGCGTCCCCACCTCCCGGTGTTGCTTCTAATCTATTTTTGACTTGACAAAAGTATTCTACCCAAAGCGGGCATCTATAACGATGTCCGGGCCGCAGCGCCGTATTTGCCGAAATGTGACCTTTTGCGCGTCCGCCATAAGAGCTATGCCGAGGCCTCCGATAGGGCCGGGGGCATCCTCCCCGCCCACGACTTTCGGCGCGACAAATGCCAGCCAGCGGTCGGCTAAGTGCTGGTCCAGCAGCGACGCCGCAAGCTGTCCCCCGCTTTCTACAAGAACACCCACCATGTCCCCACGGGTTCCCAGCCGCCGCAGGAGGTCGCCCAGGTCTACGCGGTCATTGACGGCTTCGCAGGTGAGGATACGGCAGCCCCGCGCTTCTAATTCCGCCTGCCGGGCCGGGTCTGCGCCGCCCATTGTCGCCAAGATCGTCCGGCCATCTTCGCCTGCCAATCGAACCACCTGTGACTCCAGCGGCGTTCGAAGGCGGCTGTCTACGACGATGCGCCACGGATTGCGGCCCGCTTTGTGCGTCAGCCGGGTCGTCAGCACCGGGTCATCGGCCAGCACGGTTCCAACACCCGTGAGGACTGCATCGCAGCGATCCCGTAGCTGCCGGTGGACGGCGAGACGCGACACCCCAGACGTGATCCATTTTGAGTCGCCTGTAGAAGTTGCGATTTTCCCATCCAGCGTCATGGCAGTTTTCAGAACCACCCACGGCAGGCCGGTTTCCCGGTGCTTTATGTACGCTGTATTCAAAGCCCGCGCCTCGGCTTCCAGCAGGCCGACCAAGACTTCCACCCCGCCCGCCCGCAGACGCTCAAAGCCGCGCCCAGCGACACGGACATCGGGGTCCGCCATCGCGCAGACCACGCGCTTGACTCCAGCCGCCAGAAGCGCGTCGGCGCACGGCGGGGTGCGCCCGTGATGCGAACACGGCTCCAAAGTGACAAATGCCGTCGCGCCTCGTGCGAGTTCTCCTGCGTTCCGCAGTGCAAACACTTCCGCGTGCGGTTCCCCCGCCTTCGGATGCCAGCCTTCTCCCACTATCTGTCCGCTGTTATTGACAAGGACACACCCGACCATCGGGTTTGGGGAGGCGTGCCGTCCGAGCGCCGCCAGTCGCAGAGCGCGGCGCATGCATGCTGTGTCATCGTGCATAAATTGTGCCAAGCGGGAGGAGATTGCATGACTTCTCATGCTTAATTTTCTACACTTCTCATGCCTAATTTTCTACACTTCTCATGCCTAATTTTCTACTCCGCCGACTGGCTCTCCAGGAACCCCGCGAGCTGATCCAGCGAGGGGCTTTCGGCGTTGCGGACGTAGTAGCCAGAGGTACCGACGGCCGCCGTCGCGGCTTCGTCGTCGGTCAGGCCAAGCTGCTTGCCGAGGCAGAAGCCGGCGTTGAAGTGGTCGCCCGCGCCCGTGGAAATCAGTGGGTTTTCGACGAACGGACCGTCTACATTCGCTGTGATCTCGCCGCGCGTTCCGACGACGGCATAGGCGCGGGGGTGAACGACAACGGCTTCCAGCGGCAGCTTCGCGCTGATGAACGCCGTCACGCCCAGCACTTCCGAGCGGCCATGATGCCCGCCTTCATAGCCCAAAGCGCGTCCGACCCGGAAGGCTTCTTTTTCGTTCAGTCCCAGCGTCGTCGGCCCAAACTCCTGGAACCGGGCCAGCAGGCGGCAGGCGGCGGCGACTTTGGCGTCGTCGTGCTTTTCCGGGTCAGCCAAATCAAAGAAGAAGCGGCGCGTCGGCGACGCGGGCTGGTCGGTCAGCAGAGTTAAAATTTCTTCCCAAATCGCCGACATCGCGGGAATCATGGTCCAGTTAACCAGTGCCAGCAGGTCGGCATTCGCGAACAGATCAACCAAACCATCTGCACCGGCCCGCTCTAGGAGGCGTGACCAGGTGACTAAATTCAGCGGCTCCAGCTTGCCCAGCATGACTTTGCCGTCTTCAAACTCCAAAGCGTCCGTGTGGCCGGGCGCCCCCAGCGAGATCAGCGTGGAGGTGCGGCCCATCTCCTCAAATGCCGGGTGCAGGCTGCCCTCGCCGAGCGGCCCGACACAGGACACGGCCGGGCCAAGCGCAGCCAGCGCGTTCGCCATGATCGGCCCGTTGCCGCCGAGCTTGACCCGCTCGACCACAAGCTCCAAATTGGTACTTTGGCCGGACGCGCCGATGATGCGGGTTCCCAGCTCGACAATCTGCTCAATCGTCGTAAACTCCGTATCAGAAGTCCGGCGGTCTACCACCCGAATAATCTCGTCCACAAACGCATCCAGGCCCACAGTCATATGGAGCGGCGCGGCGGCGTCGGCCACATCCCGCAGCTGGGCGGCGGTACGGGCAGTTAACTCTTTGTACATTTCTCTCACTTCCTAAGTTCTACAAAAAAAGCCCGCGATGAAGCGGGCGGATAAGTTACACAGGCGGATCGGGACGCTGAGACAGCGGTCCAATGGTTTCCTGAAACAGCTTGCGGCGGTTTTCCGCCAGCAGAAGCAGGTTCTCACGCCAGTCTAAGAGCGCCAGGGGAACCAGCGGCAGGGATGCAATGATGGTCGCCATATAGTACAAGCCCCAGCGGACGAGCGCGTGTTTATTGCCCGGCGTTGGCAGGTATGTTCCGCCAAGCCATAATCCGAGTACGCTAAGCAAAAAGAATAATCCCCAGGCCCGGAGCTTCTTCTGCTTCGGCGAAATCAGCCCGTCGGTCTCCGACAGCGACCAGCGCCGGATCTCCCAGACGCCGTATCCGGCAGCGGCAAGTAGCGCGAGTATAAGAAGGGCGCGGAGAAGCATGGGCAGACTCCTAAAACAAACCCGAAGATGCCCCCCCGCCCCAATTCTGGGGAGCAATAAAGAGAAAATCGCGATAGCCGCGCTTCTTTTTTCACTCCGGCTCCTCCATTATTGGGGGCTGGGAGGGCATTCTCAGCGACTGCCGGTGCGGCGCGGCTCCGGCGGGGCGGCGGCGTTCGCCAGGCGGCGCAGCTCGGAAACGGCGTCGGTGAGACCTTCCGGGTGATGAAACACGGCGCTGCCGGCAATCAGCGCGTCCGCCCCGGCCTTTGCCGCGAGCGGCGCGGTGTCGGCGTTGATGCCGCCGTCTACCCCGATCTCAAAGCGCAGGCCGTGCGCGGCTCGCAGGTTTGCCAGCGCATTAATCTTTTGCAGCATTTCCGGCAGGAACGCCTGCCCGCCGAAGCCGGGGTTGACCGTCATCACGAGGACGCGGTCCAGATCGCCCAGCACCCACTCAATCGCGGAGATCGGCGTGGCCGGGTTCAGCGCGACCCCCGCTTTCGCCCCGGCGTCTTTGATCTGGTGCAGCAGCCGGTTCAAGTGATAAGTCGTTTCGGGGTGGACCGTGACGATGTTGGAGCCGGCTTTCGCAAACTCCGCGACATACTGCTCCGGCCGCTCAATCATCAAATGGGTGTCAAACGGAATCTGGGTCACAGGCCGCAAGGCGCGGACGAGCTGGGCGCCGAACGAGATGTTCGGCACGAAATGGCCGTCCATGACGTCAATGTGAATGTAGTCCGCCCCGGCGTCGGCTAGCTCGACGGTCGCTTCGGCAAACGCACCGAAGTCGGCGGACAGAATGGACGGCGCGATTTTGAGCGGCATAATTTGGGTCTCTCTCAGGGGCCTACCGGAACCTACCCCGGCTCGTTCCTCGCCACCCCTCCCTAAGAAGGAAGGGTCAGAGGTTGCGAATATAGCCTTCTGCGTCTGGCTCCGACCCTTCCTTCTTAGGGAGGGGTGGCGAGGAACGAGCCGGGGTAGGTTCGGTTCTTCCTACAGCGTCTGCTGCTTGACCAGCTTGCCGTCTAAAAAGATGCGGAATGTGATCTTGTTGCCGAAGCCCTGGGCCGGCTCGCTGACATCCTCGCCCGGCTCGTGGTTCTCGTCGTACACTAAATTAGTGCCGGTGGTGTCCTGCACTTCAATCTGGACATGGCGGGAGCGGCGCGGATGGCGCGGGATCGGAAATGCAACCGTGAACTGGCGCAGGCGGGCCGTTTTCGGCTCGTCGGCGGTTCCCGCATCCGGCGGCGGCGCAGTGGTTCCATCGGCTCCTGTGTCGGCGGGCGGAGAAACAACGGCGTCCGGCGGCAGGACGGCCTGGGTGTCCGGGCTGGCTTCGGTGGTCACTAAAGCCGCCTCGCTAGGATCAGACGTTCCGGCGGAATTAACGGCGTTGATGGTGTACGAATAGGTCGTGTTCGGGTGGAGGCCCGTATCGGTGAAGTGAGTCCCCGGCAGAGCCCGCGCCACGACGGTTGTATCGCCGTCCAGGGAGCGCGTGACGGTGTAGGACTCGGCGCGGGGGGCGGAATGCCAGTCCAGAATAGCCTTGTCCGGGCCGGATGGGTTGGCGGAGACAGCTTCCGGCATCCCCGGCGGCTGGCGGCCTTTAGAGATCACAAAGTTGACGGCAGTGTTGCGGTCCACTTTGGAATTGCCCACCGGGGACTGGCTGAGAATGATGCCGCTGGGGACCTTCTCGCTGTATTCCTGAGTGGTCGTGCCGAGCGGCAGGTTTGCGGCCAGCAGGGCTTTCGCGGCGTAATCCTGGGTCGTGCCGGCAAGCGGTGGAACCGTCAAAAGGCGCGGGCCACGGCTGCGGTAGACAGTCACTTCTTTGTCGGCTTTGATCGTGTGTCCGGCCAGCGGGTTTTGCTCGTAGATCTGGTCTTCCGGCATGGTGTCGCTGTACGCGCTGTCGGGACTTTCTACCAAAGTGAAGTGCTGCTGGGCGGCGATCCGCTTGGAGTCATCGAATGTCTTGCCAATAAGATTAGGGACCGTGACATCGTTCGGGACTTCCAAAAACTTTGTCGCATACCAAGAAAGGCCGATGACGCCGAGGATGAGAATAATAAACAAGAGGGTGGTGATGCGGGCCAGTGCCGAAGGCGGCTCACGCTCCGGCTTTTGCGAACGCGGGGCGCGGTCCTCTTCGGGATCTTCCGGGCCGGCGTCCGGCAGCGGGCGCGGCTGGCGCTTGGCAGGCGCCGGCTCGGAAGAAGCCTCGGCGGGGTGGCCGGTCAGCGGCGACCAGGTCAGCGGCTTGTTTGTCTTCAAAGCCGTGTGGATGGACTGCAAATCGGTCAGCAGGGTCCCGGCGGTGCGGTAGCGCCGGGCGGGGTCGCTTTGAAGACACTTTTGGACCAGGCCGTCCAGCGCGGGCGGGATGCCAGGGTTCACGTCACGCGGCGACAGTAGGCGTGTTCCCCCAGCCAGCGGCAGAGCGCCCGTCAGCATCTCGTAGAGCATCGCGCCGAGGGCATAGATGTCGCCCGCCGGGGAGGCTTCTTCGCCGGCCAGCTCCGGCGCCCGGTAGGCCGCCCGGTTCGGCTCAGACAAGAGCGAGGCAACCAGAGCGCCGTAAGAAAAATCAGCGGTCTTGATCTGTCCTTCCGGGCTGAGAAGCACATGGCCGGGCCGCAAATCACCGTGCGAAATGCCTGCCCGGTGGGCCGCGACCAGCGCTTCCGTCACGGCGACGGCAATGTCGGTGGACACGGCGAGCGTGAACGGCGCAATCCGCCGGATACGCTCTTGAAGCGTGATGCCGCGAATCTGCTCACGCACAACATAGACATCCCCTGTGTCTTCGGCCACGCCCTGGTCGTAAACTTGCAGAATGCTGGGGCTTTGGAGACTCTGGGCTTTCTGCACGGCTGCCCGGAACCCGCCGCGTGCGGCTTCGCTCATGCCGAACACGGCAGCCGGCACGACTTGCAGCGCGACGACCCGGCCTGTTTCCCGGTCCCGCGCTTTGACGAACTCATACGGCGGCGTATCCGGGCCGGGCGTCGCTTCTAAAATCTCGTAGCGCGGATTGACGGCCAGTGTTGACAACGGGAAAAACTCCTAAGATTACGAATTCCAGCGGATCGGCGACCAGGAGCCGTTGGTTCCGGGCAGATGCCAGTGCAGGCCGAGCGCGGGGTCGTGCAGGTCATTAACAACGCTCTGTCCAACAATCCAATGGCCGCCTTCGGCAAAGCCGACGCCGTCTACGATTAGCGGCGAGCCGCTGCGGCTTTTTACCTGCTCGGCATCGCCGTCAAACAGCCCCGGCACGGAAGTTTTGTACCCATGCGCGGTCTGCGTGAACGTGATCGGCACACTTTTGACCGGACGCCCCGGCCCCGGCCATTCGCCGTGCGCCTGAAGCAGCCCCAGAAGCGCCGTGCGCTGCGCTGGGGTCGCGCGGGCATCCAAATACACGACGCCGCCGTTTTTCGTTTTTGTCCCGTCTACCGAGATCATGGACAGGCCGCTCACGTCCACACCGCCGTAGGCCGCATGGTTTAAATGGTACACGGCGGCCAGCTCGCAGTCCGGCGGCCCGTTCTCAAACATGCACGGGCAGGCATACGCGCACGAGCATTGGTGAATGCACACGCCCGTGGCCTCATACCGCGCCGGAGCGGCAGACAAGGGCAGAACCGCGCCGAGCATCAGCGCGGCTGTTGTCAATAAATCACGCATTGAATCTTACTTTCTATTCTTTGACTGTCCTAAATAGCGTAATGCTCTCATGCCGACAGACACCAGCAGCAGGAGCGCATAAATCGCCGATGCCGCCGCCGTATAGCGTCCGACTTGCTCCGGCAGAAATGTCCCGCCGAAATAAAACACGCCGACGGTGATCACCCAAACCGTCAAAAGCCAATCAGCCCAAACCGGCGGTTTTTCAGTCATCTCTCACAGGTTTTGCTGGCGCGCAAGAGCTTTTGCAATGACTGTCTCCGAAACCTCATGGCCCGGCGTCGCGCGGCCCAGTGTTTCCAGCAGCACGAAGCGGGCCGAGCCGCCGACGCTTTTCTTGTCCCAGGCCAAGAGCCGCACAATCTTGCTGACTGAATGCGCCGGGTCAAGCCGCACCGCAAAGCCTGCGGCACGAAGCAGCATTACCACCGCCACTGTGTCTTTTGAGCTTGTGATGTTCACTTCTTCGCCGATCAAACACGCCGAGACCATACCCAGCGCGATCGCCTCGCCGTGCGTGTAGGTCCCGTAATGCGTCAGCGACTCCAGCGCGTGTCCGACCGTGTGGCCGAAATTAAGAATTGCCCGCAGGCCGTCCTCGCGCTCGTCTTCTTCCACAATGCGGGCCTTGACCCGGCAGGAGTGCGTGAGGACGCGATCCAGTTCCGCCGACTGGAGCGACAGCAGGCCCGGCATCTCCCGACCCAGCAGCGCGGCAAAATCTTTGTCGGCTATTATACCATATTTGGTGACTTCCGCGAGGCCCGACCGCCGCTCCCGCTCCGGCAGAGTTTTGAGCGTGTCCGGGTCAATGACAACTAAACAAGGCTGGTAAAAGGCACCGATGAGGTTCTTCGCGTTCCCAAAGTTGACGCCCGTCTTGCCGCCGACCGAGCTGTCTACCTGGGCAAGCAACGTCGTCGGCACCTGCACAAACGGCAAGCCCCGCGTGTACGTCGCCGCCGCAAAGCCCGCGAGATCGCCGATCACCCCGCCGCCAAGCGCAATCACCACCGTGCGCCGGTCAGCGGAGAGTCTGTGCAGCGTCGTGTACAGCTCTTCCACCGAGGCTAGCGACTTCGTTCGCTCACCCGGCGGCACCAGCGCCGTTTCCACCCGAAATCCCGCTGCGACTAAACTTTCCGTCGCCGCCGCGCCGTAAAGCGCGGCAATCTCTGGGCTGCTGACAAGGACCGCCAGCCGCCCTGCCCTGCCACCGAGACGCGCTGCAAGTACCGGCCCAAGCTGCGAAAGCAGCCCGCGCCCAACCAAGATGTCATAGGAGCGGCCTTCAAGGCTGACGCGCACGATTTGTGTCTCGCTCATGCCCATCCTAACTCTGTCATCAGCCGCGCTGCGCCTTCTTCAGAATTCGCGCAGTCGGATGTGTCCAGCACGATGTCCGCCAGTGCGGCATACGCTTGTTCGCGTCCTGTTAGAAGGCTTTTGATCCGTGCCAGTGGATCGGCCTGATGCGCGGCCAGAAGTGGCCGCTCATGCAGCGAGTGCGCGACACGCGCGAGAATGGCTTCCGGTGCGACTTGCAGCCACACTACCGTGCCGATTTGCTTCAGCAGCGCTGCGTTCTCAGGCCGCAGCGGCGTCCCGCCGCCGGTAGACAGCACCAGCGGGCCGTCTTCCGTTTGCGGACTCGCAAGCGATGCTAAAAACTCGGTTTCCCGCTCTCGAAACACTTCTTCGCCGTCATCCGTAAAGATTTGCGGGATGGTCTTTCCCGCCCGCCGCTCAATCTCCGTATCCGTGTCCAGATGCCGGAAGTTCGTGCGCCGGGCCAGAACACGCCCCACCGCGCTTTTCCCCGTCCCCATAAAGCCGATTAAGACTAAGTCATTCGTCTGTTTCAATTTCCCGCGCCTCCGCCCGCGTCATCGGCTTGCGGGAAGCATGGCGGAGGTGCAGGGTCGCAACAGCGGGCGCATCTTCCACCGAGTCCACAATCATGTAGAAAACGCGGTAGCTGACACCACTGGGTTGTTAAGCGGTATGTAAAGGAGTGAACAATGCCGCGAAAGTAGCGGCTCTCGTAAGCAGCAGGATTGCGGCTTGGATTATCTGCCAGCAGCGCGATGGCGTCAAGGCAGCCGTTGTACCAGGCAATTGCGTGTTCCCGGTCCGTGATCTCGGCCAGACGAATATGCGCCTCGCTCATTTCGCGTCTGGCGCGGCTCCGCAAGCGGATGGCATACCGTTGGTCTTCCCGACTCATGCCGCACCGGATGGCATACCGTTGGTCTTCCCGACTCATGCCGCACCGCGCGAGGCTTCCGCCGTCTCACGGTGATACTGCGCCATGACTTCAGCCCGGTAATCTTCCAGCAACATCCCCTGGTCGCCGGAATGCACCTCTGCCATTTCTTCCTCAAGAATTGCGGCGACTTCTTCCTGCTCCTCTGAGGACATTTCAGCGAGGCCGTACAAATCTTCTTCGGCAAGCGTCAAGAAGTAGTCCGTGATGGCTTGGCCGCGTTGTGCGGCTCGTTCGGAAAGCTCGGCTTCCAGGTCTGGTGGCAGCTCCAAAGTAATTGTCATCAGATTTCTTCTTTGTCATGCAAGTGCTACTGTGCGGTTCGGACCGCGACTGTTCCCTGGTAGTGGGCGTAGTTTGCCGACATCTCAGCAAGGCTGTCGCCGCCGAACTTTTCGCACATGAGCTGGGCCAGGACAATCGCGACCATCGCTTCGCCGACGACGGCAGCAGCGGGGACGGCGCAGACGTCGGAGCGCTCGGCGAACGCGGGGACGCCTTCCTTGGTGGTTAAATTGACGGAGGGGAGCTGCTTCATCAGCGTGGCAATCGGCTTCATCACGGCCCGGACCACTAAAGGCTCGCCGTTGGTCATGCCGCCTTCCGTGCCGCCGGCGTTGTTTGTGCCGCGCCGGAACTTCACGGCTTCATCGGCATCGTAAAAAAGCGCGTCGTGAACCTGAGAGCCGGGGATGTCGGCAGCGCCGAAGCCGATGCCGACTTCAACGCCTTTAATGGCCTGGATAGACATCAGCGCCTGGGCCAGCTTGCCGTCAATGCGCGTGTCCCAGTGGACATGGGAGCCGAGGCCGACCGGCAGGCCGAGCGCGACCACCTCAAACGTCCCGCCGAGCGTATCCCCCCGGTACTTGGCCTCATCAATCGCGGCAATGATCCGCGCTTCGGCGTCAGGGTCGGCGACGCGCACGGGGCTGTCTTCGGCCAGCTCCGCCACGCGGCGCAGGTCTATGTTGTCGGCGGCGACTTTGATTCCGCCGATGTTGACGACGTGCGACGCGACCGACACGCCAAACTCGGCGAGCAGAAGCCGCGCGACGGCGCCGACCGCCACCATCGTTGCCGTGTTTCGGGCCGACGCCCGCTCCAGAATGTTTCGGAGGTCATCGTGGCCGTACTTCATCATGCCCGCGTAGTCGGCGTGGCCGGGGCGCGGCACGGTGATCGTCTTGGTTTCTTCCTCGGCTTCGGGCCGCGGCTCAACGGACATTTTCGTCGTCCAATTGGCCCAGTCCCGGTTGCGGACGACCAGCGTGATCGGGCTGCCGAGGGCGCGGCCAAAGCGGATGCCGCTCAAAATCTCAGCCGTGTCCGACTCGATCTTCTGCCGCGCCCCGCGCCCATAACCACCCTGGCGGCGCTTAAGCTGGGCATTAATCGGCTCGGCGGTGATCGGCAGCCCGGCGGGGACGCCTTCAACAATGGTCGTGAGTGCGGGGCCGTGGGATTCTCCGGCGGTTAAAAAGCGGAACATGACGGCATTATACCTGAAAAAGCCCCCTGCCTAAGTTTTGGGGAGCCGGGGAGGAGAAGCATCTCACCCCGCCATCAGAATGGCGACCCTCTCCTTGCTTAAGGAGGGGGTGGCAGCTTGCTGCCGGGTGAGGTTCCTACTCTGTATGGCTCCCCAAAACTTAGGCAGGGGGGCTGCTTGCCGTAGTTTACGGCGAGACGCTGACATTCTGGCCGGCGTTTGCATTCGCTGTGCCGCTGTCGTTGGTGTCGCTGATGATGGTCGGCGTGACGAAGATCAGCAGTTCCTGGTCGTTGATCTGTTTGTTGCGGGTGCGGAACAGGCCGCCGAGGTAGGGAATGTCCGACAAAATCGGGATGCGCTGAGTGGACGCCGTTTCCTGCTTGCGGACCAGGCCCCCTAAGACCATCGTGTCGCCGCTGCGAACTGTCCGCAGCGTCGTCAGATTTTGCGTGACGAACGGCGGGATGCCGCCGACCGCCGGCTGGCCGGTTGTGTCCGAGATCTGCGGCTGGAGGTTCATCGTCACCGTGTCGTCGGCATTGATGCGCGGAACAATCGTCAGGAATGTGGACAGCGGCAGGAAGTTTGCCTGCGTGCTTTGGGTCGTGCCGCCCGCAACGCCGCCGTTGGAAACGACGCCGGTGGTAAAGAACGGGATTTGGGTCGTAATTTGAATCTGCGCTTGAACATTGTTCGTCGTTGTAATCAGCGGCGCCTGGACGACTTTGCCGCGTGTGCGGGTCAGAGTCTGGAAAAGCTGTGCGACGATGTTGCCGGTCTGGTACTGCAAAAACGTTGGGTTCAGGCCGCTGACCGTGCCGCCGAAGCTGCCGGTTCCCTGGCTGGAGGAAGCTTCCAGACCCGGATACGGCACCAGATCGAAGTTGATGCCGAGGGCGTCTACATCGGTGACGCTTGCGGTCACGAACTCGACTTTGATCTGCACCTGACGCGGCGCAACGTCCAGCAGCTTGACAATCTGTTTGACCTGGTTGAAGCCGTCCGGGGTCCCATACACGATAATCGAGTTGTTACTTTGAAGGGCAAAAAGTTTCGACACGCCGTCGGGAAGCTGGGCCTGCGGCTGGCCGTTTCGGTTGCCCTGGCCCGGCTGGAACGGCTGCGGGGTATTCTGGAACGGGTTCTGACCGCCGCCGTTAAAGCCGCCGCCATTGAAGCCTCCCCCGCCGCCGTTAAAGCCGCCGCCGTTGAAACCGCCGCCAAAACCACCGCCGGGGAACTGATTTGCCTGCTCTGCGTCGGCGCTGCGGTGCTGGGAGTAGTTCGCAGCCGCCGGCCCAGCGTTCCCGGTTCCCATCGGAACCGATGGATAGGCATTGGACGAAGAGTTACCGTTAAATGTATTGGAATTCGACTGCCCCTGCGGAACATTGATCTGCGGAACGGAAGCGACGTTCGGGTGGCTTTGGGAAGCCTCCGCAGGCTTGAAGGTGTCGAGGTCCACGACATCTTTGTCCCAGCGCAGCAGCTTGAGAATGTCGGCGGGAACGGCGTGCTGAAGCTCAATCGTTCGGTATTGCAGCTCGCCTGGGGCATAATGCTTCGGCGCTTCGAGGTCACTGCTGCCAGCGGATTGGGACGCCGAGGGGGCTTCCGGCAGCGAAGCGCCGCCATCTTCCGGCTCAAAGACATAAATCCCGTCGCTGTTGACGCTGACCTTCGCCCCGGCGCTGAACGCGATGGTCCTCATGGCTTTTGCCAACCCGGCGTCTTTCAGGTGAACATTCACGGGCTTAAACGGCGTGTCACCATCCCGCACCAGCGCTTCGACGCCGGCCTGGCGCTCCAGCATCGTCACGACGGTGTGCAGATCGCTGGCCGCAACGTCAAGGCTGACGGTCTTGCCGGTATCCGAGGCACTTTGCGCCAGGGCTGAAGCCGACAAGCCGCCGAGCGCCAGCAGGCCGCAGGCTGCCGCATGTCCGGCGCGTACAAGCGCGGATCGTCGTTGATGTATCATGGAATGTCCTCCTGAACGAGCGTGAAATGAACGGGCTGAAATGGGTGCGAAAGCTGTTTTGTGAGATGCCGAGGAGAAGTGCCGGCGAAAAGGGGAAAGCAGCCCGTCCGGCGCTTTGAAAGCGCCGGGCGGGAATAAAAGCGCATGTCACCGGCCAAAGCCGCCGCCGCCGAAGCCACCACCGCCGCCAAAGACGCCGCCGCCAAAGCTGCTGCCGCCGCCAAAGCCGCCGATGCCCCCGCCGCCGACGCTGGTGATGCCGGATGCCCCGCCGATGCCCCCGCCGCCGCGATTGCCGCCGAGACCGCCGCCCTGCTGGCCGTTTTGACCGTTCTGGCCGCCGCCGCCTGCCGGGTAGTTCGGAACAACTTCCACAACGCCTGTCTGTCCGACAAGCTGGGCGATGTAATATGCATCGTAGCTGTCAACCGGGATAGTGTAATACCGCTTCGGCTGGTTGGCATCGGTCGCCGGCTCAGCCGCATTGTTGGCTGTTGCCACATTGACCGCAGGCGTCACTGCCGCCTGCTTGACCTTGATCTGATACACGCCGTTGTCTACGCTAAACGTCAGCGGCGGGTTGCCGGAAGACAAAAGCTGGTTCAGCGCGACCGAAAACGGCACATCGCTAACATTGATGTTGGCGTAGCCCTGAACGCCGGAGTCAATGTTGTAGCTGCGAATACCTGCGCTGCTGAACAAGGTTCGCAGCGCGGTCGTAATAGGAACATTGATCAGATTGAGCGAGATTGGCTTGCCGCTGTCGGCCGCTGCGGCATCCTGGGCCGACGCGGGTGCAGCGAGCATCGGCAGGCCGATCAGAGAGAGCGCTCCGAGGGCAAGCAGGACTTGTGTCTTGTTTGTTTTCATCAGTGGGTTGTCCTTTATCCTGGATTAAACTGCGGCGGTCCGCCGTACCCATTGTAGCCTCCCGGCTGGTAGGGCGACGGACCGTTGTTGGTTGGTCCCTGGTCGGGGGTGCCGGCGGAGAGAGGCAGGTTGATCACGGCGCCGCCGGCAGTGCGGAGCGTGATGCTGTTCGCTTGAATGTTCTGAACCCGGCTGCCGTCGGGCAGCGAGTCGCCGGGTTTGACCGATTGGGACTGGCCGCTGACTTCCAGGATAGCGTTGATGCCGTCGGTTCCGGTGATGACGCCTGCCAGGCGGTAGTTCGCCGCCGGGTCCGTCTGCCCGTTCGCCGTAGTATCGAAGCCGGGAACAACCGGTGCAGGCGGCGCGGCGGGCGGGCGGATTTGGAACAGGTTTAGCGGTCCGACCAGATCGCGGAGCGGCGGCTTCGGTCCAAGAAGACGAAGATTTGCCTGCGCGAGCTTCTTTGACCCGTTTGGAATGTTAAATGGGTCCGGGCCGACCAGCGGCTTGACGGTATTGGCATTGATCTTCGGGACCGTTGCGGATGCCAGCGGCTTGCCGGGAATGCCCTGCGGGATGCCGGGGGCTGCCCTCGGCGGCCGGCCGGCCGGGGAACCCGGCCCGCGCCCGCTGGCCACTGGGACTCCAGGCGGATAGCCCGGCGCTCCGCCACTTGGCGGCACGGGGACCGGAACTGCCGGCGACGACGCCTCAGCAGGCTGGGAGCTGCCGTTGAATGCGCCCAGTTCCCAGGCGATCAGGCCGCCCGCGCCGAGAAAGATGAAGACCGCTAGGGCCACCACGATCGGCAGGTTCTTTTTGTCTTTCAGCCATTCCATAAGTTGAAATCCCAGCAGCGGTGGTCCTAAGCCAAAGCCCGCAAGCGATACTGTAGTCTTGGCGGATGCCGCCTCAATCTTTTGCCAACTAGATCTTTTGCAGGTTAAATCTTTTGCGGAGCAAGCGGAGAACTCTTAGCCGCCTGCCGTCCCGCCTCGCCCGGGAGGCCCGCCCCGGAAGCCGCCGGGTGCACCGCCGCCGCCGGAATAGCCGCCGGGGCTTCCACCGGGATAGCTGCCAGACGTTGTTCCTGCGCCGGTTCCTGTGCCGGCCTCCGGGATAATTGGCCCCAGCTTTGTATCGTTTTGCGGAAAGATATACAAAGTCGCTGTGTATGACCCCGTCATGTACGGGCTGTTCCCAGTCAATGTCAAGCCGTCCACTAAAACTAAACGGTTAAAGTACTGCCAGTTGTAGTAATGCTGCAAAATGTGCCGAAAGTCGCCGGTCACGGTAATCGTCCCCAGAGGGATAACGACCGGGGCTGCCGTGATGTCGTTCGGCGAGACCGGCGGCGGCGGCAGGACCACCTGCGTATCCGACCTCGCGCCCGGAGTAGCCCGAAGCTGATGCTGAATATCCGGTCCCAAGTACTGGGTCAGCTCATAGGTAAGCTGCTTCAGCGCCAAAGTCCGGTTGCTGACATCGTAGCGGGGCATTTTGGCGGCGGCTTTGACAGCGTATTGAAACTGGATTTGCTTGACTTGAAGCTTAGCAGCGGCGAGCTGCTTTTTCGCCGTGTTTTGTGCCGACAAGGTGCTGTCCGGGTAGTTCTGATCGTAAATCGCCTGCTGGGCAGCGGTCTGGTCCATCGTCGGCTTGATCATCAAAAAGATGATCCCGGCGATCGCCAGCAGGCTCAGGCCTGCTCCAATGCCGGCAACGACCCAGGGACTGATGCGGTTCAGGTTCATAGTTGTTTTCTTTCGCCTTTACGCCGCGCGTCCGCCCGGAGCCCCTCCCGGTCCGCCTGCGCCGGGGTAACCGCCGCCGCCCGGATACCCGCCGGGAGATGCGGTGCCGCCGGTAGGAGCACCGCCGGGGGGGACCGGCGGAGTTAAAATCTCTTTAAGGGTGGCCGTTACATTGATGTCAAAACCTTTTGGGACGGTCTTAACGACAATGCGCTGCAGAGCCTTCTGGTAGATCCTCTCACGAACTTCCGGTGACGCGAAAGGGCTGATCCCGCGTCCAGCCACGCGCAGAAACGCCGGACTGTAAGTTCCGGTTTGCCCGCCGGAGGCCCCGCCGCCCCGGCCAGCGCCGGGATAACCGCCACCGCCGATTTGCTGGGCGGTCGTGCCGCCGCCGGCCCCGCCAACCGCAATCTCCGGCGGAGGCGGGCCGACATCCGGGGGAACATTCGTCGCGCCGTTTGGGCCGAGCGCGTCCGAGGTATAGCCGGTCGGAGCGCCCGCCGCCTGTCCGCCCTGACTGCCGCCGCCGGGATAACCCCCGCCACCGCCGCTAGGGAACCGCCCGCCGCCACCGCCGGAAAAACCGCCCGCTGACGAGCCGCCATTGCCGGAGCTGGAAGCGCCGTCGGCAAAGACAAGGACGCCGCCTAAGTAGTACAAGTGCCGAACATTATCGGGATACGCCGGAATGTGGTCCACGGCGACGGTTGAAAAGTCCGGCTCATGGTACATAACCTGCAAATACTGCCCGACCGACTCAACACTGGGTGAATACGCTTTGATCGCCATGGTCGGCCCGGTGATCGCCGCACCATCGTAGATAAAGCTGGACTTGGGAGTCGTCTGGGCAAGCTGGGCATACTTGGCGACCCATTTCCGGTCGTAGGCATCTACATCGGTGAAAAACTGGAGCTTTTGCTGGATCGGGCCCACTTGGGCGATGGTTGTAGTTGCTTCCGCCTTCAGAGAGTCAGTCGTGGCCTTGCCGCTGACAGCGTCGTTGGCTTGCTGGGTCAGATCCGTCATCTTGCCGTGCAGATAGAAGTAGCCGGCGAGGGGCAAGGCCACGCTCAGCGCGAACAGGGCCACGAACGCCGGGACCAGTCTTTTGGTCAGACGGCGCTGCTGGACATACGGCGGCAATAGGTTGATTCGAAGCATAGTTGTCTCGGTGTAGTCGGCTTAGCTTGCGCCGGCAGCCGCCGCCTTCGGCGCTTTCACAGGCTTGGGTTTCTTCGGCAGCGGGTTCGCGCCGAAGACCACGTCGCGGGCGGCAAGCCCAACGGCGATGGTAAAGGCGGGGGCGATGGTCGCGAGATACGCCGGGTCGAAGTGCTTAGACGTTACTGACAAGCCGTTCAGAGAGTTCGCGACCGCAACCGGCGTTTGCAGCTCATTTTGCAGAAAGGCCGCAAGATTAGTCAGTCCTGCTGAGCCGCCTGTCAGCAAGACCCGGTCCACGGAAGTTTGTGCGCCCCGGCTTCGGTAGTAGTCCAAAGAGCGCCGAATTTCCGCCGAAAGCTCCTGCAAGACCGGCGCGATCGCCTCAAAGACATCATCACGCAGGCGGTTCTCATCCATCCCGCCGCTTGAAGTCGGCGGCAGGCCGAAGCCGTCATCCGGGGGCGGCATGAACGCGGGCGGAACATCGGAAACTGACGGGCGGGCAAGGTTCAGGGTCCGGCGCTGCATCGGCTGAGTGCGAGTCATGTCGTCCGGGCCGCCGTCGAGACGCTGGCTGGGAGCGCTGCGGAATGCACTGCCGAAGTCGCCGTCTAGGTTTGCGTTTAAGTCAAATGGGTTATCGGCGGCGTCGTCGCCGAGCGAGAACCCCTGCTCGTCGCCGAACTCCGGCGCTTCGTATCCGCCTTCGGTGTCATACGCCGTGCCGGTATAAACCGCCATGCGGTCAAGCTGAACCATGCCGTAGTCGCGCTTAACTCGCTCGGCCTGGTCGGTCGTGTACTGCAAAGCCTCGGCGATTGCGCGGGTCAGACTGTCCCCGGCGAGAGGCAGGGAGCGCGGGAACGCAAGCTGATCGCCCTGGAAGATCGCGATCTCCGTGTTCGCCGCGCCGATGTTGACGACGGCGACGGTTTCCGGCGGGGGGCTGCTGTAGTCTACCTCGCCCGGCACGGCCTGCGGGCGGACAACGACTTCGCCGTGATTTAAGTCCAAAACAGCCCGCGCAATCGCCAGCGGCTCAATATCCACGGCGACCGGGTCCAGTCCTGCCGCAAACATCACGTCCAAAAAATTTGCGACCGCATCCTGCTGGGCGACCGCCAGCAGCACCTCCATGTTAGGGCCGGACGCGGCTTCCGGGGTGCGCGGAGTCAGCGGCTGGTAGTCAATCTGGGTCTCAGAGGGCGCGAACGGCACATGGCGCTCGACTTCCCATTTCATCGTTTCTTTCAGCTCGGCATCGGTCATGCGCGGGACTTCAATGATCCGAATGACCACGGCATTCTGGCCGGCGATGGAGCCGACTGCACGTTTCGCCGTGATCCCGCTTTCGCGCATGATCTGCTTGACCGCGCTGCCGATGGCGGCGGGGTCGGTGATGATGCCGTTCTGAATCACGCCGAGCGGGGTCGGACCGAGGCCAAGTGCGGACACGGTCAGCCCAGTCTTGCCGGGCCGAAGCTCCACAATTTTAATCTGCTGCGTTCCGATGTCAATGCCAACGAGCGGCGCGGCGGCCATAAGCGACCTCACTTCATGCGATTTTGTGCCGAATACGGGAAAAAGGGACATGGATTCCTCCACGTCCCTTATTCTATCACGTTGCTGTCCGCTTGTCAAGCACTCTCGGCGAGATATTCACAAGCACTTTTTATAAACAAGCTTTAGTAGGCGTTGACGTCCGCCGCACCATACTTCGCCAAGATCTCTTCCGCCGTGCCCTGGTCCACCTTGCCGGACGGGATAGACAGCGACAAAACCGCCCCGCCGCCCGTGACCGTGCCGTGGTAGCGGTCTGCGGCCTCGGCTGGAATGCCCTGCTCTTTCAGGTAACCCGTCGCGCCGCCCGCGATCGCGCCCGCCCCGGCGGTCAAGGCGGTTGCGCCGAGCGCCGCTGCGAGTGCGCCGCCGCCCAGCACCAGGCCCACGCCT
The DNA here is from genome assembly GCA_964236795.1 of uncultured Armatimonadales bacterium. GTDB lineage: Bacteria > Armatimonadota > Armatimonadia > Armatimonadales > Capsulimonadaceae > JANXMY01. Next base: position 16,737 of record CAXSFV010000005.1, on the reverse strand, counting down.
GGAATGGTCAGCGCGGCAAGGCTCGCGAGGATGCCGACACCGAGGCCAATCCCTGTTCCCTTGACAGCGCCTTCCCCAGCATCTTCCGGTGTCGTCGTGCTGATGCCGTGCTTCGCGGAGGTTTCCACGTCGCCCTGCGCTGCCGCCGAGTCCGGCCCGCCCTGATCCAGTGGGTTCATGTCGCCGGCAACTGGAGACGAGCCGAGGCCCATACCCATTCCCGTCGTTCCCATGCCTGCCGAGCCGAGGCCCGCCGTACCAAGACCGGCAGTTCCGATGCCGGCAGCCCCAACGCCGGGGGTTACCGGATTGTCGTAAACAGCGACATTGCGGCCGGCAGAACTGCCGGCCGTGTCATAACCCGCCGCCGTGCCTTCAGTGCCGTAAGCACCCGACGCACCCGCCGCGATGGTTGGGTCAGTCGTCTGCGTTGTATAGGATTCGCGTGTCTGGCCATACTGGTCATTGGCGACCAGACTCAGGTCTTCCTGCCGAACGCCGAAGTCCAGCAGTGCGCCCGCCGCTTTTTCCGCCATTGCCGCATCGGCAAACGAAGCATATAAATGTGCCATTGGTTTAAGTCCTTTTCAAATTGCGCTCAGTTTTCATGTTTTAGGATCGTGCTTTGAGAGAAGCAATCACGTTCCGACTTTACCCGGCAGGCGAGCGCGGCAAACATGAACCCACCCCGCTCGTTCCTCGCTTCCCCTCCCGAAGCGGGAGGGCAAAGAGTTCAGAAGCAGCGCAGGGTGCGACAAGCATCGTCTTACGTTCTTGTTACGTTCTTGCTCCTTCCCCTCCCGCTTCGGGAGGGGAAGCGAGGAACGAGCGGGGTGGGTTCGTCATCTCACCGGCGGCAGGCCGGCGTCATTGCGGCCAATCGCCCGCTGAAGCTGGGCGTCGGCGATGTAGAAGTTGTAGACTGCCGTGACATATTGGCTCTGGGCCTGAGTCAGCGTCGCCTGCGCCGTCGTGATGTCAAGCACCGTGCCGATGCCTTCTTTGCGGGACGCAATGACCGCATCATAATTGACCTGGGCGGCGGTGACGGCGGCCTGGGCCAGTCCGGCGGCTTCGAGATTGGCCTGGCGCGTCGAATACGCCTGCTCAACTTCTAAACGTACCTGCTGTCGGGTCAGCTCAAGCTGATCTAAAGCGCTGTCCCGGCCTGCCTGGGCAATGCGGACCGCGCCGCGTGCCAGCCCGGCATCAAACAGTGGATAAGAGCCGGTGACTAAAAACTGGGAGTCGGTCCCGCGTGCGCCGACATCGTTGGTCGCTTGGTAGCTTAAGATGTAGGTGCCTCTGACGGTCAGCCCGGCCTGGCTCTGGGCCAGCCGGAAGGCGGCGAGGCTGCTTTGGACAATCGCCTGCTGCTGCGCTACATCGGGCCGAGCGGTGAATGCCGCCGCGACAGCGCTGTTCAGAGTCAGCGTCCGGGCCGAAGCCGGGACCGGCGGAAGCTGATCGCCTGCAATCAGCGGCGCGATTCGCACGTCGCCGTTCAAGTTGACGCCGAGGGCGTTTTTGAGCGTCGCCGACGCGGTCTCGACCGAGTTGCGGTTGTTGAGCAGTGTCACCTGGGCGTTTGCCAGGTCAGATTTCGCTTGATAGATGTCCTTCGCGGCAGTCGTACCGGCGTCAATTTGGGCCTGGGTTACGTCTACCGTCTGCTGGAACCGGGCGACTTGCGCCAGTGCGACTTTGACCAGATCTTCGTTTAAAAGAAGCTGATAGTAGTCCTGCGTGACGTTCAGAATAATCGTCTGGCGCGTGTTCCGGTTGCTGGCGACAGCGGCGTCCACCGCCCGCCGCGCTTCGGTGTTGGCGGCTTCGCGCTGGCCGGTGTCAAAGAGCGTCTGGCTGAGGCTGACGCTAAGGCCGCCCCCTCTTACAATACCGACTTCATTGACTGGACTGATCACTTGCGTCGTTGCGCCGGTCGTTGTCCCCGTTCCTGTCCCCGTAGTTCCCGTGCCTGTCGTGCCGGTTCCCGTGCCTGTCCCTGTCGTGCCGGTTCCTATCGTCGTGGTGGTCTGGCCGGTGCTGACCCCGTAAAATGCCTGCGAGTTGTTCTGGTACTGGTAGTTTGGCGTGAACGTGGGATAATACTGGGACTGGGCTTGCAGCTTTTGGCCTTGCGCCTGGGTCACCTGCGTCCGGGCCAGGTACTGCTGCGGCTGCTGGCGCAGGGCCAGGGCAATTGCCTGCGGCAGCGTCAGCGGGGCGGGCAAAGCCTGTGGCGGGGGCGGGGCCACCTGACACTGTCCAAACAGGGCCGTGCAGAGAGTCAGGCCGAGCGGAAGAAGAAGTCGGCAGAGGGTTTTGACAGCACACATGGGCAAACTTTTCCTTAGAGAACAGTTTACCACGGGGGCTTAGAAAAGAGAAAGAGCAAAAAAGAAGGGCGAACACGAGGTTCGCCCCTGCGGGTTGTACCGGGAGGTAGGGCGCGAACCTTGTGTTCGCCCTCCCTTACCCCTCGCTCTTCTTGATCCTACTAGTTCGGCGGCCCGCCGAAGCCGCCGGGAGGAGGCCCATCGGGACCACCCCCGGCGGGACCACCGAAGCCGCCGCCGCCGCGTCGCCCTCGGCCAAAGCCACCGCCGCCGTAGCCGCCGCGTCCCTGGCCGAATGCAGCCATGTCCACGTTTACGGCCACGGTCGTTGCGGCAAAGGTGCCGTCGTCATTCGCCGTGCCGATGCCCATCACCCGGTCGCCGACTTTAACTGCGCTGAGCGTCTCGGTCGTGTACTTGGTCACTTTGGCGCTTGGGTCCATCTTCAGCACCAGAGACGCTGTGCTGCTCAGCGAGATCGTCAGCGGGCTGGTGCCGGTGACGGTGCCTTTGGCGGACGCCGTTGCCGGGGCGGCAGCCGCGCCGGGTCCCCCGAAGCCGCCGCCGGGGCCACCCCCACCCGGCCCGCCGGGACCGCCCGGTCCGCCGAGGCCGGCAAACGGCGACTGGCCAATAGTCACGGACGAGGCCGTGATGCCGGTCGGCATTCCCTGGACTTCAATCGTGTCACCCTTCTTGAGATCGGACACGGCGGCAGTCGTTTGAGTGACAATCGAGGTCGTCCCCTGCGTTTGAATTGTCTGGTCAGGCCCACCACCGCGTCCTGAGATCGTGATCGTGCCGGCCCCGGAGTCGACGGCGGTGACGGTGCCGGAAGCGAACGGCGGACGGCGGTTAAAGCCGCCGCCTCCCTGTCCGCCGCCGAAGCCCCCGCCGCCGCCAGGACCGCCGAAGCCGCCCTGCTGCGCGTGGGCTGCCGGAGCAAAAATCGGCCCGGTCATCAGGGCCGCCGCGCCGAGCAGGGCGAATGCGCCGGCCCGCCGCGAGATTGGAAGTGTCTTCATAATTTTTTCCTATCGTCGAGTTGCTGTTCTTGCTGTCTATTCTACGCCCGCCAAATGAAAATTGCGTGAAAGCGAAATTTGTTTTGGCGCGGCCTGTAAAGTGACGCGCACGGTCGTCCCCTGTTCCAAAATGCTGGAAACTTCGAGATGGCCGCCGTGCGCGTCGGCGATGGAGCGGCAGATGGCGAGGCCGAGGCCCGTCCCGCCCTGAGCGCGGGAGCGAGCGGCTTCCACCCGGTAAAACCGCTCGGTGACATGGGGCAGATGCTCTGGCGCGATCCCCGCGCCTGTATCGGCGATTTGGACGGCGATTTGTTCCCCGACGGCTTCAGCGGTGACGGTAATGTATCCGTCTGGCGGGGTATGCCGGACGGCATTTTCCAGCAAATTAGAAAAAAGGCGCGTCAGGCTGTCGGCGTGGCCCAAAACAAACACCGGCTCCGGCAGGTCAATTCGGATCGGCGCAGCGTCACCATGCGGCACGGCGGCGGCAGCGGAATGCAGCACATCGGCAAGCGAAGCCGGCACGAGCGGGTACGCAAGCTGTTCGGCGTCGGCCCGCGCGAGCAGCAGCAGGTCCTGGACAATGCGCGTCATCCGGTCGGCGGCGGTGTCCACTGCCCGCAGCGTCTTTTCGTACTCGGCGGCGGTGCGCCGCTCGGACAGCGACAGCGACGTGTTGGCTTTGATGATCGTCAGCGGCGTCCGCAGTTCGTGGGACGCATCGGCGGCAAACCGCTTTTGCTGCTCAAACGCCTGCTCCTGCCGCGCGAAGCTGGCTTCGAGGCGCGACAGCATTCCGTTGATAGTCTCGGCGAGATCGGAAAACTCGTCGTCGCCTGTTACCAGCAGCCGGTGCGACAAGTCTTCCGCTTCAATTTGGTTCGCCGCCGCCGCAATGCGCCGGACCGGGCGCAAAGCACGGTCGGTCAGAAACGCCCCGCCCAGGCCGGCGACGAGCAGCACGACAGGGATCAAGTACAAAAAAGTCGTCATCATCCTGGCCCGCTCAGCGTAAATATGGGTCAAGAGTGTGCCGGCCTGAACAGTCCCGATGATCGTGCCGTTTCGCACGATCGGCATGGAATACACGCGCACATCGCCCTGAGCGCTCCGCACCGTCGCGAATCCTTCCTCGCCCGCTTCCGCCCGGCGCAGGCCCGCCGTGTCCAGCGGCATATCAGTAGGAATAAAACCGCGGCCGTTGGGGAGGAACACGCGCGGGCGCATCTCGCCGCTGGAGTCGGGATCTTCGCCGGGCGCTTGGGAGGGACGAAAATTGGGCGGCGGATTTTCCAAAACTCGCTGGACGTGATGCGCTTTTTGGCTGAGGTGGCGGTCAACCGCCGCGCTGATATTTGCCCGCAGCGTGACGCTGAACAAAATGGCAAGGCCCGCCAGCACAAGCGCCAGCACGCCGACATTCCAAAGGGCCAGCCGCACACGCACGGAAGACAAAGACAGGCGCGGCTTCATCGTTTCGGTTCCACTTTCTCGCCGGGTTTTTCCGCTTTTTCCGGCGACCGCAGGACATACCCGACGCCGTGGACGGTTTGGATAAGCTTGGCGTCATGCCCGGCATCAATTTTGCGGCGCAGCAGGCCGACATACACGTCTACCGTGTTAGACAAGCTTTCTTCGTCCAGCCAGACCCGCTCCAAGATCACTTCGCGGGTCAGCACCTGCCCTTCGCGTCCGGCCAGCGCTTCGAGCAGCGTGTACTCACGCGGCGTCAGCGTGATTTCCGTTCCGGCGCGGGTGACTCGCCGCAGGCGCGTATCAATCACGAGATCGCCGACCGTCAGCGTCCGCGTTTTGTGGATATGCTCCCGGCGCAGAAGCGCCTGGACGCGGGCGACAAGCTCCGAAAAATCAAACGGCTTCGGCAGGTAATCGTCGGCGCCTAGATCCAGCCCCTGCACTCGGTCTTGAACGGCATCCCGCGCCGTCAGCATCAGAATAGGGGTCGGGTCGCGCTCGTCCCGCAGCGTCCGGCAGATTTCCCAGCCGTCCATGCCCGGCAGCATCACATCCAGCACCAGCAGCGCCCAGCGGCCTTCACGGGCGCGTTCCAGCCCGGAAATCCCGTCATGGGCCAGGGCAACCGTGTACCCGGCCTGTTCCAGGCCCAGCTTGATGACCTCAGCGATGGGGACTTCATCTTCAATCAGCAGAATTCGCATGATGGCAATTAGTGTACCAGCCTGCGCGTGAAAAAGTTGTGAAGAAGCGACGAAATAGACGAGGGCGTGAACGCCCTCGCTGGGGAGCGCGGACGCTAAGGTCCCACCTGCGTGGGACAAGAACAGAATTAGGCTGATAATCTTCCGCCGCGAAGGCGGCGGCTTGGCGTCCGCGCCCCCCAGCGAGGGCGTTCACGCCCTCGTTCCAAAACGCCCGCATTTGCCTGCTTGCCGGTTGGGTAAAAGTGCGGTAAAATGTACCTATGCGTATTGTTTCCGTGTCGGCCCGGCCCTGGACCCTGCCGCTGGTGTCGCCGTTTGTCATCGCTGCCCGGACCGCAACCGAGGCCCGAAACGTCCGCATTGAGATTGAGACCGAGGACGGGCTATTCGGCCTGGGTGCGAGTGCGCCGGTCGGCTATGTCACCGGGGAAAGCGTCAAGTCGGTCTTGGACGCCCTTAGCGCGGTCAGCCCGAAGTTCGTCGGCCTCTCTGTGGACCGTCTTGGCCCGCTTCTGTCCTGCGCCCATGCCGCTTTGGCGGACGCCCCGGCGGCGCGGGCAGGGCTGGAAATCGCTCTATATGATGTCTGGGCCAAAGCACGTCACCTGCCGCTCTGGCAGCATTTCGGCGGCAGTTTGGAGAGAGTCACAACCGACGTGACGATCCCGATTGTCGGCAGCGCTGAAGCATCGGCGCTTGCGGCGGCGGCGTGGGCGGACGGCTTCCGGTCACTCAAAATCAAAGTCGGCGATCCGGGCGGCTCCGACGCCGACCTCGCGCGGATTAAAGCTGTTATTCAGGCTGCGCCACAGGTCCGCCTGCGGATTGACGCGAACCAAGCGTTCACGCCCGACGCCGCCGTCCAATTCGCGCGGATTTTGGAAGGAATGGGCGCGGCGATTGATCTCTTGGAGCAGCCTGTGGACAAAAGCGATGTCGCCGGGCTAAAATATGTACGCGACCGCACTTCGCTTCCTGTCTTTGCCGACGAGTCCGCCCGCAGCGTCGCCGAAGTTTTGGTGTTGCTTCAAGCCGACGCCGTAGACGGCATCAATGTCAAGCTGATGAAGTCGGGGATTACCGGCGCTTTGCAGATCATCACGCTGACAAAAGCCTTCGGTAAGAAGCTGATGCTCGGCTGTATGCTGGAAACCGGCGTCGGCATTGCCGCCGCCGCGCAGATTGCCGCCGGAACCGGGGCATTTGACTTTTTGGACCTCGACTCGCACCGCCTCTTGCAGTCCGTGCCGGACCTCGTCTGCGGGTATGAAGTGCGCGGCGAAGAATTAATTTTAGAATCAAGCGTAGGCTGGGGAACAATTTGCGCGTCTTCAGCGACTAATCTGTGAAATGTGAGGCTTGAATGATGAAACGAATGAAAACACTGACCTGCGCCGCGCTGGCGGCTGTCATGCTGGCCGGCCTGCTGCCGCATTCGGCCTGGGCGGACGGCGACAAAGGCAAAGACAAGAAAAAAGGCCCGGTGGTCGTGGTCGGCACGCCGATTGTGACGCAGGACCCGCCGCCGAAGAAGAAGTAGTCCCCCCCAGCCCCCAGTAATGGGGGAGCAAGCAAGGCAGGAACTATCTTTTTCGGCTCCCCCATCATTGGGGGCTGGGGGGAAGCTTGTTCTACGTCGCGCCCAAGAACCGCTGGCGCAGGACCAAAAGCGCGAACTGCGGCAGGGTCATTACCTTGCTGATCTTTTTCGGGTTCTGAATGAGCCGGTACAGCCACTCAAACCCGAACCGCTGCATGAAGACCGGCGCCCGCTTGACCCGGCCCGACAGCACATCAAACGACCCGCCAATCCCCATAAAAACGGGAACGCCGAGGGCCGCTTTGTGCCGGGCAATCCACTTTTCCTGCTTGGGAATGCCGAACGCTACCATCACAATATCCGGCGCGGCGGCTTTGATCTGTTCCAGCACGGTTGGCTCCTGCTCCGGTGTAAAGTAGCCGTCGCAGACCCCGACAATATGCGTTCCCGGCCACCTCGCCTGCGCTTTTTCGGCGGCTTCGGCGGCGACTCCCGGCGCGGCTCCCAGAAAGAAAATCCGGTAGCCCTTGCCCGGCGACAGCGCACAGAGGCGGGCAACCAAATCTACCCCGGACACTTTGTACGAGACGGGAACGCCAAGCAGCCGCGATGCCAGTAGTATCCCGGCTCCGTCAGGCGTGACTAAATCGGCACCTTCCACAATCGCGTGCAGCTCCGGGTCCTGCCGGGCAATCACGGCCATAGACGCATCGGCAGTGACAATCGTATGCGGCGTCCGCTCCTGAATAAAGCGGTCAATCGCCGCCAAAGTCTCGCTCACCGAGACCCGGTCCACCCGCAGTCCTAAAATCGTCACACTGTCCATGCCGTTTATTATACCCGGCGAAACGCCGTGGTATAATACATTCATGCCCCGCCTCCCGCTCCGCTCCATCACCCTCGCGCTTTTGCTGCTCCTGCCCGCCGCGCCGCTGGCTCTTCTCTGCCGGGGCCGCACCCCCACCCGCTTCGATCCCGGCAACTTGCCCGCTTGGGAACGTCCCGCTTTAATAGCCCATCATCTCCGCCGCACAGCCCACAAACACGGCGTCCTGCGGGCGAACGTGAAGCGGAAATTGAAAGCTGTCAGTTAGCTGATTCTGTCAAATCAGCATTATTGGTCATAACAGCAGCCAGCGCATTGACATAGCCATCGCCGAGATCAATCATTGTGATGTCTTTGTAGGCGAACTCCTGCCGCCCGTCCCAGTGTCCGTCAACGCCAACGGCTTCAATGACAACCGAACGAGCCGAATGCTCCCTGAGTTTTCCGATAAAAACACATCGGGGCACATCTTTTTCCGTGCTGATCATCACCAGTGGATAGTGTGGCTGAACAGAACTCAGAAGCGTCCCCCAGCCGGAAAGATCGAAGGCATTAGGAATGACTGGCTTCCTGCCTAACAGACGCAGGGCGCGGCTGATGAAAGATGCTTCATCTGTGCGATAAGAGCGAATGTCAGAGAGACGCACGATGGCGTACCCGTTCAGCATCAGCGTCTTGCCGTCAACAATATGCAGGCAAAGCAGCTTCTCGCTGACGCCGACAACAAAGCCATCCAAAGAAAATTCGTCAATGGGTTTTCTGTTAAGATAAACCACGGTGTCACTACCGACAAAATCAGCAATACCCGCAAGACTTTTCTTCAAAGACTACTCCTTCCTGGACCCGCGCAGGCGGCTACTCGGCGTCTGCGCCCTACAGCGTAGAACTTCAGTTCCACGCTCTTCTTCCCACGCTTCTTATTCCCCAACAAAAAAGACCCGGCACTTTCCGTGCCGGGTCTTTTCGCGAGAGGCTTAGGTGCCTTCCTGCCAGGAGGCGAGATACCGCTCCTGCTCTGGGGTCAGGGTGTCAATGTGGACGCCGAGCGACAACAGCTTCAGGCGGGCGATCTCGTTGTCAATGGCTTCGGGGACGCCGTAGACGCTCTTTTCGAGCGTTTTGGCGTTCTGGTTCATGTATTCGGCACTTAAAGCCTGGTTCGCGAACGACATATCCATAACACTCGCCGGGTGGCCTTCGGCGCTGGTCAGGTTGATCAAGCGGCCTTCGCCGAGGATAAAGACCTTGCGGCCGTCTTCCTGCACATATTCTTCCACGAAGTCGCGGACTTCGCGCTTGGAGGTAGACATCTTTTCGAGCGATGGGATGTCGATCTCGACGTTGAAGTGGCCGGAGTTCGAGACAATCGCGCCGTCTTTCATGGCGGCGAAATGCTCGGCGCGGATCACGTCTTTGTCGCCGGTGACGGTGCAGAAGAAGTCGCCCACTTTCGCGGCATCGGCCATCGGCATGACATGGAAGCCGTCCATGGTCGCTTCAAGCGCCCGGAGCGGGTCAATCTCGGTGACGATCACCTGAGCGCCCATGCCCTTCGCCCGCATGGCGAGGCCCTTGCCGCACCAGCCGTAGCCGGCGACGACAAAGAACTTGCCGGCGAGCAGCACATTCGTGGCCCGGATGATGCCGTCAATGGTGCTTTGGCCCGTGCCGTAGCGGTTATCAAAGAAATGCTTGGTCTGGGCATCGTTGACCGCGACAATCGGGTACGCCAAAACGCCGTCTTTTGCCATCGCCCGCAGGCGGATGACGCCGGTGGTGGTCTCTTCGGTGCCGCCGATGATATTCTCGATCAGCTCCCGCTTCTCGGTGTGGATAATGCCGACCGTGTCCGCGCCGTCATCCATCGTGAAGTTCGGCTTATGCTCCAGGGCGCTTAAAATGTGCTGGTAGTAAGTGTCGTTGTCCTCGCCTTTGATGGCGAAGGTCGCGATGCCGTAGTGCTGGACCAGAGCCGCCGCGACATCATCCTGCGTGGACAGCGGGTTCGACGCGCACAGCACGACTTTCATGCCGCCCGCTTTGAGTGTCCGCATCAAATTGGCGGTCTCGGCGGTGACGTGCAAACAGGCCACGGCGGTCAGCCCTTCCAGCGGCTTTTCCTTCTCGAAGCGCTCCCGAATGGAGCGCAGGACCGGCATTTCGCGCTCGGCCCATTCAATGCGGCGCTTGCCGGCATCGGCAAGGCTGAGGTCTTTAACATCGTAAGCCGGCGGCGCGACCGGCATCTCCGGCAGGGTCGCCGGCGGGGCGGTAGTGAGAGTCATACAGTAGCCTTTCCAAAATAGACGGGTGTGTCCGTCAAAACTCCCCTATTATACACTATTTTCCGCTATAGTCCGATGCTGCACCGGAACCCCGGTAAACTCCGCAACCGCCTCCGCGATCTTTTCGGCATTCGCTTCCTGCCGAAGCGCACCGAGGAAAGTTGTGTTGACCTCTGTTTTGACCAGCGGCATTCGCCACCATGGTATTGGTCTGCCGCAATTCCAAACAAGTCTCACAACAAAGTTGCGACCAAGAACATCTGGCTGCCCTGAAGTAATCCGAACGGCTTCGATTTTGCTGAGTGGGTTCACCTTGCCGTTTGCTCGGATGGTTTTGTTGGACTTGTCTAATATAATGCCGCTCAGACTGAGGTAGAAGTAGCCGAGGCACCAGACACCGAAAAGAATGAGAAGCGCAATCGAATAAATTGGATAGCCGATTTGATAAGACCAAACGACATAGGGCAGCAGGCCGGAGAGAACATGACGATGGAACCGACTTGTCCAAAACGTAATCCATGGCGATAAGAAAGAGCAGGATAACACGCACGACTCCAGCAGCAAAAAGCGCCGCGTGAACTTGTTGACGACAACTAAGCGCCGGCCGCTTTGCGTAATTTCTACGCCTTCCGCAGACACGAACAAGGACGGCGGAACGGCATTATGCACTGGCGCAGGCGGCCAGACAGTTGCAGTTTGCGGTATTGGCGGCAGCGTGGGGTCAGTCATTGTTGGAGTATACCAGACAAGCGCAGGAGGAGTATACCAGACAAGCGCAGGAAACGCGGGGTGAGTTTGGGAACCTTCCCCTGCCATTCCTTTGTTTTCAACACCATGAGTGAGCTGTCTGATTTACTGACAATGCGATACGGAACCGATGAACCCGATTTGCCGCTACATAACTTCGCCGAGAACGCGATGCTACCGACGCTGCTGGCGCATAAATCCGTGCGGCGCTTTAAAGCCGACGCCCTGCCGCTGGGAACGCTGGAAATGCTGGGCGCGGCGGCACAGAGCGCGGCGTCTTCGTCTAATTTGCAGACGTGGAGTGTTGTCGCCATCACTGATCCAGCCCGCAAAGACGCGGCGGCAAAGCTGTCCGGCGACCAGAACTTCATCCGTCAAGCGCCTTTGTTTCTGATATTTTGTGCCGATTTGTCGCGCCTCACGGCGATCTCAGAGCAAGAGCAGATGCCCGGTGCGGCGCTCGACTATACCGAGATGTTCGTCACGGCGGCGATTGATGCGTCGCTTGCCGGGCAGAACGCCGCCGTCGCCGCTGAGGGGCTTGGCCTCGGCATATGCTATGTCGGCGGCGCACGGAACCACCCGCAGGAGCTGGCCGCTCTCCTAAACCTGCCGCCGCGTGTTGTCGGCCTCTTCGGTCTTGCCGTCGGCTGGCCAGTGGATGGGGACACGGCCGAGATCAAGCCGCGTTTGCCTCAGTCCGGGGTCATTTTTGACGAAACTTACAGCATGGACGCGCGAGACGCCGCTGTCACCGAGTACAATAGAACCATGCGTGACTTTTACGCGCGTCAGCACATGGACGCCCACGGCGACTGGTCCACGCAGTCCGCGAGGCGCGTTGCCGGTCCCGAAGCGCTGTCAGGCCGGGACGTGCTGCGGCAGATTTTAGAAGCACGCGGCTTCGGGATGAAGTAGGGACAGCCCCCACCCCCGGTGCTTCGCACCGACCCCTGCCCCCGCTACGCGGGAGTGGGGTAAGAAGTGGGAAGTAAAGCCTTTGTTCTCAGTCTGAACCCCTCTCCCAGTACGGGGGCAGGGGTCGGTGCAAAGCACCGGGGGTGGGGGCCACTCATAAAGGAAACAAACATGACGACAACTCAGACGCGGCGGGAGTTTGTGAAAGCGACCGTCAAGACGGCGCTTTCGGCGGGGTTTGCGCTGGCCGTGCAGCCGGTTTCGGCGCAGACCATTCACACGGATACACATGGTTTAGTGGCCGAGGAGATCCAAATCCCAACGTCCGACGGCCACATTCCAGGCTATGCGGCACGGCCTGCGGCTGGCGGGATGTTTCCAACCATTTTAGTCGTGCAGGAGATTTTCGGCGTCCATGAGCATATCCGCGATGTCTGCCGGCGGTTTGCGAAGCATGGCTATCTCGCAGTCGCGCCGGAACTGTTCTACCGGGAGGGCGACGTATCCAAGATCACCGACATCGGCACGATTGTCAGCACAGTCGTCTCGAAAGTCCCCGATGCTCAGGTGATGACCGATCTCGATTCGACCGTCGCCTGGGCGCAGCGCTCTGGGCAGGGGAACGTGCTGAAGCTCGGCATTACGGGCTTCTGCTGGGGCGGGCGGATTGTCTGGCTGTACGCGGCGCATAATCCGCAGGTCAAAGCCGCCGTCGCGTGGTATGGGCATATTTTAGGCCAGCCGGACGCCCTGCATCCGACCAATCCGATTGACATTGCCGCGAAGCTGCACACGCCGGTTTTGGGGCTGTACGGCGGACTGGACCAGGGCATTACGCAGGATTCACTCGCTCAAATGCGGACGGCGCTGGCGGCAGCGCACAACCCGTCGCAGATTATTTCGTACCCGGATGCCAGGCATGGGTTTCATGCCGATTACCGGCCTGGGTATAACGCAAAGGACGCCGCCGACGGCGATCAAAAGATGTACGCCTGGTTTCACACCCACGGCATCTAATCCCCCATAGACAGACATCATCAAAGGAGAATTCGAAAATGCCAACACGCACAGCGGACGCCGAATGGTCAGGCGCATTGATGACCGGCAAAGGCTCGATGAAGCTCGGTTCCGGGTCCTATGAAGGCCCGTTCTCGTTCAAGTCGCGCATGGAAGAAGGCACGGGAACGAACCCGGAAGAGCTGATCGGCGCAGCCCACGCCGGCTGCTTTTCCATGCAGTTCTCGGCGATGCTGGAACACGCGGGCTTTCCGCCGGAGCGTGTCCACACGGCCGCCAAAGTCTTTTTCGGCCCCGACGGCCCCGGCTTCTCGATTTCCAAGATCGAGCTGACCACCGAAGGCACTGTCCCCGGCATTGACGACGCCAAGTTTCAGGAACTGGCGGCAGGCGCGAAAGCGAGCTGCCCGGTCTCAAAGGCCCTAGCCGGAACCGAGATCACGCTGAACGCCAAGCTGGTTTAGTTGACACGAAAAAGCCCCCGCCAATCGGCGGGGGCTTTTTGCATTTAGGCGGTTGCGGCGCGGGGCGCGTTCACGAAACGGTACACGCCGGGCGCGATGCTGTAGCCGATGTAGGCGGCAATGGCGGCCAGGCTCGTCAGGGTCTAAGGCGCACCGGGCATTACAAGGTTTGATCAAGAGTTTTGCCGTTGATTGTAACGGGCTGCGCTTCAATCATGCACACCAGATAGCGGCAAATGGTGGCCGGACTGGGATTGTGCCAGACGTGGTTCGTGCCGCGCTGAACCAGAGTGTCGCCCGCAACCAACCGGATTGTTTCTCCGCCGTCGAGGATCAGATCAATTTCGCCAGACAAAATCATACCGTAGTCAATGGTGAGCGTGCGGTGCATGGGTGAGGTGAACCCAGGCCCAAATTCCGTGAGGCGAAAGGCAGAGCCGCCGCGCAGTGTCGGCCCGACATCTCGCATGCTGCCGGCGACATCGTTATCGGAGTTATCTGCCGGAACCGCGCCCGTGCTCCAAAAGACAGCTCCCCCATAGTCAGCGGTCTGAGCTATCACGGAAACCTCTTCTTTGGAAAGCAGAACGGCTTGACCGTTCTCGTTGTTTTTCGTCACTATTGTGGCCATGGATCAGTTTTCTTTCTTTTGCTGCATCTCGCGTGCAAATGCCTGACTTGAGCCTTTAATTGTCGGTAAAACGCATGTTGCTACTTCCACACAAAATTTTTGCCGGGATGGATGAAAGCAAATGCAGCAATCTTGTGATACAATCATACCCATTCAGTCAGGAAGCGAACAAAGGAACAAGGAGAAACACTGATGACAAACCTAACGGGAAAAGTGGCGATAGTCACCGGCGCATCCAAAGGAATTGGCGCGGGGGTTGCGAAAACACTGGCGGCGGCGGGAGCCGCCGTGGTGGTGAATTATGCGTCCAGCCGCGAAGGGGCGGACAAAGCAGTTGCCGAAATTATGCAAAACGGCGGCAGGGCGATGGCGGTGCAGGGGGACGTTTCGGAGGCCGCCGACGTGGAGCGGCTATTTGCGGAAACGGTCAAAGCCTATGGCAAACTCGACATCTTAGTAAACAATGCTGGCGTCTTCGCGTTCATGCCTTTGGACGTGATTACTGAGGCCGAGTTTCACCGGCAGTTTAACATCAATGTTCTCGGTACCATTTTAGCGACGCGGGAAGCCGTGAGGTATTTCGGCGAGAACGGCGGCAGCATCGTCAACATCACGTCCGTTGCCAGTGTCGGGGCGATACCGACAAGCGCCGTCTACTCGGCCTCAAAGAGCGCCGTGGATGCCCTGACGCGGGTATTCGCCGCTGAGTTAGCCCCTAAGAAAATCCGGGTCAATGCGGTCGCGCCCGGCGCAACGGCGACCGAAGGTGCGGCGGCGATGGGAATGCCCGAAGAAATGCAGGCCGCCATGATCGCCTCTATTCCACTGGGACGCATCGGGCAGCCGGACGACATTGCCCAAACCGTTCTGTTTCTGGCTTCCGGCGACTCTGCCTGGCTCACGGGCGAGCGGATCAACGCTTCCGGCGGTCAGCGCTGACGCGCCCCGGACTGAAACGCCCCGGCCATCAGTCCGGGGCGTTTTTGTCTGCTTGCGAATCTGTGCGGAGGCTGTGCAGAACGGCGTCGAGCAGGCCGGGAAAACGGGCGTCAAGGTCGGCGCGGCGCAGGGAATTAATGGAATAAGTGCCTTCGGTACGAGTCGTGATAATGCCGTTCTCACGCAGGACTTTGAAGTGATGTGCCAGCGTGGATTTTGGAACCAGGGCCAAAGCGCCCTGGCTACAGCACTGGTCGCCGGTTTCATCCAGCATAAGGGCAACCCGCAAGCGGGTCGCGTCGCTGAGGGCATACAGCACTCCGGTTAAAGTCAAATTCTCGCGGTTTGGAAAAAAAAACTGTTTCACACTTGACATTGTACCTGATTTTAAGTATACTTCTGTTATTCTAATACACTAGAACAACAGAACATAAAGGAAAACACTTATGCGAGAACTCACAGGAAAAGTCGCCGTCGTCACCGGCGCTTCCAAAGGCATTGGGGCCGCAATCGCAAAGCACCTTGCCGCCGCCGGCGCGTCGGTTGTTGTCAATTACGCTTCCAGCAGGGCGGGCGCGGACGCGGTCGTCGCGGAGATCGTGCAGGCAGGCGGAAAAGCGATTGCAGCCGGCGGCAGCGTCGCCGTGGAAAGCGAAGTCGCCGCACTGTTCGCGCAGGCCAAAGATGCTTACGGCAAAGTTGATATTTTGGTCAACAATGCCGGCGTCTTTGCATTTGTGCCGCTGGAGCAGATCACTCCCGAAGAATACAAGCGTCAGTTTGACATCAATGTCCTCGGCGTTCTGCTGGCGACAAAGGCCGCCCTGCCGCTTTTCCCGGAGGCCGGCGGCAGCGTGGTCAATATCAGCTCCGTCGTCAGCCGAATGGCGCCGCCGACCAACGCGATTTATTCCGCGACGAAAGGGGCCGTAGACACGATCACGAAATCGCTGGCAAAGGAGCTGGGGCCGCGCGGCATCCGCGTGAATGCAGTCAACCCCGGCCTCGTCGTTACCGAGGGCGTGGAAGCCGCCGGGTTTCTCGGCGGCGACATTGAAGCGCAGGTCATCGCCGGAACTCCGCTGGGTCGCCTGGGACACCCCGATGACATCGCCCTCCCTGTCGTGTTTCTCGCTTCGGACGCCGCCCGCTGGATTACCGGCGAGACAATTTTCGTTTCCGGGGGCGCAGCCATCTAGCAGATGAGAACGTCCCGGCTATTAGGCCGGGCGTTTTCTCTGTCCAAACCGGGTTGCGGAAGGAGATAAGCGGGGATACTATGCAGAACGGCCTCTAAGAGACCGGGAAGGCAGGTATCAAGGTGAGTGCGGCAGAGGCAAGTACACCGGCGCTACAGCACCGTCCGCTGCCCTCATTAAGTGGCGGCGCAGCCCGCAGCCGGGCCGGGTTGCTCAGTGCATCAAGAGTTCGCACCCGGCAGCAAAGCACAGCGCCCGCCGCACTTTTATAATTGTATTACGCCGGGACGTTATCGCAGGAGAAACATCTTATGACACACTCAGCGGATAAAGTCGCCTTAGTCACAGGCGCAAACAAGGGCATCGGGCTGGAAATCGCCCGGCAACTCGGCAAGCAAGGCATCACAGTTGTTCTCGGCGCACGGGACACGGCGAAAGGACAAGCCGCTGCCGACACGCTCAAGGGTAAGGGAATTGGCGCCCATACCGTCAAGCTGGAAGTCACTGACGCGGGCGATGTCGCCGCCCTGCCGGCCTTCTTTGCCGACAACTTCGGTCGCCTGGACATTCTGGTCAACAACGCCGGCATCTTTCCCGAATCGACCGGCCCGATTACTTTGA
>CAXSFV010000004.1:119257-181764 GCA_964236795.1 uncultured Armatimonadales bacterium | reverse complement strand
TCAAAGAGATCGCCGAAGCTCTCGGCCGCCGTCTGAGCCTGCCGGTGGTTTCGATTTCGCCGGAGGAGGCTCCCCCTCACTTCGGTTTCCTCGGCTCTTTCATGACGCTTGACTCGCCGACCTCGAACACGAAAACCAGGGAGCGGCTAGGCTGGGAGCCGACCGGGCCGACGCTGAGTGAAGACCTTAACCAGCTCGTTTTGCCGGAAGAAGCCTGAGATTGGTCCGCGTTTCTTCGGGGGTCCACGCCCCGGCGTTGACCCCAACGACTCAGGATCGTCCGGCGTGACACCCGGCGAAGACTGTTACAGAAAGAGTAGACCCAGATGCCCGACAATTCAGCCGCGTGGGTCAAAGCAAAACAGGCCCGGCTTGAAGTCAAGCCCGCGCCGTACACGCCTCCGCGTCCGAACGAGATTGTCGTCAGAAATTACGCAGTCGCTATCAACCCGATTGACTGGATACTACAGAGCATCGGTTCCATCATATACCCCTGGATCAAGTACCCGTTCATCCTCGGCTCGGACCTTGCGGGCGAAGTTGCCGAAGTGGGGTCCGCCGTCACACGGTTTCAAGTCGGAGACCGTGTTCTCGGTCATGCCGTGGGGTCGGCCAAAACGCGCAATTCTTCGCTTCCCCTTTTCGTTCGAATTGTGGCGTCGAACGTGTCACTGTCGGCGAAGTGCCGCGCGAGAAAGATCCGCACCAAGTTCATTGTGGGCGACACGCTGATGGACAACGAGGTCAGCCGGGTCATTTACGAAGACTTCCTACCCCAAGCCCTTGCCGAAGGCCGCTGCCTTGCCGCCCCGGAGCCGTCCGTCGTCGGAACGGGTCTTGATTGCCTGCAAGCCGCGCTCGACAGGCAGCGAAAAGGCATGTCCGCCAAGAAAGTGGTCGTCTCCCTATGAAAACAATCCTAATTATCGGCGCGTCGGGCTTTGTCGGAGGGCATCTGGCGAGAGCGCTGCTTGCTGAGGGACATACGGTTCGCTGCCTAGCGCGGAACCCGGCTAAGGTCAAAGACTTGGCGGCGCTCGGCGGCGAGGTCATCAAAGGCGACATTTCCGATCTCGCGTCGGTGCAGCGGGCCGTGGAGTCCGTTCAGGCCGTCTACATTTCCGTCCATACCCTGTCGCCCCAGCCGGGCAGCACGCCGGGCCGGCGTTTCATGGCGGTCGAGAGGGAGGGGTTAGAGAACGTCGTTTCGGCCTGCTCGGCGCAGGGTGTGCGCCGGATTATTTATGTCACTTCTTTGGGAATCACGGCGGAAGGACCGGGCGAGTGGCTGCGCGAGCGGTGGCAGGCCGAACAGTTTCTCCTGGACAGCGGCCTTGACGCGACAATTATTCGTCCGGGGATGATTGTCGGCAAGGGCGGGCGCGGCTTCGGGATGCTGGCGAGCCAGGCGGGAAAATCGGTCGCCGCCGGCCTGGGCAGCAGCCAGAAGATGCGCTCCATCGCCATTGATGACTTGACGTACTACCTCGCGGGCGTGCGGGATGACCCCCGTGCGTTTGGGCAGCGCTACGACGTGGGCAATGACGACGTGCTGACGAACCGTGAAATGCTTGCTGCCACGGCAGAGATTTTTGGCCGGCGCCC
Source organism: uncultured Armatimonadales bacterium (assembly GCA_964236795.1). Classification (GTDB taxonomy): domain Bacteria; phylum Armatimonadota; class Armatimonadia; order Armatimonadales; family Capsulimonadaceae; genus JANXMY01. Next base: position 180,159 of record CAXSFV010000004.1, on the reverse strand, counting down.
TCCCCCTCGGCTGCCGATCCCGCCGGCGCTCTTAAGCGCTTCCGCGCCGCTCCTTGAGCGCCTGGGCCATCTTCCCAAAGGAGCGATTAAAGGCATTGCGGACAGCGCGGAGTCCGACATGAGCGGCGACCCCACGCCAATCCGCACGATCCTGCCTCATCCGCTTTTGTCTTTCCGACAGGCTGCGGAGAGGGCGTTGACGACCAAGTAGAGAGAAGGAGAATCAGACCATGTTTTTCGTCGCAGGAATTACCGGCAATGTCGGTGGAGCAGCCGCTCGCAAGCTGCTGGAAGAAGGCCGTACCGTTCGCACGCTGGCTCGTGACCCGCAAAAGGCCGCTGCATGGGCGGGGCAGGGCGTGGACGTTCGACAGGGGGACTTCACCGACCCCGCTGCTGTCGCGTCTGCCTTAGAGGGCGTAGAAGGCGCGTATCTGATGATGCCGCCGATCCTGGTTCCGTCACCGGATTACTCGGAGGCAAAGGCCGTCGTCGCCTCGTTCCGCGAAGCCCTAGAAAAGTCGCCCCCGCCCCGGCTGGCGCTGCTGTCTTCGTTCGGATCCGAGCAAAGCAGCGGCCTCGGCAACATCACCGCGACTCACCTGATGGAAGAAGCGCTGTGCGGCTTTTCCTTCCCGACCGCCTTTGTCCGGGGCGGCTCGTTTCTGGAAAACTATCTTGGCGGCCTCACCGGGGCCGCAGCGACCGGCATCTATTACACCTTCTTTCAGCCGGTAGACCGCGCTTTCCCGATGATCGCGACGGCGGACATCGGCGCAGAAGTCGCCCGGCTACTGATTGCAGGCTGGGAAGGCAAAAAGATTGTCGAAATCGGCTCCCCGGTCAGCGCGAATGAACTTGCCGACGCGATGGGCAAAGCGCTGGGCAAGCCGGTCTCGGCGCAGGCGATCCCTCGCGAACGGTGGGCCGCCACGCTGGAATCGTTCGGCCTGCCGCCGGGCCGCACCAATTTGTACGAGGAAATGATGGACGGGTGCAACTCCGGCTGGATTCACTTCGGCGTTCCCGGCGCCGAGCCGGTCGTGGCAACGACCACGCCCGCCCAGTTCTTTGCACAGGCAGCAAAAGCACAAGCCGGAAGCTGACCCGGAAGTCTGCCGGGGCTTGAACGACAGATGTCCCGGCAGGCTGCGTTGACACCTGCCGCCGCCTGTGCCATAATCGCACTCACAGTGAATCAAAGTGAGTCCGCGATGAAATTCAAAACTATTCTTCTTTTTGGTGCGCCCGGCAGCGGCAAGGGGACGCAGGGCAGCATTCTGGGCAAGGTTCCGGGGCTGGTGCATGTGGCCTGCGGCGAGATTTTCCGGGATTTGCGGGTCGGGACGCCGCTGGGCCGGGTCTTCTTAGATTACAGCAGCCGGGGGGCGCTGGTCCCTGACGACTTCACCGTGCAGCTCTGGCAGGAGCATGTGGAGGGACTGATCCATTTGGGCCGCTACGACCCGGACACGGACATTCTGATTTTGGACGGCATTCCGCGTAATGCCGCCCAGGCCCGGCTGATGGACACGCATATTGATGTCCGGCGGCTGTATTATCTGGACTGCGCCGATAAAGAAAAGATCACGATGCGCCTCAAGCGCCGCGCCCTGCACGAGAACCGCTTCGATGATGCCTCGGACGCGACCATCCAAAACCGCTTGTATGTCTATGAAGCCGAGACCGCACCCGTCTTGGGACACTACCCGCCGGAAATCGTGCGGAAGATTGACACGGGCCGGACCCCGATTGAAGTGCTGGCGGATATTCTGACTGATGCCCGGCAGTTAGTCCGCGCTGTGGAAAAAGAGGCGGATAATTCCTGACGCGGGAACAGTTTTGTCCCAAAATGGGTTATAATGACATAACTTGGGGGCGATTGGTTTCGATCGGGAGATTGATCGCGCGGGTTGCAGGCCGAGGCGCCGTGGGCCTCGTTAAAAGCGGCAAAAAAACAAACGCGAAGAATACTTCGTTCACCACAGCGCGTTCCTACGCGCTGGCTGCTTAGTTTTTCCCGCAAGGGCTAACCTAACCAGTTAAAGCGGCGCTTACGGGCGTCCCGTCCCCTTCCTTCTCGCCCGCCAGTTGGAAGAATGGATGTCAAATATGCGGGCTACTGTCTGCGAGCCGCAGTTCGGCGCAGATGGGAACCAAAGGACAGCTAGCGCGACGGGCAGCCTGCCGACCGGCGGCCTCCGCGCGAAATTCAAATGACCGGCTATGCCTGTAGAAGCCTCCGTATTCGCTGCTCGACACGAGGGTTCAAATCCCTCCGCCTCCACCACTTAAAAAAGCCGCTCTGCCGCCAAGCAGGGCGGCTTTTTGCTGCATTATAGCAAACTATGGTATCATTGGATGAATGCAGATGGTAAGAGGTAAGACAATGCCGACAGCCGTATTTCAACTCCGGGCTGATGACAAACTTTTGCGGGAAGTTAAAGAACTCGCCGGCAAACGCCAAGTCAGCGCCAACCGATTTTTAGTGGAAGTGATCCAAGCGACACTTGAGCGTGAGAAGGAACTCGAAAAGGAGCGTGAGTGGCGCGAAGGATTTGAAGCCATGGGCCGCGACCCGGACACGAACAACGTCGAGTATGCAATCCCTGCGGCGCGGGAGGTTCTTTTTGGCCCTGAGCATTAAGCGCGGCGAAATCTACCTTGTGGACTGGAACCCGGCGCGTGGCTCGGAGCAGGCCGGTCAGCGGCCATCGGTGATTATCCAAAACGACATTGCGAATGCTGTTCCCGGTTATCCGGTCACGATGGTTTGCGCCGTATCGTCTCAGCTCAAAGGCTACCCTTCCATGGTTCGGGCTCATCCTTCGTCGACAAACGGCCTCACCCAAACTTCCGAGATCAACGCCGCGCAAATCTTGACGGTTCAAAAAGACCGTCTTCTTGTCCGGGTTGGTGTCTTGTCAGCGGAGGAAATAAAGCAGGTCGCAGACAAGCTTGCGTATATGCTGAGTATTATATGACAAACACTGAACTAAACTGGACAATCCTACCGCAGCCCGGCCTGAGTGAGCAGGATTTAGTACAGGCACAGGCGCTGGCTGCCGAAGTTCTGCGCGTGGATGGGGTGGGGCTGAAAATAGCCTGGGAGTTCGCGGCGGCAGGGAGCGCACCGCTTGCCGGCAGCTTTTGCTGCCGCGTTGGGGGGCAGCTTGCTGGATATGCGCTTTTGGAAGGAAGCGGGAAAGAACTGGAAGTCACGGCGGCGGTAGCTCCGACGTTCCGGCGTCAGGGGATTTTTAAGGCGCTGCTTGCGGCGGCGACGGAGGAAGCGCGGCGGTGCGGGGCATCGAGTCTGCTGGGGGTGGGTTATCGGAACTCCCTCTCTGGCACGGCGGCGATGCAGGCACTGGGCTTGCCGTATATTTCCTCGGAATATGCAATGGAGGCCGATGCCGGCTCGCTGCCGCTGCTGGATGCCGGGCCGGTCACGCTGGAAGCAGTCACTGTGGCGGACGCGGCGGCGTTGGCCGGGATGCTGACGGCGACGTTTGAGGGCAAGCAGTATCCCGTGGACGCGCTGGCGGCACGGCTTGAAGAGCCGAACGCACGGTATTTCTTTGCGGTGGCTGAGGGGACACGCATCGGGCAGATCGGGACTGCTGAAACCTCAGACAGCATCTATATCTATATTCGTGGGGTCGGTATTCTGCCGGAATACCGGCGGCGCGGCTACGGCCGGCATCTTTTGGCGGCGCTGCTGGTCCGGCTGCGGGCCGAAGGACATACGCGGTTTGTGCTGGATGTGGCGACGGAAAACCCCTCCGCGCTGTTCATTTACAAAGCCTGCGGGTTTCGGGAAACGACAATTTACGACTATTATGATTTATCTTTAGCCGCTGGCGCTTGACCGATGAGTCAAACCTGTGATAGAATGCTGTACGGCCTTGTACAAATAACAGCATAGATGGTACAGGAAACAGCAATTATGAAGTCACGTTTGCCATTTGCGGTTCTTTCTCTCTTTCTGCCGGCGCTCGGCGCCTCTGCCGCCCCGACCCCCGCAACCATTCTCATCGGCGGGCATGTGGTGCCGTTCCAAGTCAAGCCCTATGTCGGTGCCGAAGGGCAGGTCATGGCGCCGGTGGATGCCGTGCGGCTCCTGGGCGCAAACTACCGTCCGAACTCAAATGGAACGGTGACGATCACGGCGGCGAGCGGGCAGCAGATTACGACGCCCTACACGCTGACCAGCCAGCGGTACTGCGTGCCGTTCCAGAAAGTGGCTCTGGCTCTCGGCGGCATGACCGACTGGCAGCCGACGACCGCGACGCTGACCGTTCGGGCGAAGCTTCAAATGGTGCGCCAGAACTTCGGCCAGCTCTCGATTTACACCTCCTACCCCGTCTACTACAGCGTCAAGCGCATCGGCAGCCCGGAGCGGCTGTATGTGGACTTGTACGGTCTTAGTCTCGGCACCGCCCCGGCGTCGGTTCCCGTGAGCGGCAGGGACATCGCGCAGATCCGTTCCGGGCAGATCAATGAGCAGACCGTGCGGATCACGATTGATCTCAAAGGCGCAAGGCCGTTTCAAGTTTTGAGCGGCATTGAAGCCAGCGAAGTCAAAGTCGCGCTCGGCGGCGTCGCCAGCCCCTCTGTGCCGCCCCCGCCGTCCGCCGCCCCGCCCCATTTAGTGGTCGCCGCGACGCCGCATCTGCCGCAGAACCCCCGTGCTGTGATAATTACCGGAGTAGATTACAAAGTCGTCAGCCCGGCGCTGACCCAGATCATGGTCAGCACAAGCGGCCCGGCAAAGTACCGAACCGAAACGCTGGACAGCCCAAACCGCCTCGCGTTTGATCTGGCCGGGGCGGTTTTAGACAAAGGCGTCAAGGTCGTCCAGGCGGTGGACAACCCAGTCATCAAAGCTATTCGCGTGGGCCGCCTGCTGACCCCGCAGACCAAGTTCGGGCGGGTCGTGCTGGATTTGTCCCGCATGGTGGGCTTCACGGTGGACAGCCACCCGACCGAGACAGGCATGACCTACCTCATCAGCGTTATCACGAGCGACCCGGCGACGCCAACCGCGATTGTCGCGCCGGTCGCGCCCGTCGGGCCGTATGTGCCGTCGGTCCCGACTTCCGTGTCGCTGGCCGGCAAGATCATCGTCATTGACCCCGGCCACGGCGGCCGTGATACCGGTGCTTCGGCGGGGCTGCATCCGTTCGACGTGTACGAGAAGAACATTACGCTGGCGATTGCCCGGCGCGTACAGACCGTGCTGACCCGGAACGGTGCGACCGTGATTATGACCCGCACCGACGATAGCTTCCCGGCATTGGAGTCTCGCCCGGAGATTGCGAATGCCCGGCACGCTGATTACTTTATCTCCATCCATGCGGATTCCAGTGCCATCGGCCGGAACACTCTGGCTGGAACGACCGTGTACTTCCATGCCCAAACCTCGGTCTGCCGCCTGATGGCTGCCGACATCGGACGGAGGATTTCTGAAACGTCCGGCCTCTCCTACAACGGCGTCAAGTCCGACACCATTCGCTTCCGCACCGGCTTCGCCGTCCTGCGCGGGAGCGAGATGCCTGCGGTTCTGGTCGAGACCGGCTACATGAACAACGACCGAGACCTCGCGACCCTGCGGAATGATGCCGGTCAGCAGCGGATCGCCGAGGGCATTACCGCCGGCCTGCGCGACTTCATCGCCGATCAGGTGCGGATGCTTCGTTCCGCGCGGGCGCTGCCAAGCGAGGCCGTCAGTGCCGTTGGGAGTCCGCACTAATTGAACCGTTTCTTTGCCGCGTGCCTGGCCGCTGCCGGGCTGGGACTGCTTGCGTCCGGCTGCCACAACCCGCCAGCGACGCAGAATGGTCCGGCTCCGGCGGAGTCCCAAACGGCGCCGCCGACTGCCGGGCCGCAGGCAACCCTGCCTTCCGCCGCCACTCCTGCAAAGGTCGCTATTTATGTGCTGAATCCGAAAGCGACGACGGAGGAAACTGAGCTGATGCCGCGCGAGATCGCGGTTAAGCACCCCGCATCGCCCGCCAAAGACGCTGTCACCGCACTGCTGGAAGCCCGCCGCTCGCCGCTGGCGCCCGGCGTGTCTCTGCGCGGCGTTTCGGTAGACAGCGGCATCGCGACTCTGGACTTCTCGCAAAGCCCGATCAAAAACGGCGGCGAAGGCGACCAAAGCGCAGGGCTGAACGCGCTTGCTATGACGCTCGGCCAGTTCCCGGAAATCAACTCGTACCAGATCAAAGTGCAGGGCCAGGATATGAAAACGTTCGGCGAGTTCACCGCCGACGGTCCGATGGACGTCATACGTCCCGGCACGGCGCTGGAAGCCAAAGGCGGCCAGTAATGTCCCCTGAAGCAGATATCGGCGTCTTTGACTCCGGCCTCGGCGGCCTATCGGTCCTGCGCGAGATCCGGCGTCAGGCTCCGGGTGCCTCCGTGCTGTATCTGGCAGACACCGCGAACGTCCCCTACGGCGACAAGCCGATTGCCGTGGTGCGTGGTCTTGCGCTAAAGCTCACCGATCAATTGATAGCCGCCGGGGTCAAAATTGTTGTCATGGCAAGCGGGACTTCGACCGTCGCAGGCCTGGACGCCGCTCAAAGCCGGTTCCCCACCCTGCCGATTGTCGGCACGATTGCGCCCGGCGCGGAAGCCGCCGCTTCCGGCGCTTCCGGCCCCATCGGCGTGCTGGCGACCAATGCCACAGCGAAAAGCCGCGCGTTCACTGAAGCCGTTCAGACGCTTGACCCCGGCAGACAAGTCCTCGAGATTGGCTGCCCTAAGTTTGTACCGCTCGTTGAAACAGGTCGCGCCGCTGCCGAAGAAGCCGAAGCCGCTGCGCTGAATTATCTGCAGCCGCTCTACAACGCTGGGACTCAGACGATCATTCTCGGCTGCACCCACTTCCCCTTTTTGCTGCCTGCGCTCCAGAGCGCTGTTGCCCGCATCGGCGACTCGCACTTCCAGCCCGTTTTTGTAGACCCCTCGGAAGCCGCCGTTCGGGCCGCCCTTGCCCTGCTGCCGTCCACGTTCCCGGAACACCCGCACGGCTCTGTTTCCTTCGCCGCATCGGGCGATCCCGAAGACTTCCGCCGCTTTGCCTCGCTCTTGCTGGGCGCGCCCATCGCTTCTGTCACGCCGCTTGCGCTCTAGCGGGTATACTGGGCGAAAATCACACACCTAAAGAGGTTCCCCATGCCCCGCGAAGATGGCCGCGCCCTCGGCGAATATCGCCCGATCACGCTTTCCCGCTCCTACGCCCGCTACGCCGAAGGCTCGTGCCTGGTTGAAGTCGGCCAGACCAAAGTGCTTTGCACCGCAAGCGTCGAAGACAAGGTTCCGCCTTTTCTCAAAGGCAAAGGCGCCGGCTGGGTGACCGCCGAATACTCCATGCTGCCACGCGCCACTCACACCCGGTCATCGCGCGACACCCAAAAGCCCAGCGGGCGCACGGTCGAAATCCAGCGGCTTGTCGGCCGCTCCCTGCGCTCGGTGGTCGAGATGGACGCGCTCAGCGAGCGCACCATTACCCTCGACTGCGACGTTTTGCAGGCGGACGGCGGTACCCGGACCGCCGCCATCTCCGGCGCGTTTGTGGCCCTCGTGGAAGCCCTATCATGGATGAAAGCGAAAGGCCAGATCAAAACCATTCCCATCAGCGAATGGGTCGCCGCCGTTTCCGTCGGCGTCGTCAAGGGCGAGGAGCGGTTAGACTTGGCCTACGAAGAAGACTCGCAAGCGTCGGTGGACATGAACGTCGTGATGACCGACACGGGCCGCTTTATTGAAGTTCAGGGGACCGCCGAAGGAGCGCCGTTCGACCGTGACCGCCTGAACCGCCTGCTGGATTTGGCCCACGGCGGCATCCGCCAGATGCTCGCCAAGCAGCGCGAAGCACTGGACGGGCTGCTTTGACTTCCGCTCCTGAGACACTCATCTTCAATAACTCGGAGAAGATCAAAAGCATTCTCGCGAGGCGAAGGGGCGTCGTATGGGGTTTTGCCGGGCCTGTGACACCGGCTCAGATTGAAGCCTTTCGCCAGGTCATCGCGACGCATGTTGCAGAGGCTGCGGAAGTTTGGCAGGCACCGTATCGCGGCAGTGACCGGCTTTTCTTCGTCAAAGAGGATAAAGTTGTTGTCGTTCATTTGGATGGCACATTCGAGTCAGCATGGCGGGCAACACCGGAACAGCTTGCCCATTATCGAACAGGAGTAAAAATCAGATGATTGGAGAATATCCTACCGTCGGATGTCTGGTATTGTTGGAGAAAGCATCTTTTGTAGATATTGCGGGTGTTGTGCAGGCGCTTCAATCTGCAATCCCTCTCAGCATACAGCCGGACTCACACAACGCGGTTCAGGTCGGGGAGGCCATGCTGGGGGGCAGCCGGCAGGAGATGATCATGCTGGCACAGGAAGTCGGCGACATTGTGGCGGTTCACATTGAGTTTGACGAGCATGACGTGATACACCTGTCTCAGCAAAGCGGGCAGTCCTTCGAGCAGTTATTCATGCCTTATGTTCAAGCCGCCAAGTCCGTGCCGGGTGTTCTCGCGGTCGGGATCGGCTTCGAGCTTTCCCCGCCATCGGACTTGCTGGAAGAGACGACTCAGGAAGCAGGCATTGCGGTTCTATTTTACCGGGACGAAGCGCACAAATCATGGTCGCGCCGGCAGACCATGCCGTTGGTGGGCCATGATTACTAGACTGATGCTGGCGACGACTAATCTAGGCAAAATCGCGGAATTCCGGTTTCTGCTGGGGCAGTGGGATCGGTGGCGTGACACTGAGTTGCTGACGCCGAGGGACTGGCCGACGCCGCTGCCGGGCGTGGAGGAAACTGGGACGACGTTTGCGGAGAACGCACGGCTGAAAGCGGTCGCGCTGGCGGCGGCGACGGGGCTGCCGGCATTAGCGGACGATTCGGGGCTGTGCGTGGACGCGCTCGGCGGCGAGCCGGGCCTGCATTCGGCGCGTTGGGCAGGCGACAATGCCACCGACGCGGACAGGAATACCTTGCTGCTGGCCCGGCTGTCGGGCGTGAGCGACAAGAAGCGCACAGCCCGCTATGTCTGCGTGGTTTCGCTGGCCTGGCCGGACGGGAACAGCATGGAAGCCGAAGGGATTTGCAACGGGCGGATTTGGAGCGAGACGCGCGGCGGGAGCGGCTTCGGCTACGACCCATTGTTTTTCGTGCCGGCGTTTAATCGCACTGTCGCAGAGCTAACGGCAGCCGAGAAAAGCCAGATCAGCCACCGGGCACGGGCGCTGGAAGCGTTGGAAGCGCGGCTGGCCGCAAGCAATTTTCGCGGAACCGTTTGACGCGCGGCAGGGCCTGGGTATATGCAAGCAAGCTTGACGGTGCGGAGAACTCTATAGATGCATTTAGAAACCTGGGCGGAGATCTCTCTGCTGATCTTTGGCGGCCTTTTTTCGCTGATCACAGTGGCTCTTTTTGGTGCCATAGCGTTCGCGCTGAATAAGCTCGTGACGCTGCTGGCGACGGTGACGGATAAACTCGACCCGCTGATCGGCAAAGCGTCCAATGCCGTAGACACGGTAACGCGCGTGACCACAAACGTCGGCGTAAAGGCCGACCAAGTGTTAGTTAAAGGGGAAGCGCTGACTGACGACGTTTCCGGCCGTGTCGAGAAAACGGCGGGGGTTGTGCAAAGCGCAGTGATTGGGCCGCTGATCAATGTCAGCAGTTTGATCAACGGTGTGACGAAAGGCTTTGCAGTCTATGCCCGCCCCAATGCAGGAAACGGCTCAAAGGCAGGCATACCGGAGACGGTCGCGAAAAAGTACGACAAAAAGACTGAATAGCAGCATGTTGAACTATTAAGGGGCAGAGCAATCATGGCGGAAAATGAAAGTGCAAACAGCATCAGTGCTAAGGGATTTGGTGCCGGAAGCAACGGTGCCGATACCGGCAGCACGGCGGAAAATATGGCGGTTCCTCACCGCGTCGAAGAGGGCGATGTCCGAACGAGCGGCAATGGCGGCGGGTTCTTCACAGGGCTGCTGCTCGGCAGCGCTCTTGGTGCTCTCCTAGCATTTTTGTACGCCCCGCAGGGAGGCGACGAGACACGGGGCTTGATCAAGCAGAAGACCGTTGACTATTCTGATCTGGCGAAAGGTAAAGCCAATGACCTGTCGGACGCAGCCAAAGCTAAAGCCGCTGAAATCTCCGGCAAGGCTACTGACACCGTGGACAGTGCAAAAGCAAAAGCGAACGAAGTCACCGATACGGTCAAGGCAAAGGCAGCAGACCTGAACGCCAAAGTGAGCGACACAGTTACGTCAGTCAAGGGCAACGCTCAAAACTTAGTGGATACGACTAAAGCCGTGGCGGACGACCAGAAATCTCGCATTGCCGAAGCGGTGGATGCCGGCAAGCAGGCGGCACAGGAAACTAAGGACCAGCTCACTGCCCAGGCGGAGATGCCGGTGGAGCATCCTACCGGAACGATTTAACTCAACCACAAGCCAAAACAAAACCTAAATTCCTAGAAAGAAAGCATTACAAGGGAAACAATCATGGCAAAACCAGGACCGACCGCAGGCTCCGAAGGAGCGCGTAAGATCGCAGAAGCCCATCGCGGCTCCCACGACCACGACAAAGAAGGCGGCTTCGCCGCAAACCCTGATCTCGCCCGCGAGGCTGGACGCAAGGGCGGCGAGACCGTTAAAAACCGCTATGGCCCGTCATTTTATCAGAGCATCGGCCGCAAGGGCGGCGAGACCGTAAAGCGGGAGCGCGGCACCGAGTTCTATGCTGAAATCGGTCGGCGTGGCGGTGAAATGCGTGGCCAGCGGGCCGCTGCCCAGCGCTCGGCGAACCCGGCGACAGAAACACCAGCCACCCCGGATGCGCCGCGCCGGCGTGGCCGGCCTTCTAAAAAAATCGTTTCTGATTAAACGGTGCCCTAAAAGCCTCCGGGAGTATCCCCGGAGGCTTTTGCTTGCTTGGATTGCCGCATTGTTTAAGCATCGGGTGCGACGGCGATGGCTTCGATTTCCACCATGACATCAAGCGGCAGACGAGCGACTTCCACTGTCGAGCGAGCGGGCTTAACCCCCGTGAAGTACGGGCCGTAAACCGTGTTCAGCACAGCGAAGTTGTTCAGGTCTTTCAAAAAAATCGTTGTCTTGACGATGCTGTCCAGCCCTAGTCCTTCCTGCTTCAAAACAGATGCCAGGTTCCGCAGGCATTGGCGGACCTGTGTTTCAAAGTCACCCTCAACAATTCGGCTGGTGGCCGGGTCGAGCGGAAGCTGCCCCGAAACATAAACAAACGCGCCGACCCGCACGGCGGGCGTGTACGGCGCCCCCTGCAATGGCCCGCTTTCAGTGTGTATCGCTTTTTTTTCCATGCCTGCATTATGGCGGCGATTATTCCGGTTGTCAAATCCTGCTATAATACGCCATGAAAGCCATGATCAGGAAAGCGATGATATTGGCGGCAGGTGAAGGAACGCGGCTGCGCCCACTGACCGCGGCTCTCCCAAAGCCAATGGTTCCGATTGTGGGAACGCCGCTGCTGGAGCGGACTTTGGTCTGGCTAGGGGGCGAAGGCGTCACCGAAGCGGCAATCAACCTGTACCACCGGCCGCAGAGCATCCCAGACTACTTTGGCCGCGAGTTTGCCGGTATCCGCCTGCACTACTTCTTTGAAGACACTCTGCGCGGCACGGCGGGCGGCGTCAAAGCCGCGCAGAGTGTCTTGGAAAATGCCCCGTTCTTTGTCATCTACGGCGACAATCTGATCTCTGCCGACCTGCGCCGCCTCGCAGCATTCCATGCCGCACAGGGCGGGATTGGCACGATAGCATTGTTCGAGCATCCGAACCCATCAGCGGCAGGCATTGCCAGGCTGGATGCAGATAATCGCATCACACGGTTTGTCGAGAAGCCGCCGGCGGACCAAGTCTTCAGTTCCCTTGCTAACACCGGCGTGTATGTGCTGGACCCGGCAATTTTTGAGTGCATTCCTGAAAAAGAGGGGTCGGATTTCGGGCGCGACATCTTCCCCGATTTGCTCGCGCAGGGCAAAGCGCTTTATGGAACGCCGCTCGGCGGCTACTTGCAGGACACGGGAACGCCGACAGCCTACCGGCAGGCAAACTTTGATTTGCTGGCAGGCCGCACCGGGGTACACTATGATAATCCAAATCTTTGGATCGCACCGTCGGCGCTCGTCAGTCGGAGTGTCATATTTACAGGGCGAAATGTCATCGGCGCAGGCGTCGAGATTGGCGACGGGGCGGCTGTTACAGACAGCATTCTGCTGACGGGAGCAAAAATCGCGCTCGGCGCACGGGTTCAGGACAGCATCATCGGCGACGGCTTCACAATGGAACACAACGGCTCCACAATGGAACTCACATGATCATTACACAAACGCCGCTTCGTATCTCGTTTGCCGGCGGCGGGACCGACTTCCACGGCTACTACGAGAAAGACGGCGGCGCGGTCCTCTCGTCGGCGATTGACAAGTACATTTATGTTGTCATCAAAGAGCGGTTTGACTCAAAAATTCGCGTCGGCTATACGCGCACCGAGATGGTGGACGAAGTCTCGCAGATTGAGCATGAGCTGGTCCGGGAGTGTATGCTGCTGACGGGGATCACCGGCGGAGTCGAGATCGCAACAATGGCCGACATTCCCTCGGCGGGCAGCGGGTTGGGATCGTCCAGCACAGTCACGGTCGGTCTGCTCCATGCCATGCATGCCTACCAGGGCCGCCTTGTGACGGCGGAGATGCTGGCACAGCAGGCGTGTCAAATCGAGATAGACATCCTCGGCAAGCCCATTGGCAAGCAGGACCAGTACATCGCCGCTTACGGCAGCTTGCGCCGGTTCGAGTTCCGTGCCGACGGCTCTGTAGACGCTCTGGCGATAGAGCTGCCCGAAGAAAAACGGCGGCGCTTCGGCGAGTGCCTGATGCTATTTTACACCGGCATCACGCGCAAGGCCGACAGTATTCTTTCCGAGCAAAAGGCAAATATCGAAGACAAGCGCGTCTTTCTGGACCGCATGAAAGCGCAGGTTCCTGAAGTCGAGACGGCATTGACCGAAGGCAACATGAACAAAGTCGGGCGGCTGATGCAGGCGGGGTGGGACTGGAAAAAGCAGATGGCAGGCCGAATTTCCAGCCCGGAGATTGACGCGCTCTACGAGAGTGCGCTCGATGCCGGGGCCACCGGCGGCAAAGTCGCCGGGGCAGGCGGGGGCGGCTTTTTGCTGCTTTACTGCCCTCCTGACCGCCAATCGGCTGTCCGCGACGTACTTTCAGACATGAAAGAACTGCCGTTCAGCCTGGAGCGCGACGGCACGAAGGTGATCTTCAACGCCCGGCGTTAGGAACGAGCCGGAGTGGGTTCCTAACGCCGAGTGTCGGCGGCTGGAGAAATAACGCTGGGATGTGTCTGCACAACTGTCCCGCAGATGTGAAATAGTGCCATGCAGGTTCAGCCTGCGACAAGCTGAAGCGCGTATTTCGGGTTGTAAGCGCGGTCGCAGGACGCGCAGGAGGCCGCACGAAGGCGGCGGCAGCGCTCAATGCGCCTGCCGCAGGCGGGGCAGACATAAACGTAGCGCCGGGCGCGGACGACGCGCGGCGGGCTGGCGTATTTCTGTGTGGCTCCTAATGCGAGGGCGACGCGCCAGAATGCCGGGCTGTGGTTGGGATGAACGATATGTGCGACTTCGTGCCGGAACGTGTTCAAGGTTTCGGGCAGACCATGTTCAGTATACGCCTGCCAGCTCAGCACAATCCTGTGGCGCGACGGCTGGTAGTAGCCGCCGAATGTCTTGCGCGAAGACAGCACGATTTCCGGGAAGGTCAAGCAGCCCTCAAAGTGAGCGGCGTTGAGGCGGTGGAACTCGGCGCAGAGCAGATCATGAAGCGCCTGCTGTTCAGGAAAAATGTTAGGCTTCAAGGCCAATTATTTCGTGGATAACGTTCGGCAGCGGCGGCGGCTCCGGGCCGATGTGAAACGCCGCGAGAACCTGCGGGGCGACTTCCCGCACGGCGATCTCGCTGCCGGTGTAAAGGGTTGCAATGATGTTGCCGGCAACCACCGTGCAGCCCACCGTTTCCCGCAGGACGACCCCGGCAGTCGGATCAATCGGGTCTTCTTTGGCCGCGCGGCCCGCGCCGAGGCGCATAGCGGCGAGGCCGACAGCTTCCGCATCCACATGACAAATAATGCCGCTTTGTTCCGCCCGGACATCCCGCTTGACTTTTGCGACCGGCGGCTTGGCGGCGTGGGCGAGGTATTCGGGGTCCCCGCCCTGCGCCCGCACAATCTCGACAAGTTTGTCAAACGCCGCCCCCGACGCGATCTGCGCGTCCGCCAGCGCGTGGCCTTCATCCAGGCTTGCGACGCGCCCGGCCAGCAGAAGGCCGGCGGCGGCCAGTGTGCGGACCACAGTTTTGAGGCGCGTCTCGGCCCAGGCGTTGTTTTGGAGCAGGGAAACGACTTCGCGCACTTCCACCCGGTTGCCGACGGTATAGCCAAGCGGGACATCCATGTTCGACAGCACAGCGACCGTTTTCCGCCCGTGCGCCGCGCCGATTTTAATCATCAGCGCGGCTAAGGCTCTGGCTTCCGGCAGGGTCTTCATGAATGCGCCGCCGCCGACCTTCACGTCCAGCACAATAAACGGGCACCCACCGGCGATCTTCTTGCTCATAATGCTGGCGGCAATCAGCGGCAGGGATTCAACCGTGTCGGTGGCATCGCGCAGAGCATAAAGCAGGCGATCGGCGGGGACAAGCCGGCTGGTCTGGGCGCAGATGCACGCTCCGACTGCTTCGACTTGGGCGAGAATTTCGCCGGTGGTCAGCGCCGTGCGTGTGCCGCCGAGTGACTCCAGCTTGTCCAGCGTACCGCCGGTGTGGCCGAGGCCTCGCCCGGACATCTTCGGGACCTTGACGCCTGCCGATGCCAAAATCGGCACGACCGCCAGCGTCGCTTTATCCCCTACCCCGCCGGTGGAATGCTTGTCCACACACGGGCCAGACACCGACGATAAATCGAGCGTATCGCCAGACGCCACCATCGCCGAGGTCAGCGCGAACGTCTCTTCTTCGGTTAAACCGCGCCACAGGACCGCCATCAGCCAGGCGCTGATCTGGTAATCGGGGATCGCGCCATGCACATAGTTTTGGATCAGGAAGCTGATCTCCGGCGCCGTGTGCGCGTCGCCCCGCCGCTTCTTCTGGATGATGTCTACTGCCCGCATGGTGGTTGATTGTAACATACTTTCTGCCGGGCGGCAACTTAGGCACAAGACAAGTGGGTATATTGTGCGTGTGATTATTGACTTCCACTGCCACATCACGACGCCGCATAGCCGCATGCCGAAAGCCGAGGGCGACTACTACCGGACTCTGCCGCTGCCCCGCCCGGCAGGCGGTACGTTCCGGCAATGGACACAGGACGCGGTGGATTTGGCCGCCGAGCGCCTGCGGACCCCTGCGGCGCTGAAAACCTACCGCAAATTCGGCCCGCTCATCTACACAGAAATGTCGCGCCGCATGACCGACGCGCCTGCGCCTGCGCTGCTGACCGAAATGGCGGCAAACAGTGTCACGCAGTCGGTTGTCGTCGCGATAGACCCGTTCGTCCCAACCCCCGAAGTTTTAGACGCCTGCACCCATCTGCCCGGCTTGTTGCTGCCGTTCGGCTCCAACGACCCACACCGACCCGACTATAAAGACAACTTCACGCACCTGCTGACGCTGCCGATTGCCGGCCTCAAGTTCCATTCTGACTTGCAGCAGCTTCCGCTGGACTCGCCGCGCCTCTTCGCCATGCTCCGCATTCTCGCCGCGTCCGGCAAGTCTCACTTGCCGATCTACCTGCACACGGGCAGCTTTCCGATTTACCGTCCCCTGGAAGCGCCCTGGCCGTCCGCTCTGCACCGGCTTTTATCCGAGTTTCCAGGACTCACCTTCGTTTGCGGCCATAGTGGATGGGACGCGCCGGGAGCCGCGCTCCAAGCCGCCCTCGCCTACCCGAACTTGTACCTGGAAACAAGCTGGCAGCCGCCCCGCACCCTGCGCCGCCTCTGCGACAAACTCGGCCCGGAGCGCCTGCTGTTCGGCCCCGATTATCCACTTTACTCCCAAAAACGCGCCCTTAGAAACGCCCGCGTGGCTTTCACTAAGAGGGAGTTTGCATTGGTCACGTTTGAGAATGCAACGCGCCTGTTGCGGCTGTAGGAACTTCCCCCATGAAAACTTCCGTGGCGGGGCCGGTCATGTAGACATGATTGTCGGCTTCGGACCAAGCGATGTCCAAATCTCCGCCGGGCAGGTGAACCAAGACCTGCCGGCCTGTCAGGCCATTCAGGACGCAGGCGACGACCGCCGCGCAGGCGCCGGTGCCGCAGGCGAGGGTCGCGCCCGCGCCGCGCTCCCAGACGCGAAAGATGATCTCGCGGCCCGAAACGACTTGGATAAACTCGGTGTTGGTGCGCCGGGGGAAGGCCGGGTGATGCTCCACTTGCGGGCCGACGACTTCGATGGGATAGGCTTTGACGTCGTCTACGAACACGACGGCGTGCGGGTTGCCCATCGAAACTGTCGTGACGTGCAGGGTGCGGTCGGCAAGCGCGAGGGGTGCGCTGATAATCGGCGCGTCGGTTTCGGTCAGCACCGTCGGGATTTGAGACGGCGTCAGAACCGGCTCGCCCATGTCTACGCGAACGCTGATAGCGGCCCCGTCCGGCCCCGGCGTGATTTGCAGGTGCAGCAGGCCCGCGCCGGTCTCGACGGCGATGTCGCTCTGCCCCTGCGTCAAGCCCCGGTCAAACAAGAACTTGGCGAAGCAGCGGATGCCGTTGCCGCACATTTCGGCCTCGGTGCCGTCGGGGTTGAACATCCGCATTTTGAACTGTTGATTGTTTGGCGGCGCGGCCTCGCCCGGCAGCAGGGCAATGACGCCGTCGCCGCCAACCCCGAACTTGCGGTCGCAGAGGTGGACGGCCCGGCTCCGGCACTCAGCTAAAAGTGCGCCGCCGTCTGCGCCGAGGCAGTTCACTAAGACAAAATCGTTTCCGATGCCGTGCATTTTCGTAAAGTGCATGATGACATTCCTAAATGTGAAAGAGCTAAGAGATTGGATCGGTCTGCGCGGCTTCGGGCGTCGCGGAAGCAGGTGCGGGATTAGGCGTCTGCACGGTCACAGCGGCGTCCGGGTGCGCGGCAGCGGCGGGGACCGGCGGGGCAGCGGTGGGACTGGGAGCGGCCTGCGCCGCTTGGCCCCCCTCGCGCAGGGACTCGGCGTAGAGGTTTTGGATCGGACGCATCGGGACAATGCTGGTGACAGCGTGCTTGTAGACAAGCTGGACCGGCTTGCCGGGGGTGTCCAAAAGAATGGTGAACGAGTCGAACCCGCGCACGTTGCCCCGAAGCTGGACACCGCCGATGAGATAGATCATTACGCCGACATTTTCTTTGCGAACCTGATTGAGAAAGAGGTCCTGGAGATTCATCTGCGGTTTGTTCATGTCGTTTGTGCTGCCTTTGATATCAAGTCGAAAATCGTGTCTGCAAGCTGCTCGGCAGTCCGGCCGTCGGCGTTGAGCCACTGCACGCGCGGGTCGCCCCGGAACCAGATCATCTGGCGCTTAGCGAACCGCCGCGTGTCCTGTTTGAGTGTTTCGACCGCCGTGTCCCAGTTAGTTTCGCCTGATAAGAACGCCGTCATGTGCCGGTAGCCGAGCGACTGCATCGGCTTTAAGTCCGCCGAGCAGCCAGCGTTCAAGAGGCTTTCGACTTCAGCGAGAAGGCCCTCGGCCAGCATTTGGTCTACGCGGCGACTGATGCGCTCATAAAGCTGTTCACGGTCGGCAAAGCGCAAGCCAAAAAGCTGCGGCTGTTCGCCGCTCTGATTTATTTTGCCTTGATTCGCTTTGTTCTCAGCGTGAAGCGCAGTCAGGGTACGGCCTGTCGCGGCGTAGACTTCCAAAGCGCGGATTTGACGCCCAATGTCATTGACATGCAGCCGCGCGGCGGTATCCGGGTCTACTTTCGCGACTTCCGCCAGCAGCGCTGGGTTGCCGTGCAGGGCGGCGAACTCGCGCCATCTCCCGCGCAAAGCGTCGTCAGGCGGCGCCGCGGGGATGTCTAGCCGGGTCGTCAGCGCCCGCACATACAGGCCGGTCCCGCCGACAATTAAGGGAACATGTCCGCGTGATGCCGTTTTATAACACGCGGCGTCGCCAAGCGTCTGAAAGTCGGCCAGGGTCCATTCATCGTCCGGGTCGGCGACATTGACAGCGTGGAATACAACCTCGTGCTGCTCGGCGGCGGTAGGCTTGGCCGTGCCGATGTCCATATGCCGGTAGACCTGCATCGAGTCGGCAGAAACAATCTCCGCGCCTAGACGCTGAGCCAGAAGAACGCCCACGGCGGTCTTGCCCGATGCGGTCGGGCCGACAAGGACAATGCGGTCTTTGAGGCTCCCATTTAACACTGCCGGCACAGGTTTTAGTATAGCATATCCTGTTTGCTTACGCAGCTTCTGCCAGCGCAGCGTCAATCTCTGCGCCGTCCGGTTCCACAAGCATCGTCTCGCCGATCCACAAGGTTGGCGTTGCCGCCCGACCTACCCAAGCGATCACTTGTGCCTCGGCGTCCGGGTCGGCGTCAATGTTGATCTCATCCCAGTTCAGCCCGCGCTGACGCAGGAAGTAGGACGCCCGCGCAACATCGGGGCAGCCGGGGCGGCTGTACATGGTAATTTTGGGCTGCATCAGCACATCTCCGTCAGTTTCCGGGCGATCACTTCCGCCCCGTTTATCGAAAAAGAGTCTGGGTCCGGCGCGGCGACCAATGCCGAATGCAGCGCGTGTTCCCATTCCCCGGCGTGGAAGGCGGCTTCGGAAATCTTAATTCCGCCGCCCCAAGAGTTCATCCCGGAAACCAGCGCGTCATGCTCGGCAAAGCCGGAGCGCGGCAGGTACACCAGCGGCACCGAAGTTGCGATGCACTCAGTCACCGTCCCGTAGCCCGCTTTAGAGACGACTGCGTCTACCGACGCCGCGACATCGGCGTAGCGCAGGACGCCGGGGTTAAAGGCACGGGCGTTGGCAATGGGTGACGGCAGGGGCCGGTCCAGCAGAAAAACCCAGTCGGTGTACCGCTCCAAAGCCTGCCAGCCAATTTCCAGCCCCCACCCGCCGAGATACAGCAGGGCGAGATGCTTTTCTTCGGGAATGTTCAGCACTTCCATTAAAATGTCTCGAATAGGACTGCCCCGGCGGGCCACCAGCGGGACATGCTCCGCACTCGAAAACACGCCGGGTGTTGACGGCAGGCTGAGCGGCGTGATCAAAGCGACAGTTGCCGCCGCATATTCTTTCGCCATCTGCGCCAGCAGCCTGTCATCTTCAGCGGTCTCGGCGTACTCAGCGTAAATGTCATGCCAGGTAAAGTTTGCAATGGCCGCACTGGAGAGACCAGCCTCGCGGGCGGCCAGCAGCGGGAACGAGGGGATGTCGGACGCGACGCATTTAACGCCGCGTTCATGCAGAAACGTGATCTCGTCCGGCAGATGGTCTTGGTTCCGCCGGGCGATTTTGGCGTAGCGCGTCAGCGTCTCGCGCTTCAAGACGGAAACGCTGTCGGACTGAAGGCAGCCGCAATCGTACTCAGCGGCAATGTACTCAAACTCCCGGCCTGGCATCTCCTCCCGAAACAGCCGCTCCGGGGCTGTCGTTTTGACGATCAGAGGCAGCTCCGGCGGCAAAGCTTTGAGAACCTGCGCCGTGCGGACCGCATGGCCGAACCCGTGGCCGGTGACATAGTAACAGAGCATGGGACGCTCTTACTCCGGCTTCCGGTGGATGAGCGTCGCCGTCGCCTGGTCCAGCGGCTTGATGACCAGCGTGTCAATGTTGACATGCGCAGGCCGGGTGACGGCCCAGACAATCGCGTCGGCGACATCATCCGCAGACAGCGGCGTCATGCCTTGATACGGCTTCTTCGCCCGCTCGGTGTCCCCGCCGAAGCGAACCAGGCTGAACTCAGTTTCTACCAATCCGGGCGCAACCTCAGTCACGCGCACCGGCTTCCCGACCAGTTCCACCCGCAGCGTCTCGGTCACGGCTTTGACCGCGTGCTTCGCC
Source organism: uncultured Armatimonadales bacterium (assembly GCA_964236795.1). Taxonomy (GTDB): domain Bacteria; phylum Armatimonadota; class Armatimonadia; order Armatimonadales; family Capsulimonadaceae; genus JANXMY01. The sequence goes on along the minus strand of CAXSFV010000004.1, from coordinate 160,021 downwards.
GCCGTGTACCCGCCGCCGCCGGGGTAAACTTCAATCCCCGCCACGCTACCGATTACAATGATATGCCCTGCGCCGGATGCTTCCATCTTCGGCAGCAGCCCACGCACCATCCGCATGGTCCCCAGCACGTTTGTATCGTACATCCTTTCCCATTTCTCGTCCACGGATTCGGCAACACTTTCCACACCGAGCGCCCCACCGGCGTTGTTTACCAGCACATTGACGGCGGCAATCTGTTCGCAGAATGCTTCCACGCTTTTCGCATCGGTCACATCCAGTTCCAGCGCCTTCGCGCCAAGCGGCTCCGCGACCGCTTGCAGCTTGTCCATCCGCCGTGCGCCCAGAATAAGATCATAGCCTGCCGCCGCGAGATGCTTGGCAGTTGCCGCCCCAATCCCGCTGCTCGCGCCGGTCACAACAGCGATAGGTTTTTCTGACATTTGTTTCTCTTTCCTACAAAGCGGCGGGAGAGGCGTGGAACTGAAGTCCCACGCCTGCTCCCTTCTAACAACTCGCTAAGAACTTCGCAGAGTCCAGCAGCCCCTGCTGCTCGGCTTCGGCACTGCCGTGGTAGTCGCTGTCTTCCAGCTCAATCGAGATCGCGCCCTTGTAGCCTGAGTCTTGCAGGATGCGGCAAACCTCGGTCCAGGGGGTGCCGCCGTGGCCGGGGATGGTGTAGCGCCAGGCGGACGCGCCGCAGAAGGGATCTTTCTTGTAAGCGGCGGGCAGCTCGTGGCCGTACTCGTACAGCTCGTCGGCCAAAATCAGCGTGTCTTTGCCGTGGACGTGGCCGACGCGGGGGGCGAACTCTTGGAGGAACCGGATCGGGTCAATGCCCATGCGAAGGAGGTGTGAGGGGTCATAGTTGATGCCAATAGACAAAGACGGGCAGGCATTGAAGACGGCCCGGAACGTCTCCGGCGTACAGACTAGCGACCCCGCGCCCGGCCAGCCTTCAATCACCAGGCGGCCACCGGCGGCGTCGAGCGGGACCGAGATGGCTTGCAGCGACTCGATCAGATAGCCCATGTTCTCCGAGCGCGGGCGGCTGGAATCTTCGGGGATCATCACAGCGAAGTAGTTTTGGGGGCCGCAGGCGGCGACATATTCACCGACTTGCTTGACGGCCTCGGCGCGTTTGCCGGCGTCGGGTGATGTTAGGTTCCGGCCGTGTGCCAGGTCCACCGAGCCGACCCGCAGGCCGGCGTCCTGCACGGTTTTGATGTCGTCGGGGCCGCGCGACAGATCAATGACGCCGAAGCCGCTGGCTTTGGCCCAATCAATCCCAGCCGGCAGTTCCCGCTGCCAGGCCCAGCCGCCGCGCCGAAAGCCGACGGGGAAGCCCCCGGTGCGTGTCGTGAATGGTGTCATCATGTGATTCCTTAAAGCGTGAAGTTAATGTGATTCCTTAAAGCGTGAAGTTAAAGCGAAACCGCGTGAGCGCCCTGCGCGGCGCGGCAGGCGTAGACCGACGCGACGGTGCCGGTGCGCTCTTTGTAATCGGCGGCCAGAGTGCGGCAGAACTCGTCCACGGCATCGGCGTAGACCAAGTTGATTGTGCAGCCGCCCCAGCCGCCGCCGGTCATCTTCGCGCCGATACAGCCCCGAAGCCCGGCGGCCATGTCCGCCAGCAGATCAATTTCCGGCGTCGTGTTCTCAAACAAATCCCGGCAGGACGCCTGCCCTTCCGCAAGCAGCCGCCCCATCGTGTCCGTATCGCCTCGCTGCGCGGCCTCGCGCATGGACAGCACACGCTGGTCTTCGGTCAAAACATGCTCCGCCCGCTTGCGCTGATTTTCGGGAAGCTCGGACTCGCGGGCCGTAAACTCGTCCCAAGACACCTCGCGCAGAAGCGGCTTGCCGAAGAACGCCGCCGCCGCCATGCACTCCGCCCGGCGGGTGGTGTAGTCGCCGCCTGCGTGCGCGTGCTTGACGTTCGAGTCGCAGATGACAAGCGCAATGTCGTCCCGGCCCATCTTCACAGCCGAGTGTTCCAGCGTCAGGCAGTCCAAAAACAGCAGGCCGCCGTCAATGCCGAACACCGACGAAAACTGGTCCAAAATGCCGCACGGCACTCCGACAAACTCGTTTTCCGCCTGCTGGCACAGCCGCGCAATCTGCATCGGCCCGGCCTCATAGGGAAACAACTGCTTGAGAAAGAAGGCCGTCGCCACCTCCAGTGCCGCCGACGACGACAGCCCCGCGCCGCCGGGGACATCGCTGTGAATGACCGCCTGAAAGCCGCCAATCTGCACTCCCTGCCGCTGAAGCTGGTCCACGACCCCCAGTACATACGACGCCCACGAGTTCTGAGGGTCCCGTTTCAGGTCTTTTAAGCTAAACTTCGCCGTCCGTCGGAAGTCGGCGGCGTGGAGCGTAATCGTGTCCCCGCCCGTCGCCGACCCTGTCACCACCGTTGCTTTGTCGAGCGCGGCGGGCAGCACAAAGCCGCCGTTGTAGTCGGTATGGTTGCCCATGATCTCCACCCGCCCCGGCGCCATCGCCGCCGCCGCCGGCTTTGTCCCAAACTGCCGCGTGTACGCCGCGACCGCACTGTCCACCAGCACATCCCCTAACGCCATTGTCATTCCTAATCTTTCCGCACCGCACTATTTTCAGCCATTATACCGCCGGAAGCCGCCCATAAGTAGAGCCGCCGATAGATGCCGTTTTCGCGGGCCATCAGGCCGGTGTCCACCATCTCGCGCCGCAGGCTGGCGTAATCCTCGTGGTAGTCCAGAAGCAGAAAGCTGACTTCCTGCTCGGTATAGGTTCTGCCCAGCTCAAACTTTGACGCCAAAAACCGCAGCACAATCTCGCGCTTCTTCCGCTGCGCCGGGATCGTCTTCAGCCGCCCATTGACAAAGAAGTCGCCCAAGACTTTCGCCTCGTCCGCTGTCCATTCCTCGCTGCCGTCTGCAAGGACCGGCTTGGCATCCTGCTTCAAGGCTACAAGCGCCGCGTGAACCGGCTTCGGCTGGTAGCGCCACCGAAAGCCGTCCTCCGCGAACGTCTCTTCCAGCATCCCTGCCTCTTTCAGCGTCCCAATGTGCCGCATCGTTTCGCCTTCTGTCAGACCCGCAAGTTGTGCCAATGTGTGCAGCGGCAGCGGAGCGTCGCAGAGCAGGCCCAGAAGCTTGACCTTTTCGCGGTCAGCAATGACGCGGAGGATATTGGAAGTGTTGTTTTCAGGAAGCAAGTTTAGCTTTCACGCGCAGTAGGTTCAGCCCCAGCCCAATATACAGCAGTCCTGTAGCCCACTTCAACGCAATCTCAAAGCGCGAACTTCGGCGTAGGACAGCCGTAAAAGATGCGCTGAAAGAGGCAACAAAAAGAAACCAGAGCGTGTCCTGCGAGACAAACAGCGTACCAAGGAACAAGAACGGCAGCGGACTATGCGCCTCGGCGGGACGAACAAACTGCGGCAATAGGGCAATGAAGAAAATAGACACTTTCGGGTTGAGAACCTGCGTCATAAGTCCCTGTCCGAAGATGCGCCCTGCCTGCACTTCTGAGGTCTTCGCCTCTGGAACAGCCCTCTTACCTGCGCTCTTCCGCAAGGTCTGTACGCCCAAGTACACCAGATACGCGGCCCCGGCGTACTTGATAACGCCGAACGCGACCTGTGACGCCGCCAGCACCGCCGACAGGCCGAACGCGACCGTGAGGATATGGCACAGCGTCCCTGCACCGATGCCGAGAACCGACAGCACCCCGGCTTTACGTCCCTGCGCGACACTGCGCCCCAGAATATACAGCGTACTCGGACCCGGTATCAGCGTCAGCGTGATCGCCGTTACCAAAAACAATGGTAAATTGTGTGTTCCAAACATGGTTTTGCTGCTCCTCCGGCTTCCGCTTCCTTTAAACACGCTCTAATGGCTTGCGCGGTTCCGGCGGCAGAACAATACGAATTCTGTCTCCAGCAGTGACTTCGCCGCCGACAAGCACAATTCCCATCACGCCTGCTTTGCGAATGAGACTACCCTCGGCGTCACGCCCCAAAACCGCCGCTGTCAGCCCCGGCAGGAAGCCGTCAAGCTGAGAACAGGGGTTCCGCAAGCCCGTCACTTCTACCACGGCCTGATTGCCAAATGTGAGCCGTGTTCCGGTCGGCAGACCAAGCAGGTCAATCCCGCGCGTTGTGATGTTCTCACCCATCTGCCCAGCCGACACGTCAAACCCGGCGGCTTGAAGCTCCTCAAAGAGTTCCGAATAAATAAGATGCACCTGACGCAAGTTCGGCTGGCTGGGGTCCTGCGCCACCCGCGAGCGGTGCTGCACTGTGGCACCGGAATGCGTGTCACCGTCCACGCCTAGACCAGCGACAAGCCGAATGCTGTCTTGGTTCGCCTTGCTGAACCCGTGTATTTCGCTGCGGCTAACGGCTGTAACAATCGCGTCCATCTTCAAAGCTCCTTCTACGTTCACGCCGCGCCGTACTCGGCGTTGATGGCGGCGTAGTCTTCGGGGGTGCCGACATCGCGCCATTTGCCTTCCAGAGCGATGCCTCTGGTGGGGTGGCCGTCGTTGATCAGGGCGGTGATGGCGTCGGGAAGCTCGTATTCGCCGCGTGCGGAGGGGACGATTTGGGACGTGTACTCAAAGATGAGCGGATCGAAGATGAAGAGGCCCGCGTTGTTCCAGTGGGTCGTCGCCGTGCCTTTCGGGGGCTTTTCTTGAATACGCTCGATGCGGTTGTCGGCATCTAAATACACGGCGGCGCCGGCCCAGGGGTCCTCGACCCAGTTGAGGCCGACGTAGGTTTTGATGCGTGACGTACCGCCTTCCGTGTCGTACTCGGCGGCGAAGCGGCCGTAGTTTACGGGGTCGAGCATGATGTCGCCGTAGGTCATCAGGAACGGCGCATCGGACAGGGCGGGCGCGGCGGTGTTGACGGCATCGCCGACCCCGCGCGGGACTTCCTGCGGGACATACTGCACGTTCCAGCCCCATTTGCTGCCGTCGCCGAGGTAGCCTTCCAAGATGTCGGCCTTGTACCCTGTAATTAAGACGAACTTACGGATCGGAGTCGTGTCGGCGATAGACGACATAATGCGCTCGATCATCGGGACGCCGCCGATGGGGATCATCGGTTTGGGCTGGTTTGCAGTCAAGGGGCCGAGGCGGGTGCCGCGACCGGCAGCGAGAAGCAGGGCTTTCATGGTGGCTCCAATCAGGCAGATATGGGAACCATGTGCTGAAGCACACGGCTATTGGGCGCAGACGCCAGGAACTACGCCTTCGGCGCACTCAGAAAACCAATTATCTTGCCTTAGCCCCGCGAAGCGGTGCTTTGCGGCGTCCTCGCCCAATAGCCGTGTGCTTCAGCACATGGCTTGCCGGTGTCACATCCGGGCGTATTTGAGCGAGTCGGCGCAGGAGCAGAGGCGCTCCGCCGGCAAAGTCGCCAGGATGGTCTTCAGAACGCGCTTGACGTTTTCGGTGTTCTGCGCCAGCATAGCGAGAACATCGTGCGCCGAAACAGCCGCCGTGTCGGAGACCAGCCCAGCGTCGTAGTCGGTCACGAGGGAGAGCGTCACATAGCACAGTTCCAGCTCGCGGGCTAACATGACTTCCGGGTACTGGGTCATGGAAACGATGTCCCAGCCCATCTGCGTGAACCAGCGGCTTTCGGCCTTGCTGGAAAAGCGCGGGCCTTGAATGACGGCAACTGTTCCCCGCTCATGCACCGTGACGCCGTTCTGCCTCGCGGCGTCAATCGCCACTTGGCGGATTTGCGGGCAGTAGGCGTCTGCCGACGACACATGGACGACTTCGGGACCGTTGAAGAACGTATCGGCGCGGCCGTTCGTGCGGTCCACAAACTGGTCGTTCACGATAAAGTCGCCCGGCGCAATATGTGGTTGCAGCGAGCCGACGGCGCTCGGAGCCAAAACCCGCGTGACGCCAAGCTGCTTAAACGCCCACAAGTTTGCCCTGTACGGAACGCGGTGCGGCGGCAGCGTGTGGGCTTTCCCATGGCGGGGCAGAAAGGCAACTTGACGGCCTGCGACTGTCATCAAGGCGACGGGACCGCTCGGCGGGCCGTAAGGCGTGTCTACGGTGACTTCCTCGACGCCGCCCTCGGCGAACTCATAGAACCCGCTGCCGCCGAAGATGCCGATTTCCGCCGTGTTCCGTCTCATAGTGTCTTCAAGGCCGCTTCCGCCGCTGCCTGCTGGGCTTCTTTTTTCGTTTTGCCGGTTCCTGACCCGGCGACAGCGCCGTCAAGCAGCACGTCCAGCGTGAACGTCCGGTCGTGCGGCCTGCCCCGCTCGCCCGTGACGACATACACCGGCGACGACAGATGCGCGGCCTGACGCAGCTCCTGCAAGACTGTTTTGGGGTCGCGCCAGTCGCGTTCGGCATTGACAACAGCTATCTCCGGGGCCAGCGCCGTCAGGATAAAGTCACGGGCGGCAGGATAGCCGCTTTCGCGGTAGATGACGGCGACCAGCGCTTCAAACGCATCGGCAATGATGGACGCTCGGTTCCGCCCGCCCATCTGCTCCTCGGTACGGCCCAATCGGATTTGCGCGGTCAGATCCAGACGCCGCGCGGCGGCAGCCAGCGCGTCCTTGCAGACGATCAGCGCCTTCGCTTTTGCCAGCTCCCCTTCGCCCCGCGCCGGGAACTGGGCGTACAAGTATTCCACGACCACAAGGCCCAGCACCGAGTCGCCGAGGAATTCAAGCCGCTCGTTGGAGTCGAGCGTGCGGTCTGGCACCAGCGATTTGTGGGTCAATGCCTGCTTCAATGCAGCGGGGTCTTTGATGGGCAGCGGCTCAAATATCATTCCAGCGCCTGCGCCGCCTCGGCAATGCGGGCGACGCCCTTCTTTATATTCGCCATCGAGGTCGCATACGACAGGCGGATGTTGGCGTCGGCCCCGAAGCCCGAACCTGGAATGACCGCGACTTCGTACTTTTCCAGCAGAAACGCCGCAAAATCGTCCGAGCCGCCGAGGGTGCGGGGAGAGTCGCCGTCCGGGGTCCAGCTCTTGCCATACAGCGCAGAGACATTGGGGAAAACATAAAACGCGCCGCCGGGGGTTGTGCACTCGACGCCGGGAATGGCGTTCAGCGCGGGAACAATCCAGTCGCGCCGTTCTTCAAACGCCTGCCGCATGGTCTGGACCGATTCCTGAGGTCCGTTCAGCGCTTCCACGCCCGCCGCCTGCGTGATGGAAGTCGGGTTCGATGTGCTTTGATCCTGGATTTTAGACATGGCCGCGACAATGTCCAAATCCGCCGCCGCATAGCCGAGCCGCCAGCCGGTCATAGAATGCGCTTTCGAGAAACCATTGATTGTGATAGTCAGTTTCTTGATGTCCTCGCTGAAAGACGCTGGGGACACGAATTCGCTGCCCCTATACAAGATTTTTTCGTAAATCTCGTCGGACATCAGATAAATGCCGCGCCCGGCGCACAGCTCGGCAATCTCCCGCAAAGCTTGCGGCGTGTAAACTGCGCCGGTCGGGTTCGACGGCGAGTTGATAATCACCATCTTCGTGCGCGGCGTCAGCACGGCCTCAATCTGCGCGGCTGTGGACAAAAAACCCGTAGACTCGCCGGCGGTTACGATTACCGGAACGCCGTCGGCAAGCTTCACCTGCTCTGGGTAGGAAACCCAGTACGGTGCAGGAATGACCACTTCGTCACCGGGGTCCAGCATGGCCTGCATCAAATTATAGATCGAGTGCTTCGCGCCGCAGGAAACAATAATCTCGTTGCGCGAGTAGGTCAGCCCGTTGTCGCGCTTCAGTTTGGCCGCAATCGCGTCTTTGAGGGCGACGGTGCCGCTGGACGGCGTGTATTTGGTGTCGCCTTTCTCAAGCGCAGTAATTGCGGCGTTTTTGACATTTTGCGGCGTGTCGAAGTCGGGTTCACCTGCGCCGAACGAGACGACATCTTTGCCTTGCGCTTTGAGGGCGTTGGCTTTGGCCGTGATGGCAAGGGTCGGCGACGGCGCGGCGTTTAAGGCCCGCTGGGACAGCATCCGTTGCTGGGGCGGCGTGGTCATGGGCGTATCACAATCCTAAAGATTTATTCCTACAAGGGCGTTGCCGTATTGTAGCCGAAGGGCTTGCGGGAAGTCAAGAAGCCCCCCCGCCCCAATTCTGGGGAGCCGGAGTAGAACAAAACCCGTAGGGGCGCTGCTTGCTGCGCCCACTGATCCTAATCTTCTCCGTATGGCTCCCCAGAATTGGGGCGGGGGGGCATCGCCTCCCACGCCTTCACAAACGCTTTATACTCCGGCTCCTGGTACATCGCAAACACAACCCGCTCCAAAGTCGTCTCTGGGTGCGTGTCTAAATACTCCGTCACCGTCCGCAGCGCCAGCGGCGCGGCTTCACCTAGCGGATACCCATAAATGCCGGTCGAAATGGAGCAGAACGCAATGGAGGTCAGCCCTTTCTCGTCCGCTTTTTCCAAACACGAGCGGTAGCACGACGCCAGCTTCACCGCCTCATTCGCCCCGCCGCCCTTCCAGACCGGCCCCGGCGTATGCAGGATAAACGGCTGAGACAGCCCAAACCCCTTCGTCAGCACCGCCGACCCCGTCTTGGTCCCATTCGGCGCGACCCGGATCAGCTCCGCCATCAGCGGCTTCCCCGCCGCCCGGTGAATGACCCCGTCAATCCCGCCCCCACCCCGCAGCGCCGTATTCGCCGCATTGACGACCACGTCCACATCCTGCTCAATCACGCTGCCTTTGACGATCTCGATTGTTGTACTCAAATTCGTTCTGCTTTCACTTCACATCGGCAGGTCAATCCACGGCAATGTTTCGGTCTTTGCCCGGAACCGCTCGATGGCAAGAGATAAATCGCCGTAAGTGACGGTGTTGCGGATCGTGTCCAAATATAGGTTTCTGTCCGCCACGGCATCAAGCTGGAAACACCAGTAAAGCGACATCAAAGCATTAATGAAAAGTGTTGATCCTGCCGTCCGCCGTGTCTCGTGATAATCCCCAAACTGCCCATTCAAGGCCGACAAAATTGAGGCGGTTACGATGCTGGCCTGTTGCGGCATGGCGCGGCGCACGAATTCTGACGCCTGCCGAGACAGCTTCACTTCGGGCATCTCTTCGGTTAGGCTCCACGCGCCGAGATAGCCGCCGCTCTGGATTAAATCGGCTACGGCTTTCAGGAAGTACGCATGGGAAACGCCGTGATAAGTATCTAGCCCAAAGCCGAGACAGACCAAGAACTTGCGCGGGATGTTCAAGGAATGCACCGCCGCAATGCTCGCCATGTCTTCCTGCGGGGTTCCTAAGCCTGGCTCATCGCCGCGCATCAAACTGTCCGTGCCACCGTCTACCAGAACAACAGTGTCTACTTGAAGGCGATCCGCCAGTACGCCGTAGGCATGGATGATGTGCTTCGCCCCGGTGCGGTCAAAGCAGTAAATCGGCACTTTTTGCCCCTGCCGCTCAAACCACTGCGACAGGTACAGCTCTGGGAAATAGAACTCGCGGCCCTCGGTCGTGGCAGTAACCTCGACAAGAGACGACGCCAAACGGCGGCCTGTCGACGAATGAATGTCCGAGAATGACAGGTTGGCAAGATGGACCCGCTTTCCCATGTCGCGCAGGCCGAAGTAAAGTGGGAGGCCGCTGAAGATGTCAAATCCTCCGCCCGCCCCCGCAATGAGTATGTTTTCGGCTTTTTCTATTTCGGCAAGGAAAGGAACAGTCAGCATGATTTCTCCTCAATCAGCCGCAGAAGCGCAGCCTCATCCCAACCATAGCCGATGTCGTCGTAGGTGATGCCGTGGTTGGTGCGCTGGCCGGTGCGGACGGGAATGCCGCCGACAGCTTCGTAAAAGCGGCAGGCGGGGTGGTTCAAGGCGCTGACCCAGAGGAAAAGAGTGGAATAACCGTCTGCACGGAGACGCCGGGCGGCTGTTTGCAGAAGCCGGCGCCCCAAGCCGAGGCCCTGCTGAGACTTGAGGAGGTATAGCGTATAAATCTCGCCCGGTAAGTCGGAACCGCCGTTGCGGTCTCTGCCACCGTTGGTAAAGCCGATGATTACGCCGTCTTCGGTTTCAGCGACAATCGTAAACTCGCCGGAATCAGGAGAAAGCCGGCCGTGCCAGGTCTGCTCGCGCTCGGCAACGGAAAGGGCGTCTAGGTGTTCCTGGGGCATGATGCCGGGGTAGGTAGTGCGCCAGCTTTCGACATGCACCCGCGCAATCCCGGCGGCATCGGCGAGTACGGCTTCTCGGATGATGATGGGCATGAGAAAAGTTTACCCGATGAAGACGCAGAAAGCCCCCCGCCCCAATTCTGGGGAGCCGTATGAGGAAGTACGCCCCTCGCGGGAGGCATTGCTATTTTCGTATGGCTCCCCAGGATTGGGGCGGGGGGGTTCCTACACCTTCCCCACCGCGACCGCGCCTTCGTTATCGCAGGAATACAGGACGGGCTTGTCGTCTTTGATCGTTTCTAAATGCACCGGGCGGGACCAGAGCTTTTGGATGTTTCTGAGGACGCGCTCGGTGTAGTCGGGGTCCAGCGCTTTGCCGTCGAAGGCGTGCTTCAAATACATCTCGCCTCGGCGCTTGTAATCGCCGTCTTCGACCGTTAAGATCGGCTGGCCGAAGTTTGTCATGGAGTCAACAATCGAGTCCCTAACTTTGCGCCAGTCGGTGTCCTGGACGACCCATAGTTCTTCGCCGTCCACTTCCTGGAGCTTGTAGGTGTAGAGGTCCAGCTTTTTGACCAGCGGCTCAGTGAGATATTTGCGGAGGAACGTCACGTCGTTGTCTTCCTCGCAGACCTGGAAGATTTTGGCCCGGCCCTGGCCCGACGGGCGAGCGATGGGGCGGCCCATCCAATCGGTTTCTTCCTCGTCGCCGACTTCGATTTTGCCGTCCCAGCGCCGTTCAATGTCTTTTAAGATTTGGAACCCGACATAGTACGGGTTCATCTGCATCTTGGACCCCGACGGCGACAAAACCGACGAGTGCAGGCGCCGGAACTCCCAGTGCTCCTCGCTGGTCAAATCCAGCGATTCCAAAATTTTCTCGTGCCAATAGGATGCGAAGCCTTCGTTCATAATTTTGGTCCGCATCTGGGGCAGGAAGTACATCATCTCGTCGCGGATGATCTGCAAAATGTCCCGCTGCCACTCGGTCAGCTCCCGGCCATACTCAATCAGAAAGCGCAGCAGGTCTTTTTCGGGTTCTTCGGGGAACCTCTTGCCCGCTGGGCGGGGGCGGTCGGCGTACCCAGACACGTTCCAAATGTCGTCGTAGTCGGTTTCCGAAGGACGCCCGGCGCTGAGGCGATCTTCCTCGTGCTGCTCGTGCGTCTTGCGCTTTAATTGCGGCGCGGTCGGATCGAAGTGTTCCTCGATCGTCATCACCGTGTCTAGGAAGTCTTCGACTTCGCGCCAGCCGAACTCCTGCTCATAGCTTCGGATACGCTCGGCATGAAGGCGCATCTGTTCCACCATGCGCCGGTTCGTGTGTGCAAAATATGAGTTGTGCTTGAAAAAGTGGCAGTGGCCTAGAACGTGCGCGGCGACGAACTTATGCGAGAGCATGGAGTTGTCTTCCACCAGAAACGCCTGGCAGGGATCAGTGTTGAAGACAATCTCATAAATCTTCGACATGCCGTACTCATAAGAAGTTTTCTGCCGGTGATAATCCCGCCCGAACGTCCAGTGCGAGAACCGGGCGGGCAGGCCATATGCGCCCAGCTCGTAGATGACGTGCTGAGGCGCGACCTCGAAATGGGTCGGGAACGGGTCCAGCCCAAACTCCTGCGCCTGGTCCCAAATAATCTCCAGCCATTTATTTAATTCGATTGTTTCCGAAGGCGACAAACTCATTTGATGACCTTTCCTTGCTGATCCAGCGCCTCGCGCACCATAAAGACGAGAATGCCGAGAATTGTGTCTAATTGTTCAATGTGGTACTCAGCTTCGTCTACTGTGACAGTTGTGTCTTGCAGTGACATGAACTTCCATGCGCTTCCTGATGTCACCACACCATAAATTCGAGGCAGTGGAAGGCCGCGCCGGTCATTGAAGCGCTGGGCGGCCAGCATTTCCGCGATGCACTGACCCAAGCCTGTTTTGATGTTGTCGTTCTTAGCTTCAACAACGGCAACGACCGGCGCCTGCACAACAAGCTGAAGTGGTGTGAGACTGAAAAGATAATCGCAAACCCCTGATAGCCCGACATCAGCATCCACCGTGAAATCAACCCCGGAGAAAAGGCTGACTGTACCCTTAAGTTTCCGCCAAGCGTCCGCAAGCACAGGCGCGATGATAAACTCCGGTCTTGATTTTTCAGTGCCGATTTGAAGAGCGAGCGGCATAAAATCCGCTAATGTCTCTGTGAGCAGCGTACTTGCGGCGACTGGCGCAGCTTGAGCAAATGTGTGGGACGCCGATATGATTTTGAGGCCAAATTGATGAATAAGCATATCAAGGCTGAAATTGTTGTAGGCCATTGCCGGAAACTCCTAAATGGAAACGCGCATCCCTGATTGAAACGACTCAATCGCCGCAAGCGCCAGCCGCAATGCCCGGCGGCCTGCCTGTGCCGGAACCGGCGGAGGCTGGCCCTGCCGAAACGCATTTAGCATCACTTCCATGTACGCATCAAACGTGCGCTGGAACTCCCGGTCGGTGTCATTGAAGTAGCCGGCCTGCCATGCTTCCGCCGTTTCGCTGCCTGCCGCCTGGAACGAATACCGGCGCACGGTGTCTTCAATCAGTACCCGGCCTGCCGCGCCGTTCACTTCGACCCGGTGCGTGTCCGTGTAGGCATACGACGAAGAATAAGACCCGATGAAGCTGCCGATCACGCCGTTCTCAAAACGCAGGGCAATCGCTATGTCCCCGTAGCTGCCCGGAGTCGTTTTGTCCGACATCTCGGCCATGACGGTTTGGACCGGCCCGCACAAGTATTCGAGCATATCAAAGCCGTGGCACTGGGTTTCAATGAGGTTGCCGAACGGATGCCCCGCCCCGCCTTCGCCGCCGAAGCGCCAGGTCGCAAAGGTGATGTCGCCGAGCCGCCCGGCGTCAATGGCCTCTTTCGCCTTCTGGACGGGCTTGGCATAACGGTGGTTGAAGTTGATCGCAAAGAACAAGTTCCGCGCCGACGCTTCCGCCAGCAGCGTGTCCGCTTCCGCCAGATCAAACACTAAAGGCTTCTCGACCAGCAGCGGGAAGCCCGCTTCAATCACCTGCAAAGTCGGCGCAAAATGCTCTTCGTTCGGCAGGCAGACACTCACGAAATCGGGCTGCTCCCGTTCCAGCATCTCGCCGATGTCCACATAGGCTTTGGTTCCAAATTCCCGCGCCCGTTCTTCGGTCCGCGCCGCCGTGCGCCCGGCGATCGCGCAAAAGTCCACATCAGGCCGGGCCGCGAAAATCCGCGCGTGCTGCCGCCCCCACCCGCCCGCGCCGATCAGCGCGATTTTCAGTTGTTTCACCATATTCACCACACTTAGTTCAAGGACTTCGAGAGGTACTAAATCTGTATGAAGCGCCCCTGTTTATACACATGGTAAGACCAGTTTATTCGCACGGGCGGGTTTTTGCCGGGAGGACCAAAAATCACTAACTGCTTTCGCTGAGTCGTGAAGTCAGAAAAAACATCTGCGTTCGTCATAATTCGGGCGTACTTGTCAACCAATGCGTCTGCTTTTGAACCACCCGCGTAGGTAACAAGAACCTTGAGCGGCGTGTTGAACAACTGCAATTTGTTCATCTCGACTGCTGTGTCACATCCTTTGGCAAAAGGCGTGTTTTCATGCTCCAATGCAACAGAAATATACTTGGCATACACTCTGTCCGCCGCAAAGTGAACTGTGTCTTTTTCGCAGTACGCTTCCAGTTTCAGTTTTTCCGCTACGCTCGGTAACACTTGTCTTCTGACTAAAGCTGTAAATTGACTCCCACTTGTCCAGCATCTCAGCATATCTGGCTCAGATGCCCATACAGCACCCTGAAAGGCTTCCTTGAAATCGGTGGGAGAAATTATTTTCAACGAGGCTTCTCCTAAAGAAGACAAGCTTCTGTTACCTGTTTTGCACTCAGGCAAGCACTGGAGTCATTTGATCAACGAATGGAACGAAAGCGTCTTGCGCTTCCCGGATCATCGCAATTAAAGTGCCGACGATCGGCTCCGGCGGGGCAATCGAGTATTCCGTCTGATCCACGGTGACGGTGGTATCCGTCAGCCGCAGAAACTTCCAGTTGCTTCCCGTTGTCACTACCCCATAGACGGACGGCAGCGTCGCCGCACGGGCGGCGTTGAACCGCTGCGCGGCCACCATCTCGGCGACGCACTGACCGATACCCGCTTTGATGTTCTCGTTTTTGGCTTCCACGACCGCAAGAACCGGAGCCTGCACAGAAAGCTGCAAAGGCGACAGACTGAACAAGAAGTCGCACACGCCGCGCAGCCCTGCCTCGGAATCGACAGTGAAATCAATGCCGGAGAAAAGACTGATCTGCCTCCCCAGTTGACGCCTCACTTCCGCCAGCACGGGAGCGATAATAAATTCCGAGCGTGCTTTTTCCGTGCTGACTTCCAGAGCAAGCGTCACCGACTCAGCCAATGTTTCTCGGAGCAGAGAACTCAGAGTCACGGAAGCCGCCTCGACAAAGGCATTGGGCTGGGATACAATACGCAAGCCAAACAGACGGATCATCCCGTCCAAAGTAAACTCATTGTAGGCCATAGATAATTTCCTCAGTGGGCGGCGGTTCCGACCGGGCCTTTGGCGAAGAACTTTTTGAGAGCGGGCCAGACATCTTCTTTGTCGTTGATTTTGACCAGGACGACGCGCGGGTCAGCCGAGAACGCTTCTTCATACGCCTGGCCGAGCGGGGCGAAGCCGAAGGACGACTGCCAGCCGTCGCTGCCGATTTCGCCGTAGCCGATGAGGTTGCACAGGTCACGCATTTTTTTCACCAAGTCCACGCACTCGGCGTCGCCCCAGTTGTAGCCGTCGGAAAACAAAAACGGATAGATGTTCCACTCGCGCGGGTTGTAGCGCTTGCCGATGATGTCTAAAGCCAGCTTGTACGCGCTGCTCATGCGGGTGCCGCCGGAATCACCGAGGCCGAAAAACTGGTTTTCGGTGACTTCTTTGGCTTCTGTGTGGCAGGTGATGAAGACGATCTCGGTGTTGGTGTATTTCGTCTTCAAAAACTGGGTCATCCAGAAGTAAAACGACCGGCAGATGTACGCCTCGAACTCGCCCATCGAGCCGGACACGTCGCGCATGGCGAACACGACCGCGTTCCTTTGCGGCTCGGTGATGATCTCGTAGTTCTTGAAGCGCTTGTCTTCCGGGCGCACTTCCCACTTGTTTTCGTTGCCGAGTCGCGAGTTGCGGCGGTAGGCTTCTAAAAGTGTCCGCTTGCGATCTAAATTAGACGCGATGCCGCGCCGGGTGATGGTGTTGAACTCCATCTGCTCGGACAAGATTTGCTTTGCGCCTTTGTCTTCTAAATTGGGCAGCGACAGGTCTTCGAAGACCATCTGGGCCAGCTCGTCGAGCGTGAACTCGGCCTCGTAGTAGTCAATGCCGGGGTCCTGGCCGGCCTGCTTGCCGACCCCCTGCCCTTCTTTGTCCGACGGGGCGCGGCCCAGCACGTCGCCGGGCTTCGTGCCGCCCGCGCCCTGCCCCACCCGCTCCCGGTCGTGGGGATCAAACCGGATGCGCGGCAGCTCTAGGCCCCGCACGGGGACTTTGACGATCTTGCCCCGGTCGGCCGTGATAATGTCCTGCTGGGAGATAATGTCGCCCAGATTTTTCTTGATGACCTCTTTGATTTTGTCGTTGTGCCGCGTCCGGTCCCGGTCGGCCCGCCGGTGCAGGTCCCAGCTATCGTCGGACAGCGAATACAGGGGATCAGCCATAGTTACACTCTTCCGTTTCTCTCGTTTTCACTTGCCGCAACTCGCGCGGCGACAATCTGTTTGACGGCGAAATACTCCTGGACGTTCTCGGCCGTAATCATGCCGAGCAGCCGCCCTTCCGAGTCCGGGTCTAGGACCAGCAGCGGGCCGCCGGACGCCTGCAAGGTCGGCAGAGTCTCCGCGAGGCTGTCGTCAGGCTGGGCCGTCGCGAACTGCCGGAACATGGAGCCTGCCACGTAGCCCGACGGTCCCGCTTCGGCCAGCCCGCGCAGGAGGCCGTCACGGGTCAAAAGCCCCTGCACCTGGTCGCCCAGCACGACCGGAAAGTCCTGCTGAGACGTATCCAAAAGCGCATCGGCGGCTTCTTTCAGCGTGTTGCCGGTTGTCAGCGTTCGCACGTCGGTCATCATGGCGCTTCGGACTGCAACACCCTCGCCGAGCGCCGCCTGCTTGTAAGCAAATGCTTCCTGGCCCGCGCCTAAATAGATGAACAGCGCGATAAACATCAAAATCCACTGGCCGCTAAACACTGCCCAGATGCCGGCGACAATCGCGATGCTCTGCCCTATCATCGCCGCGATTCCCGTCGCTCGCTCCGGGCGCATGTTCAGTGCAAGAAGCGCCCGCAGCACCCGTCCCCCGTCCATCGGAAACGCGGGAATTAAGTTGAACAGCACCAGCCAGACATTCGCCAGCAGCACTTTCGCCAGAAACACCGGCGCAGTCTGCACCGGCGACTGCAACAGCAAAAGCATCGGCGGCGCTTTCATCGCCGCCAGCGCCGCGATTAAAAGCAGCGCAATGACCACGTTAACGGCAGGCCCGGCGACCGCAATTGCCAGTTCTTGTTTTGCTGTCGGCCTCTTCTCGATCCGCGCAACCCCGCCGATGGGATACAGCGTGATGTCCAGCACCGGAATGCCGTATCGCTGCGCGACCACGCTATGCCCCAGTTCATGCAGGACCACGCACAAAAACAAAGCCAGCACATACGCCACGCTGAGGCCGCCGGCGCGGTGCGGCCCGGCTAGGCCCACCCAGAGCAGGAACAAGAGAAACGTGAAGTGCAGACGGATCGGGATACCAGCAACGGTCGCGATTCGCAGCGCCGACAGACCCGCCTGCGGCGGCGCAGGGGCATTTTGAGGCGCGTGCAGAAGATTAGGCATAAGATATTTTACTCACTGTACTGTGCGGCCAGTTCCGGCGGCATACAGTTGGCCGGGCCGGACTGCTCGGACTTGCGGATGACGCTGATCGTGCCGTCCAGCTCCAAAAACGCATAGCGCACGTCTTCCAGCGTGATCATGTTCTGCCCGCGCAGCCCGGCGTTCAGGTCCGCCCACGAGACCGCGTACCGGGTCATCTTGTCTTCCAAAATCGCCCCGTTGTGGACCAGCAGGATCGGCTCGCCTTCGAGAACACGCCGCGCTTTGAGGCTTTTCGCCGCCCAGCGGTTCAGCCCGGTAGAAAGCAGCAGCAGCGTTAGCGCCCCCGTCAATGCCCCAAAGATAGAGTTGTCATCGCCGATGAGCGCGTTCTGCACGACATTCGACAGCAGCAGGACGATCAGCAGATCAAATGTCGTGTTCTGCGTCAGGTCGCGCTTGGACATGAAGCGGAACGCGATCAGCAGCGCCACATAGACCAGCACAGGCCGGACAATCTTTTCCAGCCACGACGGCTTCGGCAGCAGCATATCGTGCCACGGAATATGAAATAGATTTTGAGACAGTGCGTGTTCCAGTTTATTCCCCTATTGCGTTTCGCTGCGCTCCAGCAGTGCCTCTACCGTCCAGACTGCTTCCGGCAGCCCCGGCGGCGAAAGCCGATCTTGACCTGACAGCCGAAGGACTTCTTTGTAGCCTTCCGCCGATGGTTCACTGTGGACGGCAATGGCTTTCTCTTTGACTAAAACCGCCCAGTAATCGTTGATGCCTGCCTGAGCATATTGGATGGCCTTTTCGCCGAGGTCGTAGTCCGCCGATGTGACAGACACTTCCACTAAAAGGACCACATCTTGCGGCGTCGGATGCTGCTCCCGGTAATTCGATGACTTCCCCCGCACAAGAGCAATATCCGGGATAAGTTCACTGTCAAAAGCGAGGTGAACCGCACGTTCCTCACGCACCAGAAAACCGGCTCCGGCAGCCTCCCGCAGATGCTCCGCGATGTCGTAAGAGACAGTTGTGTGCAGAGGACTAGTCGGCATCCTCTCTATAATCCTTCCCTGAATAAGTTCCAGCCGGCTTGGGTCATCAAAAACGTCAGCGTCCGCCGCCCGGTAAAACCGTTCCACAGTCCAGTGATAAGGCACAGCGTCCGCCTCTTTCTGTGCCGCTTCATCTTTTTGTTTTTCCAGCAGTGCCGTCGCCATTTTCTGCTCCTTCTTTGTCTTTTGGATGTTCGACCGGCCAAAAGCCGACAAGCGCACTTTCAACAGCTTCCCAAAGAGCGACAATATCGCGCTCTTCCTGCGGCTGCCACTTCTTTCCAATGGCATTGCTTGCTTCAACGCCAATAATCCACAATGCGCCTGCCAGCTTCCGATCAACGGTTGGTTCCTCTTCGATGGCCTCATGCACGATATCCACCGCTTCTACCAAATGCTCCATTTTCTCAGACGTTGGGCTGTCTCCCTGGTAAAGCACAAGCGGCACAGCATCACTAAGATCAGGCTCCGTCATCATGCCTTCGCGCAAGACGAGGGCTTTGGCTTCTTCCAGAGTCATGGCGCTGTTCTCTCAAAAGCCGCTCAGAACCCGGCACTTCCAGTGCCGGGTTCTTACTACCGATTGAGCAGGGTGCCGACGTACTTCAGAAGCTCATTGGCGGACTGCTCGGTGTAGCCCTGATCTTTGACGAGTCTATCCACAACATCATTGATGCGGCGAAGCTGCTCTTGGTTCGGCGTCTTGGTGCTGGTCGTGATCTTAACGATGTCTTTGAGGTCCGAGAACAGCTTCTTTTCTAAGGCTTCTTTCAGGCGCTCGTCGGTGCCGACGCCGAAAGAGCCGCCCCGGCGGGAAACCGAAGCCACGGAGCGCATGATGCCTTCTCTAAATTCGCGTTTGGCGTTCTCGGAGACGCCGATCTGCTCTTCAATGGAGCGCATGAGCCGCTCATCGGGTTCGACATCGTCGCTCGTGATCGGGTCCTTGACTTTGGTGCGGTTGCAGAAGGCGTCTACGTTGTCCAAGTAGTTGTCCAGAAGCGTAGTCGCAGACTCCTCGTAGGAGTAGACAAACGCCCGCTGGACTTCTTTTTTTGCCAGCTCGTCGTAGTCTTTGCGGGTCTCGTCAATGAAGCCGAGCAGGCGGCGATGCTCCTCCTCGCTGCTGGTGTATTCTTGGAGGCCATCACGCATCCCCCGCAGAACGTCAATGGGCGTGACGTAGCCTTTGCCGCCCTTCACCAGCGCCGCCGAGATGCGGTTGATGACGAAGCGCGGGGAAACGCCGCTCATGCCTTCGTCCATGAACTCTTCTTGCAGCTCCCGAATGTGCTTCTGGTCCCAGTCGCCGACCTGCTTTTCGCCGTCGTACAGCTTCAGCTTGGTCATCAGGGACAGCCCCGACTTCTTGGACGGCTTTAGGCGCGTGAGAAGCGCGAACATGGACGCCGTGCGGAGCGTGTGCGGGGCGATATGCACGGCGGTCAAGTCTAAGCGCTCGTCCTGAAGCTGGGACTGGCCGATCAGCTTCTCGTAGATCTTGATTTCTTCGGTCAGGCGCAGGTTGTACGGGACGCGCACCACAAAGATGCGGTCAATCATCGCCTCGTTTTCTTTGTTGCCGAAATACGAGTTATACTCATATTCGTTGGTGTGGGCCAGCACCACCAAGTCGGCGTAGATGAGGGCGAAGCGAGAAGCTTTAATAGTCTGCTCACCGGCGACGGTGTTCAGCTCGTACAAAAACCGCTTTTCGGCTTTGAGCATTTCAATGAACTCGATTACGCCCCGATTGGCGATGTTCAGCTCGCCGTCGAAGTTGTAGGCGCGGGGGTCGGACTCTAAGCCGTACTCGGTCAGGGCCTGAATGTTGACGGAGCCGGTCAGCTCGGCCACGTCCTGCGACTTCGGATCGGCAGGCTTGAACGTGCCGATGCCGCGTCGCTCGCGCTCGGAGAGCGAGATGCGCTCGACTGGCACATCGTCAATTTTGCCGCCCCACTCGTGCTTAAGTCTATAGGCGTCCACGGGATCCAGATCGCCTTCAATGTGGATGCCGAACTGCTCTTTAAAGCTCCCTCGCAATTCTTCAGGAATGAGGTGCAGCGGCTCCTCGTGCATCGGTGAGCCTTTGATGGCGTAGACCGCCCCTTCGTCCGTCCGCGAGTACTTTTCCAGGCCCTTTTTGAGAAGTGTGGACAGGGTAGACTTGCCGCCGCCGACCGGGCCGACCAGCATCAGAATGCGCTTCCGAATGTCTAAGCGCCGGGCCGCCGGGGCGAAATACTCTTCGACCAGATGCTGGATTGTCCGCTCCATGCCGAACAGCTCCCCTTCAAAGAACTTGTAGGTCTTCGGCTGCCCTTCGCCGGGATCGTCTATGCCGCCCGCGACAATCATGTCGAACATGCGGGCGTGTGCGAGGTCCGAGACGCGCGGGTTTTTCGCGACAATGTCGAGGTAATCTTTGAACGTGCCTTCCCAGCGCAGCTTGTCGCCAAGCTGCCGATGCTCTTCCGCCTGTTTCAGAATGTCCCAGTTGCTCATGCTGTGTCCTTTCGTGCGTTGATGAGAAGTAAATTTAAAATGACAAAGCCCCGGCGTCTGTAGAGTGTCTACATCACCGAGGCTGCGCCCGTGTCCCGTTTCTGCTGCGTCTTACTGCTATTGCTTCCGTCTGCGCTGCCTCGTCGTGCGGAACCCCTTCGGAAAGAAGGTTCCCCTGTGAAGGTGGATGGGAGGGAAACGACAGACGCTCATTGTCCGCTCTGAATGCCGCCGGGTAGGCACGATGGCCCGAACCGGCGTTCTACGCTGAACTTGGTCTACTCTTATTATACCATGAGTTGCCCTGATAGTGAGATAAGATAAATAGTGAGATAAGATAATGAGATTACGAGGCGGGGGTCGGATTTGTTCCAGCGTCTTCCGAGTCGGGCCGCAGATGGTGCCACAGCCAGAGGGCAAACAGCACGACCAGAACCGCCGTCACGGCCAAATCCGCTTTTTGGAGCCAGGTATGCACCTGCGCCCAGTGCAGTCCGAGCTTCGTCCCAGCCCACGCCAGCAGAAAGCAGAACGGCAGGGCGCCGACAAACGTGAACGCGCAGAACTTCGCGAAGTTCATCCGGGCAATCCCGGCAGGCAGCGAGATAAAGGTCCGCACAATCGGCAGCCAGCGGCCAAAGAAAACGGTCCAATCGCCGTGCTTGTGAAAGAACGCATCCGATTTGTCTAAGTCCCGCTTGCGGATCAAGACAAACTTGCCGTACTTGTCCAAAAACGCCCGCCCGCCGGTGTGTCCCACCCAGTACGCCAGCACCGAGCCGAGCAGGTTGCCGAGCGCTCCGATCAGCGTCAAAGCCCAGAGGTTCGGGTGGAAGCTGCCCGTCGGCGCGGTAATCTGCGCCCCGGCAAACGGCATGATCGCCTCACTCGGCACGGGAATGCAGGCCGATTCAAGCGACATCAGCAGCAGAACGCCGGGGTAGCCGAGCGTCGCGATCAGATGCGTAATTCCGGCAATTAAATGATTCACAGGAGTTGTTTTTCCTCGAAGGCAGGGAGGGCAAAAACGCCACGGAGTAAGTTCCGAGGCTCCGAAGAAAACACCGTCGCAGCGATGGAAGAGAGAGAACAATCTTGTCCGCTCTTGTGTCGCTTCGACACTGTTTGCCTTAGCCTCGGGATTTATTCCGTGGCATCTTCTCCACGCGCTTCGTTCACAAAAAAGCCCGCTTTCTACACTCAGCAGAAAGCGGGCTTTTCAGGTTCAATAAAACTAATCGACAAGTTGCAAGCCGGTCGGCGCGGGGGCCGGGGCGGTCGGATACACACTGATGCGGCGGGTTTCCTTGCTCTTGCCCTCGAACTTGACGTAGCCTTCAATGAGCGCAAACAGCGTGTGGTCGCGGCCCATGCCGACGTTGACGCCGGGATCAAACTGGGTGCCGCGCTGGCGGATCAAAATGTGGCCGGCCTTAACATGCTCGCCGGCGAACTCTTTGACGCCCAGCATTTTCGGGTTGCTGTCGCGTCCGTTACGGGTCGAGCCGACCCCTTTTTTATGTGCCATGAATTTACCTCTTTATGATCTGCTCCCCTCTCTCGTTCTTACGGGGGAGGGGCTTGGGGCTATCCTGCCGAGATGGACTCGACACGGACGCGGGTAAGCTGCTGGCGGTGGCCCCAGTGCTTGTGAATGTTCTTTTTGGGCTTAAACGTGAAGGCGTCAATCTTCTTGCCTTTGGTCTGCTCCAACACAGTCACGGTGACGGTGGCGCCTTCGACGGTCGGCTTGCCCCACTGCGGGTTGTCTCCGCCGAGATACAGCACTTCGCCGAGCGTCATCGTCGCACCGGCTTCGGCCTCGAACTTATCCACGGTGAGTATGTTTTTTTCTTCGACCCGGTATTGCTTGCCGCCGGACCTGACAATAGCGTACATGAGAAAGCGTATCCTTTCGCGCGTGCGAACTTCTAAATAAAATTCAAAGCATTTGTCGTAAGACAACGGGTAAGAGTATGACACAACGGCGAATTGTTTGTCAAGACTCAGTTTGTGGGGATTGGTTGTCCGTTTCGTGTCTCATGTACCGTCAGCTCTCGTGAACTCAATCGCATCCACCCGTTCTGTAATTTCCCCCACCGATCTTGCCTAATACTATCTAACACATATTTATCACATACACTTGTTTCTGGATCTGGCGAAGCCATTGCAAGTTCTTGATGTTTTTTGACACGGACCACAGCGCTTGTGCCGCTGACTACAAGGCTTTGTATCGCAGTCGTTCCGCTAACGATTTTAGATTTGGCGAACAGGAACGATGTCATATCGGCCTGACTCGGCCCTCCTTGTTCTCCATGGGGACCGATGCTAACAAAATGAGCCACATTATATGCAAGAGCGCCACGCACGTCTTTGTGTCGCGCTGCTCTATCCATACTTCTATAAGCCGCTGCAATGTAAGATTTTGCATCCGTATTGATACTCCCATGAGAAATTATGGGGACGCCGACACAGACGAATGCTATTGGTATTAGGAGAACTGTACGCATATTGTTGAAGCGCTTCATACTGGTACACCTACCCAGCACTGAAGGTGCCGGGCTTTTGAAGTGTGATTGTCTGCCTTCGCAGACATAAGAGTTGAGCGGACGGCTATTCTGTCCTTATGTCCGCGCAGGCGGACAATCGCATTGGAGAAGACCCAGATTTCCGATCCGGGTTCCTCTTCGGTTTGCATAGAGCCTCCCAGGGCTGAACCCCTGGGCTTTGAAAGAGCAAGCTCCCGCCTGCGCGGGCGAAGATGTTGGGACAAGTCCCATGCCCGCGCAGGCGGTCATTAGGCGCTTCGCCCCACAGCGTAGGATTTCAATCCCACGCTTTTTCTCAACGCTCTTACACCCCTACCCGCTCCCGATTGCCGCCGCCATTACCGCTGCCGCGCCCGTTCTCCGAACCCTGGCCTTGACGCTCGCCCCCACCCTGGCTTTTGCCGTTGCCGCTGGGGAGCACGTCGCCGATGGCGACGGAGCGGCGGACATCGGTGAGGCGCACTTTGACGGTCTGGCCGCCGTAGCGGGCACCGTTGGTCAGCTCAATTTGATACGCACGCTGGGGCAAGAGGTGTCCCGTGGCCCACGGGGCGCGGTCGGCATGGGGGTCGTCGCGGCCCACCTGCACTTCCACAATCTGGCCCCGGCGCGGCGGCGCGAGGGGCTGCTCGAACTTCGTCAATGAGCCGGGGTCAATGTCGAACTTCTCGACGTGGTGCCACGACGGGACGGCCCGGACATAAATGGAGCGGCGTAATTGACGCTCCAATTCTTCAATGTCCTCGCCCTGTGCGCCGATCAAATGAGCACAGACATCCGGGTGGGCGCTGACGACAAACGCCTCGTGCGGCGTGGTCGCAGCCAGCTTTCTCAGCTCGCGCTCGACTTCCAGTGAGACCGTTTCGGCGGAATCCACGCGGCCTAGCCCGTGGCAGTACGGGCAGATCTCAGTCATGGCCGTGTCTACCGTTTCGCCGGTGCGCTTGCGGGTCATCTCAATCAGGCCGAGGGCCGAAATGGACGAGATTTTCGTGCGCGAGCGGTCGTCTTTGAGGGCTTTGACGAACGCATCCATGACCGCTTTTTTGTCGCGGGCGCTGTCCATGTCAATGAAGTCAAGGACAATCATGCCGCCGAGATCGCGCAGGCGTAATTGGCGGGCAATTTCTTCGGTGGCTTCCAAGTTGGTTTTGAGGATGGTATCGGACAGGCCGACCGAGCCTGTGAACTTGCCGGAGTTCACGTCAATTGACACCAGCGCCTCGGTCTGGTCGATAATCAGCGAGCCGCCCGACGGCAGCGGAACTTTGCGCTGCAAAAGCCGCTCGACATCGGCCTCAATCTTGAACTGCTCAAAAATTGGCTTGTCGCCGTCGTACAGCTCGATTCGGTCCTGTAGGTCAGGCGACAGGCGGGCGATTATCTCATGCGCCCCGGCGTAGTCTACGGGCGAGTCAATGACCAGCCGGCTGACATCGGAGCCGAACGCATCACGGAGTATCTTCAAGACGAGGCCCATGTCCTGATGAACTAAAGCCGGCGCGGGCGTCGTTTTGGCTTTGGCCTGAATGCCGTTCCATGTTTCCAGCAGCATCAAGTAGTCCAGGCGCAATTCGGCGGCGGTGCGGCCTTCGGACTCGGTGCGGACAATAACGCCTGTTCCCTGCTGGCGGAACTTCTGGACGATCTTTTTGAGACGGTCCCGCTCTTTGCCTTCTTCGATCTTGCGCGAGACGCCGAGATTGTTGGCATCGGGCATCAGCACCAAAAAGCGGCCCGGCAGGGACACGCGCGACGACACGCGGGAGCCTTTCGTGGAGCGCGGGCCTTTGACGACCTGGACTAAGAGCTGATCGCCGCGCTTGACCAAATCGGTGATATGCAGGTCGCGGCGGTTGCGGCGCGGCCCGCCGTCCTCGTCGTCTTCCGGCAGGATGTCGGCGACATACAAAAACGCATTGCGCTCTAAACCGATCTCGACGAACGCCGCGTCCATGCCGGGCAGGACGTTGTCCACTTTTGCTTTGTAGAGGTTGCCGACGACGCGCTGCTCGCGCTCGACGTGAAGCTCGGTCAACTGCTTGTCCACGAGGACCGCGATGCGCGTTTCCCGGTGGTCCACATTGACGATGATTTCTTTTGCCATGTTCAATTTCTTTCTTGTCTGCCTGCCATGAGGGGAGACCTCACCCCGAAACTCCGTTCCGACCCTCTCCTTAACAAGGAGAGGGTGGACACTTGTGGCCGGGTGAGGTCTTCCTTTCGGCAGACGCTTATTTCACTGGCCCGCCAAGTGCCGCCAGAAGCGGCGCAGCGGGCTGGACTGGGGGACGGAGGGGGCGGCGCTTGTCTCGAGCGAACTGTCGCCGGGATCGGGCCGGCCTTTCAGGCCCTCCACCACAATCGGATATTCACCGGGGCGCAGATACCCCATGCGACGGGCTTCGGACGCCACGCCGTCGGCGGTTCTGAGGTACGCAATCCGGCGTTCTAACTGAACATTCTGAGCCGCAAGTAATTCGCTTTGACGGTGGGTTTCGGCAAGCTGGACACGCTGGCCGCTGGCTTCCCGGTAAGGCTTGACGGCCTTGGCGACGAGGCAGACGGCGAGGAACACGGTGACGGCGATCAAACCCACCGACAGGGCGGCCCTTGCCCACAGGCCGAGGATGCGGCGGGGACGTTTGGCACGCTTTCGGTGTCGAGGAGCAAGTTCATCGGTCATAGGTATCATTCCGGGCGCAGGGGCTGGCCGATCCGGTGAATTTTAATAAAGTTCGTCGATCCGGGCCGGCCCACTGGAACGCCGCCGGTCAGGACGACAATGTCCTCGTTCTTGACAAAGCCGGTTTTGCCGGCGGCGTCAATGGACGCCTGCATCATGCTGTCGGAATCATCGGCCATGTCTACCATGACGGGCTGAACACCCCACACCAAAGCAAGCCGCTGATAGGTTTCCGTGCGGTTGGTCGCGCAGATGATCGGCGCGCGGGGACGATACCGAGAAACAACCCGCGCGGTTCGCCCGGTCGCCGAGGCTGTGAGGATCGCCGCGCAGTTCAAGTCGTGCGCGATGTCGCAGGTGGCCTGCCCGATTGCGCCGGTGATGGACTGGCCCGTGTCAAACCGCATTTTCTCGTCCAGGATTTTCGCGTAGTCCATGGAAGACTCCGTGTGCGTCGCAATTTTCGCCATCATCCGCACCGTCTCGAACGGGTACGCGCCCATGGCCGTCTCGCCCGACAGCATGACCGCGTCGGTGCCGTCGAAGATGGCGTTCGCCACGTCCGAGACTTCCGCGCGGGTCGGGCGCGGGTTGCGGATCATCGAGTCCAGCATCTGGGTCGCCGTGATAACCGGCTTGCCGGCACGATTGGATTTATGGATCAGCATCTTCTGGATGATCGGGCCTTCGTCAATCGGCACTTCGACCCCTAAATCCCCTCGCGCCACCATGATGCCGTCCACCGCTTCCATGATCGAGTCAATGTTTGCGATGGCTTCATGCTTCTCGATTTTGGCAATAATCGGGATTTTCGCCCGCGCCGCCTCGCAGACCCCGCGCAGAACCGCGATGTCCGACGCCGAGCGCACAAACGACGCTGCGACATAGTCTACTTTCTGGGCGATGCCGAACTTCAAGTCTTCTAAATCTTTGTCGGTGACGGCGGCAATCGGGAGGGTGACGCCGGGGACATTGACGCCTTTATGAGATGTCAGCAGCCCGCCGACCACAACTTCGCAGATCAAAGCGCCGCCGCGCTTGGACTTGACCCGCAGCTCCAGCAGCCCGTCGTCGAGCATCAGATGCGTCCCGACCGTAACCGCCTCAAAGATCTCCGGCACCGGCAGGTTGATTTCATGCTCATCCCCCGGCACATCGTCCATCGTCAGCGTGATCTGTGCGCCGGGCCGCAGAAGAACGCCGTCACCCGCGACGTTTCCGACCCGCACTTTCGGGCCCGACAAGTCCTGCAAAAGCGCCAGCGGCACGCCGAGATCCGCCGCAATTTCCCGTAAGCTCGTGATCACTTCCGCGTGCTGCGCGTGCGTCCCGTGCGAAAAGTTCAGCCGCGCCACGTTCATTCCCGCCTGCACAAGAAGCCGCAGGTTTTCCGGCGAGCGCGTCGCCGGGCCGATGGTGCAGACAATTTTTGTTCGGCGCATGGCTAATGGTCTCCGTCTGGACGAAAAGTATCCGAACCAACAGTATTATAACTGATTGCCCCGCATTCGTCAACGGCAGACAGCAAGTGAAAATAACAGAGGTGGTAAAGTATCCTGCAATGGCATTGCTGCATAAATCCCAAACCATGCAATAAATTGCACGGCTATTGGGCGCAGACGCCGCGAAGTACCGCTTCTGCACTGGCTGCACTGGCAGACCCGGAGGGCGCGGGGTTCGGAACCGAAGTTAAGAGGAAGCCCCATGACTAGAAAGTTCCCAGTGCCGCGCCCTCCGGGTAGCCAGTGCAGCCAGTGCAGAAGCGGTACTTCGCGGCGTCTGCGCCCAATAGCCGTGTGCTTCAGCACATGGTTCTCAGCGCCGAATGATCCATGCAGCAATGCCCCCAGACATCTTCATTGAGAGAGTGTTGACTCCCAGGCAACTTTGTGTTATACTGGTCGCATGACGGCAGAAGAAGATGGAGCGCAGGCGGAAATGGCGCGGCTGGGTTCCCGGCTGCGGGATCTGCGGACGGCGCGGGGCTGGACGCAGGAGGAGCTGGCGCGGCGAGCCGGCCTCAGCAAGTCGTATCTGTCGCGCCTTGAAGACGGCGACCGGCAGCCGTCGCTGGCGTCGCTGCTGTCTTTGTCCCAGGCGTTTGATGTCGCGCTGGCCGCGCTGTTTGTCGTCCCGGCGGCGGAAAAGGCACACTGCGTTGTGCTGCGTGCCGGCTCGGTGCCGGCTCAGGCAGGCAACGGACTGAAATACACGCCGCTTTCCCCGCCGGATGGGTCCATGGGAATGCAGCCGATCCGGGTGGTCGTGCCTGCCGGGCGCGAAGACGGTGAGGGATACCGGCATGACGGCGAAGAATGGCTCTTCGTCCTGTCCGGCACCCTGCATCTCGCGCTTGCCGACGAGACCTATATCCTGCATCCCGGCGACGCCGCCCATTTCGACGCACGGGTCCCGCACCGCCTGTCGGCGCTGAACGGCGCTGATGCCGAGCTGATTTTGGTTGCCTGGGCGTCACCCCGCGCACTCTTAGGCAGTTATTTGTAGACTTTCCTCTTCTCATGGTTTCCCCTCCGGTAACGACGCCGGACTTGTCCCCGCGACCGCGTCGTCCTGTCTCATGCGTTCCCGCAACTGACCCAAACAGACCCGAAGGAGAAAATCATGGCAACGACCTTACCCGCCCAGCGGCTGCCCGGCCTGCGTCCGAACTGCTTGAACTTTTGGGAGGTCTGGGCGCAGGCGATTGCCCTCATCTCGCCGACTATGACCGCCGCGCTGATTGTGCCGGCGATGTTTGGGGCCGCCGGCATTGGAAGCTGGCTGGCGTATTTATTCGGCACAGTCATGCTGCTGTTTGTCGCGCTGAACTTGAACCACTTCGCGCGGCGCTCGACTTCGGCAGGCTCCATGTATGCGTACACGTCGCGGGGCCTGGGTCCCACGGCGGGCGGAATTGCCGGCTGGTGCCTGATTTGGGCGTACCTGTTTATCGGCATCGCGGGCCTGACGGGCTTCACGAACTTTGCCGCCATCCTGCTCGGCATGGCCCATCTGCATGTGCCGCTCTCCGTGCTGTATGCCGTCTGCGCCCTAGCCGCCTGGTACGTCTCCTACAAAGACATCCAAGTCTCCACCATTCTGATGCTGGCTTTAGAGGGAATCTCCGTCGCGCTGATCCTCGTGCTGACCGCCGTTGTGCTGTTCGGTCACGGCCTGCCGGTGGACCACGCCCAGCTTTCTTTGCACGGCATGAAGCCGTCAAGTTTGGGCCTCGGCGTTGTGATCGCCATCTTCAGCCTCGTCGGGTTCGAGTCGGCCACGGCGTTCGGCGAGGAAACCAAGCAGCCGCTGAAAACTATCCCCCGCGCCGTCATTTGGAGCCTGCTGGCGACAGGCTTCTTTTTTATCGTCGTCTCGTATACCGAAGTGTACGGCCTGCGAAACTACAAAACGACTTTGGATCAGCTTGCCGCGCCGCTGAACGACCTAGCGGACTTGAACGGGATCGGCTGGATTAAAATCCCGGTCTCGCTCGGCGCGATGACGAGCTTCTTTTCGCTTGCGCTGTCCTGCATGAACGCCGGGGCGCGGATTTTGTTTCCGATGGGCCGCCACGGCGTTTTCCACAGCGCGGTCGGCAAGTCCCACGAGACGCATAAAACGCCCCATGTTGCCGTCACGGTGATGGCCGCGCTGATGTTTGTCATCGTCACGTGTATCTACGGCGTCCACGGCGCGGTGCTGGACGTGTTCAACTGGGCCGGCACTTACGGCGCGTTCGGTTTCCTGTTTGCGTACTTCTTTATCACGGTCGCCGCGCCCTGTTATCTTAAGAAAGAAGGAACGCTGACGCCGAGCAACATCGCCTTGGCGGCGGTCACGGTGCTGTTCCTGCTGGTTCCGGCAGTCGGCAGCGTGTATCCGGTGCCGCCGGCCCCGGTCAACTACTTCCCGTATGTCTTTCTGGCCTACTTTCTGGCCGGCGCAGCCTGGTTCCTGATCCTGCGGAAGCGCTCGCCGGAAGCGGTGAAAGAGATTGAGCGCGACCTTGAAGAAACACATGGAAATTACAGCAGCCCGTTTGAAGAAGACCGTGTTCCTGCCTGACCCGTGAACTATGATCATGCCCTATCTATCACGTATTTGCCTGTACCCGATTAAGTCGCTTCCGTCGGTGTCGCCCCCGCAGGCGGTTCTGCTTGCGGGCGGCGCACTCCGGCGCGACCGGGAATGGGCGTTCTTTACAGAAGACGGCAAGGTGCTGAACGGCAAGCGGACACGAAAGATCCACGGCCTGCACTCGCTCTTTGATCTGGAGACGGGCGACGTGTGCCTGGAAGCGGCGGACACCGGCGACGCAGACAGGTTTCACCTGCCGGACGATCACCACGCGCTGGAAGCCTGGCTGACTTACTTCTTCGGGCAGCCGGTTCTGCTCCGGCGCAATATCCAAAGCGGCTTTCCCGACGACCTGAACGCGCCCGGCCCGACCATTATCAGCACGGCAACATTGGAAGAAGTCGCGTCCTGGTTCCCCGGCCTGAGCGTGGACAGTGCACGAGTTCGGTTCCGGGCGAATTTGGAGATTGGCGGCGTCCCGCCCTTTTGGGAAGACCGCTTGTTCGGCGAAGCAGGCACAATCGTTCCCTTCCAGATCGGCGGCGTTCTGTTCCACGGCACTAATCCCTGCCAGCGCTGCGCCGTGCCGCCGCGCGACCCGGAAACCGGCGAGGTGTTTCCCAACTTCTCGCCGGTCTTCCGAGCAAAGCGTGAGGAAACCCTGCCCCTATGGGCCGACCAATCCCGTTTTAACCACTTCTACCGCCTGGCAGTCAACACGCGCGTTCCGGAAAGCGAAGCCGGAAAGCCCCTGCGCGTCGGCGACGAAATCACCCGTTTTCCCGCCTGATCTGGAACGTCTGCGGAACCGCTTCCCTTGACATCAAGGCCGTCTGCGGCCTATAATGGGGAACAATGTCCGTTTCCGTGATTATCCCTGCTTACAATGAAGCGGTGCGCCTGCCGTCTACTCTCACGGCGACGGCGGATTACTTTGCGGTGCGTGGGGAAGCATTTGAGATTCTCGTCGTAGATGACGGCAGCACGGACGCGACGGCGGCGGTCGTGAGCGCGTTTGTACAGCAGCGGCCTGAGCTTGACGTGCAGCGCCTCTCCTACGGCGGCAACCGGGGCAAGGGCTACGCGGTGCGCTATGGGATGCTGCGGGCGATCGGCGAGCGGCGCGTGTTCTGCGATGCCGATTTGGCGACGCCCGCCGAAGAATACGAAGTTGTCTTGGCGGCAATGGACGCGCAAAACGCGCCGGTCGGGATTGGATCGCGGCCTTTGCGGAACTCCAATCTTTTAGTTCACCAGCCCTGGTACCGGGAGCAGATGGGGCGCTCGTTCAACGCCGCCGTGCAGCTTCTCGCCGTGCCGGGAATTTCCGACACGCAGTGCGGGTTTAAGATTTTCACGGCGGACGCGGCGAAGGCGGTCTTTTCGCGCTGCCGGATTGACGGTTTTGCGTTTGACAGCGAGGCGCTGTTTATCGCCCGGCGGCTCGGCTACAGCATCGCCGAAGTTCCCATTCGTTGGTCGCACAAAGACGGCTCCAAAGTCAGCATGGTCCGGGACGGCCTCAAGATGCTGGCGGATTTGTCGCGCATCCGCTGGATGCACCGGCAGCTCAAGCACCCCTCCCCGACAGTCACTTTCAAAATATGAAGCATGAAGAATACGAGCGGATGTACCGCTTTGAGGACCGTTACTGGTGGTTTATCGCCCGTCGCCATTTGATTACCTCTCTTTTGGAACAGCATTACGCCCGCGACGGACAAACGCAAATCCTTGACATCGGCTGCGGTACCGGGGCGATGCTCGATGAGCTGAAACCGTTCGGCTCTGTCGTCGGCGCAGACTTTTCCCCCGAAGCCCTTGAATTCTGCGTCACGCGCGGCGCTCCCGCCGACCTCGCCCGTGCGGATGTCCGCCGCCTGCCGTTCGCCGACAGCTCGTTTGACGTCGTGACGGCAATGGACATCATCGAGCACATTGACGACGACAAGGCGGCATCCAGCGAGATTTTCCGGGTGCTGAAGCCCGGCGGGCGGCTGTTTGTAACGGTTCCGGCGTTTCCGTCGCTGTGGAGCGAGCATGACGAAGCCCTGCACCACCACCGGCGCTACACGGCCCCGCGCCTGAAAGACCTCTTCCAAAGGGTCGGCCTGCGCGTTGCCAAAATTTCCTACACTGTGACCACGCTGTTCTCGCCGATCTGGATGTATCGCCAGATCAGCAATCTCCTGCCGAAGAAGCGGGCTGAAGGCGAGAAAAAAGCCAACCTTGTTTCTTTCTCCGAGCCGGTCAATCAAGCCCTGCTGTCGCTGTCGCAGTGGGAAACGGGCTTGATCCAGTCGCTGAACCTCCCCTTCGGCGTTTCGGTCGTCTGCGTCGCCCAAAAGCCTGAAGGCGCAGCGGGCATCAAGAAAGTCCCGGCGGTATGAGCCGAGGAGGGCGCACTTGGGGACTGGCGGCTGGGGGCGCCCTCCTCGGCCTGCTGGCCTATGCCGCTGCCTGGGAGCCGTATGCGATTGAAACGGTGCATTTGGACTTGTTCGCCCCGCGCCTACCGGACGCCTTCGACGGCTACACCCTTATCCAAGTCTCCGACCTGCACATGCGCCAGAGGGGCCGGCGTGAAAAGCATTTAGAAACGCTGCTGCGCGGCCTGCCCCCCGCAGATTTAGTTGCCGTTACCGGCGATTTGGTCCACACGCCCTCCGGCATCGCGCCGTTTTTAGAACTGGCGAAGGCGTTTGACGCCAAAGACGGTGTGTATGCCGTCTGGGGCAACTCCGAGCATAAAAACGGCATCCGGCCCTACGCCCTGGCCCGAACGCTGGCCGAAAGCGGCATCATGCCGCTGATGAACTCGCATGTCTTGATCTCGCGCGGCGACTCTCAAATTATTCTCGCGGGCGTAGACGATCCCGTGAATGACAAAGACGACATTGCCGCCGCGCTTCACGGCGCTTCCCCCGACCTTTTCACGCTGCTGCTCATGCACTCCCCCGACCCCGTCGCCGAGGCGGTCCTGCGCGGCGTAGACGTGGTGCTGTCCGGCCACACCCACGGCGGCCAAATCCGCCTGCCGTGGTTCGGCGCGTTGTATACCCATTCCCTCCTCGGACGCCGCATGAGCGACGGCTACTACAGCCGGGGCCGCTTGCGCCGGGCCGTCGGCATCCGTCCGGGCCGCACCCAGCTTTACGTCACGCGCGGCATCGGCATCAGCGGCCTCGCCCTGCGGTTCCTGACCCGCCCCGAACTCACCGTCCTCACCCTTCGTCGCGGCCCGCCTCATGTTCGCCGTACCAATTGATGTGCTATAATCCTCGTAAAGAGGGACCAACGTGCCATTTTACACGCGGCAGATGCCGCTTCTTTTGGAACAAGTCGGCTACAACCTGCGCGGCGGGTTTTTGGTCCGGCCGCTGATCATTGCGGTCTGCCTGGGACTGACCGGAGCGCTTTTTTCCATGCTGGAAGCGGCGTTTCCGGTTCTGAGCGCCTGGGTGCCGCACGTCTTCTTTCCGTCCCATGCCGACCCGCAGGTCTCGCAAATGATCCTGGGGAGCATTGCAACGTCTATGATGACGGTTGTTTCCATTGTTTTCGCCATCCTGCTGATGACGCTGACGCTGGCGTCCATGCAGTTCTCGCCCCGGATCATCGTGTCCTTCTCCCAGGACCGCGTGACCCAGCAGACGCTTGGCATCTTCCTGGGGACGTTTGCCTACTGCCTGGCCGCGTTGCCGGCGGCCCGCTCCCTGCCCCACCCATTCGCGCCGGTCGCGACTGTTCTAGGCGCGATGCTGCTGGCGCTGGCCTGCATCGGCTGGCTGCTGTATTTCATTCACCACATTTCGCTTGCGGTCAGCGTCAATTACATTGTAGACCGGATCGCGAGCGAGACCGAAGAAATCATTGACGAGATGATGCCGCGCCCGCTGCGGGAAAGCCGCATTGTCCCGCTGGACGCCGAGATGGCGCCGGACCCGCAGGAGATGCCGGTGCTGAGCGAGCGGTCCGGGTATGTCCGGTTTATCAATGTCCGGCGGCTGGTGCTGATCGCCCGCCATAGCGGCGTCACCGTCCGGGTGCTGCGGCGCGTCGGCCACTTTGTCCCGGCGGGGGTGCCGCTGCTGATGGTCTCGAAGGGACACAAGCTGTCTGCGGCCTCTGCGACGGATCTGGTCGGGGCGTTCGACATCGGGCCAACGCGCACTTTGCAGCAGGATGTGGAATACGGCATTCTTCAGATTGTGGATATTGCCCTGAAAGCGATTTCTCCTGCCGTGAACGACCCCAGCACGGCGATAAGCTGCGTGGACCAGCTTTCCCGGATTTTGATCCGCTTCGCCTCGCGTGAGCCACTGGAGTCGCTGCTGTACCATCCGCCCGGCATCCTGCGGGTCTACATCCCGTGGCTCGGCTTCGACCGGCTGGTGGTGTCCGCATTTGAGCAGATCCGTTTGTACGCGAAATCCGATGTCGCGGTCAATCTGCGGATGCTGCGGGCCTTAAGCGACATCGCCGCGACGGTCTCCGACCCTATCGCCTGCCGGGCGCTGGCGGAGCAGGGGCGGCGGACGGTCGCGGGCTGTGCGGAGCAGCTCGGCGAACAGGAGATGGGCGAGATCCACGCCCGTTTGTCCACGCTGGAAACGTCGGCGATGATGCCCCTGCACCAGACGATTTAAACACTAATAGCCAGTGAGGAGATGGAAGATGCTGCCGGAAAGAGTTTACCGCTACCTGCTCCTTGATCTAGAATCCGCCCCGGATGTGCTGGGCAAGATGCTCGAAACCGTCACCGACCCTAGCATCTACGACCGCCGGCCCGACCCGGAGCGGTTTACCCTGCGCGAAGTCATCGCCCATCTCGCCGACTGGGACAAAGTGTTCCTGGGCCGCCTGACCCAGACAGTAGTCAGCGAGAACCCGACTCTGCAAGGCATAGACGAAGGCCAAGTTGCCGTGGACAACGACTACGCTCACGCCGAACCTGCCGAGAGCCTGGCCCGGCACAAAGCAAACCGTGCGGAGCTTGTCGCGTTTCTGCGAACGCTGACCCCGCCGCAGTGGGAGCGAACCGGCACTCACACCGAGCTTGGCCCGATTACGCTCACTGCCCAGGCCGTTCTCGTCGGCGCCCATGACGGCTACCACCGGCAGCAAGTGGTGTGCTATGTTTCCGGCCTCTCGGCGGAAACCGGAAAGCCCCTGACAAAGACGCTCAACCGGATGGAAAGGAGGCAAGAGCAGGCGCTTGCCGACGCTGAAACCTGCCTGGGTGTTTCTACTGACAGTCATGGGTAAACAGGCGTTCCTCTCAATCGCTCTTGCGCTTCGCCTCGTCCGAAAGAGAGCTGACATACGAGGAGTACGCCCAGGCAGACCTGAAAGCGGCAGCCGTAAACAGCAGGCCGAGCCACAACGCAAAGTGCCAGAAGATGCCTCCGACCCCGATCATGGCGAGCGTCAAACCAAAGGCGGTTATCGTGAGCTGATTGTCGGCATTGACCGTAATCTCATGCCTCTCCTCGGCCTGGGCGTCAAGCAAATCTTTCACGAGGAGCGGGAGAGATATAGCAAACGCGCCAGTCGCAACAGTGAGGCTGGGATCGAGATGCCCCACGCCGAGCAGTTGAACGACGCTGACCCCAGCAAACCCCGCTGCGCCCCCGGAAATCAGCTTGCGGTACTCGCGTGGATGCTTTTCGGCCTTCTCCACGACTTTGGGGCGGCTTGATAAAAAACGCATTGAACTTCTCCTCAGTTACTACTGACTGAGACACGAAGCCACACAGAAAGTTGCAGGCAACAAAAAAGACCCGCGCCTCTCGGCTGGGTCTTTTATTCTGGTTCTTTTACTTCGGCTAGGTCTGTGTTCTTGTCGGTGAACGTGTGTTTCGCTTCGGCCTGTTTGTCTAGGGCGAACATCTTCATCGCGAATACACGAAATTTCAACATCTAAGGCTCAACGGCATTATACATACGGCGGGCCAATTCCTCAATTCCCAATGAGGACTGATCTGCTACTCTATCAGCAAGGCTTGGGCTGTATTCATACACCTGTTTTTGGGTCACGCCATGCCATATCGGTAAAATAAGATTTTTCGTTTCCAATATCTCGCGGGTAAAGATTGAATTGAACTCAACTTTCGTCCAGCCGGGGTTTGCAAGGAAGTGTGGTGAGAGGATAAGGATACACTTTTTACATTCCTTGAGTCCTTTTTCAATACTTTCCCGTAAACTGTCACCTACCTTCAAAGTGAATTCATCATACCAGACAGGACAAAACATACTGTTGAGTTTAATCGCAAGTGGTCGAGCTATATCATTCTTGTCATTCGAATCGTGGCTAATGAAGGCCAAAGGTTGTTCTCTCAGCATACGTTGTCTCACATAATTCTTTCCGCGAAAGATGATCGAAGTTCCAACGCTCTCGGATTGATGCCGCAAAGAAAGAACTTCTTCGTCAGTAACTTCATCCTCCATGTAAAAATATATTCGCTTCGTGTAGGTTAGCTCTTGTGAGTCTAGATAATTTTCAGGTTTGGTTTTGCCTTCAACTTCTTCGCTTAAGATATCCCCTTTAACCGTAGGAGTCTTATCTTCGCCAAAGTTGCCAAAGTGAAGCCCTCCGTGAAACAGCCGAGTGGAAGGCACTCGAATGTTTCCGCCGCCAGTAGCTACGAGTGGTAAGGACTGCTCAGAGATTAGTGCCGAGCAGAGCGTGACTGAGTAAGGATTTGCCGGGATGTAAAAAGAAACATACTTAGCGTATGCCGTGAAGTCGTAATGAGCGCAAGAAACGAAAGGGACGTTCATTATTGCGTCCTCAGACCTTAGCACAAGATTGTGACAGACTGACACCGTAGAACTAAAATCTGTATCAAAATACTCTCGGAGTGTTGCCATATTGATTCTCGGATTGTAGGTTTCCAGGGCGGCATGGCTTTAAGGTATGTGACTAAGACCAAAATCTTTTAGGGACCCTTCTGAACTTCTTCGAAACTTAGGCGACATTTTAGAGAAGTATTCGTATTGCTCCGTCGTTTCAATATCTTTGCCGCTTCTCCACTCTTTGCCATGTTCCTGAAACTGTCGGAGAACATTATATGCAAGCAGATCAGCAATTTGTAGAAAAACTGCTTGATGGCTTGGCATGAAATGGATGCCGCCCACAATAAGTTGAGCGTTCTCTATTATAGGCCGATCAAGCAACTGTTTCATTAGACCTCGGCTGACCTCACTTGTAAGTTTAGACATTTCTTCCTCGCTGACAAGCCCAAGTTTCTTAAACCAAATAAGGTCTGTCGAATCCCGCTGAAAGTCAAGCAGGTACTTATGTACCGTATTTGCTTGGGTCGCTCGGTTGTCAATGACATCGTGAACCAAGACTCCCAGTTGGGGAGGAGTAAAGGAAGCCAAAAAATTGATAATCATTCCTATAAGGCTGAGGTACGCAAGCCGCAACAAGCCGGGACTGTAATCGACATGAAAAAGTTCCTGCCGAAGACGAACTTTGTCAATCACACAAGCAAAACAGACGATTTTCAATTCGTCAAGCGTATTATAGATGTTATCCACCGCTTGAGACAACTCGTCTTTCGACAAGCTGGCAGGAATAAGGTAGTTTAGCTGTTGAGCCTTTGGGTTACGAAGCCAGGTTGATTTGATTTCAATGTCGTGTTTATTGAACCCCTCTAAACGGGTCATATTAAGCAAAAAATCGGCAAAAGACCAGTCTTCATCCGCAACACCAACCGCACTCAAAACAAAATATGGATGTGCGTCATCCTGCAAGTCACGAGAACCGCTTTCATCAATGTAGAAGAAATGCACAATAAGTCTCCTCCACCTCATACTGCCTTATGCAGCCTTCCCTTCGGCTTTTCCCCACCTGGCCTCGTTCTCAGTTTGTAGGCATCCAGATCGGTGCGGCTAATGAGCTTGCGGCCATACAGCGCGACGAACGGCAGGCGATCCTCTTGAAACGCATTATGCGCCGTGCCGACATGAACGCCCAGCTCTGCGGCGGCTTCCCGCGCCGTCAGCAGCACTTCATTCAACAAGACCTCGTTCTCCATGCCTGCATGATACCCGGTCAAGCCCTAAAACACAAAGGGATTGCGAAGCCGGAGCATCTTGAAACTTGAATGAGGACAGATAAAAAGAAGATGGGATGAAAAGATAGCGGGCGATCCCAAGTCAAGCGAGAAGCCCGGCAAAAGCAAGGCTGGCACCGCGCCGGAGAATGCAGGGTGAGCAAGTGATGGAATGGCTGGATGCGTAATTCGCGAGGCTAGGCAAAGGCAACGTGTTAGAGCCGCGTTCAAGCCGGGTACAGTTCTCTTATCACAGAGAATTCGAGGAAAACACGATGACGTTTATCACGACGCGCGACGGGACGAAGCTGTACCACAAAGACTGGGGCGCGGGACGGCCCGTGATCTTGATTCACGGCTGGCCGCTGTCCGCCGATAGCTGGGACGATCAGGCGCTGGCGCTGGCCGATGCCGGCTACCGGGCGATTGCGTATGACCGGCGCGGCTTCGGGCGGTCGGACCAGCCCTGGAGCGGCTACGACTACGACACGCTTTCGGACGATCTGGCCGATGTGATGGAAGCGACCGGGGCCGAAAACGCGGCGCTGGTCGGCTTTTCGATGGCGGGCGGCGAAGTCGCCCGGTATCTGTCGCGGCACGGTGGAAAGAACGTCTCGCAGGCCGCGCTGATCGCCTCGGTCGTGCCGTATATGCTGCAAACAGCCGACAACCCGAACGGGGTGCCTGCGCCGATGTTCGCAGGGATGACGGCAGGCATGAAGGCGGACCGGGCGAAGTTCTTCGCCGAGTTCTTTAAGAGCTTTTACGGCGTTACGCTCGTTAAGCACCCCGTCAGCAGTGAGCTGGTTGAAAATTCGCTGGACGTGGCAATGCAGGCAGGTTTGAAGCCGACTTTGGCGTGCGCGGCAGCGTTCGCGACCACCGACTTTCGGCCAGATCTTGCGGCGTTTACCGTGCCGACGCTGATCATTCACGGGACCGCTGACCAGACTGTACCGATTGATGCGACAGGGCGAGCGGCGGCAAAGGCAATTCCACACGCGAAGTTCATTGAGTACGACGGCGCCCCGCATGGTTTGTTTGCGACTGAGAAAGACCGGCTGACGGCGGATTTGCTGGCATTCCTGGGGTCTGTATAACTGCCTTCGAACTGCCGACAATGGAGGTATGGCAGACAGTATTGAGCGGTTTGCTCCCCGCAAAATCGGCGATTATGTGCTGGTGCGTGCAATTGGCCGCGGCACGCACTGCACGCTTTACCAGGCGGTAAACCCGCACCGGGGACAGATGGCGGTGATTAAAATCCTCCATGTGACCCCGGACAAGCCGGAAACCGGCACCGATCCTCCTCTGGCCGCAGTTTTGGAAACGCGGCTTCAGCGGGAGGCACATGCGCTGTCGTCGCTGTCTCACCCCGGCATTCCAGCAATCTACGAAATGGGCGAGCAGGACGGTCACCCCTTCCTGATCATGGAGTACCTGGTTGGCCATCCCCTGCGTCAGCATCTTGACCAGCGTTCTTTGACCATGCCGGAAACGCTGGATATTCTGACCCAAGCGGCGGACGCTATTGACGCCGTCCATGCTAAAGGGATTTTGCACCGGGACATCCGGGCCTCCAACATCATGATTCTGCACGACGGGTGTGTCAAGTTGGTGGAGTTCGGCCTGGCGCGTCAGCCGGGCGACACGACCGTCACGCTGATGGGGGGACTCGTGGGCGAGCCAGCGTACATGGCCCCGGAGCAGCTTCGGGGCAAGCCTGCGACCCCGCAGTCCGACCTCTGGGCACTCGGCGTCCTTTTGTACGAGATGCTGGCGGGCCGTCCGCCGTTTGAAGGCGCGAACTTCCAGATGGTCGCGCACCAGGTCATCATGGGCGAGCCGGCCCCATTGCCGAGCCTGCCGGACGCGCTTCAAGCCGTGCTGGCGCGGGCGCTGGAAAAAGACCCGGACAAGCGTTACCCGACTGCGCTCGATCTGGTCCAAGCCGTCAAAACAGCCGCCGCCGGGTATACCGCCCCGGTTCCGGCGCAGCCAAGCTTCCCCGCCCCGGCGCGTTCGTTCTCACTGGCCGCCGCGCCGCCGAAGACGTTTGCCTGGGCCGGCGCCGCGCTGGCTTTGCTGGTCATCGCCGTCCTGGGCGGCTTTTTATTCACCCGCCCGTCTGCGCCGGTTCCCGTTGCCGCCGCTCCTGCCGCCGCGCCCAAAGCCGCCCTGCCGCCGTCGGACCTGCAAAAGTACTTGGCATCGCACCCCGCCGCGACCCCAAGCGCACCAACCGCCGCTTACACCGCCGGGCCGCCGTAGGCGGCTCGATTATTTCTGCCTCGGCGCAGGCGGCCAAGTGTCCGAAGCGACTTCTTCTCGCGCTGCCCCTGCCGCCGCCGACAGCCAAACCGCTCGCTTGTTCCAGGCCAGATGAAACGGCAGGCAGAACGCAAAGAACAGCAGCGGCAGGCACAGCACGATCCCAAGGAGCAGTCCCACCAAACTGGGATCGCTGCCCATTACCGCTAGCGTTCCCAGCGTCTCCGTGACGCCCGGCGGTAGACGCCAGTGCTGCCGCGCGGCCATCTTTGGTCCCCACACACATATTCCACCCACCAGCACGACCAACACCGCTCCCGCCCCCGATAAAGCGAGGAACAGACGCACCCACACCCAAGGCTGAATGGCCTGAGTACGCGCCGGGCGCAGGGGCAGGAACGGTCCCCACGTCCAGTCCATGTCGCTCTGCCAGTTAAAGAACCACTCCCACCTATCTTCCATGACAAGAGTTTACCAGAGAAAGACCATGCGTTGAAGA
>CAXSFV010000004.1:0-119157 GCA_964236795.1 uncultured Armatimonadales bacterium | reverse complement strand
AGGAACCATGCGTTGAAGAAGGAACCATGCGTTGAAGAAGGAACCATGCGTTGAAGAAGGAACCATGCGTTGAAACGCACGGCTAGACGGCGAAGCGCCACGAAACACCGCTTCGTGGGGTTAAGAGACAATACTAAGATGCTCCGAGTCCCGCGAAGCGGTACTTCGTGGCGTCTGCGCCGTCTAGCCGTGCGTTTCAACGCATGGTTCCTTCAGCGCATGGTTCTCGGCGGCGGAGGCCAAACACCAGGCGTCTCAGCGGGAACCGGCTCCGGCAGAACCGGATCACGGTTCAAGCGGTCGGCGCGGCGGTTCCAGGCCCAATGCTGGCAGAAGCAGTATGCAACGCAGAAGATTAACAGCAGAACGCAGCCGGTCAGGACAGACTGGGGTGAGGACCTGTTGATCCAGCTTTCAGTCGCGATCACAGGCGGGATCTTTGGGTCGTGATGCTTCGCCGCCATGTAATCGTAGTATGCAAGAAGACCGCCTAAAATTGCCTCAATCGGCACGGTAAACAAGGCCACGACGCCGATCATTCTCAGCCAGAAACGCAGCGTCATTCGCGCATTCTTTGCCGGACGCAGGTAGAGGAGTGGTCCCCAAAACCAATCTTGGTCGCTTTGCCAGTTGAAGAAGTTTTCAAGCACGTTCGTCATGAGCAACTAAATGCCGTAAGTGGGTCGGAAGGTTCGGCGGCGGGAAGCTATTTTTCGGTTTTAGCGTAGTCCGCCAGCAGACCATAGCGGAGACCGCGGGCGCTGAGAAGAAAGCGGTCGGCGGAGAAGTAGGTCAGCAGAGCGTCTAAGATGAGCGCTCCGGCGACGATGACATCGGCGCGTTTGGGTTCGAGACCGGGAATGGTTTTGCGGTCGGCAAGTGATGCCGAGGAAAAGCGGGCGAAGGCGTCGGCGACTTCGGCGGAAGACACCGATGTGCCGTGGATGCTGTCGGGGTTGGGTGGGGTATGGCCGGACATGACGGCGGCGATGTTCAAGGCCGTGCCGCCGATGCCGGCGACAAGCAGAGGAGAAGGCACGGGGAAAGTCGCGAGGGCGTTAGAGGCGTACTGCCGGGCCTGTGTCAGCTCGATTTCGGCGGGCGGGTCGGACTGGAGAAACCGCTCGGAGAGGCGGACGGCCCCAATGTCGAGGCTTTTGTAGCGCCCTACCCCGCTTGCGTCGCCCAAAATCAGCTCGGTGCTGCCGCCGCCGATGTCGAAGACCAGCAGCGAGGCTTCGGCGGGAATGCCGAGGCTGCTGTCGGAGCGGACTGCCGCGTAAGCAAGCTGCGCTTCGCGGTCGCCGGAGATGATTTGGATTTCAACGTCTGCGCTTGCTTTGATACGGGCAATAAAGTCTGCGCCGTTGACCGCGTCCCGCAGAGCGCTGGTCCCCGCTCCCAGCACAGTTTCGGCCCCCGCCGCACGGGCGGCGTCGGCGAAGCGGACCACGGCTTCCAGGGTGCGGGCCATCGGCACGTCGCCGAGCCGACGGGAGTGGTCCACGCCTTCGCCGAGCCGGGTCACGTCCGAGTCTTCGGAGACGACCGACAGCAGGCCGAGGGCCGAGACATCGGCGACGGTCATCTTGGTAGAATTGGTGCCAATGTCAATGGCAGCAAGGCGCATAGGGGTTACTCCGCGAACTTCAAGACAGCCGACGGCGGCAGGCCGGGTTCCAGGGTCAGCAAGGCGTAGCGGGATTTGCCGCCAAAGTCGCGGCCCAGACTGCCGGGATTGATCCAGAGAATGCCGCCGACGCGGCGGACAAATGGGGTGTGCGTGTGTCCACAGACGACGATTTTCGCGTCGGTGGTTTCGGCCAGCTCAGCCAGACGCGCGTCGGGCGTCCATGCCCCTAAGCCTTCTTTACTGCCGGGCGAGTAGTGCGTGAGGACGACGGGGAAGCCATCCAAAGTGAGGTAAGCTTCGGCGGGCAAGTCCAGCAGCCAGCGCCGCGTGTCGTCCGAGATAGCTGCGCTGCTGCCCTGGATGGTCTCAAACTTGTCGGGGCGCAGCCCGGCCCACTTCTTGCGGTACTCGGCTTCACGCTCCGGGAACAGCGCGACATTTTTGTCGTAGTTACCTTTCACCGAGACGATGTTTGGATGCTCGCGCAGGAACCGAACACAGGCTTCGGGGTCCGGTCCATAGCCGACGGTATCACCTGCGTTCAGCACAGGCCGGTCCGTGAGGCCATCGGCTTCCAGCGTGTCCCAAACGGCTTGGAGAGTGCGAATATCGGCATGGATGTCACTGAGAAGGGCATACTGCACGGGGTCTTTCCAGAAATATGGGTGACACGGGGGTTCAGCCCCGTGACATCCGAACTTTCAATCGTCCAGCGTCTTCTGAAGCCGCTTGCGCCGTGTTCGCAGTTCTTC
Source organism: uncultured Armatimonadales bacterium (assembly GCA_964236795.1). Classification (GTDB taxonomy): domain Bacteria; phylum Armatimonadota; class Armatimonadia; order Armatimonadales; family Capsulimonadaceae; genus JANXMY01. Next base: position 116,772 of record CAXSFV010000004.1, on the reverse strand, counting down.
AATCAGTGCAGCCTGCTTCTTTGGGGACAGCTTCTGCGTGTCATCGGCGGCGCTTTGCAGGAGCGCGGCGATTTTGTCGAGGGTTTTGACTGCCTCCTGCACCTGCTGGGCGGACAGCGTATCCGGGCCTTCGGCAAGTTCCGACGCCACCGAGTCAATTTTATCAAGCTGGCGGTCTAAAGCTTTGTCGCGGGACTTAGCCGGGATCTGGTCTTTAAGCCGGGCGGCGGCATCGCCGAGCTTTTGGAACACGTCCTGAACGTCCTGATTGGCGGATGCCAGCGCCATGTCAATGTCGGTCGGCGCGGCGGACGGCAGGGGGGCAGAGGGGACATCAAGCCAGGCTTTGATCTTGGCGGCGTTGCCCATACCGACGCCTTTGACGCCGCCGATCTGCTCGGCGGTCGCCCGCCGCAGATCGTCCTGCGTCACCATCCCCGCCTCCGCCAGCGCCTGCCGCCGGGTCTCGCCGAGGTACGGGACGCCTTCCAGTTCAGACTTCGGCGTGCTGCTTGGAGCATCGTCCCCGTGCGCGGTCTGCACTGCTTCTTCTAAGACCGGCTTGTCGGCTTCGGTTTGGGCTGTTTTGTTCATGGGTTGGGTACACTCTCTTCGGTAGGCTGGGCTTCGGATTGAACCAGCATTTGCAGGAACTCGCGCTTGAAGCCCTGTTTTTGCAGCTTGTCCCAGTAAGAAATAAACTTCCGGTACAGCGCAGCCCGCTCGGACTGCTGGCTTTCAATCAGCTTCTCCAAACCCGCACGGATTTCCGGGCGGTGGGCGGCCTGAGCATCTAAAAACGCCTGTAGCAGTGGCCCGCGCACGTCCCGGTCGTGGATTTCGCCGATCTGCTCTTGAACGGACTTCACCTGCGCCGAGAGCTTTTCGAATTCTTTGCTCGTGAAGCAGGGCGCAAAGATTTCGAGCGTATACCGCAGGCGCTTGGAGGCAATCCGCATAGCGTGCAGTTCGTCCACTTTCGTGGGGTCGCCAATATAGGGCGCGAACTGGTACAATTCTTCCAGGCGCGTGTGGAGCATGAGGGGCGCATTGGAGCGCAGCGACTCCAACGAGTTGACGGCGTACAACGGCAGCGCTTTAGCCATGAGGTGCCTCCAAGTTGTCTTTCAGACTGTCTTTGAGCGTGTCGTCGCCGAGCAGCTTGCCGAAGTCTTTCACGAACGCGCTTTTTTCGAGGCGGTTCAGCTCTTTGACCAGCAAAACGCGCTGCTTGTCGCGCTCCGACTGCAAATGGGACACAAACGCCATGAGGCCGACTTTTTCGCTTTCCGGAGCGGCGTCTATCGCCGCATGCATAAACTCGATTTGGACATCGCTGTCCCGCACCGCGCCGAGAGCATCGGTCGTCTTGGCGACTTCTTTTTCAATGGCCGTGAACGGCTTCGGCGGGAACGCAGCGGCGAAGACGGACAGGGCGGCGCGAAGGCGGCGGGAGGCGACTCGCATGTCGTGGAGGGCTTCAATGTTGTCGCCCCGGCGCGTGCCGTCGAGGTGCGACATCATCTCCAAAAGCTGCTGGCGGAGGGATGTGTGCGCCGCTTCGACAAAAGTGGCATCCGGCGCGATGTCATAAGCAGATTTAGCCATGTGTGCCTGTCATTTTGGCGTGTTTTAAGGTGTTTGTCAAGAGACACATTGGGAGACGCGAAAAGAGCAGAACAGAAGCGAGGAAGTAAACTTCTCTTGCTAGTTAAACACGTCCTTCGGACGACTAGAAACGTAGCGTCCGCATCTCTTTCGTCCGAAGGACGACCCTACTTAGCGAGAGAAGTTTACTTCCTCGCTTCTTGATGCCAACACTTATGCCTATCACACTCTTACCGACACATATTGCCTATAGCGAGCGGCCTTTTCGCCTGGAACCCGGCACCGTATCGCCGAACAGCGACATTTACGCCGCCTCGCCCGAAGACCGGGCAGCGGCGGTCAAGGCTGCGCTGGACTCAGGCATTACCTATTTCCATGCGGCGTATGAGCGCGAGGCGCAGTCTTTAGGGCAGTCGCTTCGGACACTAGGAGTCCGGGACCAAGTAACCCTCAGCACCACCGACGGGGACGCGCTGGACCGCTGCCCGGACACGGAAGACGGTGCGGCGGCGGCAATCCGAGGCGCGGTCGCCCGCAAGCGGGAACTCTTCGGCGTGGACACATTGGATGTTTTCCTGCTGTATGACTTTCGCCCGGAGACACACACGCCGAAGCGTCTGGCAGGCGCGAAGACCGCGCTGGCGGAAGCACAGGCGGCGGGACACATCAAACATCTTGGCGTGACGTGTTACGGCGCGTATGACTCTCTTGCAGAGACATTAGAGACAGACGCACTAACACTGGATGTCGTGATCGCGCGGTACAATTACCTGGATCAGAGAGCAGGCGAGAGGCTGTTTCCCGTATGTCAATCCAAACACATCACGACACTGGCGGCCCAGCCATTTGCCTGGGTCGGCGGCGTCCCGTTCGTGCGGTTCCCGAACACCTGGCGCTACCGTAACCTGACCAAGAACTTTTACGGCTTCACGGCAGGCCAGGCGCACCTGTACTGGGTCAGCCGACAGCCAAGCGTTGATGGCATTTTAGTGTCTATGCAGACACCGGAACAAATTACTGAAAACGTTGCGGCTTTGCAGATCACCAAGACGCCGACAGGCTTGGAGTCTTTGTTCGACTCGTTCGCCGAGGCCATCACCAAAACAAAAGAAGGCTGGCGGGGACTGCTGCAAGATGAAGAGTGGGAATACCGAGCAGCGGCGGAAACACATCTCGCGAGAAAGAGCAAACGGACGTGAATCGGTTGCAGTGTTAGGATAAAAGTTTTAGCAATGGATGACGCGATGTATCAGTTGGAGGTCGGGAAGTCTGACCGAGAGGCGTTTGCGCTTTGCTTGGCTTTAGGTACTCTGGAAGCTATGCGGCGGGGAGATTGGCCTTTAGTGGCTGGCATCTGGACACTTGGCCGTCCTATCTTTTGGGAAGCACTTGTTGAAGTTGACAAGGATGTCGTTGCGGTATTCCAATCCTCTGATGAATTGTCCGCACTGGCTAAACTCGCTGGCTATCCAGCGGCGGAAGAGGAGCTAGATCGCATGATTGCCGTAGTCAGGAAGCGGCTCTCAGCCCTACCGGAAAAGTCATGGTATGCTCGCTGGTCAGACGGTTCTGGAACATAAGCGCACTCACAAGGTCTTCTGGATTTCATCAGCGGCACCAAGCAAGAATAACAGAAAGAGCAGACAGCATGATAGATTTATCGAGCGATACGGCGACAAAGCCGTCGGACGGAATGCGGCGGGCAATGGCGATGGCGGAAGTCGGGGACGAGCAGCGGCGGGAAGACGCGACTACGAATGAGCTGCAAGAGCGGGTTGCAGAGATGCTCGGCAAAGAAGCGGCGCTGTTTTTGCCGTCGGCGACCATGAGCAATCTGATTGCTTTGAAGACGCATTTGAAGCCCGGTGACGAATTTATTGCGACCGACAACGCCCACATCGTTGTCTGGGAAGGCGGCGGCTATGCCGCCGTCGCGGGCGCATCGGTGAACGCGCTGCATACCGAGCGCGGCGTGTTTACCGGGCGGCAAGTAGTAGATGCGGTCCGGCCCGATGACCCGCACTATGCCCGGACGCGGCTCGTGTGCGCCGAGAACACGCACAATGCCGGTGGGGGGACAGTCTGGACACAGGCCGAACTGGCCGATGTGTCGGAGGCCGCGCGGGCAAACAGCCTGGCGATGCACCTGGACGGCGCACGCCTGATGAACGCGGCGGCTGCCGCACAAAGGCCGGTGCGCGAGATTGTGAGCGTGTTCGACAGTGTGACGCTGTGTTTGTCTAAAGGTCTAGGGTGTCCTATTGGGGCTGTCCTGTCCGGGACCAGAGACTTTATTGAAGCCGCGTGGCGGCCCAAGCACCTGCTCGGAGGCGCGATGCGTCAGTCCGGCGTTCTGGCAGCGGCGGGATTGTACGCTTTGGAGCATAACTTGGGGCGGTTGGCGGAAGACCACGCGAACGCGAAGCGCCTAGCCGAAGGTCTAAGCGAGATGCCGAATGTGTCTGTAGATGTATCCCGTGTGCAGTCTAATTTGGTCTTCTTCACAGTCAGTGGCATGAGCGGTCCCGAAGCGCGGGAACGGATTGAAGCGCATGGCGTCCGCTTCAGCGGCTCTTATGGCCTCCTGCGGGCGGTGACACATTTGGACGTGTCGGCGGCGGACATTGAGACGGCGCTTGCGGCGGCACGGCAGGCGTGGGCCTGATATTCGGCAGAGACTGGAACACATTTGGACATCAGCGTGATTGGGGCGGGCGGGGCGATTGGACGGGAAATTGTGGCGCAGCTTGTCGCCGGGCGGGTGCTGAGGCCGACTGAACGGCTTCAGCTTGTTGGCAAGCGGGGCAGCGCGTCGGAGCGGGTGCTGTACGGGCTGCGCTCGGACCTCACCGACGCCTACGCCGAGAATGCCCCGCAGATGGACATTGCATTGGGGCCGGAAGAGGTGGTCGGGGACATCGTCGTCATGGCGGCGGGGGCGACCCCCGGCCCAAGCTCCGGCGGCGGGACCATGACCCGCGACGATGTGGCATTGGCCAATCTGCCGGTCTTTGCGGCCCATGCGAAGGCACTGGCGGCCCACGGGCAGGGCCATGAAGTGGTGCTGATGGTGACAAACCCGGTGGAGCTAGGCGTCTCGGTCATGGCGCGGGAGCTGGGCGCACGGCGGGTCATCGGCATCGGCGCGTATTCGGACAGTCTGCGGTTCCGGCGCGAGATTGCCGCTGATTTGGGCGTGCCGCGCCAGCTCGTGTCGGGGTATGTCGCGGGAGAACATGGCGCCAATTTAGTTCCGCTGTGGAGCAGCGTCCGGGTCTACGGTTTGAACGACCCGGAGACTGCCGAGGCCGTGCAGGCGCTGCGCGGCGCGGGAACGCTGGCCGATTATCCGGCGCGGGTCTCCGCAGCCCGCGACTCTATCGCGCATTTGGTGCATACCGAGACGTGCCTCGCGTTTGAAGCCGTCGAGACCCTGCCGCCGGATATTCGCGTTCAGCTCCGGCCCGAACTCACGCACTTGTCGGGATCACGGACCGTCATGGCGACCGCGAATGTGACTGTGGATATGGTCCGGCAGATGATGGAAGGCCGGGAAATGAGTGTCGCCGGACAGGTCCTCTTGGAAGGCGAAGGCGTCTACGGCATTCGCGGCGTCCTCGGCCTGCCGCTTCTGGTGTCTAATCAAGGCGTCGTGCGCGTTCTTTCCCCGCCGCTCTGGCAGGAAGAAGCCCGCGCCCTGCACGAAGCCGCCGCCGCGATCACCGAGAAAATCGCCCGCTGGGAGAGCGCATAAGACGGTCAGCGGATCGTGTGCAGGATGAACACCAGTGACCCGGCGCTGATGACGAGCCACAGCCCTACCCCCTGCGCCATCGGCTTCCAGCCAACGGTTTGCAGCGTCCCGCGTGAGATGCCGGCGCCGATGAGAAACAAAGTCACAGTGAGTCCCACGGTCGCCAGATGCGAAATGCTGGGGGACACAGCGGCAATCTCCGGCACAAGGCTTCGGGAGACGGACGCCAGCAGGAACAAACCGATGAACCACGGGACCTGCACTTTGCCGTGCGCTTCGGGCGGCGTCTGGTTCGGATCAAAGCCGATTTCGGTTCCCGTCACTCCCCGCCGCGAACGCCCCATCACCATCGCCGCGCCGAACGCCAGCGGAACAATCCAGAGCGCCCGCGCCAGCTTCACCGCTGTCGCCGTTTGCAGCGCGGGCAGACCATAGCGGGCCGATGCGCCGACGACGGAAGAAATATCGTGGATCGCAATGCCCGCCCAGGTCCCGAACTGCATCTGCGACAAATGCAGCGCATGGCCCATCAGAGGAAAAGCGTACAGGGCAACAGCGTTCAGGCAGAACACCGTTCCCATCGAGACCGTCATCTCCCCTTCCGCCGCTCCAATCACCGATCCCACCGCCGCAATCGCCGAGCCGCCGCAGATCGCCGTCCCCGCCGTAATCAGCCCCGACGTTTTGGCGGGGATTTTGAGCAGCCGTCCGGCAAAATACCCTAGCGTCAAGGTCCCAAAAATGCTGACGGCGGCGAACAGCATTCCGCTTTTGCCGGCTTCCAGTACCACATGCAGGTTCATGCTGAAGCCGAGCAGTACGACGCACGCTTGCAGTAGCCACTTCGCCGTGTTCCGGCTGATCTCCGGGTACGGGTTCCCCGCTGTCAGCGCAAGACCGATACCGAGCGCAAGCGCCGAGGCGGGCGATGCCCACGGCGAAAGGCAGAAAAGCAGCGCGGCAGCGAATAAACTTGTCATAGCTTCACTGTACCGTTTTGCCCGGTATAATACAAATACATCTTTTGTATATGAGTGATAACCTAAATCTATGAATATAAGCCATCTTGCCATCTTCCACGCAGCGGCGGAGGAAAGCAGCATGAGCCGGGCCGCTGAACGGCTGTTTATCAGCCAGCCGGCGGTGTCCAAGCAGATCGGAGAACTGGAAGCGGCGCTGGGCGTCTCGCTCTTCGACCGCCTGCCGCGCGGCCTGCGATTATCCGCCGCTGGGGAAGCGCTGGCAGGCCATGCGCGTCGGCTGTTTGCCGTGGAAGCGGAGGCGGAGCAGGCAATTTCGGAGATAAAGGGGCTGGTACAGGGGAAGCTGACGATTGGCGCGAGCCTCACGGTTGGGGGTTATCTTCTGCCGAAGCTGCTGGGTGCGTACCACAAGCAGTATCCGGGGATCACGCTGCAATTAGAGATCGCCAATACCCAAATCGTTCAGCAGAAGCTGCGGGAAAACGCCCTGGATTTTGGCTTGACCGAAGGCTTTGCCGATGACCCGGCGCTGGACGCCGAGATTTTTGCCGAAGACACGCTGACGGCGATTGTCCCGCCCGGCCATCCGCTGCTGGGGGAACCTAGCGTCACAGCGGCTCGATTTTGTGCCGAGCCGCTTCTCCTGCGTGAGCCGGGGTCAGGAACCCGCGAGGTGGTGGAGCGTGCGCTTCTGCACCGCGAAATTATAGTTCGGCCCGCACTGTCTCTAGGAAGCACGGAAGCGATCAAGCAGGGCGTGATGGCCGGGCTGGGCGTGGCGATTGTGTCCCGGCTGGCCCTGGAAACCGAGCTGACGCTGGGCCTGCTATATCCACTGCCGCTGTCGGACCTTGCGATTGTGCGCCCTCTGCATCTGGCCCGCCTGCGGGGCAAATCGAACAGCGCAGCGGCGCAGGCATTTTTGAGGCTCTTAGGGACTGCATAACCCTTGGTCCCCAATTCTAAGGGAGCAGGATTTAGGAAAGTTCGGCTCTTATTCTATCCTGCTCCCCTAGAATTGGGGGCCAGGGAGATTTTTTAATGCGTATCCGTCAGGCAGTTCCGCGCTTCGGCGGCTTTGAGCAGCGTGTAGCGGGCTTTCAGGGGCTGGTCGGCGGGCGCGTCGGAGGTCAGAAGCCGGTGGGCCAGAACCACGCTTTTTGCCAGGCGCATGAGCCGGAGGACACGGACGCTCGGCAGGTCTTCGGCATCCACCTTGACTCTTTCAAACAGCGCATAAGTGTCTTTGAGCCGGCCCTCGCCTCGCTCATGCAGATCGGCGGCGAGCGCGTCCAGAGCCGCCCGCTGGGCAGGGGTTGCCCAGGCGTCTAAGTCAGTCCAGGGTGTTTGAACAAAACTAAATCCCTCGTCTGGAACAAAGCGGCGCAGGAAGACATCCGACGTGCAGACCGGCGTGTCAATGGAGTTGTCGTGAATGAGCGTGTAGGCAAACGCTTCGTCCATGCCGACTTTGCCGTCGTGGTTGTAGTCCGCCCCAGTCACGGGCTTCCCTAAACGCGAACGGCCGCTCAGGGCTTGGAAGAAGTAGCCGGTGAAGTCGCGGTAATCGGCCTCGTTGATCTCCGGTGTGCAGCCGGCGGCGGGCCGGGCGGAGATGGACGCGAAGAAGCCGCACAGATCGCGGTGGATGAGCGGCGCTTTCGGGTCGCCGTTCTCAAACAACAGATTGCCGAAGGAGCCGGAAAAGCATTCTACCATGACCAGCGTGACGGGCGTGGACTCAGGCAGGGTCTTGATTTGGCCCGCCAGCGTATGGACCGACAAGTAGCCGCCGTTCCACAGGTCATAGTCGTTGTTGTCCAGCGTCTCCTCGCCGGGGCTGCCGTGGCCGGTGGCATAGATCAGTACCGGCGCTGACGCCGGGGCGGAGGCCAGCGCTTGAAACTCGGTCTTAATCGCCGGCAGCGTGTCTGGCCCGTCGAGGCGCGGCAGGCGGGGAATGCGGTAATACTGCCTGCCGCCGGCATCCTCGCACAGCACGTCTTTGGACTGCGCCCGGCCGTCAAAGAACAAAACCCGCTTCTCGGCGTTCGGCGGCAGCAGGCGGGCCACATACCGCACATTGCTTTCAATCGCGGTCTGGTTGTGCGACAAATCCGGGCCGCCGCCGAGCATCAGCACCCGCAGCGGCGGCGGTGTCGGTTCCCCCACGGCCATCGTTCCGGCGGAGACAGCGGAAAGAGACACAGCGAGAAGGCAAGCAGCGCGTCGGGCAAAAGTGTTCATCGTTCTATTTCTAAAGCCGCGAAAGTAGCCCATCGGGGATTTGAACCGCCGGTTTCTGCGCCGAGAAGCGCAGCGTCCTGGGCCGGACTAGACGAATGGGCCAATGCAATTATGGGAGCAGCGAAACTATTGGGAGCAGTATACCCGGCGCGAGGCATTGCAGAGATGGGATTGTGAAGATGGGATTGTGAAGATAGGGCGTTGAGGAGCCACGCGTTTTCGGACCATGCGTTGAAGAACCATGCAATAAATTGCACGGCCATTGGGCGCAGACGCCGCGAAGTACCGCTTCGCGGCACTAAGATTGGAACTGCTTCACTCTTAACCCCGCGAAGCGGTGTTTTGTGGCGTCTGCGCCCAATAGCCGTGCAATTTATTGCATGGTCTTTATCTTCTTCCATCCAGATGCTACTGACTCACGCTCCGCCTGCCAGCCGAAGGGTAAGTCAGCCAGAGCAGCAATACTAGGGTCTCGCCGGACAACACTGTCAAGGCTCACGACCATTGCATCTTCCATCTGGGGCAAGGTGCCATCGTGAAACTGCCAATCGCCGTCCCTGTCGCGCGAGACGAATAAAACTGGCCTGCCGCCGTGTACAATGCTGCGGGTGATAATGACCGCCAGGTTTTTCGGCTGCTGAAAGGGCCATGTTCCAGGGAGGTTATTTTTTGTCATTGTTTTACTCCCAGCAGTTGACGGCACGGCCCAAATGTCCGTTCCATGCTGTGAAAACAGCGGCGGGCTGGTGCCTTTCGTCAGTTCATACACCCAGTCGGCATAAGACGGGGCATCGGGCTTGGGCGGGTTCAGCGGAAAGCCGCCTTCGTAAACCAAGATGTGCGTGATGCCGAGCTTGTGCAGGTAGGCTTTGAGGTCGTCCGCGCTGTGGAACGTGTCGTAAGGGATGTAGGAGCCGTGGATGGCGTCGCCCCACAGGTACGGCTTGTCGCAGTAGAAGCCGAGCGGGTTGCCGTACATGACGATCTTCGAACCTGCCGGTAGTTGGGTGTTGACATACTGCATCGCGGGATACGGCCCGAAGTTGCGGGTGATATAGTCGTCGCGGCTTTCCTGCCCGAAGACGACCGGCGCTTGCTGCGACAGCAGGAGCGTCCCGATGTAGCCAGAGAACAGCAGGGAGCAGATGCCAAGGGCGGCGAGCGCGTAGCCCGACTTGAGCTTGAGCTGATACGCTTGGGTCAGGACGTAGGTGGCCAGCAGGCACAGGACGGGCAAGACAGGCAGCAGGTAGCGGACATACTGCATCGTGCCGGCCCACAGCAGCAGCGAGCCGAGGGCGAAGACCGATAATGCTTTGACTGGGACCGACGCGCCGCGCACGAACGCCGGGAAGAACAGCGCCCCCAGCAGGACCGGAGACAGGGCGCCGAACGGTGTCTGGTAGTCGTTAAACGGCTTCGGGTAAGAAGTCAGGTGGCCCGGCAGGAGGAACATGGTCATGTTCCACGGGACAAGCGCGATGTCGGATAGGCTATGGCCCATGCCGAACTGCGCGGTTGAATTCGTGTAAAAGTCCGCCGCCAGCTTATCCCAGTAGCGCCCGCCGAGGAGGCTGTAAAACAAGGGGTAGATGGGATTGCCGGTCAAAACGGCGGACTTGACGAGCCAGGGCGCGTCCACAAGCAGCGCGAGCAGGCCCCAGACGAACGCCGCTTTGACAGCGGCCACCGGCGTTGTTCTGAGGCCGCGCCAGTGCCAGATCAAAATGCCGACGGCGAGCAGAACCAGGGTTTCCAGAGCGGTGGCTTTAGTGGACAGGGCCAGGCCCATCAAGACCGCGCCCAGCCGGAGCCAGCGGGGGTCACGGAGCAGCATCCCCTTCCCCAGCGCGAGCAGCGTTAGCGTGGTAAAGAGCGCCGTCGCCAAATCTATATAGGCCGTTCCCGCTTCCCAAAATACCAGCGGCGTAGACGCCAGCAGCAGCGCAGAAAGTTTGCCGACCGTCGGCGAGATGAGTCGCGCTCCAAGGGCGTAGACGGCAAGGTAAGTCCCGATGCCGCAGGCGAAGTGGAACAGTTTTGCCAATGGAACGCCGCCGATTTGGAGGCCGTACAAGTACCACATCTCAGCGGCGAACGCAAAGTTAGAATGGTCCTCCCAGGGCAGGTAAATGATGCGGTGCGCCGACAAATACATCTTGGGGTCGGCAAGGTGATACGCAACGCTGTCCCACTCGAAATTCGTCGTCGGTGGCGCGAAGCAGCCGATGAATGGGACCGACGCGAACGCCGCGAACGCAAGCGTCAGAACCCAGCCCCACCCCGTCAGGCGAATAGTCTTAGCCCATTCGCGTCCGTCAGCCGCCATCAAGATGTGCTGACGCCCGCCAATTGCCAGCAGCGTAATGAGCGGCAGGAAGCCCAGCGGGCGGTAGAGGCCGCCAGCAAGGCCGAGCGCCAACATCAGCAGCGACAGCAGGCCGAGACCAAGTGCAAAGCCGACAAGGTTCCGTTCCAGCCGGGGCATATCCGGGCCAAAGCCGAGCAAGCGCAGGGCAGTTCGGCCTGCCGCGACTGCCGCCCAAGCGGTGATTAAGAATAGCAGGAAGTCAAGCAAGAAAAGCCCCAAAGAAAGCGAGGGAATGAATTCCTCTATGCCTACGGCATTACTACGTATCCGCTATAACAAACACGTCCTTCGGACGACAGACGCGCGACTGACAGCTCCCCTCTCATCCGAAGGATGTTATTCAGCGAGAGGAATTCATTCCCTCGCTGTTCTTGCGGGTTGTGTCAGTTGGGCGCAAATCCACCAGCCGCCCCGTGACAGTCGGCCTCGCTGCCGCCCCGTTCCAGGTCAGCGTCGTCTCTCCCAAATAATGCCCGAACCAGCCTGCCTGCACGATGGGAACACCGTTGGTGAGGTGCGGCCCATGCAGCTTGTTGTGGCTGTGGCCGCCGATGACCAAATCTAAGTCTGGGCAGGCGGCGGCTAACCGACCGTCCTCACGCAGGCCGATATGGGTCAAGGCAATTACAATGTCGGCGGTGGGCCGAAGACGCACAATCTGCGCTTTGGCTGTCTCCATAGGATCATCGAAGACGAATGCGCTGACAAGCCGGGCGGTCATGCGGGGCGTCACCATCGGCACAGTCAGGCCGAAGACGGCGACGCGAAGGCCGTTCGGGAGCGTCTTGGTCCATGATGGAACGACCGGCAATGTCTCGCCTCTGTCCTCACGCCAGCGGATGTTTGCACACAGCACGGGAAACGCGGCGCGGCTCAGTTTCAGGCGCAGGAGCGTGTCGGCGACGTGAAACTCACGGTTGCCAAGCGTCATGGCATCGTAACCCGTGTCGGACATGAGCGTCAGGATTGGCTCGCCGCCGGGCCGAACGCCGACATTGCCGGCGGATATGGCGTCGCCGGAGTCGAGCAGCAGGACGTTCTCGTATTTCGCTTTTTCGGCTTGAATAAATGCTGCCTGCGCCGGAGTTAAGTGGTTGTGGAAATCGTTCGTGTGCAGCACCGTCAGTACTTTTGGAGTTGTCATTGGCGCGGCGCCTCGGCGTGCTTCACGCTCGTCAAATAGGCCGCAACGGCTTCGTCTAAACGCCCCTGACGTCGCAGGATTTCTTCCACCGCATCGCGTACCGCACCGTGTCCGCCCCGGCGCGGCGTGATCCAGTCGGCTTTTGCTTTAAGTGTCTCAGACGCATCGGCAACGGCGATTTTGACACCAGCGACGGCGAACGCAGGCAGGTCATTGATATCATCGCCGACGAACGCCGTTTGGTCGGGACGCAGATCATACTTCGTCCTAATCTGCGTGAGTGCGGCGGCCTTGTCGCCGCAGTTCTGCACCAGATCGGTCACTTTCAGCTCGGCCATGCGCGTTTCCACGGCCCGGCTGCTCCGGCCCGAAATCACGGCAACCCGCAGGCCCATCGCCTGCGCCATGACGATGCCGAGGCCGTCGGCGACATGGAACGCCTTCGCCTGCCCGCCGTCGCTGCCGTACAGCAGCGTCCCGTCAGTCAATGTACCATCCACGTCCAGCGCAATGAGCTTGATCGAGTGCATTAAGTTTTTCTCAGCACGACGGCGTCCTGCTGTCCGACGGCCTGGGGAACATAATCCACAACCACAAAGCCGCGCGTCCAGTTCTCCGCGACATAAGTGCGTCCATGAAACGTCGTCTGGTAGTAGTCAGGAAAGAATTCCGACCACGCCGTGTTCCGCACGAACTCGAATTTCTGGTCCTCGTCCGTGCCGTGGACGGTCAGGATCAGAACCGCGCCGGGCTTTGCGACCCGGTGCAGCTCATCCAGCCACGCAAACTGCAAGCGTTCATCCAGGTGCGTGAACACCGAGATCGCATAAATAAAGTCAAACTGCTCCTCGGCATGCGGCAGCGGCGGCTCCGGGGCGTTGACCGTAAACTCTGCCTGCCGAAGATGCGCCTTCGCCCAGCCGATCAAATCCACCTCGGCATCCGTGCCGTGAAAACGTGCCGACGGCAGCAGCGCCTGCGCCGCCGCGACGACCCGCCCGCAGCCGCAGCCGAAATCAAGCACGGACGTGATCCGGGCTGGATCGCCGCCCGCCTGCGTCAGCATCCGGACCAGCGCCCGCGCATGGCGCCGGCCGCCTTCCAGATAATCGTCCGGCGGGATCGTGCCGCAGACTTTCACCCGCAGGTACGCCGGCGGCAGTTGCCACTCCCTGGTACGAAGGCCATGCCGCAGATCGCCGAAGCTCCACGCCGCTGCGCGGGCCTTTTGGAGCAGCGGGCGCGGGAGCAGCATTTTCAATGTCTGCCGGAGAGTCATGGCTAAACGATCCCCGCTTTGACGAGATCTTTGAGCGTGAGCATTCCGAGCGGGCGGCCTTCGGCGTCAACGACCGGCGCGTCCCCTGCCTTCTGGCCGGGCAGCGGGTGGAACGTGTCCAAAAGGCGCAGGCCTTCGGCGGCCAGCAGGTCGGCGGACACGACGCCGGGGTTCATTGTCATGGCGTCGGACGCGGGGCAGGACAGCACCTGCTGATTATCCAGCAAGTGCCGCCGGATGTCGCCGTCGGTCAGCAGGCCGATCACTTTGCCGTCCGCGTCCGTGATGATCGCCGCGCCGGCGTTGGCCTGGGTGATGGCGAACATGGCGTCCAGCACGGTTTTGTCGCCCGGCACAATCGCCACGGCGTTGCCCGTCCGCATCACGTCGCGGACATGCAAAGTCAGGCGGCGTCCGAGTGTTCCCGCCGGGTGCAGGCGCGAATACTGCTCCGGCGTGAAGTCGCGGGCGGTCATCACGGTCACGGCCAAAGCATCGGCGAGGGCCAGCATCGCCGATGTGCTGGTGGTCGGGGCTAAATTCAGTGGGCAGGCTTCGCGCTCCACCGAGACATCCAAGACAACCTGCGCGGCCCGGCCCAGTGTTGAGAGAGGACTGCCCGTAATCGCAAGGAGCGGCGTTCCAAGCTGCCCGAACGCAGGCAAAAGCGCCAAAAGCTCGTCGGTCTCGCCGCTGTAGGAAAACGCGACCACGGAGTCGCCCGGCTGGATCATGCCGAGGTCGCCGTGCGCGGCGTCGGCGGGGTGCAGGAACTGGGCAGGCGTCCCGGTAGACGACAGCGTCGTCGCCATCTTCACGCCGATCGTGCCGCTTTTGCCCATGCCCGTGACCACGACGCGGCCTTTGGTTTCTAAAATCAGATGCACGGCGGCGGCCCAAGCCGGACCGTCTATCTGTTCCGCCAGCCGGTCCAGCGCCCGCGCGGCTTCCGTGATGACCCGCCGCCCTTCGCACAGCCACTTCGATCCGGCTTCTTGTTCGTTCATTACCGCTTATTATACGTTGTCGGCGGCGAAAAATCAAAATGTCTGGTAAAATTACCCTGATCGCTTCGCTTGAAAGGTTTCTTCATGCCCGAACGCTTTTCTCTCCCGGCTTGTCTCGCTGTCTGGCTGCTGGCCCTGCCGCTTTCAGCCCAGACGCCCGCGCCGGCGGCTGATCCAGCCGCCGTACCCTCGGCGTTTTCGGCAGGCATTTCAGCCTACCGGAGCGGGCAGCTTGAGGCCGCCGAGACCGATCTGCGCGAAGCAGTTCGTCTTAGCCCCGACTCGGCGGACGCACACAACGCGCTGGGGATTGTCTTGCAGCGGCTAGGAAAAGGCGCCGAGTCTGTGGTGGAGTTTGGAAGCGCGGTGCGCCTGCGTCCCGAAAGCCCGGATGCACGCTATAATCTAGCGCTGGCGCTGGACAGGCAGGGACAGACGGCGGACGCCGTGACCCAGCTCGAATCGGCGATTGCACTGCGGCCTGATTTTGCCCCGGCGCATTATATGCAGGGCCGGTTTTTGCAGAAGCTGGGCCGTCATGCAGACGCTGTGACCGAGTTCCGAGAAACTGTTCGCCTTCAGCCAGGCGACAGCCGCGCTTATTACGCGCTCGGCAACGCGCTCGACGATACCGGCGATCACAACAGCGCAATTCAAGAGTACCAGACCTCCATTCGGCTCAACCCCCGCGACGCCGATGCATTCAACGCACTCGGCAACATCCTTGATGTCGCCGGAAAGCACACGGGGGCAGTCGCCGAGTACGCGCAGGCAATCCGATTGAAGCCGGATTTCGCGCTGGCCCACTACAACTGCGGTCTGGCGCTGGCCGCGCTTGGACGGCGTCCCGAAGCAATCCGGCAGTACCAGGCGGCTCTGCGAAGCGATCCCCACCTCGCGTTCGCCCGCGTGTATCTGGCGAAAGCGGAGGCCGACGAAAGCCAAGCCACGCCTGCTGTGGAAACGCCTTCGTTCCTTCAGCGCGGGCGTGTCTTGTATAATCAAGGCCGTCTCGCCGAGGCCGAGATTGAGCTGCAAAACTCGGTAAACTCCAACCCCGTCAGCCCAGAAGCGCACTTCTTTTTAGCTGCCGCTCTCGACGACTTGGGCCGCCACCCGGAGGCGGTGCGGCAGTATCGAACGGCTCTGCACCTGAACCCCCGCTATGCTGCTGCCTATGTCGCGCTTGGCACGACCCTCTATCTGGCGGGGGACCATGCCGGAGCACGGGCGCAGTGGCAGACTGCGCTGGCTCTCAGCGACCCGCAGCAGGCGTCTGAAGCCGCCGGGCTGCTCCGCGAGTACGGGAGCGATTGAAGTATCATTTGGGCAAGTACAGGAACAAGTGGATAACAGGAACAAGTGGACAAGCGGCGGCGTCCGGTCTGGAAAGAAAGGAGTCCGTTTCCTCACGCGGCCATTATGGGAAAGACTTCGCATGAAATCAAATACTCTGATGCTGCCGCTGCTCGGCTTGGTGCTGTTCGGGCTGACGGCCTCGCGCGTGTCCGCCGGGGTCCCGCCGGCCGCCCAGTCGGCGATCTCGGCGGCCTATGCTCAAATCAACACGGCCTTCACCCAGCATAACCTCGACCAGTTTATGGCCTACTTCACGCCGGACTACAAAGTGGTGGATGAGAAGGGGGCGACGTACAACAAAGAGCAGACCCGAAAGCAGTACGCTGACCAGCTGAAACAAGTCAAGACCATGCAGAGCCGGTTCACGGTCCAAAACTTTGTGTCCGTTCCCGGCGGGATCCAAGCCGAGATGAAGCTGCACACCCAGGGCATCGGCGAAAAGCGCGTTTTGTTTATGCACTTCAAAGGCACCTATGCCGACGATCTTTGGGTCCGTGACTTTTGGGTCCAAACCCCGCAGGGCTGGCGTGTCAAGTCCCGCAAAACACTTGCCGACAATCTTGTGACGCACCCCGGCTAGAAGCAAGTACAGCACACAAGAAAATACCCGCTGCTCGTTGATGAGCAGCGGGTATTTTTATTGCTTGTCAGCGGCTAACTCTTCATCGCTAGAATAGTAGCCCAGCTCGACCAACAAGTCATCAGGGTCGGTGTCTAAAAAGCGGGAAATGGCTTCGATGAAGCCGGCGGACGGGGTTGCGGCTTGCTCGGTGCCGCGAGAAAGCATCTCTGCTTCGGTGTTCATTGTCATCTCCTCGGAATGTGTTTCCAAATGCGCCATTGTTTTTGGCAAAACCTTTTTGTTATACCACACTTTTCCGGTTTTCAGCGGCCAATTGCGGAGCAGGGCAAAAAGAATTTCCTCTCCTCTTTTTCTTGCAATCCGTTGGCCTGTTTGGTATACTTGGGCTATTGTGACCCAAGTCTGTTTTTCGGAGATTATCAACAACCGGGAGCAGCGGCTGGCGCAACGGGTCAGGGACTATCTCGGCGCCGGGGCAGCTAGTGCGCGGCTGGTGGTCGGCTACTTGTTTCTGGATGGTCTGGTGCCGCTCCGGGCGCAGATTGAACGCCTCCAAACGGTTGAGATTCTCGTCGGCAATGTCGTAAACCGACTGACCGAAGAACAGGTGCGGGAAGAAGCAGCGGCACGGCGGCGGGGCGGGGATACCGAAGTGCGGGAGCAGGAAGATGTCGCCGCGACCCTGCGGGAGACCCACGACCGGGCGACGGCGGAGACAGCGCTGAACCTGCGCGAGACCCTCGCCGCGCTGGACCGGACCCCGGAGATGCAGGCGCTGCTGCTGACGCTGGCGGAATGCGTCGCACGCGGCAGCCTCAAGGTGCGGCTGTACACGGAAGGACGAATTCATGCCAAGCTCGCCTTGATCGGCTACCCGCCCGGCTCCGGGCCGAGCGTCGCCGTGGTCGGCTCAAGCAACTTGACGCTCGGCGGGGAGGGCCACCCCACCGAGCTAAACGTTGCACTGACCGACGCGCAAAGTGTGGCGGCGCTGGAACAGTGGTACAGGCAGCTTTGGGACGTGTCGCAGGACTTTCACCGGGAGCTGTTTACGGAGCTGGGCCAAAGCTGGGCGTTTGAGGCCGCAGCTTTTGAGGCGGCCCCGTCCCTGCGCTGACGCGGTGCCCTCTCCGGCAGCAGCTCCTCCGCGCCGTCGTCATCGCGCCAGGGCGGACGCGGCCTGAAGTCGCCGGGACGCAGATCGTCCTGCATTGAGTCTCCCTGCGTGTCCGAGAGGGCTTCCGCCTGGGCAGGCGGAATCAAGAATAAGGGTTTCATACGACCTCCTCGTCGTGAAACAGGCGAACCTAAGAGTTGAACGCGCGGCGTCATTGCCTTGCGCTTTACAGTTTACTCGTTTTCGCCGGCTTTCCACACATTTTTACCGCCTTATGGCTGAAACCGTTTATGACGCGCCTCAAAGTCCAGCGGACCTACTGCCGGCGCTGCTAGACCTGCCGCGCGGGGCGACTGTTCTCGTGCTTGGCGCCCCGGACTGCGGCAAGTCAACGTTTGTGCGGGACGCGGTCGCTGCGCTCACGCAGGCAGGCCGCTCCGTTGCAGTGGTGGACTGCGACCTCGGCCAAAGCGAGATTGGGCCGCCGGGAACGATCGGCGCGGCGCGGGCCGAAGCCGGCGCGGAGTTCCGATCCCTGCGCGACCTGCCGGTCGCGACGGGCTATTTCGTCGGCGCAATCTCCCCGAACCGGCACACGCTGGACGTCTGCGTCGGGTCGGTGCAGACCGCGCGGGTGATCAAAAAGAGCCGCCCAGACCTGGTGCTGGTGGATACGGACGGCTACGTTCAGGGCCGGGAAGCCCGGCAGTTCAAGCGGCGTCTCTGCGAGCTGCTGCTGCCGCAAGTCGTAGTCGCGCTCTCGCGCGGCGACGAGCTTGCTCCGCTGCTGTCGGCCTTTAAGAACCGGGACTCCCCGGACCTCTGGCGTGTTCCCGCCGCCGCAGCCGTGCAGCGCAAGACTCCGGCAGCGCGGGCCACCCGCCGGGCCGCGCGGTTCCTGGCGTCACTGGACGGCGCGGAGCCGCTTTCTTTTTCTTTGGACACAGTGGCACTGCTCGGAACGGCGCTTGGGACCGGCGAGCCGCAGCCGTTTCACTTGCTGCAATTCTTGAGCCGGTCGCTGGGGCGGCCTGCGCTTCATGCCGAGCGGTCCGGCGGCCATTTATCGGTCATCGTCAGCGGCGAAACGTGGGACACGTCGGGCCTCGCCGCCGTGGAAAGCTACTTCGGCGTCCGCACGGTTTCGGTGACGGCGGCGCAGAAGTTCGCCGGGCTGCTGGTCGGCCTGGTGTCCGGCAGCGGCGTGCTTCTCGGCATCGGACGCATTGAACG
This sequence comes from uncultured Armatimonadales bacterium, assembly GCA_964236795.1. Taxonomy (GTDB): domain Bacteria; phylum Armatimonadota; class Armatimonadia; order Armatimonadales; family Capsulimonadaceae; genus JANXMY01. The sequence continues at coordinate 98,087 of CAXSFV010000004.1, read as the reverse complement.
GATTGACTTTTCGCGCCGGACCTTGACCGTGCTGACTCCCTGCCGCAAGCCGGGCGCGGTCGCGCAGATTTGGTTCGGCAGCCTGCGCCTGCGGGCCGACGGCCGGGAAAACGGCGAAGTCAAACCCGGCGAGATTTAGCGAAAGAACCTAACCTAAGCCGCCGACAGCAGGCGGAGCAGCGGACGGGATGCCTGCGGGGGATTGGAAGGCTGGCCGAACAGGAAGCCCTGCATGTAGTCCACGCCTGCGCCCCGGCACATCTGCATCTGCTCTTCCGTCTCGATGCCCTCGGCAATAACTTTGATCCCAAGCTGATTGGCCTGGGCGATGATAACATCGAGACTTTGGCGGGCCGACGCTTTATGCTCAGCCTGGACGACAAGGTCCCGGTCGAGCTTCACGAAGTCGGGCCGGAGCGCAGTGAGGTACTCCAAGCTGGAAAAGCCCGCGCCCATGTCGTCCACAGCCGTTCCCGCCCCACGCGACCGGTAGTAGTCCAAAATCTTGTGCAGGCGCTTCATGTCCGGGATATGCTCGGTTTCTACCACTTCAAAGACTAAATCCGAGAGTTCCATGCCGCATTCTTCGACCGTTTCCATTGTCGTCCGCAGGCAGACTTCCGGGTCGTAAATCGTGTTCGGCATGAAGTTGATAAAGAGGCGCATTCGCGGGATACGCAGCGCAGCGGCGTTGCGGATCGCGGTTTGACGCGCCCGCTGGTCAAAGACATGCTCGATGTTCAGCTTCACGGCCGCGTTGATCAGCGGTCCGGCCCCGATGGTTTCTTCCGTGTGCGGGTTCTTGGCCCGGATCAGCGCCTCATACGCAAACACGACGCCGGAGTCGGCCTGCACGATGGGGTGAAACAGGGAAAACAGCCAGTTGTCGTCAATCGCGTCCCGCACCCAGTCGTGCTGCGCCCGCTCTTTGAGGCTCAGGAGCGGCTCGGCCCGGACAAACGCCGCTAGGGCGCTTTCCGCGTCTTCTAAGTCACCGGAAAAGAAAACACCTTTGACATCGGCAGCCGTGGCATCGGGCAGGCCGGCCAAAAACGCCGCCGTCACCCCAGAAACGCGCTCGCGCAGAGCGGGCAAGGCAAGAACCTTGTCCCAGGCGCGATAAGGGGTGTTGGCTTCTTCCAAAGCGTTCACCAGCGCCTGCCGGGCATTGCCGTTCGGCGGCCCCAGCAGCAGATACGTCTGGCTGCCCGACTCCGGGCGGCGGGCGAACTGGCAGCGGGCGCAGCCTTCGGGAGTGTGGGTGGCGGACGCCGAGACGCAGGCGGGGCGTTTTCCTGTAACGAAGGGCATGACAGAAGCTAACTTTCTCTTAGACTTTTCGTACTGATGACAGCCGACTGATGCCGTTCATTATGGCGGAAAGTGGAGACTTAATCAGGGCGATTATGTATGTTAAGACAAACGTATGTTAAGACAAACGCAGGAAAAGCGTGCATTTTGGCCGAACAGTGAACTATCGGAAGATTTGCAGTCAAAGGAGATTTTGGAACTATGGCGAATTACATTCCTCAGAAATCCGACAAGTTTACGTTTGGGCTTTGGACTGTCGGCAATCCCGGTGTGGACCCGTTCGGCGGCCCTGTTCGCGTTCCCGTTTCGCCGCCGGAGCGCGTGCGAAAGCTTGGCAGCCTCGGCGCTTACGGCGTCAATCTGCACGACAACGACCTCGTCCCCTTCGGCGCGTCGGCTGCTGAACGTGACGCCATTGTCAAAGAGTTCAAGGCGGCGCTGGATGACAGCGGGGTCGTCGTGCCGATGGCGACGACCAATCTGTTCAGCCACCCCGTCTTCAAAGACGGCGCATTTACGTCGAATGACCCAAAAGTCCGCGCGTTCGCCCGCCAGAAAGCCATGCTGTCTATGGACTTAGGCGCGGAGCTTGGGGCAAAGATTTACGTCTTCTGGGGCGGGCGCGAAGGCGTCGAAGTAGAGGCGTCAAAAGACCCGGTGACGGCGACAAAGCGGTTCCGGGACGCGATTGACTTTTTGGCCGAGTATTCGATTTCTCAAAACTACGGCTTCAAGCTCGCTCTGGAAGCCAAGCCGAACGAGCCGCGCGGCGACATTTACCTGCCCACAGTCGGGGCGATGCTCGGCTTTATCGCGACTTTGGCCCACTCCGAAATGGTCGGCGTGAACCCGGAGTTCGCGCACGAAACCATGGCGGGCCTGTCGTTCTACCACGCAGTCGCCCAGGCTTTAGAAGCCGGCAAGCTGTTCCACATAGATCTTAACGGCCAGAAGCCAGGCCGCTACGACCAGGACTTCCGGTTCGGCCAGGAGGATTACAAGCAAAACTTCTTTTTGGTCAAGCTGCTGGAAGACTACAAGTACGACGGCCCGAAGCACTTTGACGCGCATCCCCTCCGAACATCCGACCCCGACGACGTGTGGGAGTTTGCGAAAGGCTGTATGCGGAGCTATTTGATCTTGAAAGAAAAAGCCGCCGAATATAACGCCGACCCGGAGATACAAGCCGTTTTAGAGGAGATCACGCTGACCGACCCCGCGCTGGACCCGATCCTCGGCGCGAAATTTACGCCGCAAAACGCACAGGCGCTGAAGAGCCAAACGTTCGACGCCGACGCGCTTGCCGCCCGCCCGCTGCCGTATGAGAAGCTCGACCAGCGCGTGTTTGACCTGCTGCTGGGGGTACGATGACCGAACCAACACAACTCACCAAGCAGCCGAGCAAACGCCTCGTCAAAAGCCGGGGTGCGAAGCCCCGGCAGATTATCGCCTACAATGTCGCGCCCTGGATGAACATGCCGCTCCTTCCTGCCCCGGCTTACCGGGAATGGATGAATGCGACGCACCTGCATTTTGCAAACCGTTGCCTGCCGATGCTCATTGCCGCCCAGTCGGGCTGGTTCATCTTGAACTCGCACAAGTTCGAGGCGGTCTGGAACGGCGGCAATGGGCCGGACGACATCAAAATCACCGTGCAGGACGGGGACGGCGCGGAGCCGATGTCCAGCCACTTCGGCTACGGCATTCTCACTTGGACCCTGCCGTACCTCTTTCGGACGCCGCCCGATTGGAATTTATTGGCGCGAGGCCCGGCGAACCTGCCGAAAGACGGTGTTCAGGCTTTAGAAGGCGTCATTGAAACGGACTGGTCGGTCGCAACGTTCACGATGAACTGGAAGCTGACCCGCCCGCACTGGCCGGTGACGTTTGAGATCGGCGAGCCGATCTGCATGGTGGTTCCGCAGCGCCGGGGCGAACTAGAGGCATTCCATCCGGTTTCTCTGCCGGTTGCTGCCGACCCGGATACGAAGCGCCGCTACGACGTTTGGCTGGTGGACCGCAACGAGTTCAACGAGTCCCTGCCGAACCCGCAGTCCGACGCCGCCAAGCGCGGCTGGCAGAAGCATTACTTCCAGGGCCGCGCCCCGGAGATCGCCCGCGCGGCCAAGCACCAGACGAAGCTGAGTTTGAGGCCGTTTCCAGCGGGAGAAGAGTAGAACCCCTCCCGCTCGTGCCTATGCCTTCGGCATTACTTCGTATCTGCTCCCTCCCCTGTTAGGGAAGGGCCACAAAACAAAAAGCCCCTGCCTCTTGTCAAGAGGCAGGGGCTTTCGTCACTTCTATACTCTCTTGCCCTTCCCTAACAGGGGAGGGAGCAGATACGAAGTAATGCCGAAGGCATAGGTACGAGCGGGAGGGGTTTCTAGTTGATGCTGAACGTCGCCGCCACGCCGACCGTGTGGTTCGGGTCAATGAACATCGTATCTGTGTCCGCCGCATTGTAGCCGCTAAAGCCCGCCGTGCTGCCGGTCTCCTGATCTTGACCAGGGTGTCCGTTGTGGCCGGTGGAAACTGCGTTCGGCTGGAGGAACTTCACATGGCCGTCGGCCAGCAGGAAGTTCGAGCCGCCAGTGTGGATGCCGACTCCGCCGCCGGTATAGGGGAAAGGCATATCAGCATTGTAGAGCGACGGGGCTAGGGTGCCGCCAGTGCCACCAGGCATGACGCCAGTTGCTAGCTGTAAATCGGTGCCGCCGGTAAAGCCGGCGCGTGGCCCGCAGGCGATTTGGTCGCAAAGCACCCCGGCAGAACTTGTAGGATCAGGCAAGCCATCGGTGACAGGAGAAAGGTCGTAAGTCGTGTTGGAGTAAAGTCCTTCGTCCGTCTGGTCTACCCGCACCGGAGCGCCGAAGGCTTCGCACAGCAGGACTGTGGAAGCGGGCGCGTTAAACTGAGACAGCGCCGCGCCAGACCCCATGTTGACGGCGTTGGCGTTATAGGCATACGATACCGGACTAGCGGTATAGCCGTTGTTGGCCTGGACGGCGGTGCTGTCGTCAGGGCATTTGTAGACACCGACGCTTTTCACATAAGTGTAGATTTGGCCTCCCCAGCCCTGGCCGTAAGAGTGCAGGCCGACACCTGTCCCGGCGATAACGCCAGAGGGATACCGCTCATCGTAATCCTGCGTGTACTGGACAAACGCCAGTCCAAGCTGCTTCTCATTCGAGAGACAGGAAGTACGGCGGGCGTTTTCGCGGACTTTCTGGAAGACCGGGAACAGGATCGCGGCGAGAATCGCGATAATGGCGATGACGACGAGCAACTCAATCAACGTGAACGCCTGGGTGTGTTTAGCTTGGACTTGCTTTTTCATTTTTAGTGCTTTCTCCTGGTCAATGGTCGTGACGCATTTTTTGGCAAAATGTTCGTGGGAAAAGTTTTCGCCCGTAGTATGGGCCGAAGATATGAAAAAGGAGTGAAGCGCCAGCGAGGAAGCTCCGGCGGCAGGCTTCGCGGTACGGCGCGTTATCGGGTATAATTCAAGCGTGTTAACGCAAAATAGTTTAGTTGGTCTGACGACCGCCGAAATCCGGGCGACGCTGGCGGAGATTGGCGTGCCGGCCTACCGGGGGTCGCAAGTCGCGGAATGGCTCTACCGGCGGCTTTTGCCGGAAACCGGCGGTGGGTTCCGCGCGGACTTCGCTGCCATGAGCGATCTGCCGAAGAGTGTACGGGAAACGCTTTCGGAAACGTTTACCGGGGTGCCGCTTCGCTTGGTGCAGCAGCAGAACGACAGCCGCGACGGGACGCTGAAGGCGCTGGCGACGCTGACCGACGGCGGATCGCCGATTGAGTGCGTTTTATTGCCCGACGCAAAGCGCGTCTCGGTCTGTTTGTCTACGCAGGCGGGCTGTCCGATGGCCTGCGCGTTCTGCGCGACCGGGACGCAGGGCCTGACCCGCAACTTGACGACCGCCGAGATTGTGTCCCAGTTTCTGCTCCTGCAATCGCTGTCGCCCCGGCGCATCACCCATATTGTCTTGATGGGCATGGGCGAGCCGCTGCTGAACTACGACGCGACGCTGAAAGCCATACGGATACTCAACGCCGAGTGCGGGATCGCCATGCGGCATATTACGCTGTCCACGGTCGGCATTGTCCCGAACATTGACAAGCTGGCTGAAGAAAACTTGCAGCTCACGCTGGCCGTCTCGCTTCATGCGCCGAACGATGCGCTCCGTACCCGGCTGGTTCCCGTCAACAAAACGTACCCGTTAGAGCGGCTGATGGCTTCCTGCCGCAACTATGCTGACCAGACTGGGCGGCGGCTGACATTTGAATATGTGCTTCTCAGCGGGGTCAACGACGAGCCGCAGCACGCCCGCGAGCTGGCCCAGCTCTTGAAGGGAACATCAGCCGCCGTCAACGTCATCCCATACAATCCGACTTCCGTAGCCGAGCCGTTCCAGCGCCCGGACACGAGCCGGATTTTCGCGTTCCGGCGCATCTTAGAAGACGCTGGGATTGTGGTGACTCAGCGCAAAGAGCGCGGGCGACAGATCGCCGCCGCCTGCGGGCAGCTTGTCACGGAAAATGAGCGCCGCCGCCCGGCCCACCCCTTGACCGTTGTTTCCGCGCCTGCATTGACGGGAGCCGCGTAAAATGTCTGGGGAGATAGACGCCCCAACCGAAGACGCGGTGCTGGAAGAAGTCGCCGAAGAGGCCCTGCCGCAGACGACACTTGCCGACGCCGAAGGCTGGCTGAACGCCATTAAACCCGCTGCCGTGCTTGCGCTCCTGAAAGACCCCGATTATCGTTTAGCCGTCACCCCCGCCTTTACCGGGTTCCAGCCCACCCCCAAAAGTTTGGCCCTGCCGCTCGTCCGAGGCCGCCTCGCGCAGGTTGCCGTCAAAGAACAAAAACTTGCCGAAAAGCTCCAAGCGCTGGCGGACAGTGATGCCAAGCCCGTTCCAAGACCTGCCGCTCCTGCCGTCCCGACTCCCCTGCCCCCGCCGGTCAAGCCCGACCCGGTCCCGGCCCTGAAAGCTGAGCGTGATGCCCGGCGTAAAGAGCGCGACGCGGCCCGGCAGGAACTCGCGGAAGCACAGGCGGCGCTGGACGCCGCCGCGAAAGCTCGCGCTTCTGCTGAAGCCGAGCGGGATGACGCTCGGCAGACGGCAAAAAAGCAAAGCGAGCGGATCGCCCGCCTGGAGCGTCAGGCCGCGAAAGCCGCTCAAACGGAAGCGCGGCTGGTGAAAGCGCTGAATGAAGATAAAGTCTCGCCCCCGCCGCCCCAGCGCCGCCCCAGCGCCGGGCCGGAACCGGAGCCGCTGGCCGTCAGCGCGGCCTGGCCGGTCGCCGTCTCGCATCTTCTCGATAAAGCCAAGTTCGACACCGCGCTGTCGCTGGCCGAGGACGTTCTGAAAACCGATCCCGGTGATCCCGACGCCCTCCAAATCGCCGTGAGAGCTTTAGAAGGGCGCAAGGAGCTACGCCTCGCGTTCGGCCTAGCCTGCCGCCTGCTGACAGTGCTTTCGCGCCGCGCCGACTACCCGGCAGCTTCGGAAGCACTGCTGACTCTGCTGCGCCTCGCGCTGTCCCCGGAGCAGGCGGAACCCAATGTCCGGCTTTTTCTCGCAGGCTTTCCGGCAGCGGATGGCGGGGCTGTTTCCGCAGCGCGTCTGATGCTGGGGCGGCTGCGTGGGGCCGCCCCTGCCGCTCACGGCTGGCTGGCCGAGTACATTGCGGCCCGAACCACGCTCGGCCCGGTCCTGATGCCGCCGCCGGGCGCTCTCGGTCCCGATGATCCCCTGCCTTTGACGCTTCCGATTGGCCGTCCCGTGACGGCCCGGCAGCTCACCGGCGCCGTGGACCGGGCGCAGACGGCGCTGGTGGACTCGGCCAGGTCAGCCCTGCAAGCGCTGGAAGCCGCCGATGGAAAAGCTTGCTTCCGTGTCTGGGCCGCGCTGGAGCAGGCCGCCTCCGATGACCTCTCCCGCTTGTTGCCGCTAAAGCGGGTCCCGCGCGGTGCAGCGGTGGTAGACGGCAGCAACGTCGCGTGGTTTGATCAAGAGTCGCTCGCGCAGGGCCATCCCCGCCTGCGTCCTATTCTCGCGATCAGGCGCACACTCTGGGCTAAAGGCTTTTTCCCCGTGGTGCTGTACGCCGACGCCAACCTGCCTTATTTCATTGACGACAAAGCGGCGCTTCTCCGAATGCGGGACCGGCAGGAGCTGACGCTCGTGGATGCCGGCACGGCCGCCGACATCGTTTTGCTGCGGGTCGCAAAGCAAATGGACGCGCCGCTGATCACCAACGACAAGATGGAAGACTGGGACCCGGAGCACACCGTCCGCAAAGTCCGCTACACGGTCTCAGCGGGCGGTGAGGCGCTTCTCCTGTCCGAGATTTAGAATGACCTTAGAAGAACAATTTTCGCGGCTGATCCAGATCTTGCAGCTTTTGGACCGGGAGCCGTTCGGTTGGGACGCCGCCGCTTTGGAAGAAAAGTTTGACGTGTCCCGCGCGACTATCGAGCGGGACATCGCGGTCCTGCGGCAGTGGGGGCAGGTCAAGCGCAAAGACGGCAAGTTCGGCCTGGCCGAAATGAAGTTCCTGCCGACTTCTTTCACGCCGCCGGAAGCCCTCGCCCTGCGCCTCGCCGGAACCAGCTTCGCGTCCCAGGCCGGGGCGGTTTACAAAGACGCGCTGACTTCGGCGCTCAAAAAGATAGACCTAGTTCTGCCGCGCCGGATCGCCGCCGAAGTCAAAAAAGCCGGTGAGCGCGTCTCGGTCGGCCTGCCGGTCGTCCGCGACTTTTCTGCTGACGTGTACCAAAACTTAGAGTCGGCGATTGTCCGGCATCACCCCGTAGACATCACGTATTTGTCCCGGACTCGCCCGGAGCCGACCAAGCGCCAGGTGGACCCATATGGCCTGACCTACAAAATTGGAGCCTGGTATCTGGTCGGCTACTGCCATTTGCGTCAGGGCATTCGCACCTTCGGCCTCGACCGAATCAAGTGGATGCGGGTGCGGGAAGAAGCGCGGTTCCAGTATCCCGCCGATTTTGACCTAGCCGAATGGCTGGCAAAAGGCTGGCAGCTTCAGGCGGGCGGCGAGCCGACTGAAGTGGTCGTGCGGTTTGATGCCGAGGTCGCAAGCTGGATCGCGAACAGCCACTGGCACGCGACCCAGCGGATTGAAAAGCAGCCGGACGGGGGCCTCTTGTTCCGGGTGACGGTGCATGGGTATGAGGAGATGCTGTACTGGGTGCTGTCGTTCGGTGCCCAGGCCGAAGTGCTGGAACCCCTGCCCCTGCGTGCCGCTGTCGCCGAGTCCGCCCGGAAGATGGCGCGGCGCTATGAAGCTCCGCCCCCTGGCGAGGAAGCAGCGCCGTTTTGAGAAAAGCCCCGGTTCCACTGCTTGGAACCGGGGCTTTCTATTTCAGGCGGCGGACGCTGCTCGCCGCCGCTGTCTTAACGGCAAGGCTTAATCATCATTGTCTTTGCGGGCTGCGCGAACCGCAGGCTTCGCAGATCCCAGCAAACGGGCTGAGTGGCGGATGGCGGGCATTTTGGAGTGAACGCCCTTGACGCTCTTCCAGATGACCTGGTTCAGCACGCTCTCCGGGGCGCTGTCCGGGTGGACAAAGTCCATGGAGTTGCAGAGCTTTTCCAGCAGGAACAGGGCGCTGGATGTGGAAGTCGGGGCAAGGCCGCTGAGAATGGACGCGGCGGGCAGTGTCGCCAGGTAGGCGCCGGTGTTGCTCGGCGCTGTATCGAAGTCCAGGATCGGCGAGGCGATGGCATCGTACTGGTTCATCGGGGGGATATTCAGCAGCAACTCCATTGTCTTCAAGACGCTGTCCGTGTTGTAGAACGTGTGGTCCACCGCGCTTTTCTTGATGAATGGGGAGATGACGTAGCAGGTGGAGCGGTGGCAGTCTATGTGGTCGGGGCCGTCCTGAGCGTCGTCTTCAATCACAAAGATCGCCGAGGAGTTCCAGATCGAGCTTTGGCTGATGGCCTGAACGAACTGGCCGATGCCGTAGTCGTTGTCGGCGACTTCCGCCGTCGGCAGGTGGTTTCCAAGAACGGTGCCATTGACGGTGCGGGTGCTGACGCCCTGGGTATGGTCGTGCATGAAGCGGACGGTCTCAAATGCGGGAACCGTGCTGCCATCGGGCTTCGCCGCCAGCATCTGCTGGAACTCCCGGTTCCATTCGGTGTACCGGCTCGGCTGGGCGTAATGGCCGTAAGCCGTGCGCGGGTACGGGCTGCCGACGGCGGCAGGGCCTTCGCTGTCGGGGTAGGTGGCGTCGTATTCCCGGAAGTCAATGTCGGTAATCCCGCCGCCGTCATGCCCGGCGGGCCGGAGGCCGAGGTCGGTGGGATAATTGTCCGGCGTGTTCACGTTGTCGCCGAACAAGGCAAAGAAGCCGTAGTTGCGGTAGCTCAGGCCCGCGCTGCGGACATCGTCCCAGATATGGCCGCCTGGAGCAACCGAAACGTCCTGGATGGCCGGGGCAATGCCCGTGTTCTTGTCTTTGAACGGCGAGGACGGCACGAGCGGGACGCCGTAGGGGTCCAGCACGGGGAAGCCACCGACCGGATAGTTGTTGTTCGCGCCTTCAAAGTCGTAGTTCCGGCCCCGTCCGCTGTAGTTGTACGGCAGGTTCTTGATGACATATTCGCTCGCCTGCCCCTGCGTGGACCAGGGCCAGCCGTCGCCGGACGCTTCGGCGCAGTCGTAGAAGTTGTCCAGCAGGACGAACCGGGAGGCCAGCGCGTGCAGGTTCGGGGTGACGCTTGCGCCGAACAGCGTCAGCGACGGGTCGCCGTTGCCCTGGGGCAGATCGCCCAGCACCTGGTCATAAGTGCGGTTTTCTTTGATGATATAAAACACATGCTTGATGCCGCCCGTGCTGAGGCTGATGCCTGCCAGCGGGTTTGGGGCGGGATTGGCAAGGGCCGCGATCTTATTGTTCGCCATCGTCATCTGCGTGTCTGCCGCGAGCTGGGACGCGCCGGGAACACGGATGGTCTCGACGGTGCCTTCAATCAGGTTCAGGTCGTACTGGCCCGCGAACGAGAACTGCTGGTAGCCGGGGTTCGGGTAGCGGGTCTGCGTGCCTTTGGCATTGGCAACTAGGATCACCGGCTTGACAGGGGAGACGACGATCGAGGTCGGATACCAGCCTGCCGGAATATAGCCGATCAGGTTATTCGAGGCCGTGTCCACGACGCCGATAGCGTTCAGGTCGCCGAGCGAGACATACAGCCGGGACTCGTCCGGGGTCAGGCCGAGGCCGGTGGGCGTGACGCCCGGCAGGCTGTGCGCCCCGGTCGGCTCCAGCAGGATTGTGCTGGCGAGGGTATTGGTGGCTGTGCTGACCACTGAGACAGTCTCGCTGTGGGCATTCGCGACATATAGCTTGGTCTGGGCGCGGTTCAGCAGCAGCGAGATCGGGTGCTGGCCCGTGGCGAGGGTCGTGGTCAGGGTCGGGCCGGACGGTGTGCTGCAATTCAGGACGGAGACCGTGTTGTCGCGCTGGGAGGTCACATAAACTTTCGAGCCGTCGGCGACTGCCGCAACCGAAAGCGGGAAGTTTGTCGGCGAGAACGGGATCATTGCGCCAGCGATGTTCAAAGTGCTTTTCGGCTCGACGAACGAATACCGGCCCAGTTCGTTGCCCGTGCTGGTGTCAATAATCGCCAGGGCGCCGGGGGTCGTGATATTGTTGACCGAGCCGTTGCCGAAGTTCTCGTTGACGGCGACATACAGGTAGCCGCGCGAGTCGAGTGCGACGCCTGCGGGGAAGTCGCCCGCTTTCAGAGCAATGGTCTTGGTCAGCGTCGGCGTTCCCGACGGGCTGATGTTCACGACGGCAATCACTGCGACCGCGCCTTCGGACACATAAACGGTCGAGGAGCCGTCGGGGTTCGACTGCGCCGCAAGGCCGTAGTACATTCCGCCCGGAGCGAAGGTGCCGTTGCCGTTGTCTTTGCCGAAGACAAGCGCCGGGCCGGCGTCCTTGCCGGTCGTGGTGCTGAGGACGTGCAGGGACTGCCGAAAGCCCATGTCGCTGGAGACGGCCCATTTGCCGTCGGGCGTCGCGATCATGTTCATCGGCAGGCTGCCGACATTGGTCTGCGTGCCGAGCGGCGGAAGCGTGATGCTTTTGCCAGTGACGAGCGGGTTCTGCGCCGCTGCGGGCCCGGCTAAGAATGCGAACGCGGCGGCTGCGGTCCCGCAGAAGAGGGCTTGATGCCGAAGAAGGGGAGTAGTCATCGTTGTCTCCTATGTCAGTTGGATTAGTTTACGCGGGTGGCGCGGCGAGAAACAGCGAGAGCGCCGAGGCCGAGGGCGAGCAGCAGGCCGAGCGAGATTGTTGTGGACGCTTCCGGCACGGCGGCGGGAACCGGCGCGGCGTCAATGATGACCTGCGTACCCTGACCGCTGCCGAGGTTCAGCAGGCTGAAGGTGCCGATGGCGACGCCCGATGAGGCCGGGCCGAACAAGGTGGCGGAGAACGGCGAAAAGACGCTCTGCTGAATTGTGTCCCCGGCGGCGTCTGTTTGGACCGTCAGTGACAGAGTGCTGGTCGGGCTGAATTGGGGAAACATAAGGCTTCCGGTCAGAGTCGCCGAAGTTAGCACACCGTGGTTTGGATCGGCATACCCGCCGTTCGGCAGCGCGGCGAACGTTTGCAGGCTGCTCGGCACAACGTCCTGCGCCGTGACCGTGCCGACGGGATCGCCGTAAGCATCCTGAAGCGAAAGCGACTGGGTAAAACCGTCGGCAAAGACTTCATTGACCTGGGCAGAAGCGAAGTTGACTGAGTCCTGCACGGGAAAGGCCGTGCCGCTCGACGAGGTATAATTGTTGACAACGAAGGCATAAAACGGCGTTGCATTTTGGGCAGAGGCGGCTCCGGCAGATAAAAGGGCGACTCCAGCGGCGGCAAGGCCAACGAGGGCGCGGGAATACAGCAAAAAAGAAGCAGTTTTCATGGATGGGTCTCCTGAGACATCGCAAGGGTAATACTGTGACCTGGTGATTATACGGGGGCAGTGTTAAAGCAGTATTAAGCAGAGATTAAGAAAAGATTAAGAAGTAAGGGAAAGCAGATAAAGCCCCGGCTCGGAAGAGCCGGGGCTTTGTTCTGCGGAGCGTGAACTTACTGCAACTAACCGCCGTCGCTGTCGGTGTCGCCGACTTTCGGGCCGTTGACGACTTTGGCTGCGGCCTGGTAGACACGCGCCTGCTCCGACTTGTACGCCGCCGTGTTCAGCGTGTGCTTCTTTGCGGCCTGGTGGTACAGCGTGTCGGCCTGCATGGAAAGCAGAGTGACTAGGCTCAGGCGGTAGCTGTCTTGGTCGGGCGAAGACGAGTCCAGCTTCTTTGACAGCGTCCAGACCTTGCGGCCCGGCGCGGTCGCGACATAGCTGCTCTTCGCGTGGAGCTTGGCGAGCGATGTCTGGTTCGGCCCCAGCAGTGTCAGGCCGTCGGCGCTGAGGTGGATGCCGTTGTAGGTGGACTGGAACATGTCGCGCAGGTCTGTCGCGAGCAGATCGCCGTAGTTGTTCGGCGGCAGGCCCATGAGCAGTTCTTCGGTCTTCACAATAGAGGCCGTGGAGTAGTGGCGGGTCGCCAGGAAGCCGGGCTTCGCGTAGGGGCTGATGACGACGAGCGGCGTTCGGTGCGGGTCGAGGTGGTCGCGGCCCGACTGGGCATCGTCGTAGGTGAAGAAAATCGCCGCGCCGGTGCCGTCCGCGCTGTTGTAGTACGCGGGGCTTTGCATGATGTGCTTGACGACGAGGCCGAGGGCCGTGTCGCCGTCGGCGATCAGCTCCGCGCCCGATGGGCTGCCGCCGGTGATAGCGATGTTCGAAGTCGCCGCCGGGTTGCCGGAGTGGTCATTCGGCTGGTACAGGTAAATGTATGTCGGCAGGGTGCCGGCTTTCAGCATCCGGTCGAAGTCGGCGTTGAACTCCAAAGCGCGGCGCTGGTCGGAGATGCCGAAGTTGTAGCCCGGATAGTTTTTGTCCAAGTGCGGCTCGCCGGAAGCGTTGTTCTCGCCTAAGATCGCCAGGATCGGGTTCTTCAAGAAGTAGGACTGGCCGAGGCCGAGCGTCGGCGAGGTGACATCGCTGGTCGCAACTTCGGCAGGCGTGTTTGCGGCGGGCGCAGGAGCGCCGTTTGTGTTCTGGCCGTTTAGGACGCCGCTGCTTTCGGGGGCGACCGGGACACCGGCGAGGCCGCTCGGCGGGTCAATCGTCTTGGCGGGAGCGGCGTAGCCGTTGTCGGTTCCCGTGACGCGGATCAAAGCGCCGTAGTCTTTGAACGAGACGCCGTTACGGGCGGCATTGTTGAAGATGTAGCCGCCTTCCGGGTAGTCTTCCGGCTCTATGTTTTTGTTCGACAGCAGGCCGCGCCCGCCTTTGACGAGCAGCGTTTTTTCGGTGAAGTCCGAGGCCGTGCCGGAGGCCGAGAACTGGTGGCCGCCGTCGCTTTCCTCGGCGTCCGAGTAGTAATTGACGCCGGTGGCAAACGTATCAGCCAGCGCCTGCGTGTTCAGGGCGATGGACGTGAAGCCGGTCGCGCCGGTGACGGCGTACTCGGTGTCCAGGCTGGTCGCGCCGGAGGCTAGGTTGTAGTCCTGGTCGGCGAAGACGCCGAAGTGGGCCTGGTTGCCGAGCATGGAGTCGAACGTCTTGTTCTCATGCAGGATAAAGATGACGTGCTTGATTTCGCCGGACGCCCCGCCGCCAATCGGAACAATGCTGGTGTCTAAATTGGCCGCGCTTTGGACCGCGAAGTCGTTCTTCAGCGCCGTCGTGTTATCCAGCGGGAAAGACGCCAGTGGGACTTTCTGCACCGTGCCGAACATCGAGTTCGAGTTGGAGAACGACTCAATGCCGGAGGCTGCCGGGTTGCCCGTAAAGTCCGTCTTCGGGTTCAGGTCTTCGGCGACGCCTTTATCGTTGACGATGTAAAGAGTCTGACCATCGGCGCTGACCGAGAGCGCGGAAGGATACCAGCCCGTCGGAATACGTCCTAACAGCTTTGGGGCGGTAGGCGTGGACACGTCCAGCACGGCCACCGAGTCCAGCCCGGCTTCGGCGACGTACAGCCGCGTGTTGTCGGGCGAGACCGCCAGCGCATTCGGGTACGAGCCATGGACGAGGTGGCCGTCAGGCAGGTTCAGACTGAGCGGCGAGAGGTTAAAGTCGGGCAGCTTGCGGTTGTTGGCGACCAAAATCAGGCCGAGCGCGTCCGAGTTCGACTTGGCGACGTACTCGATTTCTTGGGTGCCGCGCCGGACAATCGCGGTTGCCGATGGGTGGGTCTCGCCGACAAGAATGCGGTCGTCGGGGCCGTTCGGCTGGCCTTCGTAGAGGGAGCCGACCAGCGAAGCGTTTGCCCCGTTCGCGCCGGGGACAGTGACGACCGAGACCGAGGAAGTCTTGGGGTTTGCGCCGGTCATGCTGGTGACGGGGACAAAGAACAGGCCGCTCGCGTCCTGGCCCGGCGCGACCGACGCCAGCGCCGACACTGCTCCGCCGGCGTCAAAGGTCGGCGCACCGATGAACGTGTACGGCTCGACCCCCCAGTTGGAAACCAGCACTTTGGTGCCGTCGCGGCTGACCGTGACGCCGTAGGGCAGGAAGCCGACGGGGATCTGCTTAATGACTGTATTGGTCGCTGTCGCAATGACTGCCAGACTATTGTCGCCGTTACAGGCCACATACAGGTATTTGCCGTCGGGGGAAAGCGCGGAGCCGCCGGGAAACGAGATCTGGGCGGCGGCGACCGTACCGCCGCTGGTGCCGCTGTTTTCCGGGAAATCGCCCTGCGTAAACGACGCCGATTTGGTGAAGTTGGTCACGGAGCCTTTAGGCGTGATCGGGTTGATCTTGATCGGCGTGCCGGAGGTCAGCATACCGGCGCTGGTTCCTGTCGGCGGGGTGAACGTCAGCACTTTGACGTTCTGGTCGCCGCCGCCGGACGCATAAACAGTGTAGCCGCTGCCGCTCGGCACGATTTGCAGACCGACAAACAGCGGGCCGACGGCGGCCTGAGCGGCGACAGTCATGTCCGAGGTCCGCAGGACTGTCACGGAGTAGCCGCCGAGCAGGTTGGTCGAGCCGCCGGCGGAGGTAGCCGAAGGCAGGGTGGACAGGCCCCCGGTGATGTTGCGCTCGTCGTCGCAGGAGAGGACGAGGTACTGGCCATCAGGGGTCAGGGCGCTGCCGAGCGGGTGCATTCCGATTTGGGCGATGACGCCCGCCGGGGTGACGATCTTGCCGTTCGGCAGGACACCGTCAAAGTAGGTCGGCGCGGCGCCTGCCGGCAGGACCAGCTCGCCGGACTTGTTCGGGCCGGCCAGCAGCTCGGCGGCGCTGTAGGTGCTGGTTCGCGTACCATCGGCTCGCTGTCCTTCGGACGTGCCATAGACCGGCGCGGTGACGGTGCCCCAGTTGGTGCCGTCTACCTGCGCGAAGGCGGCGGAGCCGCCGAGCAGAGTGAGAAACGCCGCGCCGAGTGCGGCGGCGCTGCCTTTAAGTTGAGTGCGTGTCATGGTATGATGTTCCTCATCGTTGACGGATTATTTGGCTGAAAAAGCGCGGCGGCGGGAAACGGCCAGCCCGCCGAGGCCAAGGGCCAGCAGGAGGCCGAGCGAAACGGTAGTAGACGCTTCCGGCACGGCCGCCGGGGTGACGATGTTGACGGAGTTCAGGACATTGACGCCATTAGGGCCGTTGTTGAAGCTGAACACGCCGAGCGCAGTGCCGGTTTGAGCCGGCCCGAACAAGCTGGCCGAGAACGTGGAAGAAACGTACTGCGGGGTCGTGCTGCCGCTGAAATCGGTCGCCAGATCCACGGTCTGCATCGTCTGGCCGGGGTAAGTGGCGATGGAGCCGGTCAGAACCGCCGAAGTTAGAATACTGTTTGGAATGAACTTGTCGCTAAACTCAGAGCCGCCCAGAACTGGGTCAGTGGTCGCCGTGACGAGGTCGTTCAGCAGCAGTATCTGGCTGAAGCCGCTGGCGAATGTTTCGTTGATTTGCAGGTTCGTGAATGTCAGGTTATCAGTTACGGAGAAGACAGGATCACCGCTGGAAGCCGTGCTGTTCACGACTTGAAACGTAAACGGGGAGGCAGTTTGGGCGAACGCACCGGGGGCGGACAGCAGGCCGGCAGCCGCGACCGCCGTGCCGCAGGCCAGCCGCAGGGAAAGTGCGGAGAATGAGAATTTCATGGGATGAGGCTCCTTGTCATAAGTTCAAGAACACAAGTTCATAGTACAACGCAGGGATTATACAAGGGCAATGTTAAGAGAGCATTAAGAAGAAAAGAATTTTCGGGGCGGGGTACGAGTAAGCTTACAGAACGAAGATTTCGGAGACCTCACCCGGCGGCAGCACTGGCTACCCGTACTCCACTGCCGCGCGGGCTGAGGCGAGAGTGTCGGTCCCGCCGAGCCAGCCGGACAATGCCGATGAGTCGTCCAGCGCAATCTGGAGGGCTGTGTTCAGCTCGCACCGGCGCGTATCGTCTTCCGGCAGACCCGCCGATTGCAGTGCTGCCGCGAAGCCCGCCCGGACCCCGGACTCGATCCCGCCGGGGCGCTGGTCCTGCACCGGGCGCAGATCCCCGCCGCCGTCGTGCAGGACCTGGGCGCAGGCACGGGCGTCCCGGCTATTCCAGGACCGGCAGCCGAGAGGCCGAGCAGGGTAAACGCTGCACTGGCCCTGGACCAGCAGGGCGCATGGCACGGCGGCGCGGACCCGCTCGGTGGGTGACAGGCCGCGCACGGCGGCGGCTGTTTGCCGGACTCGCTCTTTGACGGCCTCCAAACGTTCTGCGGGCAGATGCGCTTTCAGATGAGCGGCAATTAAAAAGACTTCTGGCGCGGAGGCTTCGACCGTGAGATGGCAGCAATAGGCGCACCCAGCGGCGCAGGCATGGGGTACGACATTGAGGCTTTGCACATAGCGCCAAGTCTGCTCATAAAACTGGTGGGAAGTTTCCGTCGCGGCCAGTAGCTTTTGCGGGGTGACCAGACGCAGGCCGGGCTGCAAAGCCGTTTGTACGTCGCTCGCGAGGGCGCGGGCGAACGGGAGCATCTTGGCGGACGTCGCCGCGTTTGCATCGGCGGGCGCTGTGGTATCTGCCTTCATGCCCGCGATTGTACCTGTTTTTCATCTTTGCGTCCAAGTATAATAAATTGCAAACTACTTTGTGAAATAAAGCGACAAAGGCGGGTATAATCCTGACAGACAAGAAACGGCATGGCTATCACTTGCCACGCCCTATCCTTTGACCGCATCACCGCACAAAAGATAATCGCCGAGAAAGAGACGCCCCGCATGGACCAACCCGACACAAGCGCGACGCAGCTATTGGACGGGATCAACAGCCCCGCCGACCTTAAGGGGCTTTCCTCGGAGCAGCTTCGAACGCTGGCCCAGGAAATCCGTGTTTACCTCACTCAGACCGTCGCCAAAACCGGCGGGCATCTTGCTCCGTCCCTCGGCGTCGTCGAGCTGACGCTGGCTCTGCACAAAGTTTACACCCTGCCCAAAGACAAGCTGATCTGGGATGTCGGGCATCAAGGCTACGTTCACAAAATCCTGACCGGGCGGCGAGGTCTGCTCCCGACGATCCGGCAGCACGGTGGCCTGTCCGGTTTCCTGCGGATTGACGAATCGCCTTTTGATTTGTTCGGCGCGGGCCATGCGTCCACGTCTATTTCGGCGGCGATGGGCTTTGCCAAAGCCCGCGACTTTCGGGGCGCGAATCACTCGGTTCTGGCGCTCATCGGTGATGGTGCGCTGACCGGCGGCATGGCCTTAGAGGGCCTGAACAATGCCGCTGACGACGGCACGGACATTACGATTGTCTTGAACGACAACGAAATGTCCATTGCCGAAAATGTCGGCGCTTTAGCGACATATCTGGCAAAGCTTCGCATGGAGCCGCTGTACCAGGCAGGCGAGAACACAGCCAAGCGCATGATTGCGGGGATGCCGGTCGGCTCAGAGATCATCAAAAAGGCCGCAAAGGCGGCGAAGCACACCGCCACCCATTTTGCGACCCCTGCCCACAAGGGGCTGCTGTTTGAAGAAATGGGCTTCACCTACATCGGCCCGATTGACGGGCATAACTTGGAAAACTTGGTCAATGTCTTCCAGCATGTCAAGCGCCTCAAAGGCCCGGTGCTGGTGCATGTGCTGACGGTCAAGGGCAAAGGCATTCCCTATGCGGAAGCGAACTCCCGCACGTATCACGGCCTCGGCAAGTTCAGCCCGGACGACGGCAAGACCGAAGCAAAACTCGCCGGCGTCTCGTTCACCGATGCGTTTGTCGAGACCTTGAACGACCTCGCTGAGACCGACGACAAGATTGTCGGCATCACGGCGGCGATGCCCGACGGCACGGGATTGAACAAGTTTGCAAAGCTCCACCCGGAGCGGTTCTTTGATGTCGGGATCGCCGAGCAGCACGCAGTTGTCTTTGCCGCCGGGCTTGCTGCCGAAGGCTTCAAGCCGGTCGCCGCTATCTATTCTACATTTCTCCAAAGAGCCTACGACCCGATCATTCACGACGTCGCGTTGCAGCGTCTGCCCGTGCGGTTCTTTTTGGACCGAGGCGGCCTGGTCGGCGACGACGGCGGGACACACCACGGCGTCTTTGATCTGGCGTACCTGCGCTGCATTCCAAACTTGGTTCTAATGGCCCCAAAGGACACTGATGAGATGCGGGCGATGACCCGCTTTGCTCTGGATTACGAAGCCGGCCCCATCGCCGTGCGCTACCCGCGCGGCGGGCAGGACGCTTTGGGCGAACAGCCGCGCCCGGTTGAGCTGGGCCGGGCCGAAATGCTGCGCCGGGGCGGCGACACAGCGCTGATTGGGCTTGGCGCGGGCGTCAAGATCGCGCTGGACGCCGCTGATCTGCTGGCGAAGCAGGGCGTCGAAGCCACGGTCATCAACGCCCGCTTCTGCAAGCCTTTGGACGCCGAAGCAATTCTGAGCGCCGTGCGCCGCTGCGGCTCGGTCGTAACAATCGAAGACGGCGTCGCATCGGGCGGCTTCGGCTCGGCGGTTTTAGAGCTGCTGTCTGAAGCAGGGCTGGCCGTTCCCGCCGCCGTCATCGGCCTGCCGGACCATTTTATTGAGCATGGCCCGGTCCCGACGCTGCGGGATTTGGCGGGCCTGACCCCCGAAGAAGTCGCCCGCAAGGCGCTGACGCAGATGCCCCGGCGACCTGCCTCAGCGAACGGCGTAGAAAATGCATTCGAGAAGCTGCCGGCGGGAGTGTGCTGATTATGCCGCGCAAGACCCGCCGGGCAGCCTCCCCGGTGACTTCTTCACAGACTGCCGCCGTCGTGCCGAGAGCAGTCATCGGCGGCTATTTTGCCGTCGGCCTCGTGTGCGCGGCGCTCGGCGCGGGCGGGACATATCTCGCCCTGCGGCCCGCGCTCGCGCAGGCGTTGCAGAGCCGGACGCAGACGGCCCAGGCGGACCGGATTCTCGGCAATCAGCAGGAAGACCAGGGGCAGTGGCCCCAGGCGGCTGCATCGTACCAGAAGGCGATTGCCGAAGGCATTGACAACCCGGACATTCGGACCGACCTCGGCGTCGCGTACTTTAAGTCGTCCCAGCCGCAAAAGGCGCTGGAGCAGTACGTCCTCGCGCAGAAACAAGACCCCCATCACGAGAACAGCCTCTTTAACGAAGCCAGCGCTTACGCGGTATTGGGCGACGGCAAGCGAGCCATCTCGATTTGGCAGACGTATTTGCAGAAGTTTCCGCAAGGGCAGCACGTCGCCGACGCCAAAAATTTCATCACTCAAGTTCAGGCCCACGGCCTTTCCCCGGCCCCGGCGGGCAAAGCGCCCTGACTTCGCCTTCTTTTTCCTCGTTTATTCACCAGAAATTCATCATTTGTTCGCTTCCTCTTCCCCTCA
Organism: uncultured Armatimonadales bacterium; assembly: GCA_964236795.1. GTDB lineage: Bacteria > Armatimonadota > Armatimonadia > Armatimonadales > Capsulimonadaceae > JANXMY01. The sequence goes on along the minus strand of CAXSFV010000004.1, from coordinate 77,829 downwards.
CCCTAACATTGTGTTATAATAATCCCGGAACAGTTTCTGATCTCATTTATTCCAATCTCACTTAAGGAGAAACTTAATGCCAGACGATTATCAAGATGACGGCCAGACGCAGGACGAGGCAACCCAAGCGGTTACGTCGGCGGCACCGGAAGACGTGGACGCGCACCGGGGCCTGCTTTCGGAAGCGCTCGGTATGCTCGGCGGCCAGGGCGTCAATGTCCAAAGCCTGCTCGGCGGGGCCGGCGTCGGCACGACCGATCCCAGCCAGATGTCCCACGGCGACTTGGCCGCAACGACGATGGCGCTTGCCCAGGCTCACCCGGAAGTGATGACCGAAGTGGCGAACCGGTTCCCAGCGGCGGGCGGCCTGCTGAACGATGTTCTCGGCGCGGGCGGGCAGGGCGGCGCAGGGGGCGGCGGAATGCTTCAAGGACTGCTGGGCCGCTTCGGGCTTTAAGAGATTGGACTTTAGGGGATTAGGCTTTAGGGGATTAGGCTTTAGGAAGTTTTATGCAGACACTGATCGTGACCGGCGGCGCGGGCTTCATCGGCTCCAATTTCGTGCGGTATGTGCTGGACAAGTATCCCGATTACCGGGTCATCGTGCTGGACGCGCTGACTTACGCGGGCAATTTGGACAATCTGGCCGATGTCTGGAAGAACCCGAATTTCACGTTCATCCACGGCAACATCAGCGACGCACCTCTGGTCAATAATTTAGCCCAGAACGCCGATGTGATCGTCAACTTCGCCGCCGAAAGTCACAATGACCGGGCGATTTTAGATCCCGAAAGCGCCGTGCAGGCGAACTTCAACGGCGTCTTTGTGCTGCTGGAAGCCGCCCGGAAATACAAGCACGTGCGCTTTCACCAAGTTTCAACCGACGAGGTTTACGGCACGACCGACGGTATCTTCCGGGAAGGCGATGCTCTGGAGCCGAACCAGCCCTACTCGGCGGCAAAGGCAGGCGGCGAGCTGATGGTCCGGGCGTATCACCAGACATTCGGCCTGCCGACCATCGTGACGCGCGGATCCAACACGTTTGGGCCATACCACTATCCCGAAAAAATCATCCCGCTGTTTATCACCAATTTGATTGACGACAAGCCGGTTCCCGTCTACGGCGACGGCCAGCAGGTGCGCGACTGGATGTATGTCATGGACCACTGCCGAGGTATTGACCTCGCCCTGCACCATGGGACGCCTGGCGAAGTCTACAACGTCGGCGGCGATAATGACCGTCCGAATTTAGAGATCGTGCATCTGCTCTTGACGCTGCTCGGCAAGCCGGAGTCGCTGATCCACCATGTCCAGGACCGGCCCGGTCACGACCGGCGCTACTCACTGGATGTTTCCAAGATGGCGGGGCTTGGCTACCATCCCGAAAAAGAGAAGTTTGAAGAGCGCCTCGCGGAAACAGTGCAATGGTACCGGGCCAATGAAGCCTGGTGGCGGAAGATCAAAGAAAAACAGCATGAATACCAGCAGTTTATGCAGAAGTGGTATGCCGAACGTCAATAGCGCCGTTCTGCCCTGGCCTCTTGCACCGGAGCGTCCTCCGCTCCGGCTGCTGCACGTTGCCAGTACGAAAAGCCAGGGCGGCATCGAGCGGCACTCGGTCGAGCTTGCCGCCGCCCTGGCCGGACGCGGCGCGATGGTCCGGTTTGCCTGCGCCCCCGGCGGCTTTATCGAGTCATGGTGCCGCGAGGCCGCGCTGCCGACGGCGGCGCTGCGGGTCCGCAATTCCGGCGACCTCGGCGCGGCTTGGCGGCTTGCCCGGATGATCCAAGCAGAGCGCGTTGACGTTGTCCATGCCCATTCCCGCCGGGATTATGTCGCCGCCGTGCTGGGCGTCGCGCTGGCACGGATTGTTCTGCGCCGAGATGCGGCGCTGGTGCTGCACGCGCACATGGTCCGCCCCCTCGGCGAGCCGCTCCGGCTCGGCGGGCGTTTTTTTGCCTGGGGTGCGGACGCCGTCGCGGCGGTTTCCGGCCCGGTTCGGGACCGCCTGCTGCGCGACCATCGGTTCTCGCCGAACTTTGTTCACTTGATCCCAAACGGCATCACGCTGGGCAAGTACGCGCCGCCCGGCTCCGGTGAAGCGGCGCGGCGGCGCGTCCGGGCAAGGCAGGACTTGGGCATCCCGGAGAATGCGCTTGTTTTGGGGATGATCGGGCGTCTAGACGCCAAAGGCCAAAGACAACTTTTTGATGCAGTCCCGGCCTTGCTGGCAGCCTGTCCTGTTCTATGGATTGTTCTTATCGGCAGTGAGGGAAGATCCGGTGAACAAGCCGCGCTGACCGCGCAGGCCGAAGCGGGCGGCTTTCGGGACCGTGTCGTCTTCACGGGACCGCGCACGGACATTCCGGCGCTGCTGACGGCATTTGACGTGCTGGTGCATCTGCCGAGCGATGAAGCGTTCGGCCTGGCGCTGGCTGAGGGCATGGCGGCGGGCCTGCCAACTGTCGCAACCGCGATCGGCGGCTGCCGCGAAGTCGTTCAAGATGAGGCGACCGGTCTGCTTGTCCCGCCGGGCGACCGCTCTGCGCTGGTTTCTGCGCTGCGCCGCCTGCTGGACCCGGTCGGGGGGCAAGAACTCCGTATCACACTCGGCGACTGCGGCCGCAAAGCCGCCGAAGAGCGTTTCTCGCAGGGAACGCAGCTTGACCGTCTGGAAGCTCTCTACCGCGAGCTTTGCCTGGTTGCCGCCCTGGTCTAGCCATGCCCACTTTCAACGTGCCGATTTTGATGTATCACGCGGTCGAAGACGCGCCGCGCCCGCCCAAGTACAAGCACTTTTATGTGCTGGCAGGGGAGTTCGCCGGGCAGATGCGGATGCTGGAACGTGCCGGCTACACTCCGATTACGTTTTCGATGCTTGCCGCCGCCCGCGTAGGAGCGGCACCGCTCCCGCCAAAGCCTGTCCTTCTGACATTCGACGACGGCTACGCCAATTTGAAGACCAATGTGTATCCCCTGATGGAGCAGCTTGGCTTCGCCTACACGGTCTTTTTAGTGTCGGAGCGCGTCGGCAAAACCAATGACTGGGTCACGTCCGAAGGCTACGACCCGACCCCGCTTCTGACCTGGGACGACATCACTGCGATGCAGAAAAGCCGTCTGATCTCGTTTGAAGCCCACACGGCGACCCATCCCAAGCTCGGCAGCCTCAGCCCTGCTGATGCCCGCCGGGAGCTTGCCGGCAGCAAGGACGTTTTAGAACAGAAGCTGCAAGCGCCGATGTCCGTGCTGTGCTACCCCTACGGCGACGTCAGCGATACGGTGGCTGCGCTTGCCGCAGAGGCCGGCTACGCGCAGGCCGTCACCACCGAGTTCGGGCGGGTGCGTCCGACCGACCTCCCTCTCCGCCTGCCCCGGATCAGCGTCTACCATGTCCCGCCGTTTTCGCTGACCTACGGCATTGGTCCCTTAAACTTCCGCTGGCGGCTGGAGTCCCGCAAAGACACCCGTCCTTGATACACTTAATCCGATGCGGGCAGACCTGGGTATAAGTCTGCATGAAACCCTCGTCCAAAATCCTGCTCTGGCTGGCTTTGCTCCTCATGTTTATCGTCGCCGCGTTCGTGTTCCTGCGCCAGCCGCCGGTCCCCGACGCGGCCCAGATTGCGGGGCAGCTTGAAGCCGCGCGGGCCGCTGGAGAGCGGCATGATGTCGGTGGGGTAATGGGAATCGTCTCGGCAAACTACCATGACGCTAATGTCCCCTCCCCTGTCCAGCTCCGCTTTCTCCTCAACAAAGTTCAGGGCAGCGAGCCGGTCCACATTACTCAGTCCCTCCCCGTCATCAGCGTCTCCGGCGACATGGCGACTTCCACCAGCCACTTGTCAGTTGTCTCGCCGGCGGACGGCCGCATCCTCTACAGCCACGACGTTATCGCCCAGTGGAAGCGCGAAGACGCCAACCGCTACCTTGTTATCCCCACCAAAGTTTGGCGCATCACCTCCGCCGACTACGGCAGCTTTGGCTTTGAGTGATTTACGTCATTCCCAAATAGCTTTCGTACCGCCGCCGGTCGATCTCGCCGGTGTCTACAGCGGCGCGGACGGCGCAGCCTAGCTCCGTGTGGTGGCGGCAGTCGGCGAACTTGCACTCGTCGAGGTACGGAGCGAATTCGGGGAAGCAGTAGCGGATCTCGCTTTTCTCGATTTCCCAGAAATCCACCTGGCGCAGACCCGGCGTGTCCGCCACCCAGCCGCCGCCGTCGAGCGGCAGCAACTCAGCGGTTGTGGTCGTGTGCCGGCCCGCCAAATTGGTCACACTGATGTCGCCGACCTTAAGCTGAAGGCCCGGCTGAACTGTGTTGAGGAGGCTGCTTTTGCCGACGCCCGACGGCCCGGCGACCGCCGAGATGCGCCCCTGCATCGCGTCCCGCAGAGCATCAATCCCCTGCCCTGTTTTGGCACTGACCCAGTAAACCGGGTAGCCGATCTTCTCGTAGACTGCAATCGCGGCTTCCACTTCGGGGCGGCCTTCGTCTTCCAAACGGTCTGTTTTGTTGACAATGATGCGCGGGGGGATGTCGGCGGCCTCGGCCAGGACGAGAAAGCGGTCCAAGAGCCAGACATCGGGCTTTGGGTGGGCGGCAGCCACGGTTAAAAATGCCTGATCCAAGTTGGCGACCAGCGTATGCTCGCCCCGGCCCGACGGGGAGTGGCGGGACAGGGAAGACGTGCGTGGGAAAACGCTCTCAATCATGGCAAGGTCGCTGTCTACTGAAACCCGGTCGCCGACCGTCAGCGGGTCGGTGGCGCGGCGCTTCCCAGCCTGCTCGACGCGGCGGGCATGGCTGTCTGACGTGGAATACACTAGCTCTTTTTTGAGGTTCCCACGCAGCTTGCAGACGACAACGCCTGCCGTGTCGGTTTGGACATAATAATTACCGCTGTGGGTGCGAAAAACGGTACCATCAATAAGCAAACAAAGGCTCCAGTTTTTTTGCAAGTATACCCAACCTGCCGCTTTACTTCGCGGGGCGGCGGGTCTTACTTATTTTCAAGTGAATTCACCGTTTTATATAAAAATGTGGTATGATAAGACCAACAGTTTCAAAGTATCCGCTTGTTCTCGTTCGTTTGCGCCCCTGTTTCTGCTACTGCTTCCGTTGTTTGCGCCTGGCCGAGAAAGTGCGAAGCCGTTTAGCATTCTCATTGAGTTCTAACTGCCTTCCGTGCGTGAGTGGAGATTTGGATTGCGCCGCCTGTATTTACAAATTCACAGACGGGCGGCATCCCTCCCCATGTGCGGAGGAAAAAGGAAAAACTTATTGGAAACTTTTGCTGAATTGGCCCTGCGGGACGTCATCCAGACCAACCTCGCCACTGCCGGTCATGTTACCCCCACTGAAATTCAGAGCCTGGCGCTTCCCGCCGCACTCAGCGGCCAGGATTTGATTGCCTGCGCCCAGACCGGCGGCGGCAAGACCGCTGTCTTCGCCATTCCCATCATCAACAAGCTCGACCGCAGCGACGCCGTTAAGCCCCGCGCCCTCGTGCTGGTCCCGACCCGCGAGTTGGCCGTCCAGGTCGAAGCGTCATTTGCCCTTTACGGCAAAGGCTCCGGCATTCGCGGTGCGGCCATCTACGGCGGCGCGGGCATGGGCGCCCAGGTCGCCAAGCTGCGGCGCGGCGTGGACCTCATTGTTGCCACGCCGGGCCGCCTGTTCGACCATTTGGAGCAGGGCTATGTAGACCTGTCCGATGTCTCGATGTTCGTTTTAGACGAAGCCGACCGGATGCTGGACATGGGCTTTCTGCCCCAGGTGCAGCGGATCGCCAAGCACTTGAAGTCGGAAGGACGGCAGACCATGCTGTTCTCGGCGACAATGGACGGCGATGTCGAAAAGCTGGCGCAAGCCTACCTGCATAACCCAGTCATCATCAACGCCGGCCCGCGCTCGACCGTTGTTGAGCAGATCGAGCAGATCGTCCACCGCGTTACGGCGGCTGAGAAGGGCGAGCTTCTGCTCACGCTTCTGCACGAAGCCCGCGAAGGCGGCGGCGGGGCGCTGGTCTTTGCCCGCACCCGGCACGGCGTTGACCGGCTTGAAAAGACGCTCGCCGACGCTGGGATGCGTTCGGGTTCAATCCACGGCGACATTTCGCAGAATCAGCGCGAGCGGGTTTTGGCTCAGTTTCGAGGCAAGCGGATTGACGTTCTCGTCGCCACCGATGTCGCCGCGCGGGGCATTGATGTCCCGCACATCACGCACGTCATCAATTACGATGTTCCCGTGAACGCCGAGGATTACATCCACCGCATCGGCCGGACAGGCCGGGCGGGACGCTCCGGCAAGGCACTGACATTCGTGACCCACGGCGACACGCCTCAGCTTCGCGCGATTGAGAAGCTGGTCGGCCAGCGTCTCGACCCGAACCCAGTGGACCCAAACGAGAACCGTCAGGGCGCCCGCCAGCAGGCCCGCCGCTCCCAGGGCAGCGGCCGCACCTACGGCGGCGGATGGGACGGCGGCGCCCAGTCCGGCGGACGCCGCTCGATGCCTGCGCGGCGCGGGCGGTAACGGCCCCCACCCCCGCAACAAGTTGCGACCCCCCCCCCGTTACGCAGGAGAAGGGTTGAAAGTTAAGATGATGGCAAATTGCCTCCCTTCTTATCCCTCTCTCATTCTTATGGGGGAGGGACAGGGGTGGGGGCTTTACTTTTTTGCCAGCCGCGCCGCCGGTTCGGCAACCCGTGCTGCGTTCGGCCATTCGGTCTGCGCCGCTGCCTCTTCAATTAGCGGCAGCGATGACGGGTACAGATAAGCCATGTCATGCAGGCCTGCAATCAGCATCCGCGCGGTTTCGATGTCGGGCCGGACATACCTCGCCATGACCAGCAAAACGCCGACAATCTCCGCTGCTGTTTCTTCTTTCCACACCCGCACATTCTGCCCGTCCATGTACTGTGCAAGCTGCGACAGGTAGACCGGCGGCGCGTACAGCGGCAAATCATAAGCCGTCAGCGGCACCGTACCGTCAAACAATAGCTTCCCTTCCCCTGCATCTTCTACCGTCACCCGCGCTGAGAGCAAATCCCGCAGCTCGCGCAGGCCGGTCGTCAGCGCGACAATGCCTGGAATGCTCAGGTCTTTGACGGCGGCTTCAAACGACAGATTGAGCCGCCGATCAAACAGCAGATCGGCAGCCTCCTCAAAGTGCGTGAGGATCGGCGTCAGCGCGTTTTGCACTTCCGGCGGCAGGCTGTCCCAGTTGTCGGCGTAATCGGCAGTGTTCATGGACATGAGCAGATGGAGAATGCGAATGCGAAAGAAGGGCGAATGCGAAAGAAGGGCGAACACAAGGTTCGCCCCTACGGGGGTCAGGATTGGGAACGTCATGTAGGGCGCGAACCTTGTGTTCGCCCTTCCTGCGTCCTACTTCACCAAGTTCTTCAAGATAAAACCGATGTTGGCGGGACGCTCGGCCAAGCGGCGCATGAAGTAGGGATACCAGGACACGCCGAAGGGGACGTAGGCACGGACAAAGTAGCCCTCAGCGGCCAGCGACTCCTGCAAGTCGCGCCGGACACCGAGAAGCATCTGGAACTCAAAGCGGTCGTTTGGAATGCGCTGTTCCCGGACATACCGCTTCGCTTCCCGCAAAATGGCTTCATCTTGGGACGCAATCGCCGGATGGTGGCCGTGCAAAAGCAGCGCCCGCATCTGCCAAATATACGCCGCGTCCACGTCGGCTTTGTCGGGGTAGGCAACGTCCGCCGGCTCCGCATACGCGCCTTTGACCAGGCGCACGGAAATCTTCTCGGCGTTGAGCTGTGCCAAATCGTCGTCGGTCCGGCGCAGGTACGATTGCAGGACGGTTCCGACATGGGAAAACTCCGTGTGCGCCGCCCGGACAATGTCAAGTGTGCGCTGCGTGTACGCTGAGCCTTCCATGTCCACCCGCACAAACGCACCGGGAATGGCCTGCGCGGCAGACAAAACCCGCCGCAGGTTGGCAGCAGCCAGCCCGTCGCCTAAGTCCAGACCCAGCGCGGTCAGCTTGATGGAAATATACGGCGGCGGCAGATCGGCCTCCGCCACTGCCGTCAAGACACCAATGTAAGCTTCGGTAGATGCCGACGCTTCCGAGGCTGTCGCCACATTCTCACCGAGCAGATCCAGCGCAGTGCCGATATTCTGCGCCTTCAGTCGCTGCGCCGTCGCCAGCGCGTCGTCCAAAGTCTCGCCCGCGACAAAGCGCTGCACCATACCCTTCGACATCCCGTTCTGCACCAGTGTCCGCTTCACGCCCTCGTTCTCCGCCAGCGCCAGCATCACCGTCCGCCCATTCAACGCCATAATTTACTGCTTTCTAACCCCGTGAAAATTCTCATCAAGTGAGACAAATCAAAATGTTTTCTACTCGCTTCTGTCAACAATCGCTTTTATCTACTGCCGTGCCGCATAATCTTTCCAGTCGCCGAACAAAACTAGCCAGTTTCATAAAGATTGAGAGGAAACATGAACGAGTCCTACCCTAAAGTGCAGCTTTATATCGCGTCAAGCCTGGATGGCTTCATTGCTACGTCAAACGGCTTGGTAGAGTGGCTGAATGACTACATGGCCGACGAGTTGCGCTACGACGAGTTTTATGCCGAGGTCGGTTCCATTATCATGGGACGCGCTACTTACGAACAAGTTTGCGGCTTTGGAGAGTGGGCTTTCACCGGCAAGCGAACCATTGTACTCACTCATAATCCTCAGCCGCCGGGACCGGTTCACTCGGATGTTTCCTTCTACAGCGGCGACCTGACCACACTCTGCGCCGATCTGAAAGAGACCACTACAAACAACATTTGGCTGATGGGAGGCGGCAAAGTCGTCCGCAGTTTTCTGCAAGAGGATCTCATTGACGAGATTTTGCTTTTTGTCATGCCAATGCTGCTGGGCGCGGGTATTCCCTTGTTCCTTGACACGAGCAAGCCCATCAAGTTTTCTTGCAAAAATGCCGAACGCTTCGGGAACGGTGTCATTCTGCTGCACTACGGCAAGTTATGAACCCTTTAGGAACTTGTTTATCTTGCGTATGCTCTACTTGATCTGGCGGCGAGTCCCTACGATAAATTCCTGGAGCCAGTCGGCGTCTTCTAGCCGCTCCACCGGCACGACAAACGCGGGCTTTGCACCGGGATACGGAGACGCGCGTTCCAGTTCCGGGGCGTACTGCTCGCCGAATAGGGTTGTTTTGACGAAAAGCTGGTTGTCGTCGAACTGGCCGATGACTTTTTCCTCGACATAGATGACGTACCCGCCGAACATCGGGCGCATCCGGGCGTCGGCGACGGCGGCGATTTGGGCGAGAATGGCTTCTGCGGCCTGTTTATCGGTTGGCATCAGCGCCCTCCCACCAGTCCATGCCGATCTCATGCTCCGTCGGGACAAAGCCGACCGACTCGTAAATCTTCGCGGCGTGGTATTCTTCGTCCGCCACCATGACCAGCGTCTTTGCGCCTAAATGCTGGAAGGCATACTGAGCCGCTTCGCAGACAAGTGTGCCGCAGATGCCGCGCCGCCGAAAGTCCGGGTGCGTGCCGACGGACTGGAACCGTCCGACGCCGTCCTCAACAAACACGCCTAAGTCTCCGGCAACGCGACCCTCTAGGAACGCCCCAAACCACTCGCCGAGGCCCGCCTGCACCATTTGGCGGTAGCGGAGCATCGCGCGGGTTTTGTAGGGCGTGTAGCCTTCCCGTGTGTATTCGGAAGCGCGGCAGGCAATCTGCGACTCTAGCGCACTTTCCCATTCCCAATCTTCACGCAGCGGGCGTATGACAATGTCTGGATTGTACTTGGGCGGCGGATGGACCGCCTGGGTTGTCAGCACCACTGAGGGCATCAGGCGCAGCCCGGCGTCTAAAAACGGCTGAATATCGCCGGTCTCGCCTGCCGTGCTATCCCAGCCGAACGCCAAATGCGTGATGTCCGGCGGCGTCCCGATTTCCTCCGCGAACAGCCGCCGCCAGCGGTCCAAGTCCCCGGCGGCGGGAGGCCGGTCAAACAGCAGAAAATTGCCCCAATGGAACGACGGGTTCGATGGCGTTCGAATGACGGTGTAGTCGCCCCGGTCCAGCACTTCGCCGTCAAAGCGCGGAAAGAACAAGTCTGTCCGGTAGCCGAGCGATTGGATGGTCATAGCTTCTCCTGGGCGGCGACAGCAGGCTTTTTCGTGAACGCGGTCAGCGCAACGCCGCTTAAAATCAGCAGCAGGGCGATGATGCCGAGGGCGGAGATGCGCTCACCGGCAAACGCCGCGCCGAGGGCGACGGCGATCACAGGGTTGACGTAGGCATTGGAAGTCGCCAGCGCCGGGCGCACCCGCTGCAAAAGGTACGCATACGCGCCGTAGCCGACCGCCGCCGCGACAACCAAGTACCCAAAGGCAAACGCGGGGCGCAGGTGCAAGGCAGCGGGCGCGTGTTCCCGTGTCACCGCCGCCATGCCCAGCAGCAAGACGCCGCCGCAGAGCATTTGCGCTCCCGGCGCGGACAGGCCCAACGGCAGCGGCAGGCGGCGACTCCAAATCGAGCCGAACGCCCAGCAGACCGACGATCCCAGAACGGAAACCGCGCCCCACGGACTGGCCCGCAGGCCGCCTTCCAAGCTCAGGCAGATGACCCCGGCGAAGCCGACTGCGAGGCCCGTCCATTCGCGCCGGGTCGGCCACTCGCCCCAAAAGCCCGAAAAGAGCGACGCCCAGAGCGGCACGGTCGCCGAGCCGAGAGCGGCCAGCCCGGATGAAACGCCGAGATGCTCCGCCAGAACAATGCCGCCGTTGCCGCCGCCGAGCAGTAAGGCACCAACTAATGCCGCCCCGCCCCACTGCTTCTTTTGCGGCCAGGAGGTGCCGCGTCCGCGCAGGAGCAGAAGCATCCCGCCGCCCGCGAGAAGGAAGCGGCATCCGGCCATGAGAAACGGCGGCAGCCCTTCCAGGGCAATTCTCATGCCGAGAAATGTGGAACCCCAGACAACGTAGGTGCAGAATAAAGCCAGGCCGATCCCGGCCCGGCTCTGCCCGCGTTCCTGCTCGCTTGAAGCGCTAATTGTACTGGCCGTTATGGGCGTCCTCCAAGTAGCGGGCCAGCAGGGCCGTTGTCGCTTCAATGTCGGCGACGCTTGCCATCTCGTTGACGGTGTGAATGTAGCGGGTCGGCAGGGACAGCGTAAACGTCGGGACACCGGCACGAGAGCGTTGGATCGCTCCGGCATCGGTGCCGCCACGCGACAGGATTTCAAGCTGGTGCTTGATGCCGTGCTTTTCGGCCAAATCCCGGAAGTGGCGGAGCAGCTTGGGATGGCTCAGGGTAGAGCCGTCCATGATCTTCAAAGCCGCGCCTTCGCCGAGCCGCGTCACTTGGTCGGAGTCGGCGGTGCCGGGAAAATCGTTTGCCAGCGTCACGTCCAAAGCGATGCCGATTTCGGGTTCTAAAGCGTAAGCCGCCGTGGTCGCGCCGCGCAAACCGACTTCTTCCTGAGTCGTGGCGACCGCGATAATCTCGGCGGCGTGCGGGCCGACGGCCCGCAGGGCTTCAATCATCACAAAGACGCTCAGGCGGTCATCGAGGCATTTAGAAAAAACATTGTTGCCGATGCGTTCGGTCGTCCGGGCCATCGTCACCATGTCACCCATTTCTACCTGCGCCTTCACTTCGTCCACCGGCATCCCTAAATCTACAAAGAACTCCTCGATTTTGAGCGGCTTGCCCATTTCTTCGGGGGTCAGCAGGTGAATGGGTTTGGCGGCGGGCATAAGCGCCCCCAGCAGGGTCTGGCCGCCGAAGCCGTGGACATGTACCCGCTGGGCCACCATCGTGCGCGGGTCCCACCCACCGACCGGCTGGAGCCGCAGAAAGCCTTTATCGTCAATAAACTTGACCAAAAAGCCGATTTCATCGGTGTGCGCGGCCAGCATGACGCGCGGCCCGCCGGTTCCTTTTTTCACGGCAATCACATTGCCGAGGGTGTCTACCCGGATTTCATCGGTTAGGGGCTTTAGTTCTTCAATGACGAGGTCGCGGACTTTGTCTTCGCGGCTGGAAACGCCGGGGGTCTCGCAGAGGTTTTTCAGCAGGTCAAAGTTGATGGGCATAGGTGGTTCTTTCTTGAGTTATGAAGGCAACGGACGCGAGGGAATGAATTCCTCTATGCCTTCGGCATTACTTCGTATCTGCTACACATACACGTCCTTCGGACGAGGGAGTCACGGACGTTTGCGTTTCCTGTCTTTCGTCCGAAGGACGGCATTAACCAGCGAGAGGAATTTATTCTCTCGCTTTCTATCTTCGCAATTACGCAGGCGGCCAGACTTCCGGCAGGGCGGCGGGCCGCTCTAATGTGCTGTGCATTTTGTAGTACAAGGACTGCTCCGACGAGTCTAGGAAGCCCCACATGGCTTCCAGCACATGGTAGGTCAGGTCGCCGCCGGCCCGCGCCGGGCGACTCTCGCGCAGCGCATAGGCCATGTCGGCAACGCCTAAACCCCGGCTGTTCTCGGCATAGCCGTGGGTCAGCGGCACGTCTTCCCAGCCGCCTCCGCCCCGGTTGACTTTCACCGGCCCGCCGAACGTGTTGGGGTCGGGGACCAGCAGCGAGCCGTGCGTGCCGTGAATCTCAATCGGCGGCAGGGTGGAGGACCAGACATCGAACGACGTGATCACAGTCGCGACCGCCCCGTTCGCAAAGTCCATCGTCCCAGCGATATGAGTTGGCGTCTCGACCGTAATCACATACCCGTTCTTCGGCTCGCTGGTGACGGTACGGACGGAGAATGCTTTCTGGGCCGAGCCGGCAATGCGGGTGATCGGCCCCATCAGCGCGGCCAAAGCCGTCAAATAATACGGCCCCATGTCGAACAGCGGACCGCCGCCGGGCTTGTAGTAGAATTCGGGGTCGGGGTGCCAGGTCTCATGGCCGTGGCAGAGCATAAACGCCGTCGCCGCGACCGGCTCACCGATGAGGCCGTCATCAATGACTTTGCGGCAGGCTTGCAGGCCCGCGCCGAGGAACGTATCAGGAGCGCCGCCGATCTTCAAATTCCTGGCTTCGGCGACTTGGAGCAGCTCCCGTCCCTGCTCGCGGGTCAGCGAGAGCGGCTTCTCAACATACGCACTTTTGCCCGCGTGAAGCGCGGCCAGGCACACGTCATGGTGGGCTTTGGGAATGGTGAGGTTGACGACAATCTGGATTTCAGGGTCTGCCAGCAACTCCGCAACGGTGCAGGCTTTGGGAATGCCATGCGCGGCGGCTTTCGCTTTGGCCCGGTTTCCATCCAGATCGGCACAGGCGACGACTTCGAGAATGTCCAAACGCTTGGCAGTCTGAAAGTAGATGTCGCTGATGTTGCCGCAACCGACAATGCCGATTTTGACAGGCGCTTCTTTTTCGTGCGTTTGGGAAGTGTCCATGATGCTCCAATGCTTTCGTTTCAGAGTGCCGTGAGATGGCACTCATCTTACACGAAAAGCGGAGCGAAGTCAACGGGAAGCAGGGCAGACAAAATAAAAGCCACGGAAGGAACTCCGTGGCTGTGTCCCGTTGTCTCACCGCCTCCCGGCAGAAACAGCCGGTTCTCGCTCTTCGGTAATCTTCTCTTTTAGCTCCACCTCTTCCATTTTTGCTTCGCCGACGGTCTCGTACTTTTTCCACTTGTAGACAAGCATAGACACCAGCCAGCCGGCGACAAACGTGCCGATAATGACAAAGCCGAGATTGTCGAAGTTCAGCCGACCGACCGTGTTCCAGAACGGCCCGCGCAGGTTGAACTGCGCCTGCACGATTTGAAGCAGCTCGTAGGTGCCGACGATGAACGCGACTAGCACCGACAGCAGTGTAATGCACAGGTTGTAGTACAGCTTGCGGATCGGCTTGATGAACGCCCAGCCGTAAGCGCCAAGCATCAGAATGCCGTCGCTTGTGTCCACCAGGCACATGCCAACCGTGAACAGTGCGGGGAGCAGCATGATGGTCCAGAACGGCATCCCGACCTGCCCGCCGTGCGCCGAAACCGCCAGAATGCCGACCTCAGTAGCCGTATCAAAGCCGAGGCCGAACAGAAACCCGATCAAATACATGTGCCAGCTTTTGCTCACCATGCGGAACAAAGGCCGGAAAAAGCGCCCGATGAGGCCCCGGTTGGCAAGGTACTGGTCCACGTCTAGGTCGTCGTACTTTTCGCCATTCGCCACCCGCTTGAACGCTCTCAGCAGATCCACCATCACAATCAAGTTGATAATGCCGATGAGATACAAAAAGCAGCCGGAAATAATCGTTCCGACCACCCCGCCGATGTTCTTCCACTGCGGCAGATGATGCTCGACATACGCCGTGGATAGGGCCAGCGCGGCGCACAGCAGCACGACGACGGTGGAGTGGCCCAGCGAAAAGTAAAAGCCGACGCCGATGGGCTTTTTGCCTTCCTGCATCAGCTTCCGGGTCGTGTTGTCAATCGCCGAGATATGGTCGGCATCGACCGCGTGCCGCAGCCCGAAGCCGTAGGCAAGCAGGCCGGTGGACATCAAAAGCGCATAGGTGTGGGCCGCGCTCCACGTCAGCAGCCAGAATAGGGCGTTGGCGGCGACGAGAAGTGTCAGCAGAAAAATAATTCGGGTGCGGGTTCGCATCGGGTGTCGATTCTAAGCAGTAAGCTTCTTTGGAGAAACTGCGGGGAGGTTAGCGGGTTGTTTTTTTCGCGGCGGGCTTGTCGGCGGGCGCTTTTTCAAGGAGCGCGGCGAATTCTTCGAGATCGGCCTGGGTCATGGGCGGCAGATCGAACTGTTTGTAAACGTCGCGGATGGCCCAGGTGAGGACTTCCTCGGCGACGGCGCTTTTGGAGCGATCTAGTTTTTCCGCAATCCGCGTCAGCATAAGATGCAGGGCCAGCGGGACGCGCAGCGAGAGGTTGCGGGAGCCGAGGGCGCTCCCCGCCAGTTCCTGTTCCTGCGCGGCAAGGTGACTCAGCTCGTGCTTGATCCAGTCCTGTAAACCGCTTTCGCTTTCAAAGTCATGTCCGGTCATTTATCTTACTTTGTTCTTTCAAGTCTATCATAGCATATTACACAAAGAAATGACATGGAAATAATTTCTTACGAACTTTGGCAATTTTGCCAGGTTTCTGCCAAATATGTGCCATAATCCCTAAGACTACCGAACGTCTTAGAAGCCATTGCTCATGTCTCCCACACGCCGCGCCTTTACCTTGATTGAACTGCTCGTCGTCATCGCCATCATCGCGATTCTCGCTGCGATCTTGTTTCCCGTCTTCCAAAGCGTCCGCGAAAACGCCCGCCGGACTGCCTGTTTGTCCAATCTCAAGCAAATCGGCCTCGCCGCGAACCAGTACATGAACGACAATGACGGAGCGCTGTACCATCATCACGAAGATTATGTCTTAGATGACGGGACGCAGACCCCTACCCTACCAGCGGATGTTAGCGGGTGCGTCGGCGGCGGCGACGGCAATTCCAACGCCGAGAAACCCTGGGCGATTTTCTTTCAACCCTACATGGCGTCGCGCGATGTCATTTACTGCCCGGACGATCCGGCGCCCCACTCGACACACCAAGTCAACAACATCGTCGCCTACAACGGCGGCATCACAATGCTGGGCCAGGAATGCAGCGCTGCACCCAACGGCGAGCAGTGCCAGGCAGAGACGAACCACCAGGCGATGTGGAGCTATCTGCTAAACTCTATTTTCACGCACAAATCCTGCCGCTACATCAAAGAAGGTGTCCTGCCGGGCTTTGCCACCGAAGCGGCGATGAATTCGCTGCCGGACCAGAACATCATTATGTTCTCCGAGCGCAACTCGGTCGCGCTGGACGATCCCAACAACGCCGCCTGGGGCTATCTTCCGCAGGACGATTACGACACCTGGCCGGGCGAGGCGGACCTAGTTCAAAGCAGCTCAGACCCCGGCTACACCGGCACCAATCCGTATCCGAAAGAGGGATGGATCAAGTACGACCGGCATCGGGGCGGGGCAAACTATCTGTTTTACGACGGTCATGCGAAATGGATGCACTGGAGCCAGGCGCGTCTGCTCCAGTTCCCCGACCACGTCGTCCGCCAGCCCCTGGCAAATCCGCCGTCGTAAGAACCTCACCCCGGCGCAAGCGCCTGCCCTCTCCTTGCTGAAGGAGAGGGTGACTTGTTGTCGGGTGAGGTTTTTTTCTCCATTGCGCCGGGTACACTGGCTTCATGCAAGCACTCGCCCGTTTCCTCCCCGTCAACACCAGTTTCGAGACCTTTCAGCCGACCCTTGACCAAAAGTATCAGGCGCTTCAAGATAAGCTGCGCTCGCTCGGCTCGGTCGTCATCGGCTTTTCCGGCGGCGCGGACAGCGCCCTTCTCGCCAAAGTCGCGTATGACGTTCTCGGCGACAGCGCCCTGGCCGTGATCGCGCTGTCCGAGTCGTATGCCCGGCGCGAGAAAGACGACGCCCTGGCGCTTGCGGCGGCGATGGGCATTCCCGTCTTGACCGTGGAAGCGAATGAGCTGCAAGACGAGAATTATGCGTCAAACCCGGAAAACCGCTGCTATTACTGCAAGACCGAGCTGTTCACGCACTTATCCAAAGTAGCGCAGGAGCGCAGTATCCGGTGGATCGCCTACGGCGCAAACCATGACGATCTCGGCGACTACCGGCCCGGCCAGATCGCGGCGGCGGAGTTCGGCGTTCTTGCCCCGCTGCTGGAAGTGGGTTTGACCAAAGCCGAGATCCGGCATCTGTCCAAGTCCCTAGGGCTGGCAACCTGGGACAAGCCCGCGCTGGCGTGTTTGTCGTCGCGCTTTCCTTACGGCACACGCATCACCGCTGAGCTTCTGTCGCGTTTGGACGACGCAGAGGATTACCTGCGCCATGAGTTAGGCTTCAAGCAGGTGCGGGTGCGCCACCATGACACCATCGCGCGTCTTGAAGTAGACCCGGCGGAGATGAACCGAATCCTTGACCCTAGCCTACGCGGACAGATCAGCGACAAGCTCAAAGCGCTCGGTTACACCTATGTCGCCGTCGAGCTGGGCGGCTACAAAAGCGGAAGTCTGAATGCCAATTTAGGGAATGTCAACTCAGGAACAGCCGCACATGGACATTGATCGCCTGTCGGCGATGCTGACCGGCGTGCAGACCGGCGAAGTCAATGTCGGCGACGCTTTGGAAACCCTGCGCTCTCTGCCCTATGATTCGGTCGGCGGCTTTGCGGAGCTGGACACACACCGGGCGGTGCGGACAGGGATGCCGGAAGTTGTCTACTGCCCCGGCAAGTCGGAGATCCAAGTCGCCGAGATCATGGCCCGGCTGTCAGTTCATTCCGACCGGGTGCTGGCGACCCGCGCGACGCCGGAGCAGTTCGCCGCCGTCCAAACTCTGTTGCCTCAAGCCGTCTTTCATCCCCTGCCCCGCTTGATTACCGTCGGTACGCCGCCTGCCCCTATCCATCCCGAACGCTACGTCGCCGTGCTGACCGCCGGGACCGCCGACACGCCGGTCGGCGAGGAAGCGGCCTTGACTTTAGAGTGGCAGGGCAGCCGCGTTGAGCGCATTTACGATGTCGGGGTCGCCGGCCTGCACCGCCTTTTGGGCCATTTAGACACCGTTCAACACGCAAACGCCCTGGTCGTCTGCGCCGGCATGGAAGGAGCGCTGACAAGCGTTGTCGCCGGATTAGTCTCCCGCCCCGTCGTCGCCGTCCCCACTTCTATCGGCTACGGCACGGCGTTCGGCGGCGTCGCCGCGCTGCTGACTATGCTGAACTCCTGCGCCGGCGGCGTCGCCGTCGTCAACATAGACAACGGCTTCGGCGCCGCCTGCTACGCTCACCGCATCAATAGCAACAGCTTTTAAGGCTGTGTTGCGCCCATCCGCCGCGCAAAGAAAGCCGGCGCTGAGGAAGAAAGCAAGAATGATGGGCAGTGCGCCCCGGTCAATCTTTATAGTAACCCTCTTTTCCGTGCCGTACCCCGAATAGCAGAGGCTGCTGCACCGAGGCAGGCGGCAAGGCAGACGGCCAGCAGCCCGGCGTGGACGGCTGGAAATATCCTGGATTGTCCCTGTGCTAGAACACTGTTGAAGACTGCGCCGACAAGGCCGATGCCCAGCACGTTGCCTAAATTGCGGGCGGTCGCGCGGATGGCGCCGGCGACTCCCTGCTGCTCGCGCGGGGCGGACCCCATCAGCGCACTGTTGTTGGCGGACAAAAACACGCCAATCCCGACCCCGCACAGAGCAAGCGACGCCGCGACGCGGTGCAGGCCGGTGTGCGGGCCGAGCTGGGACAGCAGCAGGGTTCCAAGGGCCAGCAGGATCATACCGAAAGTCGCCGGGAGCGCCGTGCCGACCCGGTCCGCCAGCCAGCCGCTGGCCGGGGCGACCAGCGCCATGGCAACCGGCAGGGCGGCAATGACAAGCCCCGCCGATGCGGCGGACAGGCCGCGCCCGGCGATGAGGTAAAACGGCAGCAGGAACAGCAGGCCGTTCAGCGAGACAAACGACAACAAAGCGCTGACGCCTGCCGCCGAGAACGCCCGGTCCCGGAAGAGGCCGAAGTCCAGCATTGGGCTTTGTGCGTGTCGCTCCCACACGACGAACCCGATCAGCAGCAGCCCCGCCGAGACCAGCAGCGCGATTGCCGCCGCCGACGCCCATCCCCAAGCATGGCCCTGATTAAGCGCAATCAACAGGGCAGTCAGACCTGAGGCAAAAAGGACCGCGCCAAGCACATCAAACTTTGCGGATTTGGAGTGGGGAGCGTCGTTTGGAATAAAGCGCTGGCTGAGGCCGAGCGCGAGCAGGCCGATAGGGACATTGATGTAAAAAACCGCGTGCCAGGTAAAATGGGTCGTCAGCCAGCCGCCGAGAATCGGCCCGGCGCTGAGGCCGAGGTAGGTCAGGGTTGCCCCCGTTCCCAGGGCCTGTCCGCGCACGCGGGCCGGGAAGTTCAGCGTGACGATGGCCCCGGAACTGGCAAACAGCAGGGTCGCTCCAAGCGCCTGAACCCCGCGCATCATGGCTAAGATCGGGATTGTCGGCGCCAGGCCGCAGAGCGCGGAGCCGCCGATAAAGACCCCGAACCCCGCCAGGTACATCGGCTTGTGGCCGTGCAGGTCGCCCCACCGGCCCGCGCTCAGCACCAGAGCGCTCGTCACCAGCAGGTAAACTGTGACTACCCATTCGACCGACGCCGCCGTGCCGTGGAGCGAGCGCACCAAAACCGGCAGCACCGTGTTCGCGATGCTGCCGTCGAGCGCCGACATGAAGGTTCCGGTGCCGACCGCCGCCAGCACCCACCAGTTCACGTCGTTTTGCTTGCTTGACGCGGGAAGAGCTGCGCTCACATCGGCAGCTCTTCGGGTGACGGGTAGCCATACTGGGAGCGACCGACATTGGCATCGTACTTTTTGGTGCTTTTGTACAGCTCTAGGTGGCCGTCGGCGGCGAGGTCCTGGCAGCGCTGGGCAAGCGCGGTCATCTCGGCGGCGGACAGGGGCTTGAAGTCGCGGGCCACGGCCAGGTTCTGGTGCAGGACTTGCAGCGAGCCAATGCCGTTGATCGCGGTCGCTGCCGGCAGGCTCATCGCATAGCGCAGGGCTTCCTGGGGTGTCACCGCACCGTGCAGGATCGGCTCGCCGCCCCCGCCGAGGCTTTTCATACCGAGAACAGCCCTGCTGCGCCGGTTTGCTCCCGGCAGAACAAACTGCTGAAAAGAGCGGTAGGTCGCGTCAAAGGCGTTCAAGGGCATTTGAACGGCATCGAAGTGAAGGCCGAGCGGGTCGGCCAATGCCAGCCTCCGCAGATGGATTTGCGGCGTCTTGTGTCCCGTGAACCCGATAAAGCGGACTTTTCCCTGCTGCTTGGCGTCCCGCATCGCCTCCCAAACGCCGTTTGGCGCGAAGTGCAGGTCGGGGTCGTCATAGTAGACGCATTCGTGGATTTGCCAGACATCCAAATGGTCCGTGCGAAGCCGCAGCAGGGACTCTTCAAGCTGCTGCATCGCGACAGGCGCGGTGCGCCCGTGGGTGCAAACTTTGGTCATCAGGACCGCTTTGTCCCGTCGTCCTCCACTCAGAGCGCGTCCGAGCCAGTTCTCCGACTTGCCGTCATGGTACTCCCAGTAGTTACCAAAGAATGTGACGCCGGTGTCAATCGCTTCGTGGACGATATCTGTGGCTTCGTTGACGCTGTCGGCGTCGCCCAAATGGTGTCCGCCGAGGCCGAGCGCGGACACGGTGAGGCCGGTTTTGCCGAGCGGACGTCGGGGAATATTCCCGGTTCCGGCAGGCGGGCCGTCGGGAACGCTTTTTGGGGCCGACGGGCCGGGCGTCGTGCTGCCGAGCGCTCCGGTCGTCCGCCGCGACGATGCCGACGGCCCGTTTTCATCAATGCCGGCGGGCGACGGCGGCGTTTGGGACTGCCCGCCACTTTGACTAGGGCTGTTTTGTCCCGTTTGGTTGCTGCTGTTGTTGCCGCCGGCCTGGCCGGCGGTTCGCAGAAACTGTCGGCGGCTCAGCTCGGTCTCGGAAGAGGTCGGTAGGGATGGTCTTTCGTCGTGAGGCATGAACTTTCTCCTCTAAGATCTGAGGCAGATGTTCCCGCAGCCGGCAGATGTTAAACGAGGACGCACTGCTAGCTCGGCGTTAGGCTGACAAAGCGCAGTGTCACGCCCCAGGCATTGTGGAGGCCAACCACGACAAAAAGCAAAACCCCGACAGCAGCGGCATCGAGCGCCCAGGAGAAAGCGCGATTCAGACCCCAAGCCGCTCCTAGCAGCCAAAGCGACGCAAGAAAAGGAGCGGCGACAGTCCAAATCCAAACTCCGCCCGCGAGGGTGGCTTCATGACTGAATGTGTGCAGGCGTCCCAGATGTGATAAGCTGTACCCGCCGGCAAGCAGGCCCAGGCCGCTCAGCTCGGCCGTCAGAAACTGGCGGGTTTGGGTCGGCACATTCATCAGCGCAGACAGCACCAGAACGAGAGAAAAGTAAATCACGGACGGCGTGATAAACGTCTGGATTTTCGGCCCGGATTTGTCATCCAGGAGGCGGGCGCCCAAGCTCGCCGCAACAAACATCAAGCCGGTCAGGGTGGCCGACGACTCGCCGAGCAGCGTGTAATAGTTCTGCCACCCGTGCAGGATTTGGATAAACTCGCTAGGCGTCACCGCCTGCTCCGCGCGGCATCGTAAACCCGGCGCAAGGGAACGCCGTGAGTCAGCGCGGCCTGCTTGCAGTCTTCGTACTCCGGGGACGCCGTCATTTCTTCGCCCTGCCACGTTCCGACTTTCACTTGAATGGGACCGTACTCGGTCGTCACCGTCTCCCAGGAGCGGGTCAGCGTCAGCCGCTTCTGCTCGCGAATGCGGATACCGAAAGTCCCGGACTCCCGAAATAAAATCGCGGCCAGTTCTTCGGTCTTTTCTAACGGACACAGCGCCGTCACCAGGGTTGCGGGCCGGTTCTTCTTCATCTGGATCGGCGCAAAGAAAACGTCTACTGCCCCGGCGGCAAGCAGGCGCTCCATCAGCAGATCAAAGCCTTCCGGGTTTTGATCGTCTAGGTTTGTTTCCAGAACGGCAATTGTTTGCGGCGTTCTGTCCATGCTTTCTTCCATTTCGCCGATCACGACGCGCAACAGATTGGGCCGGTTCGGGTCGAACTGTTTTTTGCCGGCCCCGAAGCCGCTGGTCAGAACCCGCATCGCCGGCATCGGCCCGGCGGCAACGGGACCTGCCAGCGTGGTCAAGAGCGCCGCGCCGGTCGGCGTGACCAGCTCGCCGCGAATATCTACGGGGTAGACAGGGAAGCCGGCCAGCAGCTCCAGCGTCGCCGGAGCAGGCACGGGCAGAATGCCGTGGTCGCAGGTGATTGTGCCGTGGCCGCAGGGAAGCGCCGACAGCACGACACGCTCCACACCGAGCATTTCCAGCAGCAGGCAGACGCCGACAATGTCCACAATCGCGTCCACCGCCCCGACTTCGTGAAAATGGACTTCTTCGCGGCTCATGCCGTGGATCTTCGCCTCGGCGTCTGCCAGCCGCCCAAAGACCGCCAGCGCTTTTTGCCGGACTGCATTGGAAAGCGTACTGTGTTCCAGCAGCGCAGCAATGTCGGACAAGTGCCGTCCATGCCTCTGCTCGTGTTCCACCAACGCGACATCAACATCGGTGGCGGCGAGGCCGCCGCGCGTGACGCGCTCAATTTTGAGATCATAGCCGGGAACGGACAGACCGGCCAGCGCCTGCCGGAACGCGGCTTCGTCCGCGCCGCACGCAAGCAATGCGCCGAGGGCCATGTCGCCGCTGACCCCGGAAAAGCAGTCGAAATACGCGATCTTCATGGTCAGAGTGTACCCGCACACGGAAGTTTTGAAGTGGAAGCAGAGCTGAAGAAAAAGTGGGCGGAGATTGTGGTACTATGGCAGCAAAAGCAATGAAGAAGAGCAAGCAAATATGGGGTTGACTGGAATCGAACCAGCGGCCTAAGGCTTAGGAGTCCCTCGCTCTATCCCCTGAGCTACAACCCCATGCGTTTTGCGGCTTTTATCTTGTGGCTTTTATTATACCGGCTGCGGCTTGCGTTGTCAAATGCGTTTCAGCGTGCAGAAACGAGGAGTTAAAAAACTCCTCGTCCGGCCCATTCGACCTGCCGCCACACAGAGCTTCCATGAACAAAACCACCAAACTTCTCCTCGGCCTCCTCTTTGTTTTCACCGTCAGCCGCGCACAGGCCGACCCGCCGAGCGGGGGCTTTGTCCCAAACGCCGTCTACGCTAATCCGAAGGCTTCGGCGGAGGCGCGGGTGAGCGATCTTTTGGGGCGGCTGACACAGCCGGAAAAGCTGAGCCTTTTGGCGCTGATCGGGTATGGCGACCCGTACAAACTGGACCTGCCGGCGATCCCGCGCCTCGGCCTTCCCAGCCTGCGGACGACTGATTCCACGGCGGGGCTGCGGGACGGCCCCGCGTCGGCGTTTCCGATGGAAGTGGTGATGGCATCCACCTGGGACCCTCTGCTTGTGCGGCAAATCGGCGCGGCGGTCGGGCAGGAAGCGCGGGCCAAGAACCGGCAGATTGTCTACGGTCCGTGCGTTAATATCCAGCGGACGCCGCAGAGCGGGCGCTACTTCGAGAACTTCAGCGAAGACCCCTATGTCAGCGCCCGGATGGCGACGGCGTATATTCACGGAATGCAGGGCCAGGGGGTAGCGTCGTGCATCAAGCACTTTGTCTGCAACGACCAGGAGACAGACCGGCACGACATCAATGTGGCGATAGACGAGCGTACCCTGCACGAGATTTACCTGCCGGCATTCGATGCCGCGACCCACGACGCCCATGTCTGGGCGATCATGCCAGCGCTGGGCCGGGTCAACGGGACATTCTGCGCTCAAAGCAGGCCTCTTGTCACAGATTTGCTGAAGAGGCAGTGGGGCTGGGACGGCCTGGCGGTTTCGGACTGGGGTTCCGTGCATGAAACCGCCGCGACATTGAACGCCGGCACGGATGTGGAGATGCCTCAGCCGGACCGTTTCAGCCCGGCGGCCCTCACGAGCGCCCTTGCGGACGGGCAGATTACGCAGGCCGGGATTGACGGTGCCGTGCGCCGTGTCCTGCGCCTCATGCTGCGAACAGGGCTGCTGGACAAGCCGAAGCCTGTCTCTCAAAGCGTCATCAGCAGCCCCGCCCATCAGGCGCTAGCCCGAAAAGCTGCGCTGGAAGGCATCACGCTGCTGAAAAATACGAACCATTTTCTACCACTCAGCAAGACGGTTAAGTCGCTGGCCGTGATTGGGCCGAATGCTGCCGACACCCAGCTTGGCGGGCGTTGGAGCGCCGATGTCAAGCCGTTCTACCAAGTCTCAATTTTGGACGGCATTAAAAAGAAGCTTGGCCCCGGCGTCAAAGTGACGTTCGAGCAAGGCTGCCCGCGCACCGGAACGAGCGCCCCCGGCACGATAGAAAAAGCCGCTGCGCTCGCCAAAACCGCCGACGCGGCGATTGTGGTAGTCGGCACTGACAATAACTACGAGGGCGAGGAAATGGACCCACCCGGTCTGCATCTGCCGGGCGATCAGGAAAAGCTGATTGAGGCCGTCGCCGCTGCGAACCCGAAAACCCTGGTCGTGCTGAACTGCGGGACGCCGCTTCAGGTGTCGCGCTGGCTGCCGCGCGTGCCGGGGGTGCTGGAAACATGGTACTCCGGGCAGGAAGCCGGGAACGCCGCCGCCGACATCATTTTCGGCGACAACTGCCCGTCGGGGAAGCTCGCCGGAACCTGGGCCAATGCCCGCGACCAGTATTCTGACTGGGGCAACTATCCCGGCGCGGGCGGCTTTGTCCGCTACATGGAAGGCGTGTATGTCGGCTACCGGCACTTTGATAAAGACAAAATCAAGCCCCTGTTCCCATTCGGCTACGGCCTGTCGTACACGTCGTTTGCTTACAGCCATCTTCAAGTGCCGCCGATGGCCGAACTTGGCAGACCGATAACCGTGCGCGTTGCCGTCCAGAACACCGGCAAACGCGCGGGTGACGAGATTGTCGAGTGCTATGTCCGGCCCCTCGCGCCAAGAGTAGACCGGCCCGTGCGTGAACTCAAAGCCTTCGCGCGGGTAGCATTGCTGCCGGGCCAAACTAAGACGGTCGTGCTGACGCTCGGCCCAAAGGCGTTCGCTTATTGGGACACGAAAACACAGGGCTGGCAGTCCGATCTCGGCGCCTATGCACTGGACATCGGCGCGTCATCGCGTGACATTCGGCTTTCAGGCGTGACGCATACAGGGTATACTGGGACGGAGAAACAGATTTTATGAAGTTCACGGGGCTGAACCCCTGTGTTCCGAAAGTGCAATTCCCCGCCAATGCCTTCGGCATTACTGCGTATCAGCACTGGCTACCCGGAGGGGCACGGGCATCTGTTAAGTTTTGAACTCTTCGCCTGCATACAATCTTGCCGAGGTTAAATCCTATGCCTAAAGTCCCCCGCAAACCCGCAGTAACCGCCAAGCCCACCGCCGCCAAGCCACCAGCAAAAAGCACGACAAAGAAGCCTTACGCTGCGAAGCCGGCAAAAACCGCCGCGCCGAAACCCATTGTTGCCGCTGCCCCCGAACCCGAAGAAATTGAAGACCTGCCGCTGTTTGCCGATCTCGCGCTCTCGGAACCCGTCATGCGGGCCATCGGCGACCTGGGGTTTGAAGCGCCGACACCGATCCAGGCCCGGTCTATCCCCGTGCTGCTTGCCGGGCGCGACCTCATCGGGCAAGCGCAGACAGGTACCGGCAAAACGGCGGCGTTTGCCCTGCCGCTGATTGAGGCTAGCGACCCCGCAAACCCTGCCGTGCAGGCGCTTGTCTTGGAGCCAACCCGCGAGCTTGCCATTCAAGTTGCGGGCGGCATTCTTGCGCTTGCTAAGCATACCGGCCTGCGCGTGGTTCCTGTCTACGGCGGGCAGCCTTTAGACCGGCAGTTCCGCGCCCTGCGCGACGGCGCTCACATCGTTGTCGGCACGCCTGGACGCCTTTTGGACCACCTGCGGCGCGGGACATTGGTAGTGGATCAAGTCAAAGTCTGCGTCTTGGACGAAGCCGACGAAATGCTGGCTTTGGGCTTTTTAGAGGATATGGAAACGATCTTGGCCGAGCTGCCGGAGCCGCGCCAACTCGCGTTCTTCTCCGCGACCATGCCGCCGCGCATCGCCGCGCTGACCCAGAGGTTTTTAAAAGACCCGGTCCATGTCGCGATTGACGCCAAGCGGCGCACGGTCGCCGCGACAAATCAGACCTATTACGAAGTCGCGCCGGGCCGCAAGCTTGAAGCCCTGGCCCGCGTGCTGGACATGGAGACGCCCGGCCCAACGATTGTGTTCTGCCGCACCCGGCAGGAGACGAACGATCTGGCCGACGCCCTGCGCCTGCGCGGCTACAGCGCGGAAGCCTTGCACGGGGACTTAGGACAGGCGGACCGAGACCGGGTCATGCGCCGGTTCCGCGAGGGGCTGGCCGACCTGCTGATCGCCACCGATGTCGCGGCGCGGGGCCTAGACATTGATACCGTTACGCATGTAATCAACTACGACATCCCATGGGACGTGGAGCAGTATATCCACCGGATCGGGCGCACAGGCCGGGCGGGGCGCACCGGGGATGCGATTACGCTGGTGGAAGGCCGGGAGCGGCGTCAGCTTCGGGCGATTGAGCAGATGACTGGCGCGGTCATCAAGCCCGCGCGTATTCCAACCGCCGCCGACATTGCCGCCCGCCGCCGCGACTTGTTTGGGGAGTCCCTGCGCGAGACTTTGGCGGCGCGGAACTTTGACGGGCATCTTGCCGCCGTAGAAGCCCTGTCCGAAGAATATGATCCCGCCGAAATCGCTGCCGCCGCGCTGCAAATGCTTTGGACTGCACAGCATTCCGGTCCCGCCGAGGCCGAGGAAGAACTGAACGCGGCGTCCGAGCAGCCGGAAGTCGGCATGGCCCGCCTCTTTATCGGATTGGGCCGCCAGGACGGCCTGCGTCCGGGTGATCTGGTCGGCGCGATCTCAAACGAAGCAGGGCTGACGGGCCGGTCCATCGGCGCGATTGATATTCTCGACCGCACGGCCTTTGTCGAAGTCCCCGCGCCGGAAGCGCAGAACGTAGTTGCCGTCCTGCGCCGCGCGACGATCCGGGGCCGCAAAGTTAAGGTGGAACTGGCCCAGCCGGCGCTCGGCCGCCCGGAACGGGCGCGTCGGAAATGAGGTACTGTCATTTTCGCATCGCTCTGCGGACACTTTCAGGAGGACGCGAAGGCGCACCATCCTCCCGGAAGATCGAGCGGTAGCGCGGGTCGTGGAACAATTTGGCCGTGTGCGGCGGGCGGCTTTCGCGGGACAGACGGTGCAGGGCGGCGGCAGCGAGGGCGGCAAGTACCGGAGCAGCGGCATAGGCTGTTCCGGCTCGCCAGAAAGGCGCGGCCAGCGCCGGGCCGAACCAGCGGGCTGGGTTCATCCCCGCGCCGGAGTAGTTGCCGTCGCCGCCGATCAAGAAGATCAGCAGCCCTGTCGCGACCGCCGGGGTCCAGCGGGCGAGCTTAGGCAGACTGACGCAGACGAACACCGCGAAGGCCAGCACAAAGGTTGATGCTAATTCGCTGGCCCAGGCTGCCGGCAAGGAAACGTGCGGTCCCGGATGCAGCGACCCCAGATGGACCGACCGCGTCCAGGAGCCGAACAAAGCGCCGCCAAGAAGTGTTCCGGCGGCCGCCCCCGCCATTTGCCTCAGCACATAACCGAGAAGATCACGCGGATGCATCTTTCCAAGCAGCCAGAACCCCGCTGAGATCGCGGGGTTCAGGTGCGCCCCGCTCAGGCGGCCCGGCGGCGACAACGCAACCGCCCAGCTTGCCAGGCCCAGGACAAGGCCGATGAGGGCGAGGCGCACTGTTAGGGGCGGCAGCAGATGCGGCAGCGGCGAGTGTGCGCTAAAGGTCAGTGCAACAATGCCGACGACGCACACCAGCAGAAACGCGGTTCCGGCAAACTCGCCGGCGTACTCCTCAAAGTGTGGTCCAACCTGTTTCCACTCCCCGTACAGCGCGATTTCGCGGGCTTTCAGCTCGTGGGATTCCAGCACCTCCGGCATCGCGTGTCTAAACCTCCTGCGTCAGCTCCAGAAGACAAAAGCCTTTGCGCTCGATTTTCAGCACATGGCCTGATTGAAGCTGCTCGGCAGGCAGCAGGCCGTGGTCTTCCCATTCGCCGAGGAGACTCTCGTACAAACGGGTCCGGTAGCGGCCCGACAGCGGGACGCCGATTTTGAGGGACGTATAGACTGTCTGCTCGCTTGTATTGCCCGCGAAGAGCATCAAGCGGTCGCCGCTGCGGAGGCCGAGGGCGCAGACGGAATCGAGGCCCGCCGTGACCTGGCTGCTGATATCGTCGCCGTAGTCTTCGTAAGGAAGCGAGCCATGCGGCTGGAAGTTCGCGTAGATTTTGATGTCCGGAGTGCGAACGGCGAAGTAGCACAACCGGCGCTTGCGGTAAAGCAGGTTCTGGACGGCCAGCCACTTCCAGTCGGAGGCGAGGCGCGGATGGAGCGCAATGCCGTCGCCCGATGGGTCCAGCCCGACAACGCCTTCCATGGCCGCCCAGAGGTAGCGGGGCGGGTCCCATGGGGACAGCATCATGCCTTCATTGGTCAGGGTCTCGCCGTGCAGCCACTCGGAAAACTGGCCGGGAACGGTATTGTTGCGGCGCGGGTCCATTGAAAAGTTCTTGAACGAGTCCGATAAGGCCCGGTCCATAAACTCCGGGTTGTAGCGGGCGGCGGCGAACGCAAACCAAAACGAGCAGCCGAGCCAGACCCCGCCGAGCAGGCCGTAAGGGCCGTTGTTGGTGCCGTTCGGGTCGTAATCGGGGGCGTCGCGCGGGGTCGTGCGGATGCCGGCGGCGGTCCAAAAGTCGGTGTCGGACAGGCGGCTGATGATCTGTGCCGAGGTCTGCTCATCGGCAACGCCGAACATGACGGGGAACACCAAGTCAGATGTGACATTTGAGCGCGGGTGTCCGTCTACATCAATGTTCAGGTAGTATAAGCCGTTGCCGGGGTTCTTGAGATGGGTGTTGATGGCGGTCTTGAGGGTCTCGGCTGCCGTCAGAAGCTCCAGGCTTTCGTCATGGTTTCCCAGCACCCGCGCCATGTGGGAGGCTGTCAGAAGTGCGGCATAACACTCCGAGTTGACTTCGGTGGACGCGCCGGAAATGCGGTAATTCGTGATGACGTTGCGCCAGCCGATGATGCCCCAGTCGGAAGTCCCCGTCGCCGTACACCAAACTAAGCCCTGCTCGTTACGCTGCGACAGAATGTAGCGCACGGCTTTAATCGCCGCCGGGTAGATCTCTTTGAGGAAGTCTAAGTCACCGGACGTGTTGTAATGGTGCCAGAGCGCGTAGACCAAAAGCGGCGTGTTATCGTTGATATTGAGGTCGTAGTCGGCGGTTTTGCCGTTCCGAATGTCATAATACTCGACAACCTTGCCGTTCTCCTCTTGATTGTGGACATAGGCAAGAAGCGACTCGCGCACGAAGTCGGGATGGAAATAATCGCCGCCGTGGGCAAACCAGGCGGTATCGCGCCCGACGCTGTTGTTCGAGCGGGTCGGGTCGTTGACAAAGCTCCAGCCGGTCGGGGCTTTGACCATCGTTCGCATCATGTTCGCTTTGGACCACAAAACGCCCCGGTTGACCTCCGGGTTCGGAGTCATCAGCACGGCGCGGCCCAGCATCTCGGCGTAATAAGCCGACGTTTTTTCGAGCGCCGCGTCGGCAGGCGGACAAGACTTGTAGTTCGCCTCCGCTTCCGCGCGTCCGGTGCCGAACGACAGCAGGTAATAAAAATGGGCCGTCTCGCCCGGCTGGATGGTGCGGACGTGGTGCAGGACGCCGAGCGGATCGGTCGGGGCGTTGGTCTGGCCCGATAGCACACCGGGGTAGGAGCTTGCCACAGCCCGGCCATAGTCAAGCGTCGTCTCGTAGCTTGTGGGCGCATCCGAGCAGCCGAAGGCGCGCACCCAGTCGGGATGCGACATGTTCCAGGCGACCAATGCGCCAAGTGCGCTGTCGTACTCGGCAACCGTATCATGCCCCGTGTTGCCGGACAAATCTGCCGCTGCGTAGGTGGCGATCTGCGCCGCTTCCGCGCCGCCGTTCGTCATCTCGACGGCAAGGTACACGCCCGGCGGGTCCACCGCGCCGCCCTCGTCCGGCGCTCCGTTCAGGATAAACACTTTTTCCGTCACCGCCAGGCCCGGCGGCAGGCCGAACCGATGCGCCTGATGCTCCGGGTGAAGAAGGAATGTCCCCGGCTGGTCCTGAGACAAGTGCATTCCCGAAACCGCATCGTAATGCCGCAGCACGACGGTCCCGAAAAGTGCCTGCCCAATATCAATGGAATACACGACCTGGATCGCCCCGGTCGCCTTGATAATGCACGCCGCCTTCGGCCCGCCGATCGTGCTGCCGATGGCAAGCTCATTGTCCGGCACTGAGTACAGTCCCACCCGTTCGCTCGGTCCGATTTCCCGTGTCACGCTCATTGTGATTGCCCGCCTTCCCTAAGACAGACAATACCCCAATTTGGAACAGTTTAAGAGCGCAAAGGCTTTAACCACCGAAAACCCCTAGCGCGATAACGCGCTAAACAGCGGCTTGACTGGTCCAAAGTTTCCATCTCACTCTTTATATTTTTTGAGTTGTAACCGCCGGTTAATATCCGCAAAGGTTTCGGTGAGTATCTTCGGGCACCGCTAGGTATACTCTTAAACGTGAGCTGAGCCAACCTTCCTTTGCTGTTTCCGGTGCGTTAAACGCGCCGAGACCTAAATCTGCTATTACACCCCGTTTTACCTACCCCGCCGGGTTCCGTGGAGTCAGCTCACCGCCGCAAAAGTGCGATTGTCCTAGGTGCCGCCACGCCTAACCTGCAAGAGAAGCGGCAGCGGTACCTGCCGCCTCGCATTTCCGGCGCATCATCACCGTGACAGCTTTTGCCGTCACACGCTTCCTTTTCTCATGCTTTCACGATCTTTCTTGCGTTTGCTTTGAAAGGCAGGCCCCTCCATGCTTCCACGTCTACGCCGGTTCGCAGCGCCACTGGCCCTTGCAGGGGCATTCGGCGCTTTCTTCTCAGCGGGTTCCGCCCGCGCACAGATGCTTCAAGTCTCGGTTCTTCCGACAATCACCCAAGCCGGGTCATTGTTCACCTACAACTACAGCATTACCAACTTCACACCCGCCGACCTCACCATTGTGAACATCAGCGGCCTGCCGCTGGAGGCCGACACGGCGA
Source organism: uncultured Armatimonadales bacterium (assembly GCA_964236795.1). Classification (GTDB taxonomy): domain Bacteria; phylum Armatimonadota; class Armatimonadia; order Armatimonadales; family Capsulimonadaceae; genus JANXMY01. The sequence goes on along the minus strand of CAXSFV010000004.1, from coordinate 46,998 downwards.
CAAACTTGATGGCGCCGGCCGGGTTCCAGACTACGTTCGACCCCGGCGTCGGCATCATGTCGTTTTCGCCGACACTCAACAGCACCCAGGCGTTTAGTGCGGGGAGCACAATTTCCGGCTTCTCGTTCAGCAGCATTTTCTCACCTTCCACTGTGTCATTCGATACTTTAGACGTGGATGGAAACACCTCGACCGGAACAACGCTTGGACCGGCCGGCGCTCCGGTGCCGGAAGCCAGCACTTTTGTTTCGCTGGGCATCGGCCTTTCAGCGCTGACATTTATCGCGGTGCGGCGTCGCCGCACTCTCACGACGGCCACAAAATAATTGTATCTTGTCATACAATTTAGAACTTAAGAGAACACACATGAACTTCAAGACTCTTTTTTGTGCAGCGGCTGCACTCGGCGCACTCGGCCTCGGCGGCGGGGCGGCACATGCTTCCAGCCACAGCGACGCGCCGCTGATCAAACTCGACCCGCAGGCAAACCTTACCGACGTGTATGCGTTCCGCCAGACCATGTCGAACGGCACGCAGGCACTAGTGGTCGAAGTCAGCGTCCGCCCTTTCTCGGAGCCGGGCGACGGCGTCACTTACGACTCGTTCTCGGATGACGCCCTTTACTCCATTCATATCGCAAACCCGATCACCGGGGCGCAGGTGCAGCGCTACGACTTCAAGTTCTCGCCGGTTTCAAGCGCCGCCGGCAGCTACAAGAACCTCGACACGATCCTGCGCTACGGGCGCGGCGCAAACATCAACGGGGCCGCCGATGTCGGCCCGATCAACGATGTCGGCGATGCCCATCAGAACTTTGTTCAGACTTACACCGTCACCAAAACCGTGACGGCAAACGGCCAGAATACGTCCACGCAGATCAGCCCGGCTTCCATGAAGCTGATGGTCCCGCCGTACAACACTGGGGTACGAACAACCCCGAAGTATGACGACATGACCGGAACAGCAGCGTCTAATCCGAACTACGGCAAGGCTGTCAGCGGCGCGACCACCCGCGCCGGGCTGGATACCTACACCCGCGAGACTACCTATGACCTGCCCGCCGTTTCCGGCGTCGCCAGCCAAACGACGGTCTTTGCCGGCTCCCGCGAGGACGGATTTTATTCCGACATCCCCGGCATCGCCGACCTGCTGGACTCGCGCATTCTGTCGAACAAAAAGGGCAACGGATTGGGTCAGGACGGCACCGGCGTGGACGGCTTCAAGGGCTTCAATGTCCTGCACTACGCGATTGTCATCCCGCTGAGCGACCTGCCTTCATTCGCCTACCAGGGCGCATTCACCACCGGCGGTACCAACAGCGGCGTCGGCGTTTATGCCTCGGTCTCCCGGCCCCGCATCACACTGCGCTCCACCACCGGCGATAACGTCTCGTCCGGCCCCTACATTCAGGTCAACCGCGAGGCGAACCCGCTCTTCAACGAAGCGCTGGTCGCTATCCGGGACAAAGACAACTACAACCGGGACCTGCCGACGTCTGACGCGACCAAGTACAAGACCTACGCGCTGAACTCCGAGCTGGCGGCGCTCATCAACAAGACCTACGGGGAGAACTTCGCCACCAGCGGCCGCACCGACCTTGCCGCCGTGTATATCCCGGATGTCATTCGGGTGGACACGACCACCGGCCCGGTCAATCTCTCCGGCCAGGCGGCGTTTAGCAGACTGGGCTTTATCGGCGGCGACACGCTGAAGACTGCCAGCGGCGCGACAGTTCCCGGCGGCTGGCCGAACGGAAGGCGGCTTGGGGATGATGTCGTAGACATCGCGTTGACCGCGATTGCCAGCGGCCCCAGCTACACCACGGTGACGCTGCTCGGCGATAACGTGAATTCCAACGACCAGGTCTACAACATGACCTTCCCGTATGCGGGAACGCCGAATGCCGGCACGCGCAACTCGAAGGACTCCGGCCCGAATGTCGGGGGGTAGGTGATTGCCCAAGCGAACGCCCAAGATTGAAATCTTGGGCTGAAGAGCCTTCGGCTGGTTGTCCTGCGGACAAAAGATTGGAAGGACGAAAGCCATTCTTCTGTCCGCAGGACAGCCGGCGCGAAGCGCCTTTCAGCCCAGTAATTCATTACTAGGTCGGCTGTCTGAAAAACATAACCCATGAAGCAAGCAATTTTTCCGAAACTTCTATTCTGTCTGCTTCCCTGCGCCCTGGCGTTGGCCGGCTGCGCGTCCCATCACGACGCCGCGGACGCGCCAAGCGCATCTAACACCACCGCACCGGCCCTGCCGGCGGCGGACGTGACGCTGGCAGCTATTCCTGTGTCTTCCACCCACACCGCCGCCGACCACGGCATCGCGAAATGGGCCGGACTACTGAAGCAAAACCCAAGCGACGACAAAGTCTGGGTCCGGCTCGGCGATACGCTCATGCAGAAGCCGCGCGAGACCGCTGACCCGCGCTACTACGCTTGCGCCGAGCAGGTCTATCAGCAGGCGCTGGTCCGAAACCCGAACTCGGCGGATGCCATGACCGGGCTGGCCTGGGTCGAGAGCGACCGCAACCAGTACGACAAAAGCGCGGAGTGGGCCAACAAAGCGGTTGCGCTCGACCCCCAAAACAACACGGCTTACGGCCTGCTCGGTGACGACGACGCGGCGCAGGGGCATTACGACGATGCTTACACCCATTACCAAAAGATGCTGGATATTCGGCCCGACATTGCCTCCTACAGCCGGGGCGCACGGCTGTTGTACCAGGACGGCAATGCCCGCAAGGCCCTGTGGCTGATGGCAAAAGCCGTCCAAACCGGCAGTCCCTACGCCGAAAACACCGCCTGGTGCCGCATTCAGTTCGCCCAGATGATGTTTGACCAGGGCGGCCTGCTCCCCGCCGAGCAGACGGTCCAGGCCGTGCTGAAGACCACGCCGAACAATGCCGATGCGCTGGCGGAAATGGGTAAGTTCAAAGCCGCGCGGGGGCAGTATCCGGCGGCAATCGCGCTGCTCCGGAAGTCCGCCGCCGTGGCCCCGGACACGGATACGCTGACAACGCTCGGCGACCTGTACGCGCTCTCCGGCAACAAGGCCGAGGCCGAAAAGCAGTATTCGCTGGTCGAAGCGCTTTACAAGAAGGACGCAGACGCCGGCATAGACGACCACATGCAGATCGCGCAGTTTGATGCCGACCATGACCGCAATCTGCCGGAAGCGCTCCAGATGGCCGAGCAGAACAAAGCGAGCCAAAATATCAGTGATGCCGACACGCTGGCTTGGTGCCAGTATAAGAACGGACAGGAAGACGCGGCAAAAGCCGCCATCCAGACCGCGCTCGCCCGGCGGACGCCCGAAGCGGCTATGCTGTTCCACGCGGGCATGATCTATGCCAAAGCCGGCGACCGGATCACCGGCGGCAAGTGCCTGTCCCACGCCCTCAGCTTGAACCCATACTTTAATCTGCGGGACGCCAAAATCGCCGCCGACACGCTGAAACAGCTCGGTTCGTCGCCGAGGGCCGCGTCGGTTGCCCCTGCGAAGGCTGTGAAAGCGAACGCGACGTAATGCTTCTTCCCTTCAGCAAACCGCTTCTTCCCCTCAGCACTCTGGCGCTCTGCCTGGCGGCAGGAGCGTGGACACTGCACCGGCCGGCGCGTCCGGTCCCCGTCGCCGCTCTCCTTGCCCCCGCCCCTATTCCAGTCGCTCTGCCCGCCGCAAGCCTGCCGCCGGCCGAAGTAGCGAAGCTGGACCAGGCGATCACGAAAGACACGCTGGCGACGCAAAAGACGCCGGGCAACACGAAAGCTTGGACCGATCTCGGCGACGCTTTAATGCAGAAGGCTCGGGAAACTGCTGACCTCAGCTACTACGGCCTTGCCGAGACTGATTACGAAAAAGCGCTGACGCAGGACAAAACCAGTGTCCCGGCGCTCGATGGCATGGCCTGGGTGACAAGCGACCGCCACGAGTTTGAAAGGAGCAAAGCCTGGGCTGGAAAGGCGCTGGCGCTTGATCCGAACTCCCAAGATGCCTATGGCCTCCTCGGTGACGCCGACCAGGAGATCGGCGACTACCCTGCCGCCTACGTCCATTACCAGCGAATGCTGAACCTGAGGCCCGATCTGTCGTCCTACAGCCGGGGTGGGCATCTGCTTTGGATAACCGGGGATGTTCGGGGCGGGGTCGGGCTGATGGTCAAGGCCATTGATGCCGGCGGGCCTTATGCCGAAAGCACGGGCTGGTGCCGCGCCCAGCTTGGGCTGATGCTCTACAGCATTGGCCATCAAGCCGCCGCCGAGCAGACACTTCGGGATGCGCTGACGACCACGCCGCGCAACTACCGGGTGCTGATGGCGCTTGGCCGGGTTCTGGCAGGCCGGGGCGATTACCCCGATGCCATTGACTCGTATCAGAAAGCGGTGGATGTCGTGCCGCAGACCGAAGCCGTCGTCGCCCTCGGCGATTTGTACGCCCTTTCCGGGCGCAAGGCGGATGCCGAGCAGCAGTACCGGCTGGCCGAGAGCATTGACCGCATCCAGAAGGCAAACGGCGTGCGCGGCGGCTGGCTGATGTCCCTGTTTCGGGCCAACCATGACCGGGACCTGCCGGAAGCCTTAGCGGACGCGCAGGAAGAATACAAGACACGCAAAAACGTCTACGCCGCCGACGCACTGGCCTGGTGCCTGTACAAGACCGGGCGTTATTCCGAAGCCGCCGCGATGAGCCGGGCCGCGCTGGCGGAGAAGACGCCCGAAGCCGATTTTCTGTTTCATGCCGGCATGATTGCGCTGAAGCAAAAAGACCCTCAAACGGCGCGGACGTACCTACACCGTGCCGTTCAGCTTAACCCGAACTTCAGCCCGGTTGACGCGCCGCTTGCGGCGGCGGCTCTGCGGCGGACAGACAGCGAAGGACAGCAAACGTGATGTGCCTGGTAAGTTTACGGTGGACCGGAGTACGCGCGGTTATGCTGGCTGGTCTTTGGGCCGCTTGCCTTGCTCTCGTTTCCCCCGTGTCCGCGCACCCGATGGGTAACTTCGCGATCTGCCATTATGCCCGGCTTCAAGCAGACCCAAGCGATGTGAAAGTTCGTTATGTCATTGACATGGCGGAAATCCCGGCTCTCAGTGAGAAAGAAACGCTTGACGCCGACCACAACGGCAGCGTCAGCCCGGCAGAGAAATCTGCTTACCTGGCCGCGCGGGCGGCCCAATTTGCTTCCGGCGTGACGCTGACCGTGAACGGCAAGCCGTCGGCGCTGACGCTGGTGGACAGCGATCTGCGCTTGTCGCTGGGCGCGGGCGGCCTCCAAACGCTGAAAATCATGCTGGACTGGACGGCGGCGACGCTGCCGGGTTCCCGCGACATCGCCTGGGAAGACCGCAACTATCCGTCCCGGACCGGCTGGAAAGAAATTGTAGCGGCGGATGGGGACGGGGTGGCTTTAGAGGGCGCGTCGGCGTTCAGCCAGGACCGCAGCCGGGGCCTCAGCATTTATCCGCGCGACCTTGTCCCGCCCCAGGACACCGAGGCGCACTTTTCGGCGGTTCCCGGAGCAGCAGTGGCTTCTGCCGCTGCGCCCACGGAGACGCTGGCAGCGACGCGCGATGCGACGCCGCGTGACCTCTTCACGCAGGCGATCGCCCGCCGCAGCCTGACGCCCGGCATTATGCTAACCGGGCTGCTGATCGCGTTTATCTTCGGCGCGTTCCATGCCCTGTCGCCGGGTCACGGCAAGACGATGGTGGCGGCGTACCTGGTCGGCTCGCGCGGCACAATGCGTCATGCGGTTCTGCTGGGCCTGATCGTGACGATCACGCATACCCTGGGCGTCTTTGCGCTGGGCCTCATCACGCTGTTTGCGTCGCGCTACATTGTGCCGGAGAAGCTGTATCCGTTCCTCAGCGCCGGGAGCGGCTTGGCCGTCTTCGGCGTCGGCGTCTGGCTGCTGGTCTCCCGCCTGCGCGGCCTGCCGACAAGCCACCACCATATTCATAGCCACGAAGACAACCCAGACGAGATCCACCTGCACACCGAAGACCACTCCCACGATCATGTTCACGGTCACGGGCCGGGGCAGCACACCCACGACATCCCGGAAGGGCCGATCACGCTGCGCTCCCTGCTGGCGCTGGGGATTTCCGGTGGGATTGTCCCCTGCCCGTCTGCGCTGGTCGTGCTGCTTTCCGCCGTTGCCCTGCACCGGATCGCCTACGGCATGGTGTTGATCACCGCGTTCAGCATCGGGCTGGCGTCGGTGCTGATTGTCATCGGCCTCATGGTCGTCTCCACACGGCACTGGATCGCACGCTTTCCTCTCGGCGAAGGGCTGCTGCGCCGCCTGCCGGTGGCAAGCGCCGCCGCGATCACGCTGATCGGCGCCCTGCTGATCATCCGCGCCGTCACAGCAGGCAGCTAAGGAGCTTGAGAAGCGTTGCAGCGATGACTTCCACGACGAGAACCTGCAAAAATTTTCTGTTGAAGATGCGTTTGCGAAGCTGAGTGAACATAATACCTCCATTGGCCGTTCCACCAAGATATCTTCCTCTGGGACACTTCTATCATACCAGCCAGATTGCCTCGGCACGTTAAGGCAAGATTAAGTTTATGTTAAGAGAATGTTAAGAAATTTCTTCGAAGTGTGGCATTTTTGGTGCTATTCCGGGTACAAAGACTGAAATTTTCAGCCGCTTTCTGTCTTAAAAAGTGACAGGCGCGAGCTGGACAGGAGTATCAGCGTGGCATTAGAAGATTTTATCGAGCCGGAAGTCGGCATCGCAGTGGCAGTCACCGCCGCCGTGGCGTCTCCGGGCGTCCGAAAAATTCTGCGAAAAGGCGCGGTCTACGGGCTGGCCGGGATACTCATGGCGGGGGATGCCGTTTCCACACTCGCGCAGGGTGTCAAGCGCGGCGTCCAGCAGGCGGCACCGACGGACGCGCCGGTGCCCGTGGCGGAGGAAGTGGCGGAAACTCAGCCGGAGATTTTGAGCGTCGTTGCCGCCGAACCGGTTCCCACAGCCGTGGAAGACACAGCGGCGGCGGAAATCCCTGCGGCCCCAAAGCGCGTCCGCAGAACTGCCGAGGTCCTCGGCAATGAATGAAGCGGAAATAAGTGAAGCGGAGAGTGTTGCGGCAGACAAGATCGCGGCAGGGGGTGCCGCCGTCAGCGGCTGGGCACAGGCGCTTTGGAGCCGAATGGATGGCGTCTTAAAAAAAGGCAGTGCAAAGCTTCAGGACACGGTTTCTGTCCCGGCGGCTTCTCCAGCGCCGACCGGACAGCCTGCGACTGAACGCGCCGAAGCCTCGCTGGACCGGGCCGGGGAACGCCTCGGCCTATACGCCGCCTCGTTCAGCCACCAAGTCCGCCGGTCGGCGGCGCTTGTGCGAGAAGAAGCGGAAGACATTTTGGCCGAAGCGCAAAATCTCCGTCAAAAAGATCAAGCATGAGTCTTGATTTGAGTATCGAAGCGGGCTGCGTGAAGCAGCCCGCTTTTCTGCGTATTTCTAATGTGAAGGAAATTTGACTGTGCTAAGTGTTGCCGATGCCAGGGAGCCGCACCTTGTTCATGCGACTGCCGGCCGGGTGCGGGTGCATTGCCCCGCGCTGTCGGGAAGTAATCAGCGTGAGATGGAAAACGGCCTGCGGCGCCTGTCGGGCGTTGAAAGCGTGCAGGCGAACCCGGATACCGGCAATGTTTTGATTCGGTTTTCTCCTGCCCAGATCAGCGGCACCGAGGTGCTGGAGGCCGTGAGATCTTCGGCAATTCCTGACAGCCTGGAAAGCGCCGAACAGACTCGCCGGCTCCCCTCCCCTGCTCCAGCGGCCCCGCCCGCAGTCCAGGAACGGGAAGGGCAGACCCGACGCGCCCGAATCGCCGTGCGGGGACTGGACCGAGACCCTGGGACGGCGCGTCGCGTCGTGGAGCGCCTAGAGCGGCTGCCGGGGGTGTGCGCGAGGGCGAACGTCCTGACCGGGCGGGTTCTGGTGGAGTGGAATACCCATCATCTTGCTTTGGAAGACTTGATCTCGGAAGTCGCCGACGTTGAGCTGCCGGAAATGCCGGGCGAGGATCGGCCCGCGCATCCGCTGGACCCGGCGCCGCTTCAGCAAAGCGCAGCTCGGCTCACGGCGTCAAGCCTCGGCCTCGGCCTGCTGGCCGCGCAGCGGTTTACCGGACAATCCCAGCCGCTCGTCGCCGGCTCCGTGCTGCCGTATGTCGGCGGGGTAATTCATATTGTGCAGGCGTTCCCGCCGCTCCGCACCGGCCTGCGGACTTTGCTGGGACGGAATGCGGCGACGCTTGTTCTGAGCCTCCCCGACATTCTCTTGGCATCGCTGACCGGCAGCCCGCTGGCACTGACCCTTGCCGCCGCCGCGTCCCTTCGGCTGCTGACGGAAGTGGTCGCCCGCCGCGCCGCCTGGCGCCGCTACGAAGCGCGGCTGACCGACTCGGCCTCAGCGCTGCCCGGCGCGACAATTCGCTTGGAGGCGGGGGAACGGACACCTCTGCCGGCCCGTGTCACCGAAGGATACGGAACGGCGGCGGGCCAGAACGGCCTCCCCCTGCCTGCCTTGCCCGGCGAGATCCTCCCCGCCGGCGCCCGGCTTTCCGGCGGTCCGTTTGTGCTGGAACTCACAGAGCAGCAGGCTTGGACGCCGACTGCCCGCCCTGCACCCCCTGCCCCGACCCTGTATGACCGCTACCAGCAGGTGACTGGGATCGCGTCGCTCCTTTTTGCCGCCGCTTTGGGTATCTGGACACGCTCGCCGTCGCGGGCGTTCACCGCCCTGCTGCTGGTCAACCCGCGCCCGGCCCTGATCGGGCAGGAAAACGCGGGCCTCAGCGCGGCCGCTCACGCCCTGCGGGCCGGCGTCACCATAGTCGGAACACGCCCCGGCCGGGCCGTCCGCCGCCCGGACTTTTTAGTTTTAGACGGCCCGCGCCTGCTGACGAATGGACTGGAACTCTCGGCCGTGCTGCCGCTGACGGAGACCCACGAAGCGGCGGAGCTGCAAGCGCTGGCGGCGGGCATTGACGCCGCCGCCGGATCGCCCTGGGGCGCGGCCTTCCCGCCGGCAGGCCGCGCCGAAGCGTCGGACGGACGGTTCGACGGCTACGCGGCTTCGGCAATCCTGGACGGCGGGGTGCGCTGGACCCTGGAACCGGCGGGCGAGGCTGCACCGGACTCGGTCCAAGCCCACCTCATCGCACGCGGCAATTTTCTGCTGGCCCTGCACTGCGAAGGAGACGCTGCTCCGGCAGCAATTTTCGCCCTGCGGCCTCGCCTCGTTCCAGGCATCGCGGCCCTGGCGGCGCTCTGCCGGCGGCACACTATCCAAGTGATCCTGCGAGCTGACGAAGACTCACCCGCCGCGCAGGCCGTCGCCCGGCGGGCGGGGCTGACCGTGTCCTGCATAAGCGGCATGGAGACGATGCGGCAGCGGCAGGCGGCCGGCGCACGGGTGGCATTTGTTTCCGACAGCGCCGATGCGGCGGAAGCGTTCAGCGCCTGCGACCTAGCAGTCGGCCTGTCATCGGGCCGGAGCGGACGCTTCCCGGCGCGTGCGGACCTCCTTGCACCCGATTTGGGCGCGGTCACGGCAATTTTGGAAGCGGGAATACGCCGCGAAGCCGCCGTGCTGGACTCGATCGGCTTGTCTTTTGTCTCCAACTTCGCCGGGGCAGTCTGGGGCATCCAGGGCGGGGCGGCCGTGGAAACGGCCTCCCGCATCGTGTATGTAGCGGCCCTGGCGGCGCTCGCGGATGGGTGGGCGCGGCTGCGCGGCGGCGAGCGCCCGCAGTCGGTGACGGCTCGCCTAGTGGACCCAAAGCCGGAGCGCTGGGGACGGCGGAGCGCGGAAGACACGCTGGCCGCTCTCGGCGCAAATGCCGAAGGTCTGACGACGGCGCAGGCGCTGGAACGGCGAAAGACGGCGCCGAAAGTTTTGCGCCGGTCAGTGGTGCTGGATGCGATCTGGGACCAGGTGCGCTCGCCGCTCATCGGCATTCTCGCGGCGGGCGCGGGGCTTTCGCTGTTTTTGGGGTCGCCGCTGGATTTTGCTTTGATCGGCGGGACCATTTTGATCAATGTCGCTGTCGGCGCGTGGCAGGAGCGGCAGGCCGGGCAAGCCGCGCAGGCGCTGGCCCAAATGAGCCGTCCCGCCGCGACCGTGATGCGCGACGGCGAACGAAAATCCATTTCCGCTGCTGAGGTCGTACCGGGCGACATTCTGCTGCTGGCGTCGGGCGACCGTGTTGCCGCCGACGCCCGGATGCTGGAAGGGAGCGCTCTGGAAGTGGATGAAGCGTCCCTCACCGGCGAGTCTCTGCCGGTCACGAAAGCGCCCGAAGGCGGGTCGGATGCCAGCCGAATTGTGCTGGAAGGCAGCGATGTCACGACCGGGCGAGGCCGCGCCGTCGTGGTTGCGGTCGGCAAGGACACCCGGCTGGGCGCGACGGCGGCGGCGCTGTCACTGGACGATGCTCAGCAAAGCCCGCTCGGCATTCGGCTGGGCCGTCTGATGCAGCAGTTTCTGCCGCTGGCGGGGGTCGGCGGCGCCCTGGTGGTCGGTGCGGGCCTGCTGCGTGGCCAAGCCCTGCTGCCGCAGCTTGCGGTCGGCGCGACGATCGCTCTTGCCTCTGTCCCCGAAGGGCTGCCGCTGCTGGCCGGCATGGGCGAGGCGGCGGTCGCTCGCCGCCTGGCCGGGCGCAACGCCCTGGTTCGCCGTTTGTCCGCCGTGGAAGCGCTGGGCCGCGTGGACGTGGCATGTACGGACAAAACGGGGACCCTCACCGAAGGCAAGCTGGCGCTGGGGCTGGTCGCCTCCCCGGACGCCGAAGCAGCCCAGCCGGGGGACCTACCGGCAGCCCTGCGGCCTGTTTTGCGAGCCGCCGCGCTTGCCAGCCCGGCCCCGGATGCCCCGGATTTTGAGTCCCATCCCACCGATGTCGCCGTTGTGCGCGGCGCACTCAGCGCGGGCCTCGGCGAAGAAATCGCCCTGGAACGGCTGTCCGAAGCACCCTTTGACCCCGCCCGTGCGTTCCATGCGACGCTGACGGCGGAGGGCCTGGCCGTCAAGGGCGCCCCGGAAGCCGTCACGGCACGCTGCACGTTTGTCTGCGAGAATGGTGCGGCCGCGCCCCTGGACGAGGCAGGGCGGGAGCGGCTGCTGGCCCAGGCACAGGCGCTTGCCGGACGCGGTCTGCGGATTTTAATGGTGGCGCAGGGAACCACGAACACGGCAGTCGGCGACCCGCAGGCGCTGACCGCGCTGGGGTTTGTCGGCATCCGCGACCCGCTCCGGCCCACCGTCCGCGCCGCCGTGCGCCGCTGCCGCGAGGCGGGCATTCATGTGCTGATGCTGACCGGCGACCATCCCGCGACGGCGCGGGCCATCGCCGGGGAAGCGGGCCTGCTGGAAAGCGGGCGGGACGTGCTGACGAGCGCCGACATCGCGCATCTGGCGAACGGCGAGCTTCACGAGCGGCTGGACCGGGCGGCGGTGATCGCGCGGGCAACGCCGCTGGACAAGCTGCGGATTATTGAAAGCTTCCAGCAGCACGGCCACACGGTCGCGATGACCGGCGACGGTGTCAACGACGCCCCTGCGCTTCGTTTGGCGGATGTCGGCGTGGCGATGGGACGCGGCGGCACGGAAGTCGCCCGGCAGGCCGCCGCCGTCGTGCTGGCCGACGACGACTTTGCGACTCTTGTAGAAGCGCTCGTCGAGGGACGCGGCTTCTGGCGCAACATGCGCCGGGCGCTCGGCCTTCTGCTCGGCGGCAATCTTGGCGAGCTTGGGCTAGTCGTCGGCGCGGCAGTTCTCGGACTGGCTTCGCCGCTGACCACGCGCCAGATCTTGGCCGTCAACTTAATCACCGATGCGCTGCCTGCGCTTTCCGTCGCCTTGCAGCGGCCCGAACACCGGCACCTCGCGTCGCTGGCCCGCGAAGGCACTTCCGCGCTGGACAAGCCGCTGCGTCAGGACGTAATCCGGCGCGGGGCCGCAACCACGGTTCCCGCTTTAGCGGCGTTTGCAATCACTCTCACCGTTTCCGGGCTGCCGCAGGCCCGCACTGTCGCGTTTGCCAGCATCGTCGCTACTCAGCTCGCGCAGACGCTCAAAGCGGGCTGGGTGGAGGGCGGTCTGACACCTCCGGTCTTTGGCGCGGTCGCAGCGTCATCGGGCTTCCTAATCGCGGCAATCCTAGTGCCGACGCTTCGGTCTCTTTTGACGCTGACGATCCCAACGCCGCTTTCGCTCGGCCTGATTGGGGCAGGCGCCGTCGCGGCGGCGATTGCGGGCGGCAGCTCTGCTTCCTCCCCTGACGGCAGGACCAGGCAGCCGCTCAAAGTGCTGTCCGGGACAACTTTGCCGAGGCGGTCCGTGCGGGCCTTGCTTCCAGCCCCGACTGCCGGGTAAATACATCCAGAACTGAGAAAAACTATGAGCGAAACACCAGCAGTCCCGACTGCATTAGAACGCGCCGAGCGCATCCTCAGCCGCCGGCAGCTCACCGCCGATCCCGCCGTCAGCCCCGTAGGACAGAAAAGCGTCAAGCAGGCTGAAGCGCAAGTGAATGGTCTTGGGCAGTCGGTAGGCTACGGGCTTTTATGGGTTGCCGCTCGCGGCTATGTCGCGGCAGCGCTTCAGGGTCAGAAGATGATTGACTCCGTTTCGTCTGCCTGGAAGCAGAGCGTGGACGAGGCACGCCGCGAGCAGGAAGCGCAGATCGCCCGGACACAAGGCCCGGCGGCGGCGAGGCGGGAAGCGGCGGAAGAAAAGCGCGGCGAGAAGACGCTTCGCAAAGCCGCCGGCGAAACCGAAGAAGCGGCAGATGTGGCCGCCGAAGCGGCGGAAGTATGAGCCGCCCGGCGCAGGCCCGTTCAGATCAAGCTCGGCCAAGGTGGATGCCGGCGGTGTTTCAAGGCTACCGGAAGGGCTGGCTTGGCCTGGACATTGTCGCAGGCGTGACACTGGCGGCGATTGCGATCCCGGAGTGCATGGGCTACACGAAAATCGCCGGGACGCCGGTTGTCACAGGGCTGTACACGCTTCTGCTGCCGATTATTGCATTTGCCCTGCTCGGCTCATCACGCCATTTAGTGGTTGGAGCCGATTCGGCAACGGCGGCAATCCTGTTTGCTGGTCTGGTCGGACTGGCGGCGCCGTTCTCCGGCGCGTGGCTGACACTGGCAAGCCTGGCCGCGCTGCTGACCGCCGGGTTTTTGTTTCTCGCCAGCATCCTGCGGCTGGGGTTTTTGGCGAGCTTTTTGTCCCGCACGGTGCTTGTCGGCTTTCTCAGCGGTGTCGGGCTGTCCCTGCTGCTGGGTGAGCTGCCGGACATGCTCGGCGTGCCTTTGTCGAAGGCGGGTCTGCTGCCGCGTCTTTGGGAGCTGTTCACCGATTTGCCCCAGGTGCATCTGCTCACACCCTTAATGTCTGTAAGCGTCCTGCTTGTCATTCTGCTGGCGGAGCGGTTTGCCAAACAGGTGCCGGGGGCGCTGCTGGCCGTGGCCCTTGCCATTACCGCGACCTGGATGTTTGGCCTGGACCGGCACGGCCTGGCGGTTGTCGGGCAGGTTCACGCAGGGCTGCCGGCCTTTCGGCTTCCTCCGCTGCACACCGCGCAAATCCTGCACCTCCTGCCGATGTCGGCGTCTTTGTTCCTCGTTGTCCTAGCGCAGAGCGCCGCTACGTCCCGGTCTTTTGCCCAGAAGCACAGCGAAACGTTCAGCGCCAATCAAGACCTGGTCGCACTGGGAGCGGCCAATGCCCTCGCGGCGGTCTCCGGGACATTCGTCGTCAACGGCAGTCCCACTAAAACCGCCGTAGTAGACTCGGCCGGCGGGCGCACGCAGGTGGCGCAGCTTGTCACGGCGGCGGCCACGCTCGCCGTGCTGCTGTTTGCGACTTCGCTGATTGCGCGTCTGCCGAACGCTGCGCTGGCCGCGCTTGTCTTTTTGATCGGGGTAAAGCTTGTGGACATCAAATCCCTGCGGCAGATCGCGGGGTTTCGCCGGGTCACGTTCGCCGTCGTGCTGGCGACGATGGCGGCGGTGCTGTTTCTCGGCGTCGAGCGCGGCATCTTCCTAGCCATTATTCTTTCCGTGCTGGACCATCTGCGGCAGGAGTATCACCCGAAAGACGTGGTGCTTCTGCGCTCGGACGCCCAGTGGAAGATCACCAGGGCCGACGCGGGCGCGGAAACCGAGCCGGGCCTGCTGGTGTACCGCTTTGAAGCGCCGCTCTTTTTTGCAAACGCCGATTATTTTGCCGCCCGTGTCCAAGCCCTCGTCAAAGGCGCTCCGCATCCGGTTAAAGTCCTGGTGCTGGATTTGGTCTCCATGAACGACATAGATTACACGGCGGCTTTAGCGCTGGCGGGAACGCTAACGCATCTGGAGCAGCAGGGGATCGTCGTCGCGCTGGTGCAGACGGAAGACGTTCGTGCGTCGCTGGATCGGGCCGGCATCACGCAGCAGGTCGGAACCTCCCGCATCTTCGAGACCGTTTCAGACGCCGTCGCCGCCCTCACCGCTCACAGCCTGCCGGCGCACATGCCGGGTTCCACTTGATCGCTTCAGTATTTGCAAAGCCGATTGCCGAAGCCGACAGATTGGGGTTGAAGCGATGCAATGCTTCCTGAGCGCATGGCTAAAAGTGAAAGAACGATTAGAGGGAGGAGGAAGCCGACACGCGGATTCGAACCGCGGACCTGCTGTTTACGAAACAGCTGCTCTACCACTGAGCCATGTCGGCAGACGCGCTTCCCCAAAAGTTAATTTCTGAGGAGGAAGCAACGGCGATAGTATACTCAAAACTGCCGCGCCTGTCAAGAGGGCTATCAAATTGGAAAGGCCACCGGGTATACTTGGACAGATGAGTTTTGCGAATGGATTATGAGGACGCGCTGGCCTATCTGGAGGGACGGCTGCGGCTGGGGGTGAAGCTGGGCAACGAGCGGTTCTCGGCGCTGCTCCGCCGGCTCGGCGATCCGCAGGAACATCTGCGGGTGGTGCATATCGCGGGAACGAAGGGCAAAGGGTCGACGGCGGCGATGGCGGCGAGCGTGCTGCAAGCCGCCGGGTACAAGGTCGGAATGTACCTGTCGCCGTATGTGTACGATGTCCGTGAGCGTATCCAAATTAACGGCGTGATGGTCTCCCGCACGGACTTTGCCCGGTGGGTCTCGGAGATTGCGCCGCACATTGAAGACTTGGAACAGACAGAGCATGGAGCAACCACTGAATTTGAGCTGAAAACGGCGGTCGGCCTGTGCTATTTTGCCGAGCAAGCGGTTGAGTACGCCGTGCTGGAAGTCGGCCTCGGCGGGCGTCTGGACGCGACTAATGTTGTTCGAAGGCCGCTTGTCACGGCCATTACGAATATCGGGCTGGACCACACGGAGCTTTTGGGAGACACGCTTGGCGCGATTGCAGGCGAAAAAGCGGGGATTGTTAAACCCGGCGTTCCCTGCGTTACCGGCGTCCCGCCCGGCGGCGAGGCGTGGGACGTGATTGTGCGTGTCTGCCGTGAGAATGATGCGCCGCTGCTGGCAGTGACGCCGCCGCAAGAAAGGGCCGGGGGGCTGACGCTCACGACGCCGCGCCGAGCGCTTTCAGGTCTGCACCTGCGGCTGCGGGGCGCGTTTCAAGAACTCAATGCGGCAGCGGCGTTGACGGCCTTAGATGCCATTACTGACCCGGCAGGGCCAAAGATTACCGATGACGCCGCGCGGTTCGGACTGGAAGACGCCTGGGTGCCGGGGCGGCTGGAACAAGTTCTGGAACGCCCTACTGTCGTGCTGGATGTGGCACATAACGAGATTTCGGCGCTGGCACTGGCATCGGCCCTGCGGGAGCAGCACGGCGCGGACACCCGGCGGCTCACTCTTGTGGTCGGTTTATCCCGGAACCATGCTCCAGAGCCGTTTCTGGAACCGCTGGCGACGCTGCACCCTGTCCGGCTGATTGCGACCCAGCCCGCGTTCCGTCCGCGCCCGGCGGTGGAAGTCGCCGATGCAGCCAAAGCGCTCGGCTTTGCGGCTGTGGAAACTGTGGAAAGCAGCGTTGCCGACGCGGTGCGTTCTGCCCTAGCGCAGTCTGAGCCGGACGATTTAATCTGCGTTACCGGCTCATTTTATACCGTCGGTGACCTGCCGCCGGAGTTCTGGTCCCAGTTCTCGCTCAAACTATAAAGGAAAAACTCCATGCCGCATCAAGGATTTGTCTCGCTGATTATCTCTGTCTTGTCCATCTGCCTGACGCTCGGCGTCGTATTTTATGCTTTGCGCGAAGAAAAGAGAAATGCCGCGCAGAGTCAAGATAAGCATTAGCCGACACCAGCAAACGCAAAAAGGGCGAACACGATCTCGTGTTCGCCCTTTTCTTTGCCTATGGTCAGAACTCAAATGCTTCGTCCAGGCGCCGCAGGAAGTCGAGCAGATCGCCGATCTCGCTGGGCAGAGGGGCATGGAACTGTAGGCGCTGGCCGGTACGCGGGTGGTCGAAGCTGAGGAAATGCGCGTGGAGGGCCTGGCCGTGCAGGTGGCCGAGCAACCCGTTCAGTGTTTGCAGGGGTGCGCCCCGGAACAAATCGGCGCTGACTTTCCGCAGGCCACCATAAGTGCCGTCGCCGACGACCGGGTAGCCGGCAAACGCGCAGTGGACGCGGATCTGGTGGGTGCGGCCTGTCTGCAAGATCGCTTCGGTCCAGCTAAACTCCGCCAGATGCTCCAAAAGCCGCACTTCCGTAACAGCCTCGCGCACACCCTGCGCGAAATCTTCCTGACTTGAGCCGCCCTGCTCCAAAACCGTCATGCGCTTGCGGTCGCCGGGGTGGCGGCCTATGGGCGCGTCAATAACGGCGTGCTTGAAGGGTACCCGTCCCCACAGCAGCGCATGGTACTTGCGAACGGCCGTCCGGTCATGGATCTGCTTGGCGAGACGCTCATGCGCGTGATCGTTCTTGGCGACGACCAGCAGGCCCGATGTGTCTTTATCCAGCCGGTGCACAATGCCGGGCCGGATCGCGCCGCCGAGCGTAGATAGATGAGAGCCGGCGTGAGCCAAAAGCGCGTTGACCAGTGTCCCCGACTCCGCACCGGGCGCGGGATGGACGACCAGCCCTTTTTGCTTGTTGACGACCAGCACATCGGCATCTTCATAGACAATGTCTAAAGGGATGTCTTCCGCCTGAACGTCTTCCAACGGGCGAGCCACCGGGACGGCCACCACGACTTCATCGCCGAAGCGGGTCCGGTAGCCGGCTTTGCCTGCCTTGCCGTTCACCAGCACGGCCTGGGTCGCAATCAGGCGCTGGACATGAGCGCGGGACAGGTGCGGCAGGCGCTCGGCGACAAAGATGTCCAGCCGGATGTCGCGTTCCTCATCTTTAATATGGAGAGTTTCGGTCAACGGGCGACTGCCTCCACAGAACGGGTTTTCGGCGGCAAAATGACCGGCGGGACCGGGAAGAAGCGGCGCAGGATCGCCATGCCGGTGAGGCCGAGGGCGAAGAGGCCGAGGCACAGCCACTGCACGTCGGTCAGGAAGTGGATCGGGCCGACGCGGACCACATCCGAAGTCGTGCCGGCTCGCCAGATTTCCATGATGAAGCGCTCAGTTGCGGTTCCTAACAGAAACCAGCAGGAAACTTGACCTAAATAACGCCGGTGCCGCTCCGCATACACCAGCCCAATAAAGAACAGTGCCGCGAGCGCCGTCGCGTAGAGCTGAGTCGGGTGACTCGGCGGCGTAAGATGCCCGGTCCCGTCATCGAGGAAGCGGACGCCCCAGGGCATGGCGGTCGGCGCTCCGTAGCAGCAGCCGTTCAGGAAGCAGCCGATCCGTCCGATGGCGTAGGCGATCATCACCGACGGCACGAACAAATCTGCGACTTTAAGAATAGACATTCGCTTGATGAGGCAGTAGACCACTAATGCCCCAATGCCACCGAACAGGCCGCCATGGAACGACAAGCCGCCTTGCCAGACTTTAAAGATGTTGCCGGGGAAATCTGGGGCGCGGCTGTAGTCGTGCCAGCCGATGACGACGAACATCAGGCGTGCGCCGAGAACGCCGATCACAATCATCCAGATGCCGACATCCAGAATGTTATCGGGCGGCATATCCGGGTCCGCCTGCCGCTTGGCAACCGTGTAGGCACGGCCCAGTGCGACCAGAAACGCCAGCATTAAAACGACGCCGTAGGTATGGACGACAAACGACCCGGCATGGAACAAAACAGGAAACATAGTTATTCTTTCACCGCCAGCGGCGTCTGCGAGGCCGATGGCTGACGGCTATAGTAGAGCGCGAGCAGGCCGACCCCGACGCAGATGGCGCTGTCGGCAACGTTGAAGATCGGAAACTGCCAGCGGCGCTCCGGCCCGGCATACAGCGCGAGAAAGTCTACGACATGGTGCAGATGCACCCGGTCTAAGAGGTTGCCGACCGCCCCGCCGAGTGGCAGGGCCAGCGCGACGGCTAAGAGTTTCGGCAAAGGCATCCGCGCCCGAATTGTATAGGTGACAATCGCGACGGCGGCAATCGCTGCCGCGAGCGCGAGCAGAAGCGTTCCCTGCGGCAGAATGCCAAACGCACCGCCGGTGTTGACATTGTACGACAGTGAAAAGAAGCCGGGGATCAGCACTAAATCGTCTTCCGGCCAGCGCAAATAAGTCCGCACGACCCAGGCTTTTGAGGCTTGATCGGCCAGCAGCACGAGAAGCGCCAGGCTGTAGACGGCCCATCGGCTCAATATGCAGCCCCCAGAAAGCTAATCTTCAATGGTATCTTCCGCCTGTTCCACCGTAATGTTAGCATACGGCAGGGCTTCCAGCCGGGCTTCCGGGATGGGCGTGCCGTCAATGTCGGACAGGCCGTAAGTGCCTTCGTCAATCTTTGCCAAAGCGCGATTGACTTTTGCCAGCATCCGGTCCATGTTTTCAATGGCGACTTGGTCCCGTTCACGGTCAAACAGATTGGACGCCTCATCGGCGGGATCGTTAGTATCGCTGTGCGACAGCTCGCCGGCGGCGTCATCTGCGCCTTCAGTTCGGTTGTCTGCGGCGTACTGCTCGCGCTCAGTTTCGAGGCGCGTCTTTTCACCTTCAAGCATCTGCTTAAAGTGTGCGATTTTGTCTTCGGTCAATATGTGGCCTTTCGTCAAATACGGAACCCACCCCGGCGCAAGCGCCGGGGTGGATTCCTAAATCAGCCGCCGTGATGCGACCTCGCCGTCGGTGGACACCAGCCAGCTTCGGGTGCAGCCGGCGGCGCAGAACGCGGCGGGGTCTTCGCCGCCGTCGGAAACGGCGACCCAGCAGCGGGCGCAGCGGGTTCCAGGCGCGGGGCCATTGCTTTCAATGTGCAGGCCCGGTACTTTGGTCTCGCGCAGAGTAACGCGCGACACCAAAAACAGCGCGGGCAGTTGGCTTAAATACGGGTGGAGGCCCGCATAAGTTTCCGCGTCCGCCGTGAGCGTGATGCTTAGCTCCAGGCGCTTCTTGGTGCCTTCCAGCGCTTTGTTCACCTGCTCACGGGCCTCAAGCAGCGGCTCCCAGCGAGCTTCCAATTCGCGGTTGCGGAGGTCCACCCGGTAGGACGGCAGGGCAGCCAAGAGAACCGAGACGGGCTTGTTAGGCATACTTAGCTTCTGCCAGATTTCTTCCGCTGTGAACGACAGAATGGGCGCGAGCAGGCGGGCCAAACAGCTTGTGATCTCAAACAAGACGGTCTGGGCCGAGCGGCGGACCTGGGAGCCGGGCCGGAAGGCATAAAGCCGGTCTTTAAGAACGTCCAAATAAAACGCGCTGAGGTCCTGGGCACAGAACGACAGCAATGTTTGAGCCACGCGCGGGTACTCGTAGACGTTATAAGCCCCAACACATTTATGCACGACTTCGTTCAAGCGGTGCATGGCCCAGAGGTCAAGCTCTTCCAGCTTGTCCAGCGGGACGGCGTGCAGGGCCGGATCGAAATCGTACAGGTTGCTGAGCGTGAAGCGCAGCGTGTTTCGGAGCGTCCGGTACGAAGTCGCCGTCTGTTCTAAGATCGCGTCCCCCACCCGCACGTCGGCGAAGTAGTCCGACGACGCCACCCAAAGGCGCAGCACATCCGCGCCGTACTTATCTACAACAACCTGCGGGGCGACTCCGTTCATCTTGGACTTGGACATCTTGCGGCCGGTTTCGTCGAGTGTCCAGCCGTTGGTGATGACCTGCCTGTACGGCGCTTCGCCTTTGGTGGCGACGCCGATCATCAGCGACGAGTTGAACCAGCCCCGGTGCTGGTCGCCGCCTTCCAAATAGACATCGGCGGGATAGGACAGCTCCGGCCACTGCTCTAGGACCGTGCGGCAGGTGGAACCCGAATCAAACCAGACATCGAAGATGTCAGTCTCTTTGACGAACTCGGTTTCGCCGGTTTCCGGGTGCTTGAACCCGTCAGGCAGGATTTGGTCTACCGGCTTCTCGAACCACGCATCCGTGCCTTCATTCAGCACTAAATCGCGGACATAGCCAATGGACTCTTTGGTCAAAAGCGGCGTTCCCGACGGCTGGGCATAAAAGACCGGGATGCCGATGCCCCAGGCCCGCTGGCGCGAGATGCACCAGTCGGGGCGGCCCCCGACCATCGCTTCAATGCGGTTTTCGGACTCTTCCGGGAACCAGCGGACGCCGTCAATGGCTTTAAGGCACTTTTCCCGGTGGCCCTTGTTGTCAATGTTGATGAACCACTGCACCGTGGCCCGGTAGACCAGTGGGTCATTCGAGCGCCAGCCGTGGGGGTACGAGTGGAAGATTTCTTCGCGGGCCAAGAGCGCCCCGGCGTCGGCCAGCAGCTCCATGACTTTTTCCTGACCGGGGCCGAGCTTCAGGCCCGCGAACTCCGGCCCGGCCTCATCGTTGAAGTAGCCGTCGCCGGTCAGGACTTGCAGAGTCGGCAGGTGGTACTTCTGGCCCGTCAAAAAGTCGTCTTTGCCGTGGCCGGGTGCGGTATGCACCAGGCCCGTGCCGTCGGTGGTCGTGACATAATCGGCCAGCACAAGGGGTGAGCCGCGCTGGGTAGTCGGCAGCGGATGCTGGAAGATTAGATTGGCGAGGTCGCGGCCTTTGACGGTCTTCAGCACTTCCCAGCCAGTGAAGTTCGCGGCGGCCATTGTCGCGCCAAGACGCTCCTCCGCCACCAAGTAGCGGCAGCCGTTATGGGCAACAACGACATAGGAGATGTTCGGGCCGGCGGCGACGGCGACATTCGCGGGTATGGTCCAGGGCGTCGTCGTCCAGATGACCGTGTAGCAGTCGCCCTGTCGTGCGTCTGCACCGAAGACGCCGTCGGGGTCGGAGCGCAGGGGGAAGCGGACATAGATGGACGGGTCGGTCCGGTCGGCGTACTCGATTTCGGCGTCGGCCAGGGCGGTTTCGTCTACCAGCGACCAGTAGACAGGGCGCAGGCCCCGGTAGACGAAGCCTTTGTCCACCATTTCGGCGAACACGTCCAGCTCTTTCGCGGCCATTTGCTGAGACATTGTGAGGTAGGGCTGGCCCCAGTTGCCCCGGATGCCTAGTCTCTGGAACTGCTCGGACTGCTTGCCGACCCACTCGGTTGCCACTTCGCGGCACCGCCGCCGGATTTCCATGCGGGTCGGCGTTTCTTTCTTTTCGCGGAACTCTTTGGCGACCAAGACTTCAATCGGCAGGCCGTTGTTGTCCCAGCCCGGCACATAGGGGGCTGAGTAGCCTTCCATCGAGCGGAACTTGGTGGTGACATCTTTCAGGATTTTGTTGAACGCATGGCCGATATGGATATTGCCGTTCGAGAAGGGCGGGCCGTCGTGCAGGACAAACGTGCCGAGCGCCGTTTTTGGCTTTAGGGACTTCTCGTAGACCCGCTGCGTCTTCCAGAACTCCAATATCTGCGGCTCGCGCTTGGGCAGGTTCGCCCGCTGCGGGATGGAGTTGGGGTTCGTGTCCAAGCCATCGGGGTTCTTGGTGTCGGGCTTTGGGACATTCAGCGTCTTGCTGTAGTCGGTCGGTTCCGTCTTGGTTTCGATGGTGTCGAATACTTCGGTCATGGGAGATCCTTTTGCGGTCAGAAGTCGGCGTGTCGTCTACGGGCGTCCTGCAAGGCTCCCAATCACGCGGCGCAGACAGGAGAGTGTCTGCGCCGGTTCCATCATGTCCATGAGCAAATTGTGGGTTCGTTTTGGCATAATTGATAAGAGCAAGAAGCGAGGAAGTAAACTTCTCTCGCTGAATAACGTCCTTCGGACGCAAGAAGGCCGAATGTCAGCCAGTTCCTCATCCGAAGGATGCCATTCAGCGAGAGGAATTTATTCCCTCGCTCCGTCCCTGGCTTCTAAATCTTTCCGTGTTCCCGCGCCGACACTAAAAACGCGTCGAGTGCGTCTTCCCACGGACGCAGGGTGTCCCGACCCATCAGCTCTAAAGCGTAGCGGCGCATCACGCTGTACGCGGGGCGCTTGGTGGGCGAGCCGAACCGCTGGGCGTAGTCGTCGGATGTGATCGGCGTGACGGGGACGCTGTCTAAGCTCGTTTTGGCAAGAATGGCTTTCGCGAAGCCTTCCCAGTTTGTTTCTCCGGCATTGGAGACATGGTAGACGCCATATAAGCCCATGGACACGATCTCGGTAATCGCGTTTACCAAGTCAACCGTGTAGGTTGGGGTGCCGTACTGGTCGCCGACAATCGGCAGCTCCGGCTTCGTCTTGGCTAAGTTAATCACCGTGTACGGAAAGTTCTTGCCGTGGACGCCGTACAGCCAGGACGTTCGAACAACGTAGCAGCGGCGGCAGGCCGCGCGGGCCAGATTTTCGCCGGTCAGCTTTGACGCCCCATACCGGCTGACCGGGTTCGGCGTGTCGAACTCTGTATAGGGTGACTTCTTCGTGCCGTCAAAGACAAAATCCGTGGAGATGGCGACGAGGGCTGCGCCGACTTCCTCAGCGGCGCTTGCGACGGCCCATGACCCCAGTGCGTTGACTTTGTAGGCTAAATCAGGGTCGCGCTCGCAGCCATCTACATTGGTATAAGCCGCGCCGTGGAAGACGAGTTCCGGCTGAAGTTCGGCGAACAGTGTGCGTACCGCGTGGACATCCGTGATGTCCAGCGGCACAATGCCGTTCACCGCCGCCGGGCCGACATCGGTGGGAAAGACATGATGCCCCTGCTCCGTAAAAATACGCCGTGCATCCGTGCCGAGCATTCCCGCCGCGCCTGTGATCAGTATTCGCATAGTGCCGTCTATTATACCTCTAAAAGAAGCAGGCGCGTCAACGGCAGGGCCGACAGACAAAGGGCCGACAGACAAAGGGCCGACAGACAAAGCAGGGCGAACACAAGGTTGCCCCTACGGGCTAGGACATCGGAACGAAATGTGGGGCGCGAACTTTGTGTTCGCCCTTTTTATCCCATGTTCGCCCGTCCTCTGGCCTTATTTGCTCGGCGGATACCCCACGACAATGCCGCGCTGGCGCAGAGTTTCGACGGCGGCGGCTGCCCAGTGGTCCTTCGGCACATCAGGAAACGGCCCGCCGGTGACAGGGCGCAGCACTTTGGGCTTGGGCGCAGACGTGTGCAGCGCCGTCCGGCGCAGGCTTGCATGCAGCCGGGCTGGGCTATTCTTAGTTTGGGCCGCGCAGGGCAGCAGGCACACGGATAATAGGGCCAGGCAGAAGATTGGATTTTTCATGGTGTTCTTTCTCTTATGGTGTTCTTTCTCTTGTTGTTATTTCACGCCGCGATACTGCTCAAACGCGACGGCGAGATATTCTAAAAAGTCGGCGTAGTTAACGGAGATAACTCCGGCGGGCGGGACGATGCCGAGGCGCTGCATGAGCGGGACGGCGAGGCGCATGGCGGCGGTCTGCTGGATTTGGGGTGGGAGCTGCCAGCGGCGGTCAATGTAGTGGCGGACAGCGCGGTATTCCGGGACGGTCATTTCGTAGACATGGCGGCCGATGTCGGCGAGGGCATACGCCGCAAGATGCTCCGGCAGGACGCGCGGCGGCGGGGCCAGCGCTTCTAATGTCGGGACGCGCGGCGCCCGCTGCTTGACCACCATGGTTCCCGCGACAAAGTCCCCAATGCGCTGGTAGCGGCCTGAAATGAGCAGGCAGAGGACAGGAAGCAGGATGCACAGGCCGCCCATCGCGGCTGTTCCCGGTGAATGGCCGAAGACGCCGACCGTGATCAGACCCAGCGCGACAATCGGCATCCCGTCAATAATGCGGATCAGGTTGCGGATAATCGCGGCGAACACATTGATCGGGTAGCCGCCGTCCCGGATGACCCGCAGGCCGATCTGGCGCTTGCCCGGCGTCTGCCCGTTCCAGCGGGTCTCAAACCAGATAAAGTAGCCCCACAAAATGGCGAACGCGGCAATGAGCGCGGCAGCGACCTCGACCTCGCCGAAGAACGTCGCGACGTTTTTGGAGAATGCGCTGGCGCTCAGGGCCAGCAGCACGCCGACAATGCCGACGACAATCCAGAGCGCCAGATAAATCGCGCACTGAAACAATGAGTCGAGGATGTTGGCGAGGAAGCGCGAGCCGATCCCGGCCAGCTCGTATTCAATCTCGATATTCTCCGGCGTGACCACTAAAATCTCGCGTGACATAGAACCGCCTCGACTGGTATAACTTGGATTCTGGTATAATTAGATTATGGCAATAGACGAACGCGCATTCATCAACGGCAAGCGGGTGAACTGGGAGAAACTCTCGGTCATCGTCGAGCGGACCAAAAACGGCGGCCTCAAACAGTTGTCGCGCGAGGAGCTGCCTGCCCTGGGTTCGCTTTATCGCCGGGCCGCCGCCGACCTTGCATTTGCGCGGGCGCAGGGCGCCAATCCCAATTTGATATTGTACCTGAATGAGCTGGTCGGCAATGCACACGGGGTCATTTATGCCGAAGAATCCGGCGGCTGGTCCCGGCTGTGGCAGTTTTTGGCCTACGGCCTCGCCGCGACTCTACGCCGGAGAATGCCGTTTGTGCTGGCCGCGCTGGCTTTGTTCCTGCTGGGGACCACCTGCGCTTACTTTTTAGTGCATCAGGATCAAACGCGGGTCGGCTTGTTTTTGCCGGAGCAGTTCAAAGATTCGTTTGAGGGCTGGAAGCAGGGCTTCGCCGACCACGGGGACATTTCCGCCGGCGAAGGGACGCTGTTTTCGTCGCAGCTTGTGACGAACAACACGCAGGTTGGAATTATCTCGTTTGCAACCGGCCCGACCGTGATCATCCCGATCTACTTCATGCTGAACAACGGGGCGATCATGGGGGCACTGATCGCCGTGGTCCAGCCGACCGGCCACCTTTCTTCCATGTGGGCGGGGATTTTGCCGCACGGCGTTTGCGAGCTGTCCGCCACCTGGATCTGCGGCGGAGCCGGACTGCTCATCGCCTGGGCCTTCATTTCGCCGGGACGCCATACCCGCAAAGATGCACTAATCGTTAATGGCCGGGATGCCTGCAAGCTGATGGTGGGGACACTTCCTTTGTGGGGCATCGCGGCCATTTTGGAAGGCAATGTTTCCCATTCGTCGCTCCCCCACTGGGCCAAGTTCAGCCTCGCCGGCATCCAGGCCGCCGCACTGGTGTTTTATATCTACGGCAGCCGTCCAAGAGCCTTACCCGGTCTCGTTCCTCGTCTACCCTCTCCTTAACAAAGAGAGGGTGGCAGTTTGCTGCCGGGTGAGGTCGCCTACTGCCCCTTCGACGGCGGCGGGAAGTTCTTTAAAGCCGCGCTGACGGCATCGCTGACTGTCTTTTGATCCGGCTGGTCGACCGGCCCAGACTCGTAGGCCCGCCAGACGAGCTTTTTGGTGTGTGGGTCAATTAAGTCCAAGATCAACGTTCCCTGGGTGTAGGTGTTGGTGTAAAACTGATTGTAGCCCGCCCCGAAATAAGCGCCCCGGTCAAACCCGAACGGCCCGCCGAAGTAGGGCGAGTTGTAGGGGTCCGGCCCCATGCTTTCAATGTCCTGTTTGGTTTTCGCCCCGGCGACATAGGTGGCGACTAAATCGGGGTTCTGGGTGACGGGCTGCAAGCCCTTCGCTGTGAGCTGGTTGACGACGGCGTTTTGAATGCGGCCTGAGACCAGGGTATTGTTCGTGTCCGGCGTCCCCAGGCGGCTGACGAGGCGGCCCGGCTGGAAGGCAAACGTGTGGTACTGGGCAAAGTTGACGTTTTTGTCGTAGTCGGTCTTGACGCTCGGCCCGTCGCCGCTGTTGCAGCCGGCCACCAGGACAGCAGCCACGCCGAGGGCAGCGAGCGGCGGAAGAAACCGAAATACTGTTCTAAAGGGTCTGGTTCGTGTATTCATCTATTGACCTACCTTGCTTATGCTGTGGAATATCTTATCATACCCAAACAGGCATTTTTAGATGTTAGGCGAACGCAGAGATAGAGGAGGGCCATGCGTTGAAGACCCATGCGTTGAAACGCACGGCCATTGGGCGCAGACGCCACGAAGTACCGCTTCTGCAATGGCAGACCTGGAAGGCGCGGCACTGGGAACAGATAATCTTAGCCCCGCGAAGCGATGGGTTTACGGCGTCCGCGCCCAATAGCCGTGTCCTTTAGGACATGGTTCCTTTTCAGACTCACGAACAAATGCCTAGCCGCCAGATAAACAAAAGCCGCCTGAGCCGGAACAGAATGGCGGCGTCTGGCCGCCTCCTCCGAAGACGCCCCAGCCTCAGCGCGTTGCTATCTCTCCACACACGCTAACTTACCTGACAGGCAGAAATTGGCTGGACGCGGTTTTAGGCATTCCCACAGGCTTCTTGATCGGGTTCCTGCTTTACAGCGTCTCCGGTCTTTGCTTTCAGCTATTCCGCAAGCCGCCCTGGCATCAGCCTCAAATGCTCATCATGTGCAGCGTCGGTGCTGTCTTAACTGCTGCTTCTTACCTGCTGATCAGCAGGAAATACTCTTTGTTCGCGTTTACCATGTGGCTTGACGGCATTCCATTTTACTTCGTGCTGTTTCTGCTGGCCTGGATGTTCCCGTAAGTCTCTAAATCAGCGAGCGGGCTTTGAGGTCTAGATAGTGGTTGATGAGGTCGGCGCTAAGGTCTTCGGGGGGACTGTCTACGGTCCAGACGCCACGGCGCTTCAGCACGGAAATGGCGGCGCGGCGCTCCTGCAAGACCTGCACGGCGACGGCTTTTTGGTAGACGCCCGCGCTGTCTTCGGGGATGCTGTTGGCGGCGGCCAAAATGTTCGGGTCGCTGACGGTGACGCAGACGACGCGGTGGCTGTCGGAGAGCATAGGGACGGCGTCTAAAATCTGGGCGGACGAGTCGGGGTCTACCAAATCGCTGAACAGCACAATCAAAGAGCGGCGGCGCCAGCGGGTAGACAGGTTCTGGAACGCCGCTTTGTAGTCGGTCTCGACCATGCGGGCGTTGAGGTTATACAGGCTTTCCAGGATGCCGTAGACCTGCGCTTTGCTTTTGGCAGGCGGCAGGTAGGCCCGGACTTCGGCGTCGAAGGCCATGAGGCCCACTTTGTCGTCGCCCGCCGCCGCGACGTAGGCCAGCATGAGCGCCGTGTTGACCACATAATCCAGCTTTGCCATCTTTTGGATCGCTTGCAGCATGTTCCGGCCCGTGTCCAGCATGAGAATGATGTTCTGCGAACGCTCCGCCTCATACTGCCGCGAAATCAGCTTGCCGCGCCGGGCGGTCGCGCTCCAGTCAATTTTTTTGTACTCATCCCCCGGCACATACTCCCGCAGCGATTCAAACTCCGACCCGCCCCCGCGCACTTTCGCCGTGCGGATGCCGAGCTGCATCAAGCGCCCGCGCCGGGCCAGCAGCTCGTATTTTGCTGTTTCGACGAGATTGGGATAAACTTTGATTGTCTGGCCAGCGGCAATTTTACCCTGACGCTCGATCAGCCCCAGACGCCCCGGATAGCGGAAAAAGAGGTCGCCGAAGTCAAAGTCGCCTTTGGCGGGCGGCGTCACCGAGTAGGCGAAGGCCAGCGGGCGCGGGTCCGGCGGCAGAACCAGTGTCCGCTCGGCAGGGCCGCTCAGGTCAAAGGTCGGCGGCGGCAGGTCGCGCACCCGCAGATGCAAGGCCGTCGGCGACTTGTTTTGCGCCGTGACGGTGACGGGGTTTGCGACTCCCAAAGACAGCTTTTCGTCAACAGTACGGGTCAGCGACAGGGCAGTTTCCGGCTTCGGCGCGGCCAGAAAATCTGCCAGCGTGCAGGCAGCCAGCAGGGCATTGAAAACCAGTACGACCGCCAGCAGCCAGGGAGCGATGCCGACCAGAAGCAGCGGCAGGGCAGCCAGGGCGAGAAGAACGACGAAGCGGGGAGTTAAACGCATAACCTATTATAACTGATATTCGGCTGATAACTGATAGGACTCAGGGAAGGAAGCCGTGGCAATAAATTGCGCGGCTGTGGGGCGCAGACGCCTCATGTCCGCCTTCGCGGACAAAGATTCTGTTCACTCTGTTCCGTGCCCGCGAAGGCGGCCACTTGGCGCTTCGCCCCACAGCCGCGCAATTTATTGCCACGTCCCTTA
The DNA here is from genome assembly GCA_964236795.1 of uncultured Armatimonadales bacterium. Classification (GTDB taxonomy): domain Bacteria; phylum Armatimonadota; class Armatimonadia; order Armatimonadales; family Capsulimonadaceae; genus JANXMY01. The sequence continues at coordinate 18,463 of CAXSFV010000004.1, read as the reverse complement.
CTTACTCCCGCCAAACCGATCCGGCAGGAATAAGGCGCAGGCCCGCCCGCTCCTGATTGCGGAAGGTCGTCGTGCCGGGGCTTCCGCCGCCGACTACCAGGCTGCACCCCAAAGATGAGGCATCATGAAGACGCTGCCGGATAAGCGCGGATTGAACGCCGCGCCGCCGATGTTCCGGCAAGACTCCGGCGGCCCCAAAATAGCCGATCCCGTCTACCACAGGGAAAGACGCCATGCCGACCGGCTGCCCTGCAATCTCGGCGATATACCGTGCGCCGCCCGCCAGGCTGTCTTCGGCCCATTGAAACGCGCGGTATTCCGGCTCCTGTTCGGGCCAATCCGCGAACGATTGCTGAAAGAGGTCAAGATACAGGTCTTTCTCTTCCGGGTCAGATACGCGCACTGTGATCTCCGGTACAGGAGGCATCTCCCCAGCATTAAGCACAACGGCTGGGACCGTTCCACTTCCAGGCGACCACAGCCCGGCGTCCGTCAGGCCCTGGAACAGCTCGCGGCTTACTGCGCCAGGTGGAACGTGAAACGTGCAGGCCAGGCTATCGGCCCTGTACCACGCCAGCAGTTCTCCCAGCACACTCAGGTCGCTCGCCTGAAATCCATAAACACGGTTCTTGTCACGCAGCAGGGGATGGCAGACTTTGACTGCGACGCCATCGCCGAGATGCCGCATCTCGACGCCGAACGGATTGTCGGGAAGCGCCGCCACTGACCCGAACCGGGCTGTATTAAATTGGGTGCCGAAGCGGTTTGCCTGCGCGATGAGGTCCGGCGTGATGTGAAGAGTAGTCATAGCACAGTATACAAAAAGCAGATGGACAAGTCAAATGGAGATGAACACAAAAGTAAATTAACTATTTTAATATATTTATTGACTTTTTTAATATAATAGCCTATAATACAAAAGAAGGTGATAAATGACACAGCCGATGCCGAACAAATGCCCGCTTTGCAGCGGCGAACTGGAAGTGACTGAAATCCACTGCACGCGCTGCGACGTGCAGATGCACGGGCAGTTCACAATTGCGCCGTACCGCAACTTGGACACCGAGCAGATCCGGTTTTTAGAGACGTTCCTGCGCTGCCGGGGCGTCATCCGGGATATGGAAGCCGCGCTCGGCATTTCCTACCCTACTGTTCGCGCCCGCTTAGACGCCCTGCTGGTCTCGCTGGGGTTTGACGGCGGCCCGTATGCCGAAGCCCCGGCTACGCCCCCGCCGCCTGCGCCGACAACCGCCGCCCAAAAAGCGGCCCGGCGCAAAGAGATTTTGGCCGCAATTGAAAGCGGCACTTTAGATGCCGACGCCGGGCTGACCGCCCTGCATGCCCTGTCCGACGAAAAATCATAAGACACAAAAGAGGAGACACACCATGATCAGCGCACCGCTTCGCCCGACAACACCGCAAACAGAAACGACGCCCAGCGTCAAGACTCAGGGCCATCTGGCGCTTCTGGAATGGGATGAGACTTTGCCCACCGCAACCACTGCGCCCAGCGTGTTCGGCCCGCGCCGCAGATCCCTGCTGGACCGCTGCTACGAAGGCGGCACTTTGGTCCTGCTGGCCGTCACCGTCGCCGCCCTCGCCGCCGCTTTGTAATGATTTTAGAGATGCCCCCCCGCTCCGATTTTGGGGAGCCGGAACCCACCCCGACGCAAGCGTCGGCCCTCCCGATACGCAGTAATGCGTAGCATAAACGGGAAGGCGAAGAGTTCATGCACAGACTCTTCCCCTCTCCGCTTCGGGGAGGGACCCTGCGAAGCAAGGCGGGAGGGGTTCCGCCTCCCCAGAATTGGAGCGGGGGGCATTTCCCGTTCTACAAGAAAGAAACAACTTATGTCTGAAGAAAGCGTTCTCATCCTCAATATGCTCCGCGAGGGCAAAGTCACCGCCGAGCAGGCCGACTCCCTGCTCCGGGCCGTTCGCGAGAACATCCCATCGTCTTCCTCGTCGGTTCCCCCGGTGCCGCCCGTCCCGCCGCCTCCACCGGTGGTTGAGCCGGACACGGCAGCGATTGCGGCGATGTCGGCGAAGCTGGCCGAGCTGCAAGGGAAGCTCGGCGACTTGCAGGGCAAGCTTGGCGCGGCCCAGGCGTCCCGCACAACCGATTATGCGTCGTCGCTGGCGGGCAAAATTTTCGATACCCTGCCGAAGCCCGATCTTGACATGGGCAAGATTAACAAAGCCGTGGACGAAGCGATGCGCGGGCTGAACTCACTCAAAAACGATGCCCTGCGGAGCGCAAAGACGGCGGCAAGGCAGGCGTCGCATGAAGCCCGCCGGGCCGGGCGCGAAGGCCGCAAGGCGATGAAGTTTGAGTTTAACTTCAATCTCGGCGGCGAGACGCCGAGCGGCCGCCCTCAGAACACGACCGGGCAGCCGGAAGCGGCCGGGACCAGCACTGAAAACCTTGCCTGGACGGGTGCGGACAAGCTCGCTTTAGAAAACCATTACGGCAGCATCACAATTATTGGCGCGGACATTCCAGCAGGCACGGCGGAGGCAATCATGACAAAGACCGCCTGGGCGGAAACCGAGGCCGAGGCGCGGGTGTTCTTGCAGCAGGTGTTTTTGACCCATCAGACCGAGAATGGCCGGTGTAAAATTGGCATCGCCGCGCCCCGCGACGCCGCCGAGCGGCTGACGGTAGATTACGAAATCAAAGTGCCGCGCTCCGTGCCGCTGGAAGCGGCGACGACTTACGGCGCGGTTTCGGCGACGGGAACAGCCGGGTCGCTGGCTGTGCATTCGACATCAGGCAAGATCCAGGCGTTTGACCCGAACACCGACGCGCCCGGCGAGACCCGTCTACACTCTCATTCGGGGGACGTGAAAATTGCCCGCTGGAATGGGCCGCAGGGCAGCGTCTTTGTCGAGACCAGCAGCGCAGCGATTGATGCGTCCGAAGTGTCCGGGGAAACAGTCAGCCTCACCAGCCGCAGCGGCGACATTGACGCACGAGCAGTTCACGCTGGGTCGTCCAGCGTTTTTGAGTCCGCCAGCGGCGATGTCTGCGTTTCCGAAAGCACGGCAAAAGCGCGGGTGCATCTGCGGACGCAAAGCGGGCAGGCGGAGCTGATCAACACGCAGGCGGAGCAGGTGCAGGTAGAGACGGTCAGCGGCGACGCCCAGCTTCGCTCGGTCTCCGGCACGCTGACGGTGAAGACGATCAGCGGCGATGTCGAAGCCTCGGACGTGGGCAGCGCGGCGATTTCGCTGGTGACGGTCAGCGGCGACACGCGCTGGGTCCTGCCGGCTGCGTTCAGCGGCGCGTTTTCCGGCACGACCGTCAGCGGCGACCTGCATCTGTCCGTGCCGTCAGAGTCCGACGCGCGGGTTGAGATGAACACGACCAACGGCACCCTGTCCCTGAAGCTGCCGACGACCGACACCGTCACGGCGGAGCGCCATGCCGCCGGAACGCTGGGAAGCGGTACGGGAAGCATTCGCCTGCAATCGGTTTCGGGGGATCTAGTGGTGGAGTAAAACGTCAGGGCAAAAAAGCGAGGAGTAAACTTCTCTATGGCTGCGGCATTACTGCGTATCCGCTGCATAACATCGTCCTTCGGACGGAAGATTGGTAACTATTTAGTTTCTTTCGTCCGAAGGACGATCTCAATGGAGCGAGTGGAGTTTATTTCCTCGCTTCTTTGCTTTGGCTTCTCCCCTTGACGCAGGCCGCGTTTTGTTGTAACATAGAGGGTAACTAATTTTGATGCAAACGGTCCTGCCGGCGGTTGTCCGGCGGGGCCGCGAAAGGAACTTCTTTATTTTGACACGCTTTTCCCTGCGCTGGGCCGCGACCGCCGCGTTCCTGCTCGCCGCCGCGCCCGCCGCGTTCGCCCAGGCGGTGCCGATAAACCCCGGAATGAATCCGAGCAGGCTGCCGCCTCCGCCGCCGGTCGCCCCCCCGCCGACCATCACGCCGACCACGCCCGGCCCGCCCGGAGTGGCGGCGGTCGTCAACGGCCAAAACATCACCCGCACTCAAGTGGCCGACCAGGCCATCAGCCTTTACGGACAGCAGATCTTTGAGACAATGGTGCTGATCGCGCTGATCAACCAGCAGGCGCAAAAGCAGAACATCGTTATCACGCCCGCGCAGGTGGACGCCCGGATCGCGGACCTGCGGGCGCGGGCCGCCGCGCAGGGTGTTCCCGGCGGTCTGGAAACGGTGCTGGCCCAGCGCCATGAAACCCTCACGTCGTTCAAGCAGCAGCTTATTCCCCAAATGGAAGCCGAAGCGCTGGTGGAAAAGACCCTGCCGGCCTCGACCACGATCCGCTATCATGCCCGTCACTTGCTGATTTTGACTACGGCGCAGGGCGGCGCCAAGCCGCTGCACACCGACGCCGAAGCGCTGGCCTTAATCGCCAAAGCCCAGGCGGAGCTGAAAGCGGGCAAAAGCTTCACGGAAGTCGCCAATGAATATACTGAAGACCCCTCCGGCAAAGGCAAGGGCGGTGACCTTGGCATCATTGACGCGAACACGCCGTTTGATCCAAACTTTCTGAAAGCCGCGCTGGCGCTGAAGCCCGGCCAGGTGACCCCCACCCCGGTTAAGTCCCAGTACGGCTACCATTTGATTAAAATTGACAGCACCAGCGCTGTGCCGGCTCCCACCGACGCCAAGCTGTACGCGGACGCCCGCCGCCAGCAGGTCGAGGCCGCGATCCCGGCGTATGTCCAAAACCTGCGGAAGACCGCCACGGTCGTGAACTACTTAGGCCAGTAACGGCATCTGCACAGCCCGCCGAATACAATTCGGCGGGCTGTTTTGTTATCTGCGGAGACACTCATGGCAGCGAAAACACTCAATGTCGGCATGGTCGGCTATAAGTTCATGGGCAAGGCCCATTCCAATGCGTACCGCCAGGTCGGGCGCTTCTTTCCCGAGCTGGAAGTCGTTCCCGTAATGAAAGCCCTTTGCGGGCGGGATGAAGCAGGTGTCCAAAAGGCCGCCGCGACGTTTGGCTGGGAAGAAAGTGAGACCGACTGGCGCACGCTCATTGCCCGCGAGGACATTGACATTATAGACATCGGGGCGCCGGGCAACATGCACGCCGAGATTGCGGTGGCGGCGGCGCAGGCCGGCAAGCACGTCTTCTGCGAGAAGCCGCTGGGGAACGCGGCAGGCGAAGCCAAACAAATGCTGGACGCCGTCACCGAGGCGGGCGTCAAAAACATGGTTTGGTTCAACTACCGGGCCAATCCCGCCGTGTCTTTTGCGAAGCAGCTTATTGACGAGGGCGTTCTCGGCCAGATCTACCACTGCCGAGCCTTATTTTTGCAGGACTGGCTGGTCAACCCGGACGTCCCGCTCTTGTGGCGTCTGCGAAAAGAGACCGCCGGTTCCGGCTCCCACGGCGACCTGCTGGCCCACTGTTTAGACACCGCCCGCTACCTCGTCGGCGAGATTACCGAAGTCAGCGGCGTTTTGGAGACGTTCATCAAAGAGCGCCTGGAACTCGCCGAGTCCGACGACCGCATGGGCGGCGTCGCGTCGGAAGTCATGGGCCGCGTCACCGTAGACGACGCTTCTCTCGCCCTCGCCCGATTTGAAAACGGCGCATTAGGGACGTTTGAAGCCACGCGCTTTGCGTTAGGCCGCAAGAACCACAACCGCATCGAGATCAACGGCTCCAAAGGCAGCGTCATCTTCAACGCCGAGCGCCCGAACGAGCTGGAACTCTATACCGAGGACACCCACGCCGGCACCCACGGCTTCCGCACGGTCAGCGTCACCGGCGGCCAGGACCGCTACACCGGCCACTACTGGCCCACCGCACACAACATCGGCTACGAGCATACGTTCACCAATCTGCTGTACGATGCATTCACCGCCATCGGCAAAGGCGAGAATCCCTCCCCATCCTTCCGCGATGGCTACCTGAATAACGTGCTTTTGGACACCATCGCCAAGTCCGCCGAGACCAAGAAGTGGGAAGCCGTCACGCCGTAGATCTCAGACCCTGCGTTTTTCAGGCCGATCGTTGAAGAACCATACTTTAAATGGCATGGTCTGAAAAAGGACGCCACGGAATAAATTCCGAGGCTCAGACAAACCACCGTCGAAGCGACGGAAGACCAATGTTGTTGGATATTGCTCTTGTGTCGCCTCGACACTGTTTTTCCCAGCCTCGGAATTTATTCCGTGGCATCTTGCTATGATTATTAGGAGTTTCACTATGCCCGCATCTATAGAGAACATTCCCGTCAAAGAAGGCCGGTTGCCGTTTCGGGGGTTTACGGATTGGTACAAGATTGTCGGCGATACGGCTGCGCTGGGGAAGTTTCCGGTGCTGGTGCTGCATGGAGGGCCGGGGGCGGCGCATGATTACTTGGAACCGATTGGGGCTTTGGCGGCGACGGGCCGGCCGGTGATCTTTTATGACCAGCTTGGGTGCGGCTTGTCGGACCATCCGCATGACCCGTCGCTGTGGGACGTTTCGCTGTTTCTAGAGGAAGTCGGCGCGGTCCGGGAAGCGCTGGGCTTAGACAATCTGCATATTTTGGGGCAGTCGTGGGGCGGGATGCTGGGGATGGAGTATGCGCTGACACAGCCGTTAGGGTTAAAGAGCCTCATTGTCGCAAACTCCCCGGCGTCTATGACCCAGTGGGTCTCGGAGGCGAACAGACTCAGGGCGGAACTGCCCGAAGACGTGCAGGCGGCCCTGCTGAAGCATGAGGCGGCAGGGACGACGGATTCGGCGGAGTATGTGGACGCGGTGAATGTTTTCTATAGCCGCCATGTCTGCCGGGTAGACCCGCTGCCGGACTATGTAAAGCGGTCGTTCGACCAGATTGAAGCTGACCCGGAAGTGTACCACACAATGAACGGGCCGAGCGAGTTTTATGTCGTCGGGAAGCTGAAAACGTGGGACATCACGCCGCGCCTCGGCGGGGTCAAAACTCCAACGCTGGTACTGTCGGGGCGTTACGATGAAGCGACGCCGCTGATTGCCGAAACGGTCCAGCGCGGCATTCCCGGTGCGGAATGGGTGCTGTTTGAGGAAAGCTCGCACATGCCCCACGCGGAAGAAACCGAACGCTATTTGGAAGTGGTAGACGAGTTCTTGACGCGGGTTGAGGCGGCGGCTTAGAGGCAGCTAGATTTGGGCGTACTGCGCCCGGATGCGGGCGAAAAACGGGAGGGGCGGGGACGATGCCAATACGGTTCGGATGACGCTGATGGCTTCTTCCGTCGTTTGTGTTATGGTGTTGACTTCGGCATCATACGGAGCGTGGGTGTGGACCAACTCCACCTGGGAGCGGGCGTAGCCGGAAGGGCGGTCGCCCCGCGTGATTTCCCGCCGTTCCAGCTCCTCCAGCGGGCAGTAGACGCCGACGCAGAGCGCATCAAGGCCGTCCAGCGTATTTGCAAGCTGCACCAACTCAGGCGTCTGGAGCCAGCCGCCGACCGCGATCACATTGCTGCCGGTTTTGGCAATCGTCGCCAGGCAGCCAAAGTAGCCCGCGTACCAGCGCGACAAGCGCAGATCACGGTCCCAAGAGGGATGCGGCCTTTCTTCCGGGGTAGCTTCCCACCAGCCGGTCCGGTCCGAGGTCGGCGTCATCCGCGTGATGTCGTCGGCTTCCAGTATCCACCAGCATTCGTCGAGAGAGACTTGCAGGGCGCTCGCCAGCGTGCTTTTTCCGGCGCTGGATGCCCCCTGCAAAAATAAGATCCTGCCGCTGCTCAAAGCTCGTTCTCCCTGCGTAAGCCGTTCCCACTCACTTTTGTGTCTCAGCTTTAGGCACGTTACCAGCCCATTGTGCCGGGATCGCCCTTGAAGGGGCCAACAATGTTTAACGTGATCCAGCCGCCGTAGAAGTCGCCGGGCTGGGCGGTCACGGTTTCGCCGTCCACGGTGCAGGAGTCCATGCGGCTGGGGTAGACAGCGACATAGTTTTGGATCGCCGCGAACGCGGGCGTTGGATTGGGGTAGTACCAGGCGGACTGTTCAGCGGTTTTGTTGCCGGCGGTTATGGTATAGTAGCTTGCAATGCCTTTCCACTCGCAGTACGATTGGCCTATCGCCGGGGCGAAGCAGTCCAAGCGGACATCTTCGGGCGGCAGATAGTAAACCGGCGGGTGGCTGGTTTCGAGGACGCGCTTCGCCCGGCGGCTGTCGGCGAGCATAACGCCGCCGAAGACGATTCTGATGTGCGCGTCCGTGTCTTCCAGGCGCGGCGGGCGGGGATAATCCCAGACTGATTCCTGGCCGGGGCCGGGCTGAATGCGTCGAGTATTCATGGACGATTAACAGGGCGGCGACGGACCGGGTTCCGCAGGAGAAGATTATGGCGGCGAAACCAGTAATACTCGCGGTGGATGACGATGCCGATGTGCTGCGGCTGATTAAAAGCGACCTGCGGCGTCAATACGGCCACGAGTACCGTGTGCTGAGCGCGGACGGCGGGCAGACTGCGTTAGATGCCCTGACCCAGCTTAAAGAGCGCGATGAGCCGGTGGCGCTCCTCGTGGTGGACCAGCGGATGCCGGGCATGGGCGGCGTGGACTTCTTGGAGCAGGCGATTAAGCTGTTCCCAGACTGCAAGCGCATTCTGCTAACGGCCTACGCCGACACCGAGGCGGCCATCAAAGCCATTAACAAAGTCAAGACCGACTACTATTTACTCAAGCCGTGGGACCCGCCGGAGGAGCAGCTTTATCCCGTGCTGACGGATTTACTGGATGACTGGAAGGCGAGCTACCGAGCGCCGTTTGGGGGAATTCAGGTCATCGGCAACCGCTGGTCGTCGGACTCGCACCGGGTCAAGGACTTTCTGGCCCGCAACCAGGTCCCCTACGAGTGGCAGGACATTGAAGACAGCCCGGAAGCGTGCGGGATTTACGAAAACGCCGACGCGCCGAAGCTGCCGCTGGTGGTCTTCCCGGACGGCACGAAGCTGGAAGATCCGGAGATCGGGGCGCTGGCGGAAAAAGTCGGCCTGAAAACATCGGCGGAGCAGCCGTTTTACGATCTTGTGATTGTCGGCGGCGGCCCGGCGGGGCTGGCGGCGGCGGTTTACGGGGCGTCGGAAGGCTTGAAAACGCTGCTGATTGAGCGGGAAGCGCCGGGCGGGCAGGCAGGAACGTCGTCCCGGATCGAAAACTATCTTGGCTTTCCCAGCGGCCTCAGCGGCGCGGATTTGGCCCGGCGGGCGGTCGCGCAGGCCCAGCGCTTTGGGGTGGAGATTTTGTCGCAGGAAGTGACGCACCTGCGGGTGCAAGACCAGTACCGAATTCTCACCCTCGGCGACGGCTCGGAAGTCTCCTGCCACGCCCTCCTGATTGCGACGGGCGTTTCCTGGCGCAAGATGAACATTCCGGGCGAAGACAAACTGGCCGGCGCGGGCGTTTACTACGGCGCGGCGATGACCGAGGCGCTGGCCTGCAAAGACGACGACGTGTACCTCATTGGCGGCGCAAACTCGGCGGGGCAGGCCGCGCTGCATTTCGCGAAATATGCCCGGTGCGTCACGCTTCTGGTGCGCGGCGACTCGCTTGAAAAGGGTATGTCCCAGTATTTAGTGGACGAGATTAAAGAACAGCCAAATGTTCGGGTCTGGCTCCATTCGTCTGTCACAAAAGTCGAGGGCGAGACGCAATTAGAGCGTATCACGGTCGCGCATTCGGACACGGGCGAGACGGAAGTGGTGCCGGCCCGGTCGCTCTTTATTTTTATCGGTGCGTCGCCCCGGACGGACTGGCTGGACGGGGTTGTGGAGCGGGACAAGAACGGCTTTATCCTGGCGGGGCCATCGCTGATGCCTAATGGCAAGCGGCCCGACGGCTGGCCTTTGGACCGGGACCCGTTTCTGCTAGAAACCAGTGTCCCTGGCATCTTTGTTGCCGGCGATGTGGTGCATGACAGTGTGAAGCGTGTCGCGTCGGCAGTCGGCGGCGGGGCCATTGCGGTTATGTTCGTCCATCAATATCTAGCGAAAGTGAGATAGCGGCTATGCCCAACGAAACGCCGAACCCGCTGTTCCCGACGCTTTCCCCCGAAGAAATTGCCTGCCTCCTCCCTTATGGAACTCAAAGTGAGTTGGAATCCGGCGGGAGCTTGTTCAGTGAGGGGAATGCCGAAACTGACTTTTATGTTGTTCTAGAAGGTGAGCTGAAAGTCACCCGGCGGGCAGGCGGCGGGGAAATCGTGCTGGTGCAGCACGGGCCGGGCCAGTTTTCCGGAGCGCTGTCGCTGTTCAGCGGCGAGCGGTCTATTGCGACCGGCCACGCCGTCGGAAAGCTCTCCGTGCTGCGGATCACGCTGGACGGCTTCCAGCAGCTCATGGCGGCCTGCCCGGAGATCGCCACAAAGATCATTGCGACGATGGCCCAGCGGCGGCCCGAAGCCGACGCTTTGGTGCAGCAGCGCGAGAAAATGGCGGCATTAGGGAAACTGTCGGCAGGGCTGGCGCATGAGCTGAATAATCCGGCGGCGGCGGCGCGGCGGGCGGCGGCGCGTCTGCGCGAGGCTTTAGAAACCGTGCAGCGGTCGTCGTTTCTCTTAGGCGGCAAGCAGTTGTCGAAGACCGACCAAGATTTGCTGCTCGGCTTGCAGCACAGCGCCGCCCCGCCGGGCCTCGGCAGCCTGGCCCTCAGCGAGCGCGAAGACGCGCTGGCGGGCTGGATGGCGGACCGGGACGTGCCGGACGGATGCGAGATGTCGGGTTCGCTGGCGGAGGCGGGGTTCACGGAAGGCGCCCTGGACAAGCTCGCCGCGCAGGTCTCGGACCCGGACACCCTTTCGGAAAGCCTGTCCTGGCTGGGATCAAGCCTGGAAGCCATTGAGCTTCTGCGGACGGTGGAGCAGAGCGCGGATCGCATCTCCGATCTTGTCTCGGCGATTAAAGCCTACTCGTACATGGACCAGGCCCCGCAGCAGGAAGTGTGCGTCGAGGACAGCCTGGAAACAACGCTGACCATTTTGCAGTTTAAGTGGAAGCACGGCGTCGAAGTGGTCCGGGATTACGCGCCGCATCTGCCCTGCATTACGGCCTACGGCAGCGAGCTGAACCAGGTCTGGACCAATCTTATAGACAACGCTCTGGACGCTTTGGACGGCAAAGGCCGTTTGTTCGTTCGCACGTCTGTAGAAAACGACGACATATTAGTGGAAATCGGCGACGACGGCCCCGGCATCCCCGCCGATGTTCAGTCGCGCATTTTCGAGCCGTTCTTTACCACCAAAGAAGTCGGCCACGGCACGGGGCTTGGACTCGATACAGCCTACCGGATTGTCGTTACCCGCCACGGCGGCGACTTGAGCGTTGTTTCCAAACCGGGCGACACGCGCTTTCAAGTCCGCCTGCCGCTGGAGATGCCTGTGCGATGACCTGTATCTCTCGATGACCGCACTTCCCTCAGTCTTTGTTAAGGCCAGGGATTTTTTGCCATTGAGTGCTATAATAGCAACAGCACAACTTCAAATCGCTTTCAGGACACTTTATGCAGACAACGCAGCGCCTCCTTGTTCTGCCGAACGAGCCCATCGGCACGATTAACCCCTTCCTGCACGGCCACTTTGCCGAGCATCTCGGCGAGCTGGTGTATCCCGGCATCTATGTCGGCCCGAACAGCGCCATTCCGAACACCGGCGGCATCCGCAGCGATGTCGTGGATGCGCTCAGGCCCCTCGGCATTCCGGTCCTGCGCTGGCCGGGCGGCTGCTTTGCCGACACTTACCACTGGAGGGACGGGATTGGGCCAAGCGCAGAGCGTCCTCTGCGGGTCAACACGCACTGGGGCATGGCCCAGGAGCCGAACCAGTTTGGAACCCATGAGTTTATGCTGTTCTGCCGCGCCCTCGGCGCAGAGCCGTACTTTGCCGCCAACCTCGGCTCCGCCCCGCCCCGCGAAACCCGCGACTGGGTGGAATACTGCAACTTTGCCGGCCAGTCTGCGCTGGCTGACGAGCGGCGAAAAAACGGCAGCGACGCGCCGTTTGGGGTGAAGTTCTGGGGCATCGGCAACGAGAACTGGGGTTGCGGCGGCAGCATGAGCCCCCAGCATTACGCCGAAGAGTTTTCCCGTTACCGTTCGTCGGTGTTCAACTATCCTGGAACCACTGTGGAAGCGGTCGCCTGCGGGGCGAGTGATCACGACTGGGACTGGACGCGGGGTTTTTTGGAGCAGCTTCAGTCCCGGAACCGCCTGGATCTGGTGCAGGCGCTGGCGGGACATTACTACTGCGGAACGGCCGGCACGGCGACAGAGTATACCGAGGGGCAGTGGCTGGAACTCTTGTCCAAAGGCGCGGCGATGGAGGGCATCGTCACAGGCCACCGGGCGATCATGGACGAGTTCGACCCGGATCGCCGGATCAAGATGATCTACGACGAATGGGGAACGTGGCATCCGGTCGAAGCAGGCCGCCCGGCCGGCGGCTTGTACCAGCAGAATACGGTCCGCGATGCGTGTATCGCCGCGCTCAGCTTGGACATCTTCCACCGCCACGCGGGCAAGCTGTTCATGGCAAACATCGCCCAGCTCATCAATGTCCTGCAAGCGCTGCTTTTAGTGGAAGACGACAAGTGCATCAAGACGCCGACCTACCATGTCTTCGACCTGTACAAGCCCCATCAGGGCGGCCTGTCGGTCCGGGTCGAAGCGCTTTCGGAAACGATCAGCGACGGCGGCGCGGCGGCAGCGGACTGCCGCCGCTGTTACCGGGACAAGCAGCCGTTCGCCCTGCAAGCCGTGTCGGGTTCGGCGTCATTGAAAAACGGCACACTTTGCGTCACGGCTGTCAACGCGCACCCCTCGGAACCCATTGAGCTGGATTTGGAAGTCGGCGGCGCTCGATTTGAAACCGCCGAAGTGGTGACGCTGAGCGCGGGTGAGATGCACGCGCACAACACGTTTGAGCAGCCCGATACCGTCAAGCTTTCCGCCCCCGTACAGGTCACGGCTCAGAATGGCCGCCTGCGTGTTCCCCTGCCTGCCGGGAGCGTGGTTCGTGTTTTGGCACAGATTTAGAACCATGCCATTCATAGCATGGTTCTAAATCTGTGCCAGCTAGAAAGACACTGATTGTCTCGTATGCAAAAATCCTCTTCCGCTCCCCTCCAACTCGCTGCGCTGTGCGCCGGGATTCTGCTGCTGTCCGGCGGCTGCGGGCCGGGCCGTCCGCAGGCCGCACCCGGCAGCAGGGTCGTGCTGAACTTCTGGAACGGGTTCAGCGGGCCGGACGGCAAGACCATGACCGGCATGGTGCGGCAGTTTGAGCAGGAAAACCCGGATGTCGCAGTCCATATGCAGATTATCCCGTGGGGAACTTACTATGACAAGCTGACCCTCGCGATGGCCTACGGCGGCGTCCCCGACGTATTTGTTGTGCAGGCAGCCCGCTTCCCGGAGTTTGCGTCGTTCCACACGCTTCATCCCGTCGCCGATGTCTTTGCCGATACCAAGCCTGCGCTCGGCCCGTCTGACTTTGCGCCGGTGCCGTGGCGTGAGAGCTTTTACCGGGGGACGCAGTACGCGCTGCCGCTGGATACGCACCCGATGGGGCTGTATTACAATACCAGATTGTTCAAAGGCGCCGGAATTGTAGACCAGAACGGCAACGCTAAACCGCCGGCCACTCTGCCGGAGTTTCTGGCCGACGCGAAAAAGCTGACCCGTGACACCACCGGCGAGGGCCGCCCGGACCAGTGGGGGTTTGTGTTCACATTTGAGCATACGAACTGGCTGACGTTTGCCCACCAGTTCGGCGGCGACGTTTTAACCCCCGACGGCAGGCACGGCGCGATGTCGTCGCCGGGCAGCTTGGCAGCAACCCATCTCATGTGCGATTTGATTACCAAGTACAAAGTCGCCCCGAAGCCGGAAGGCATTGACTCGTGGCTGGCGCTGCGTCAGGGCAAAGTCGGGATGGCGATGGAGGGGATTTACATGCTGTCGTCACTGAAAGAAACTACCGGATTAGAGTTTGCCGGGGCGCCGGTGCCGCAGTTCGGTCCCGATAAAGGGGTCTGGGGCGGCTCGCACCTCTTGTGCGAGCCGGCGGGGATTGACCCGGCGCACGCGAAAGCAGCAGGTCGGCTGATGCGGTTTTTGTCCGACCACAGCCTGACCTGGGGCTTGGGCGGTCAAATCCCGGCACGGATCGCCGTCACGCAGTCGGCGGCGTTTCAGTCTCAGCCGGTGCAGGCGCAGTTTGCCCGCCAAATCGGCTACGCCGTCTACGACCCGCAGGTGCCGCGTGCGAACGCCCTGAACCAGTTTGTAGATCCGGCGATAGACGCCGCGCTGTCGGGAGAGCAAACCCCGGAAGACGCCATGCGGGACGCGGACCGGCGCATCAATGAGGTGCTGGCGCGGCCTTGACATTTTCCTCCACTCACAAGGGCGAATAGAGTACAGGGCGAACACAAGGTTCGCTCCTATGGGCAGAGGATGACGGCGTAGGGCGCGAACCTTGTGTTCGCCCTTCGCAGCTTGGGAGAAGCGACGATGACTGTTGCGGAAAAAATGCTGTACCGGCGGACACTCGCTCTGCCGGCAGCCCGGAGCCGGACGGCGCCCCGGCGTGATGACGGCTTTTACGGCTGGCTGTTCGCCCTGCCGCACTTGCTGCTGTTTTTGGTTTTCTTGTTCGCCCCCACCCTGCTGGGGTTCTGGATCTCCCTGCATAACTGGCACGTCCTGGCGAAGACCCATCCGTTTGTCGGCATGGAGAACTACGGCGCGGCCCTGCATGATGACATCTTCTGGCTGGCGCTCCGCAACACGGCCTATTTTGCCGTGCTGGTGGTGCCGCTCGGAAACTTGGTGTCGCTGCTGCTGGCAGTGGGCTTGTCGCGGGTCAAGCGGTTCGCGACGTTCTACAAAGTTGCGTTTTACCTGCCCGTGATCATCTCGATCACGGTCGTCGCGGTGTTGTGGCAGTGGCTGTATAACACCGAAGTCGGGCTGCTGAACTTGTATTTGAAGTCGGCGGTCGCCGGGCTGCGGCATTTGGGGCTGCCGCTCGCCCCGTTCTCGCCGCTGCCCTGGCTGTCCGACCCGCACTGGGTCATGCCGTCGGTTGCCCTCATGTCCATTTGGTGGGGCGCGGGCGGCAACATGATTTTGTATTTGGCCGGCATCAACAACATTCCGCCGGACTACTATGAGGCGGCGACACTGGACGGCGCGAGCGGCTGGCGGCAGTTCTGGGCGATTACCTGGCCCCTGCTGCGTCCGACCCGGCTGTTTTGTTTGGTGTTCTCAGTGCTGGGAACGTTCCAAATGTTCGGCCAGTCGTATGTGCTGTTCGGCGGCGGGGCCGGGCCGGGCCGGGCGGGCCTGACTTTAGTGCTGTATATGTACCAGCAGGGCTTTTCCCAGTACGAGATCGGCTACGGGGCTGCCGTGGCCTACCTGCTGTTTGCGATTGTCTTGATCTTCACCGGCATTCAGTTTGGCCTGCTGTCCGACCGCAATCAAGCCGAAAAGGCGGCGAAAGCATGAAAATCCTGCGTCAAGGGCAGCTTCCGCTGCATTTCGTTCTGCTGCTGACGGCCGCGCTGTTTGTCGCGCCGCTGGTTTGGATGCTGTCCACGTCGCTGAAAGCGCCCGGCGACATTATTTCGGGCCTCGGAGCATTGCGCTGGTGGCCCTCCCCGGCTTCGGCAGTCAACTACAAGCAGGTGCTGGCGAACGTGGAAGAATTTCCCGTGTGGCGCTGGACCGGCAACAGCGTCTTTGTCGCCCTCGCCGCGACGCTGCTGGTGCTGACCGTGGACACGATGGCCGCGTTTGCGTACTCGCGCCTGCGCTGGCGGGGACGAAACGCCGTGTTCGCAATTCTGGTCGCGACCATGCTCGTGCCGGGCCAGGTGCTGCTCATCCCTTCGTACCTGCTGATCCGTGAGCTGCACTGGTTTGACACTTACTGGGCTTTAATTGTGCCGGCGGGGGCCAATGCCTTCGGCGTGTTTCTCTTGCGCCAGTTCTTTTTAACTATTCCGAATGAGCTGGAAGAAGCCGCGAGGCTTGACGGCTGCGGGCCGCTCGGCGTCTTCTGGCACGTCATCCTGCCCCTATCCCGTCCGGCACTCGCGACGCTCGGCATTTTTACGTTTATGGGTGTTTGGAATGCGTTTGAAGGGCCGCTGATTTACACGGACAGCACGGAAATGCGGACGCTGCCCATCGGCATTATGATCTTCCAGGGCCATTACAGCACAGAATACGGACCACTGATGGCGGCGGCGGCGCTGGCCGCAATCCCGGTCCTGATCGCGTTCTTGCTGTTCCAGAAACATCTCATCAAAGGCATTTCGCTGACGGGTTTGGCGGGGCGTTGAATTCAAAATCCAAGTGGGCGGTTGATACGAAGTAATGCTTTGCATAAACCGCTGCAGCAAGGGCATGAAACCTGCCTTCGCAGGTTAGGATTAGATCTTAGTCCGCGCAGGCGGACTTCGTGCTTTTGTTGCCGCGATTTTAATCGCCCGCTCAAGAGGTTATGCCATCTTTAGGAAACACTTATGCCGACATACACGCTCGGTTTGGATTACGGGACAAGCTCGGTGCGCGGCCTGCTGGTAGACACGGCGGACGGGCGGGAAGTCGCGGCGGCGGAGTACGCCTACCTGCACGGCGTAGATGGCGTGCTGACGGACGCGCGGGATACGCTGCTCGCCCGGCAGCATCCGCAGGACTATTTGGACGGCGCTGTTGCGGTTGTTCGGGGCGTTCTCGAAGCGGCAGCAGACGTGCCGGGCTTTGCGCCGAGTCAGGTAGTCGGGCTAGGCGTAGACACGACCGGCTCCTCGCCGCTGCCGGTGAACGCGGGCGGCGTGCCGCTGGCACTGACGCCGGAAGGCTCGGACAACTTAGCGGCGATGGTTTACTTGTGGAAGGACCACACGGGCCACGCCGAGGCGGCGGAAATTACCGCGCTGGCGTCGGAGACGCGCCCGAACTATCTTCTCAAATGCGGCGGTATCTACAGCGCGGAATGGTTCTGGGCCAAAATCCTGCACTGCCTGCGGGCCTCCCCTGACGTTTTCGACGCCGCACACACCTGGGTCGAACACGCCGACTGGATGCCTGCCGTGCTGACCGGCACCGGCCCGGCGCAAATGAAGCGCGGCCTCTGCGCGGCGGGCCACAAGGGGCTATTCCACCCCGACTGGGGCGGCTACCCGGACGCAGAGTTTTTGGCCGCGCTTGATCCCAAGCTCGCCAAGATGCGGCAGACGCTGCCGGACGCGGCGTTTGCGGTCGGGCAGGGAGCGGGGCTGCTCAGCGCGGAGTGGGCGGAAAAGATGGGCCTGCCGGTCGGCATTCCGGTCTCGGTCGGGGCGATTGATGCCCACCTTGGCGCGGTCGGCTGCGGGATTGCGCCGGGAACGCTGGTCAAGAACATCGGGACTTCGACGTGCGACATGATGATTGCGCCGCTTGATTTTTCAATGCCGGACATTCCGGGGCTGTGCGGGATCGTGCCGGAGTCCATTCTGCCCGGCTTTTACGGCCTGGAAGCCGGGCAGTCGGCGGTCGGCGATATTTTCAACTGGTTTGTCGGCACAATCCAGCCTGCCGGAATGGGCCACGCTGATCTGACGGCGGCTGCCGAACACTCTGCGCCGGGCGCGAGCGGCCTGCTGGCGCTGGACTGGCACAACGGCAACCGGACGGTTCTGGTGGACCACCGCTTGACGGGGGCGCTCCTGGGGATGACCCTGCACACCCTTCCCGGCGAGATGTACCGAGCGTGGATTGAAGCGACGGCCTTCGGCGCACGGGTCATCGCCGAGCGCTTGGAAGAATACGGGCAATCCGTCGAGCGCATCGTCGTCTGCGGCGGCATCTCGGTCAAAAGTCCTCTGGTGATGCAGATCTACGCCGATGTGCTGGGGCGTCCGATTGCCGTCTCCCGGTCATCGCAGACCGCTGCCCTCGGCGCCGCGATTGCCGGCGCCGTGGCCGCCAGTGTCTACCCATCGTTCTCAGAGGCGATGCAGGCCATGATCGCCTTGCAGCCGCAGGAGTTTACACCAAATCTACGAAGCCAAGCGATTTACGACAAGCTGTACGCTCAGTACCGGCTGCTTCACGATGCGTTCGGCCTGTGCGGCACGTCGGCGGACCTGTCGGGCGTGATGAAAGAGCTGCTTCTGATCCGGGACGAGGTGCGTCGGGACATGCCCGGTGTTTAGGCGGTGCGTCTTTTCGGGCAACTCTGTTGCAGGCGCGAGAAAGTTTGCGGGCCGCATTAAAAGCCGAGGAGGAGAATACCTATGGCCGCACAGTGTACACACCTTAATCAAGTTCAGAATGTTTCGCCCCGCACGCCTAATGGCTGCGAGGAATGTTTAGCGATGGGAGACACCTGGGTTCATCTTAGGGAATGTTTGGAGTGCGGCCATATCGGCTGCTGCGATTCGTCAAAGAACAAGCACGCGACCAAGCACTTTGGGCAGACCCAGCACGCGATTATGA
>CAXSFV010000003.1:0-207198 GCA_964236795.1 uncultured Armatimonadales bacterium | reverse complement strand
TTTCCCGGTCAATCACCGCCGCCCGGACATTCGTCCCGCCGAGGTCCACGCCTACCGCATACGGCCTGTCATTCTGCTCCAAAGTGCTTCTCCCATTGCCAAATCTCTAGCGTTAGTATAGCGAAGGTCCTGCATGATGTCAAGATTACAGAGAACGCATTTGTGCTATAATCAGCAGTATGGACACAAAAGTCGAAATCCTGTACCCGGCTCCCATGCCGCCGATGACTCCGGAAGAACGGGCTGCCTCTGACGAAGCCATCGCGAAAGCTAGGGCAAGCGGACATCCGCTCGCGCAATACGCCGGCACGCTTCCCGACGATGAGCTGACACATGAGTGGATGGCAGCCATGCGAGAATACAGGCGTCAAGTCGAGGAAGACCCCAACTACTGATGACGTTTATCCTAGACTCCGACACTCTCACCCTGTACCGGCAAGCGCGGCGGCCGCTCGTCGCCCGAATCACAGTGCAGCCGTAACATCTTATTGTT
Source organism: uncultured Armatimonadales bacterium (assembly GCA_964236795.1). Taxonomy (GTDB): domain Bacteria; phylum Armatimonadota; class Armatimonadia; order Armatimonadales; family Capsulimonadaceae; genus JANXMY01. The sequence continues at coordinate 206,705 of CAXSFV010000003.1, read as the reverse complement.
ACGACCGTTATTACCGTGGAAGAGCAATTGACCGGATGGCAGGCATTGCTGCGTCAGTCCAGAGGCGATGCTCATCTTGCATTTGTTTATCAGCGCCTAACGGACTCGGTTCGTTCTTTGTCAGGCTTTCATATTTTGACATTCTCCGAGCCTGCCATTGCCCGCTACAATGCGCTTCTGGCGCTGAAGCTGAACGTGGGCAAGATGGACCTACGAATTGCGGCGATTGCGCTGGAAGCGGGGGCGACGGTCATCACGCGCAACCTGCGCGACTTCGGGCGGGTGCCGGAGCTGGCCTGCGAAAATTGGGCGGATTAAAGAGTTTTAGAAGCGAAGATTAAGATTATGGCTGATATTGAACAACTGCTGAAAGAGCGCATTCTCATTCTCGACGGCGCGATGGGGACGATGATCCAGCGCCACAAGTTCGAGGAACTTGACTACCGGGGTGAGCGGTTCCAAAATCATCCGCTGGACCTCAAGAACAACAATGAGGCGCTGATGCTAGTCCGGCCCGATGTCATTGAAGACATTCACCGGGCATATCTGGCCGCCGGGGCGGATATTATCGAGACCAACACGTTCAATGCCTGTTCGATCTCGATGGCCGACTTCGGCATGGAAGATTTGGTGGTCGAGATGAACCACACGGCGGCGCGTCTGGCACGAAGCGCCGCGGATGCCTATTCAACGCCCGACAAGCCGCGCTTTGTGGCCGGCGCGTTAGGGCCGCAAACGCGCTCGGCGACGGTCATGGTGGACTCGAACCACCCGGAAAAGCGGAATGTTAATTTCGATGCGCTGCGCGACGCTTACTATGAGCAGGCCAAAGCGCTGCTTGAAGGCGGCGTGGACTTGCTGCTGTGCGAGACGACGTTTGACACGCTGAACCTGAAAGCCGCGCTGTTTGCCATTCAGCAGTTGTTTGATGATACCGGCAGGAAAGTCCCGATCATGGCGTCGCTGACGCTGACCGACCTAGCCGGGGGCAACTTGTCCGGGCAGAATGTCGCGGCGATGTGGAATTCGATCTCCCATGTGCCCCTGCTGTCGGTCGGGCTGAACTGCGCGTTCGGGCCGGACCTGATGCGGCCCTTTATGGAAGAATTGTCGCAGATCGCGCCGGTGTTTCTGAGCGCCTACCCAAACGCTGGCCTGCCCGATCCGATGTCTGAGACCGGCTTCAGCTTCACGGTCGGCCAGATGGTGCCGTCTATCCGGGAGTGGGCCGAAAACGGCTGGCTGAACATCATCGGCGGCTGCTGCGGCACGACCCCGGAGTTCATCGCTGCCTACGCCGAAGCCGTGGCCGGGCTGCCGCCGCGTGTCCCTCCAACAGCGCCTACGGTTACCCGTTTGAACGGGACGCAGATGTTTTCCTGGCGGCCCGAAGTCAACTTTGTGAATGTCGGCGAGCGGTCGAACGTCACCGGGTCGCCGAAGTTCAAAAAGCTCATCTTGGAAGGCAACTACGAGGCCGCGCTGACGATTGCCCAGCAGCAGGTGGACCAGGGCGCACAAGTCGTAGATGTCAACATGGACGAGGCCATGCTGGACGGCGAAGCGGCCATGACTCGCTTCCTGAACCTTGTTCAAGGCGAGCCGAACATCAACCCCGTGCCGATCATGGTGGACAGCTCCAAATGGTCGGTCATTGAAGCCGGTTTGAAGTGCCTGCCGGGCAAGGGCATCGTCAACTCCATCTCACTGAAAGAAGGCGAAGAAGCGTTCAAGCTCCGGGCGCGTCTCATCCGGCGCTACGGCGCGGCAGCCGTGGTCATGGCGTTTGACGAACACGGCCAGGCGGACTCGAAGGAGCGAAAAGTTGATATCTGCACCCGCGCTTACAACATCTTGACCCAGGAAGTCGGCTTTCCGCCGGAAGACATCATCTTCGACCCGAACATTCTAACGATCGCCACCGGCATTGAAGAGCATTCCAACTTCGCCGTGGACTTCATTGAAGCGACGCGGACCATCAAGCAGACTTTGCCGGGCTGCCATGTCTCCGGCGGCGTCTCAAATCTGTCGTTCTCGTTCCGGGGGAACAACGTTGTCCGGGAAGCCATGCACACGGCGTTTCTGTTTCATGCCATTCAGGCGGGCCTGGACATGGGCATTGTCAACGCCGGGCAGCTTGGCGTCTATGCCGAGATCCCGCCGGACCTGCTGGAACTGGTCGAAGATACGCTGTTCAATAAGCGGCCCGATGCGACGGACAGACTGCTGGCTTATGCCGATACGGTCAAAGGCGCAGTCGTCAGCGAGAAGACGGCGGAAGCCTGGCGCTCGGACAGCGTCGAGGAGCGGCTGTCTCATGCGCTGATCAAGGGCATCACGGATTACATTGAAGCGGACACCGAGGAGGCCCGTCAGAAGTACCCGAAGCCACTGGAAGTCATTGAAGGGCCGCTGATGACCGGCATGAACGTGGTCGGCGACCTGTTCGGCGCGGGCAAGATGTTTCTGCCGCAGGTGGTCAAAAGCGCCCGCGTGATGAAGCGGGCCGTGGCTGTTCTGCTGCCGTACATGGAAGAAGAAAAGAAAGCGTCCGGCGACACGCGGGCGCAGGGCAAGGTCTTAATGGCAACGGTCAAAGGTGACGTCCACGACATCGGCAAGAACATTGTCGGGGTGGTGCTTGGCTGCAACAATTACGAGATTATTGACATGGGCGTCATGGTCTCCGCCGACAAGATACTTACGAAAGCCCGCGAGGAAAACGTAGACGTCATCGGCCTCAGCGGCCTCATCACGCCGTCACTTGACGAGATGACCCATGTGGCCCGCGAAATGGAGCGGCAGGGCTTCACCGTGCCATTGCTGATTGGCGGCGCGACCACCAGCCGTGTCCACACCGCCGTCAAGATCGCGCCGTTCTACCATCAGCCGGTCATTCATGTCTTAGATGCGTCCCGCGCCGTCGGCGTCGTGTCCAACCTCATCTCGGACGATCTCAAAGCTGACTACGTCCGAGAAGTCACCCGTGAGCAGCAGGCGGCGCGGGATCAGCACGCAGGCAAGCGCAGCGATAAAAAGACGCTCACGCTGGCCGCCGCCCGCGCCAACGGGACGCCAATCTTCTGGCGGTCCGAAGATATCGCGAAGCCCAGCTTTGTCGGCGTCCGGGCCGTGCCAAACCTGCCGCTGTCCGAATTAGTGCCTTTTATTGACTGGTCGCCGTTCTTCCGGGCATGGGAGCTGCATGGCCGCTATCCGGAGATCTTCGACGACGCGATTGTCGGCGAAAGCGCCCGCAAGCTCTACGAAGAAGCCCAGGCCCTGCTGTCCCAGCTTGTCACTGACAAATCGCTCCGGGCCAACGGCGTCTACGGCTTCTTCCCGGCCAATTCCATTGGCGACGACATCGAGCTGTACGCTGACGACACGCGCACCGAAGTCCTGAGCGTCATCCACACGCTCCGCCAGCAGGGCGAGAAATCCGGGGACAATGCCAACAAAGCCTTGTCGGACTTCATCGCGCCCAAAGAAACCGGCCTCGCCGACTACTTAGGCGGCTTCGCCGTGACGGCGGGCCTCGGCGTCGAAGAGCTGTCCCAGAAATACAAAGACGAGCTGGATGACTACAACGCCATCATGGTCAGCGCTCTCGCCGACCGTCTGGCCGAAGCGTTTGCCGAGTTTCTGCACAAACGCGCCCGTGAGGACAGCGGCTACGGCTGCGGCGAGAACTTGACCGCCGAAGACCTGATCAAAGAGCGCTACCGAGGCATCCGCCCGGCACCCGGCTATCCTGCTTGCCCGGACCACACCGAAAAGCGAACTCTGTTTGACCTGCTTGATGCCGAGCGCAACGCCGGCATCCATCTGACTGAAAGCATGGCGATGACCCCGGCGGCGTCCGTCTCCGGTTTCTACTTCTCGCACCCGGACGCCAAGTACTTCTCGCTCGGCAAAATCGAGCGTGATCAAGTCGAAGACTACGCCCGCCGCAAGGGGATGGAGCTGACGGAAGCCGGGCGCTGGCTCGCACCCGTGCTGAACTACGACCCGGAATAGGAGACACCTATGGCTCAGACATTGACCGTTCGGCCTGCTGCGACTGACGCGCCGCCAAAAATCAGTTACGAAGACTTTTTGGTCCGATATGAAGGGATTCGCGCCGAATGGGTGGACGGAGAGGTGGAACTGAAAATGTCTGTTTCTGACATTCATCAGGAGATCAGCATTTTTCTTCTGCGCTTAATGACAGAGTTTGTGGAAGCGTTTGATTTGGGCCGAGTTTTCCAATTAGAGTTTCAAATGAAGCTGGCTCGTGAGCGGCGAGGCCGCGAACCGGACCTATTTTTTGTCCAAAAATCGCGCTTAGATCGCTTGCAGCGAAACCATTTTGATGGTCCCGGCGACCTTGTGATTGAGATCGTCAGCACGGACAGCGTACAGCGCGATTACGAAGACAAGTTCAAAGAATATCAGAGTGGAGGCGTGCCTGAATACTGGCTGATTGATCCGCTGTCACAGCAGGTCAGCTTCTTTCAGCGCGACACCGATGGAGTCTTCCAGCGCATCCTGTCCAACCCCGACGGTGTCTACTCCTCAGCGACCCTGCCCGGCTTCTGGGTGCGCGAGGAGTGGTTCTGGCAGTCGCCCGCTCCGTCCATGTCGGCGATGCGAAAAGAGTTTGGGCTGCCGTGAACAACGACAGGACCATGCGTTGAAACGCACGGCTACACAGCGAAGACGCCACGAAGTACCGCTTCGCGGCACTGGGAACTGAAAAATCTTAGCCCCGCGAAGCGGCGGGTTCCCGGCGTCCGCGCCCAATAGCCGTGTGCTTCAGGACATGGCTCTGTGAAATATCCATTTTATGCAACTCATAGAACAACTATTAGCGCCAGAAAGAATAAATAGGGACATGGCGGCACTTGAAATTTCCAAGGGCCGCCCTCGTCTTGAAGACATTCCAGCCTTGAGGAAAGCACTTTACGACGAAAGTGATACGGTCGGGAAGTGCGTTGCTCATGCACTAGGTAAGCTAGGGCCGAAGGCACATGAAGCAGTGGAGGATTTGATAGCCGCCGCGACAATGCCGTGGAAGTTCGGATGTCCTCAGCGTTTCCCTGATGCCATTTCAGCTTTGATCGAAATTGATCCGGCTCATCCACAACTGACCGCTGTTTGTAAGGACGCTCTGATCTGCCAAAATTATGGCGTTCAAAAAGCTGCTGTTGAAGCTCTTGCGCGTATCGCTTTACCAGAGGCAGTGAGCATACTGCATAATGTGGATAGTTATCGGGATACTTCCATTCAGTGCAAGCTGTGGGATAAACTTATGACAAAGATACTGATGACTTTGTAGTGTGTCTTTGTTTTGTTGACGCGCCCATTGACAAACAGGGGTGCTTGTGACATAATTCACAAGTAGCACAGGCAGGGGAACTTGCCCCGCCTGTCCTTTGTTTTTGCCTTGTAGCTGCTTTCTTAGAAGGGGAACGACATGCTTCCTATCGCGCCGTCGCCTACGCCGCATATTTCCGATTACCTGCCGCTGATTGTTCTCTTGTTTGTCGCCGTCGCCCTCGCAGGTGCGCTGGTTGGCTTGTCCTGGATACTGGGACCCAAAAAGCCATCGGCGGCGAAGCTGGCGCCGTATGAATGCGGAGTTACGCCCGTCGGCTCGGCGCGGGAGCGGTTTCCCGTCAAGTTTTACCTGATTGCGATGCTATTCATCGTGTTTGATATTGAGACGGTCTTTCTCTATCCCTGGGCAGTGACCTTTACGAAATGGGGCTACCACTCGGCGCTGCAAGTGTTCAGCCTGATGGAAATGGTGGTCTTTATCGTGATCCTGTTTGTCGGGTATATTTATGTTTGGAAAAAAGGTGCGTTTGAATGGGAGTAGAGCAAAACCTTGGCGTTCTGACCGTGCCGCTGAATAAAGTGGTCAACTGGGCGCGGCGGAACTCCGTCTGGCCGGCGACCTTCGGCCTGGCCTGCTGCGCGATTGAAATGATGGGCAGCACAAACTCACGCTATGATCTGGCCCGGTTCGGCTCGGAAGCGTTCCGCGCGTCCCCGCGCCAGGCGGACTTGATGATTGTCGCGGGCCGGGTCTCAAAGAAGATGGCCCCGGTGCTGCGGCAGATTTACGACCAGATGCCGGAGCCGAAGTGGGTGATCGCGATGGGCGACTGCGCTTCCTGCGGCGGCGTCTTTAACAACTACGCGATCTTGCAGGGCGTGGACCAGATTGTGCCGGTAGACATTTATGTCCCCGGCTGCCCGCCGAACCCGGACGCGCTGATTTACGCCATCAATCAGCTTCAGAAGAAGATTGACCGTGAGCATTTCAGCGACCGCCGTTAGGAACCAGGTGAACTATGGATTATGATGTGCGCCTCGGCTTGACGCCGACGGACCTCCAGCTTCGTGAGATACAAGTCAAGCGGCCCGACGAATGGGTAGACCTGAACCCAGATGACTGCGCGGAGCTGCGGCTCATTCAGGAGCAGTTTCCCGGCTCGGTGGTGCAGACCCGGCTGTTTCGCGGCGAGAAGACGATTGTGATCCGCAAGGACAATGTCGTCGGCATCTGCAAGCTGCTCCGCGATGAGAAGGCGACGAACTACAACTACCTATCGGATTTGACCTGTTTTGACCGGCTTGACATTATGGATGAAGATGACGAAAACGAGATGCGCTTTGAGGTCATCTATAACCTGTATTCGATGGGTACGTTCGGGCGGCTTCGGCTTAAAGCTCAGGTGAGCGAAGATGACGCCAACATAGACACCGTTGAAGTCGTGTGGCCGAACGCGAACTGGAACGAGCGCGAAGTGTACGATATGTTCGGCATCGCGTTCAACAACCACTCCGACTTGCGGCGCATTTTAATGCCCGACGATTGGGTAGGGCATCCGCTACGGAAAGACTTCCCGCTCGGCGGCGAAGAGATTGAATTCACACACAATGTCCGGGGCCAGTAGACCCAAAGCCAGTAGAAAGCAAAAAGACTATGGCACTGATTGAGCGCGATTTACTGCAAAAGCCGGAGACCGAGAAGCCGGTCATCCAGCGCATGGGCGCTGGGATTGACGCCGAGCGGGTCCAGACTGATGACGGCGATTTGATGATCGTCAACATGGGCCCGCAGCATCCGTCCACGCACGGCGTCCTGCGCCTCGTCGTCGAGCTGAACGGCGAGAATGTCATGAAAGCGACCCCGCACATCGGCTACCTCCATACGGGTCTCGAAAAGACCATGGAAAACATGACGTACTATAAAGCCCTGACCATCACGGATCGGGAAGACTATCTTTCCAACCTGATGAACAATCTGGCCTACTCGATGGCTGTCGAGAAGCTGATTGACTGCGAGATCCCGCCCCGCGCCCAGCGCCTGCGGCTGATTTTGAACGAGCTGGAGCGGATCGCGTCGCACCTGTTGTGGCTCGGTACGCACGCGCTGGACATCGGGGCGATGACCCTGTTCTTCTACACCTGGCGCGAGCGGGACCAGATTTTGGACATGAAGGAAATGATGTCCGGCGTCCGCATGATGACGTCTTGGATCTGCCCCGGCGGCCTGCGCGGCGACATGCCGGAAGGCTGGTTCCACAAGGTCAACCGCTTTGTGGCCGACTTCCCGCGCCGTTTGGACGAGTATAATAGGCTTATTGCCAAGAACCCGATCTTTATCGAGCGGCTCAGCGGCGTCGGCGTCATTTCTGCCGAGGACGCCGTTGCCTGGGGCCTCAGCGGCCCAACCCTGCGCGGCTCCGGCGTCGCGTGGGACATTCGCAAAGCAAACCCGTACACCGGCTACGACGAATTTGAGTTTGACGTGCCGACCGGCACGAAAGGCGATGTGTACGACCGCTTCCTGTGCCGCATGGAAGAAATGAACCAGTCGCAGCGTATCTTGGTTCAGGCCCTGAAAGACGTTCCCGGCGGCCCGGTAATGACAAGCGACCGCAAGATTGCCCCGCCGCCCCGCGCCGAATTGGATACGTCCATGGAGTCCTTGATCCATCACTTCAAGCTGTTCACCGAGGGCTACCACCCGCCGGTCGGCGAGTCGTATGCCTGCGTCGAGAGCGCACGCGGCGAAAAGGGCTACTACATCTACAGCGACGGCTCCAACAAGCCCGCGCGTGTCAAGATCAAAGGCCCGTCGTTCAACAATCTTCAAGCTCTGCCGAAGATGGCCGAAGGCCGCATGATCGCCGACGTTGTCGCCATCATCGGCTCGATTGACATTGTGCTGGGGGATATTGACCGCTAATATGTTTACCGAAGAAGCCAAACAAAAGCTGGACACGATCCTGAAGAAGTATCCGACCAAGAAAGCCGCTCTTCTTCCTGCGCTCTGGCTGGCGCAGGAAGAGAACGACGGCTGGGTCCCGCGCGAAGCCATGCGCGAGATCGCCGACATTTTGGAACTCGCCCCCGCCGAAGTGGAAGGCGTCGCGACCTTCTACACGATGTACAACAAGGCTCCGATTGGCAAGTACCACTTAGAAGTCTGTCACAACATCGTCTGCATGGCCGTCGGCGCGGACGCCCTGATTGACCACATCGGCGAAAAGCTCGGCATTGACAAGGGCATGACCACTCCCGACCGCAAGTTCACGCTGAACGGTGCCGAATGCTTAGGCGCCTGCGCCAACGCCCCCTGCATGATGGTCGGCGCGACCTACTACGAAGATTTAGACTTCGAGAAGACCGACAAGATTCTAGATGAGTTGGCCGCAAAAGTCGCTTAGTGTCTTGCCGCAAACTGGTAGACAACTGACGCGAACATACCTGCATTGTTCCACGCCTTTGTTCTGTGCGAATAAATAAAAGTGAACATGCTGGCGCTTCTTCGCCTGCTCGATGAATTAGAAAGCCAACAACACAATGGCAACCGAACAAGTTAAGTTTTTGACGAAGTACCGCGATGTGCCAGGCTATGACACAATGGATGTCTATCTGGCGCATGAAGGCTACAACGCCGCGCGGAAGGCTCTGACGATGGAGCAGGACGCGATTATCAACGAGATCAAGCTCTCCGGCCTGCGCGGGCGGGGCGGGGCAGGCTTCCCGACGTTCATTAAATGGAACGGCATCCCGAAGAACTGGGATGCGCCGCATTACCTGGTTATCAACGCGGATGAAGGCGAGCCGGGAACGGCCAAAGACCGCGACCTGATGGACCACATGCCGCATATGCTGGTCGAGGGCTGCATTATCGCGGCGTATGCCATTCGTTCCAATGTCTGTTATGTTTATGTGCGCGGCGAGTATATGCACCCGGCCAAGCAGGTCGAGAAGGCTATCGCGGAGGCATATGCTAAAGGCTTCTTAGGCAAGAACATCTTCGGCAGCGGCTTTGATCTCGACATTCATGTCCACATGGGCGCTGGCTCGTATGAGTGCGGCGAAGAGACCGCACTGATGTCGTCGCTGATGGGCGAGCGCGGGATGCCCCGGCACAAGCCGCCGGCCGCGCCCCTGCCGGTCGTTTCCGGCGTCTGGAAGTCACCGACGATTGTAAACAATGTCGAGACGATTGCGACCGCCGTGCCGATCATCAACGTCGGCGGTGCGGAGTACGGCAAGTACGGTACGGGGACGCCGGGGCAGGGGCCGGCGTCGCGCGGTACGAAGCTTGTTACGGTTTCCGGCCATGTCAACAAGCCGGGCAATATCGAGATCGTGCTGGGAACGCCGATTCGGGAGATCATCTATGACATCTGCGGCGGCATGAAAGACGACATCCCGTTCAAGTTTATGATCCCCGGCGGCTCGTCCGTTCCGCTCTTAGTGGAAGACGCTCTGGACACGCCGTATGATTACGAATCGCTGGGCAAAGTCGGCTCGGCGCTCGGCTCCGGGGCGCTGATGGTCTATAACCAGACGGTCAATGTCCCGGCGATGATGACTCGTTTGATGCACTTCTACGCCCATGAATCCTGCGGAAAGTGTACGCCTTGCCGCGAGGGCACAAGCTGGCTGGTCAAGATCCACGACCGAATCATGGCAGGCGGCGGGCGCTACGAGGACATTGACATTCTGAGCGACATCTGCAACAATATCGCTGGACGCTCGTTCTGCCCGCTCGGCGACGCCGCTGTGTGGCCGCTGGTCGGTATGGCCGGCGGGTCCGGGGCGCTGAAGTACTTCCGGCATGAGTACGAAGAACTGGTGCGGAACGGCGCGGGCGGCAAAAAGCGAGCCTTCGCGCCCTTGCAGATGGCGGCTGTTTAGGAGAAGATTATGGTCAGCGGGTCCGACGTTGCGTTCTACCAAGCTAATGGCTATGTGGTCGTCAGCGGCTTGTTTTCTGCCGATGAGGTCACTGCGTACCGAGAGCATTTTATGGCTCTGAACGCTGAGGGCGGCAAGCCCGGTGATATGGTTGCCGACACGCAAAAAGCCGGCGACCCGCTGAAGTCGTTCCCGCGCATGATCCATATGCACCGCTGGGACAAGCCGAGTTTGGACTTTGTCTTGAACGAGCGCCTCGGCGAATGTTTGACGGCGTTCCTCGGCAATGTGCCGCTGGCGGTTCAGACCATGCTGTACTTCAAGCCTGCCGGAGCGCGGGGGCAGGCGCTGCATCAGGACAATTTTTACCTGCGGACCGCGCCGGGAACCTGCATGGCGGCGTGGCTGGCTTTAGACCCCTGCGACGAAGAAAACGGCTGTATGCGGGTGGTTCCTGGTAGCCACGAGTGGCCGATCCTGTGTCCCGTCGAAGCTGATACAGCGGCGAGTTTTACCAACGTCACCGTGCCGATCCCAGAACACATGGACGCAGTTCCGGTCATCATGGACGCGGGCGACGTGCTGTTCTTCAACGGCTCGCTGGTTCACGGTTCCTACCCAAACACGTCCAAAGACCGCTTCCGGCGCTCGCTCATCGGTCACTACATCGAGAGCCGGGCGGAAAGCGTCGCCGAGTTCGACCAGCCCGTGCTGCGTATGGACGGGACGCCGTTCACGATCCAGGCCGCTGCCGACGGCGGCCCCTGCGGCGTCTGGGTAGACCGCGATGGCAAGCCGCAGATTGAGATCAGCGACCGCGAGCTTGCTGCCGCAGGGCATGAGTAGCGACAAAGCACATACAACGGCAGGAGGCCACACGATGTACCAACTGGCGCAGATTAACATTGGGCGGATGCTTGGACCGATTGACTCTTCATTAATGGCGAGCTTTGTGGCGCTTTTGGCAGAAGTCAATGCGCTTGCAGACAGCAGCCCTGGCTTTGTCTGGCGGCTGCAAAGCTCTACTGGGAATGCAACCACGCTCAGGCCGTTCAAGGATGAGATGATCTTGGTCAATATGTCAACCTGGGAGTCGGTTGAGGCTTTGTCGGGTTTTGTATATCGCTCGGCGCATACCGACGTGCTGAAGCGCCGACGAGAATGGTTCGAGAAGTTTGAGGGCGCTTATACCGCCCTTTGGTGGGTGCCGATGGGCCATCAGCCGACGGTGAAGGAAGGCAAAGAGCGCTTGAACCGGCTGATAGCAGACGGGCCGACTGCCTTTGCATTTACATTTCGGGAGCCTTATCCGGCTCCGTTAGAAGCACAAAGAGAAAATACGCATGGCGGAAACGACAATTAAAACAATGCAAGGCACGACGGCGGAGAAGCCGCCGGTAGAGATTGTCAATTTAACGATTGACAACAAACCCGTTTCGGTGCCGAAAGGGACGCTGGTCATCACAGCGGCCTTCCAAGCGGGGGCGGACATCCCGTACTTCTGCCACCATCCCCGGCTCAAGCCGGCGGGCGCGTGCCGGATGTGCCTGGTCAAAATCGAGAAGATGAACAAAATCCAGACCGCCTGCACCGTCCCCGTGGCGGAAGGCATGGTCGTGGATACGATTTCGCCGGAAGTCAAGCAGGCACAGAACGGCATTTTAGAGTTCCTGCTGATCAATCACCCGCTCGACTGCCCAGTCTGCGACCGGGGCGGCGAATGCCCGCTGCAAAACATGGTCTACCAGTACGGGCCGGGTGTGACCCGCTTTATTGACGAGAAGCGGCACTTCCCGAAGGCCGTGCCGATCTCGGATTATGTCGTTTTGGACCGGGAGCGCTGTATTCAGTGCGCCCGCTGCACGCGCTTTACCGAAGAAATCTCCGGCGACGGGGAGCTTGCGATTGAGAACCGGGGCAACTCGTCGGTGATCTCGCCGTTCTCGGTGGAAGGCTTCAAGTCAAAGTTCAGCGGCAACACGATCGAGCTTTGCCCGGTCGGGGCTTTGACCTCGCGGACTTACCGCTTCGCCGCGCGTCCCTGGGAGTTCCAGTCGGCGGACTCGATCTGCTCCATGTGCGGCGTCGGCTGCAACGTCGCCGTGCAGACGCGCAACGGGGAGCTGATGCGGGTGAATGCCCGGCTGAACGAAGACGTGAACGAGGAGTGGACCTGCGACAAGGGCAAGTTTGAGCAGTACTGGGTCAACTCAAGCGACCGGATTAAAGAGCCGCAGCAGCGGTATGCGTCCCAGCTTCGCAAAGTGACATGGGACGACGCACTCGGCGCGGCGGCGAAAGCCTTGAAAGATGCGGCGGCGGCTGACCCAAATTCGGTGGCAGGCATTGGGTCAACTCGGGCGTCGAACGAAGACCTGTACCTGTTCCAGCGGCTGTTCCGGTCAGCATTGGGGACAAACAACTTAGATCACCGGGCCTTCCCGTTCCCGATCCTGCCGATGCAGACCTCTATTGCAGAAGTCGGGAACGCGAAAAAAATTGTCGCAGTCGGAACGCAGATTGACGACGATTTGCCGGTGCTGTGGCTTCGCATCTACAAAGCGATCTCTAAAGGCGGCGCGGAGTACATCAAGAACGATAGCGCACGGTCAGCGGAAGTCGCGAAGGCGATTGCCGCTGGGCCGGATACGGTGGTCCTAGCCTGGTATGCCCTGCCGACTGCCGAGATTGACTACCTGAAAGCTGCGTGTGCGGCGTCGGGCGCGAAGCTGAACGTGCTGCTGCCGGATAACAATAGCTGGGGCGCGATCCAGATGGGCGTCCTGCCAGACCGCCTGCCGGCAATGAAGGCGGTCGGCAACGGCGCGACGCCGAAGCTCGAAGCGCTGTGGGGCGGGCCGTTGCCCGCCGCGCCGGGGCTGGACACGCGGGGCATCCTAGAAGGCTGTGTCAGCGGCAAAATTAAAGCCTTGTATGTAATGGGATCAGAAACTTTGTTGGCGTTCCCGGATCAAGAATTGGTCCAAGCCGCGCTGACAAAAGTGCCGTTCTTGATTGTGCAGGACTTGTTTATGACCGAGATCGGTAAGCAGGCCGACGTGTTCCTGCCGGCCTGTTCGTTTATTGAAAAAGATGGATCGTTTACAAACATCGAAGGCCGGGTCCAGAAGTTTAAGAAGGCGGTCGAGCCGCGTGGGCAGTCCAAGCCCGACTGGCAGATTGTCGCTGAGCTGCTGTCCCGTCTCGGCAAGCCGGTCCCGTACTTCTCGCCGCGTGACGTGGCCCGCGAAATCGCAAAGGCAACCGCTTAAATGACACTCGCGCTGTTTGCACACCTCTTCTTTTACACACCGAACATTCCAAACCAGTACGCCTGGATTGAAGCCGTTCGGGTCGTCGTCCGCGTTCTGATGGGCGTCTTCGGTATCCTTTTGGCTGTGCCGCCGCTTGTCTGGTGGGAGCGGCGGCTGCTCGGCTGGATGCAGCAGCGGCAAGGTCCCAATCGTGTCGGCCCATTCGGCCTCTTGCAGACCATCGCCGACGGTTTGAAGCTTCTGTTCAAAGAAGATATGAACCCGACGAACGTGGACAAAACACTGTTTGTCATCGCGCCCATGATCTTTTTGATCCCGGCGCTGATCACGGCAGGAGTGATCCCGTGGGGGCCGAGCCGGACCTGGGGCGCTGTTGCGCCGAACGTCTCAATCGGCATCTTGTATATCCTGGCCTGCTCGTCGCTGGGCGTCTACGGCGTCGTGCTGGCGGGCTGGTCGTCCAACAATAAGTATTCGCTGCTGGGCGGTTTGCGCTCCTCGGCCCAGATGATTTCCTACGAGATCGGCATGGGTCTGGCGATTATTTCCGTCGTCTTGATGACCGGCAGCCTGACCATGCACAGCATTGTCGAGCAGCAGGGCTACTACCAGATTTCGCCCATGCTGACCCATTACGGCATCGCGCTTCCTGAGTGGAATGTCTTGAAGTTCTTTCCGCTGGGCTTTGTCGCCGCGCTGATTTACATTGTGTCCATGCTGGCGGAAACAAACCGGGCGCCTTTTGATCTGCCGGAAGCGGAAACGGAGCTTGTCGCGGGGTATCATACCGAATACACGTCCATGAAGTTCGCGACGTTCTTCCTGGGCGAGTATGCAAACATGATTGTGGTCAGCGCGATTGCTGCGACATTGTTTTTCGGCGGCTACAAAGCGCCGATCCCGTGGCTTAATCAACTGCCGCAGGGCATTGTCAATTTGTATCACTACAATTTGGCCGGCGGGCGGGACATCACCCACTGGGGTGTCCCCGTGCTGACTGACATTGTGAACTCGCTGCTTCCCGTTGTTTGGTTCACGGTCAAGATCCTAGCGGGCTTGTACTTCTTTATCTGGATTCGGGCTACGCTGCCGCGCCTGCGCTACGATATGCTGATGAAGTTCGGCTGGCAGGGCATCCTGCCGATTGCACTGGTCAATATCCTGCTGCTGGCGGTGGCTCTGGCGATCAGCTACTGGGTTGCGCTTATCGCCTGGGTCGTCGTCAGCGGCATTATCTTGGTCCTGTTTGCAGGCTCTAAGCCATCGAAGCTGTTTACGACGAACTCCCGCCGTGCGGAGACAATCCGGCTATCGTCTGGGGCCGAGCCGTACCGTGTGGTTGCCGAGAACCCCGGTCACGGAATGCAAACTTTGCCACCGGATGCCAAAATCGGTGGCTTCCCCGACGCCCAAAGCGAACGGGAAGCAAACATTGCAGACGGCGCATTGACGAAATAACCCGTCATAGAGTGGAAGCCTCGGAATTCATTCCGTGGCGTTCTTAGAAAGAATCAAGTTCTTATGAGCTTAATGGACGATATTAAAGCCCTTGCCAGTGAGGTGAAAGCCCCGCTGACCGGCATGGGGATTACGCGCGGCTACTCCAAGCAGGAACGGGTCACGATCCAGTACCCGGAGGTGCGCCGCCCGATGCCGCGCCGCTCGCGCTGGCGCCATGTGCTGAACCGTTACGAGAACGGCATGGAGAAGTGCATCGGCTGCTCGCTCTGCGCGGGCGCTTGTCCTGCGAATGCTATTTTAGTCGTCGCGGCGGAAAATACGGAGGAAAACCGAGTTTCGCCGGGCGAACGGTTCGCCGCCCAATATGAGATCAACATGCTCCGGTGCATCTTCTGCGGCTATTGCGAGGAAGCCTGCCCGACGCAGGCCATTCAGCTTAAGGACATCTGCGAGCTAGCGGAAGACAACCGTAAAGATACAATTTACACCAAAGGCATGATGCTGGTGCCTGACCCGACGGCGGCGTAAGCTATAGCCAAAAAGGCGAGGCAGTGAACTCCACTCGCTGAATAACGTCCTTCGGACAAAGAGAACTTCAGCATTCGCCAGTCCTACATCCGAAGGATGCAATCCAGCGAGTGGAGTTTACTGCCTCGCTCCTGCGCCACAGCCGAATCTTCCGAGACCCTCAATTTATGACCGCTCAACTTGTCCTTTTCGGCATTCTCGCCGCCATCGCCGTTGTTTGCGGCATCTGCATGGTGCTGGCCGACAATCCGGTTCGCAGCGCCCTGTTTCTGGTGCTGGTTTTGTTCTCGGTCGCCCTGCTGTTCTTGTCGCTCCACGCCGTCTTTATTGCAGCGGTGCAGATTATCGTCTATGCCGGGGCTATTATGGTCCTGTTTATATTTGTCATCATGCTCCTTAACCTCGGTACGCCGGAGCGGGTGGTGGACCGCTTGAAGCCGCAGCAGCCGCTTTCGCTGCTGGCGGCGGTCGGCGTGATCGCTGTGCTGACGACCGTAATCGCGTCGGTCCCGGTAAAGCCGCAGATGCTGCCGGAAACGATTGTGGGGCCGAACGAGATCGGCCTGAAGCTGTTCACGGCAGACTGGCTGTTCCCCTTTGAGGTTGTCTCGATCCTGCTGCTGGTCGCCGCCGTCGGCGCTGTCATGCTGGCGAAGAAAAGGATTTAGCTTCACGCTATGATTGAGTCCATTCCCTTAGACTACTACTTAATTCTCAGCGCCATTTTGTTCACCATCGGCGTCGTCGGCGTCTTAATCAAGCGCAACCCGATTGTTATCTTCATGTGCGTTGAGCTGATGCTGAATGCCGTCAATCTGACCTTTGTAGCATTCTCGCGCTACAAGACCGACCTCGGCGGGCAGATGATGGTCATTTTTGTGATGGCGGTCGCAGCGGCGGAAGTCGCCGTCGGCCTCGGCATTCTTGTGTCCATTTTCCGCAACCGGACTTCAATCAGCGTGGACGAAATTGATTTGATGAAGGGTTAGGCAATTTCGGTTATGATGCACTCCGATTCTTCTTTGTTTTACGCCTGGCTCATCCCGCTGTTCCCGCTAGTCGGCTTCCTGATTAACGGCGTCTTGGGGCCGCTGACCGGCAAGCCGCTGCCGAAAGTCGTGGTGGGCGCGATCGGCACGGTTGCCGTGTTTGCATCATTTGTCGTTGCTTGTATGCTGTTTATGCACGTCACGGGAGCGCCGGACGGCCAGAAGCAGGCAACGGTGTATCTCGCGCCCTGGCTGAACATACCGACCGACGCGCAGGGCATTCACTTTTTCAACGTCAACTATGAGCTGCTGATTGATCCGCTGTCGGTGCTGATGATGCTGATTATTACCGGCGTCGGCGGGCTGATCCATCTTTACTCGACGGCGTATATGGCGGAAGACAAAGGGTATCAGCGGTTCTTTACCTACCTGAACCTGTTCGTGTTCTTCATGCTGCTCCTCGTGATGAGCAACAACATTCTCGGCCTCTTTATCGGCTGGGAAGGTGTCGGCCTGTGTTCCTATCTGCTGATCGGCTTCTTCTACGAGAAAAAATCGGCGGGAGATGCGGCCAAAAAAGCGTTTATCGTTAATAGAATTGGCGATGTTGGCGTCCTCATCGGCATGTTCTTTGTGTTCCACTACTTTGGGACGCTGGACTTTGTGACCGGCCACAGCGCCGTGACAGGCATCACGCAGGCGGCGCCGATGCTGGCGCAGGTGGCGTCGGGTGCAGTCATTGCGACGCTCCTTTTGATGTTTTTCTTAGGCTGCACCGGCAAGTCCGCTCAAATCCCGCTGTATACCTGGCTCCCGGACGCGATGGAAGGGCCGACGCCGGTTTCTGCGCTCATCCATGCCGCGACAATGGTGACTGCTGGTATTTACTTGGTCTCGCGCACTCATGCGCTGTTTGAGCTGTCCGACATTGCGATGGTCACAATGGCCGTGATCGGCATTTCGACGGCGTTCTTTGCGGCGACCATCGGCCTGATGCAGAACGACATCAAGCGGGTACTGGCTTATTCGACCGTTTCCCAGCTCGGCTATATGTTCGCCGCTTGCGGCTCCGGCGTCTTCGCGGCGGGCATGTTCCATGTGATGACCCATGCGTTCTTCAAAGCATGTTTGTTTTTAGGCTCCGGCTCGGTCATCCACGCAGTCGAACACGCGATGCACGCCCAGCATCAAAAGGACGGACACGCGGACGCCGCCCACGCGGAACACGGCGACAGTGCGGACGAGAAGACCGGCGGCACTGCCGGGCCGGACCCGACCGACCCGCAGGATATGCGGAACATGGGCGGCCTGTTCAGGAAAATCCCTGTAACGGCTTGGTCCATGCTGCTGGCGACTTTCGCCATCTGCGGCGTCTTCCCATTCGCCGGGTTCTGGAGCAAGGACGAGATCCTGTGGACGAACTTCCAGGCCGGCGGACTGCTGTTTTGGGCGGTCGGCGCGTTCACAGCCCTCTTGACGGCATTCTATATGCTGCGGATGATTATGAAGACCTATGCGGGTCCGCCTCGAACAGAAGCGGCGGCCCATGCACATGAATCCAGCCCCGCGATGATCGTGCCAATCGGCATTTTGGCGGTGTTGTCCTCTATTACCGGCTGGGCCGTCTTGCGCTTTAAGACGTTTGAGGATTTCCTCGCGCCGTCGGTTTCCACGCCGGGCTACCGTGGCCCGGAAGTCAGTCCTGGGTTGGAGCCGTATTTCGGCTGGGGCCTGTTTGCGGTCATTGCCGTTGTCTTAGCAATCTGCTACAGCGTTTACCGCACTTCGTTCCGCACCGATCACAGCGGTGAGCTAATGACGCCCCGGCGTCGGGCTAACCATGCCTTGTTCAGCCCCGGCTGGTACAACTGGGCGATCCTGAACAAATATTTTGTAGACGAAGCCTACAACTTCTGGTTTGTGAAGCTCGGCAAAAAACTCGCTAACTGGCTGTGGCTGACCTTCGACGTGCGCGGCATTGACGGCATCGTCAACGGGGTGGGGGCGGTCACTGCCTGGTCGGGCCAGCGCTTCCGGCGGGTGCAGAACGGCTTCGTCCGCTCGTATGCGTTCTCGATGGTGATCGGCATCTTAATCATTCTCGTGTTTGTCGCCGTTCGCGCGTCAGGATATGTGCATTAAATGACAGAAACAATGACAGGTTTTGGCGGGTTGCTGACGCTGCTGGTGTTCCTGCCCGCGCTGTTCGCGCTGGTGGTGGGACTGATCCCGAAGGACAACGTGCAGGCGATCAAAGCGGTTGCGCTGGCAGGAACACTGGTTGCTCTGGTGGTCTCGCTATTTGCCTATGCCCAATACGCGCCGCACGGGCCACAGTTCCAGCTTGTGGACATGGCTTCTTGGATACCGTCGCTCCATATCAACTACTTTCTCGGTATGGACGGCATCTCGCTCCTGATGGTGCTGATGACGACGGTGATCTTTCCGTTCGCGGTCGGCGTGTCGTTCAAAGAGATCAACACCCGCAGCCGCGAGTTCTACGCCTGGATGCTGGTGATGGAAACCGCTGTGCTGGGTGTCTTCTTGTCCCTGAACTTGGTTTTGTACTACCTGTTCTGGGAAGGGATGCTCATTCCGATGTACTTTATTATCGGGATCTGGGGCGGGCAGCGGCGCGTCTATGCAACCGTTAAGTTCTTTCTCTACACGATGGCCGGCTCGATGGTGATGCTGGTCTCCATCATGGCCCTGTACTTTTTGGGCGGCTCGACGACGTTCGATCTGCCCGCCTTGCAGCAGCACGTCAGTCCCGTCACTGGTCTGTTTTCGGGGCGTCAAGTCACCGACATTCTGCTGTTTGTCGGCTTCTTTCTCGCATTCGGCATTAAAGCGCCGGTCTTCCCATTCCACTCGTGGGTTCCCGATGCGTACTCAGAAGCGCCGACCGGCGGGACAATCGTGCTGGTTGCTCTCAAAATGGGTCTGTACGGCTTTATTCGCTTCTGCCTGCCGCTCTTTCCTTTTGCCGTAAAAGCCTGTGCGCCGGTCATTATCGTTCTCGCCGTCATCGGCGTTATCTATGCCGCGCTTGTCGCCGCGATGCAGACCGACCTCAAGCGGCTGCTTGCCTATTCGTCGGTTTCGCATATCGGCGTGATTATGCTCGGCATCTTTGCACTGACGAGCATCGGCCTGTCCGGCGCGGTCGTGCAGATGGTGAGCCACACGATCACGACCGGTGCACTGTTTATCTTAGTCGCCGCGCTGTACGCCCGCCGTCAATCCTACCAAATCTCCGACTTTGGTGGTTTGACTGCCGTGATGCCGATGTTCACGGTTGTCTTTCTCATCGCTACGCTGTCGTCTGTCGCGCTGCCGCTAACTAGCGGCTTCACCGGCGAGTTGCTGCTGCTGATGGGGTCGTTTCAGACGCACCCCTGGGCGACCGGCTTTGCAACCACCGCTGCGATCTGGTCGGTCGTTTATATGCTCTGGATGTTCCAGCGCGTCATGTACGGCAAGCTGGACAACGAAGAAAATCAAAAGCTGCCGGATATGACGCGCGGCGAGAAGTGGGCGCTCTTTCCACTGGTCGTCCTCATCTTCGCGCTGGGTGTCTACCCAACACCGACCACACTTAACAAAGTCAGCCCGTCTGTGGGAACGATCATGGCGCAGACTCAGCCGGTCTACGTGGACCCGTTTGCGCCGGCGGATACGCACACGGCGTCTGCACCCGCCGCGCCCCGTCTCGCCGCTGCTTCGACGCAGCCGAAAGGCATTCATCCCTAATGACTCCTGCCCTGCCCGTTACCTCCGCCGATATTCTGGCTGTCTCGCCGATGCTGATTGTGATCGTCACGGCAATGGCTGTACTCATGGTAGACTTAGCCCTGCCGCGCGACCGCAAAAGCTGGTGCGTTATCGTCTCGCTGATCGGTCTTGCTGTTGCCGCCTTCTCCTGCGCGTTCCTATGGAACAAAAGCGGGGCATCGCTGACGACCGGCTTTAATGGGACCGTAGTCGCCGACGATTTCGCGCTGGCATTTCAGGCGATCTTGGTCGTCGTCGCGGCCCTCTCCGTGATGCTCTCCGTCAAGTATATTGAGCAAAAAGGCATTAATTACGGTGAGTACTACGCTTTGCTTCTGTTCTCGACATCGGGCGCGATGCTGATGGCGACCTCGCGCGAGCTAATCACTATCTTTATCGGCCTCGAAGTGCTGTCCATCGCGCTCTACATTCTGTCCGGGTTCGCCCGCACCGAAGCCCGCTCGGAAGAGTCGGCGATGAAGTATTTCCTGCTCGGCTCATTCTCCTCGGCGTTCTTCCTATACGGCATTGCGCTGGTCTACGGCGGCACGGGAACAACCCGCCTCGACACGCTGACGACTGTACCAATCGCTACTCTGACCTCATCCTATTCTGTTGCTGGCTTCGCACTTCTTTTGATTGGGCTGGCATTCAAGGCCGCTATTGTGCCGTTCCATTCTTGGACGCCGGACGTTTACGAAGGCGCTCCCACTTCGGTGACGGCGTTTATGTCCGCCGGGGCGAAATGCGGCGCGTTCGCCGCGCTGGTCCGGGTCGCGATTGTGCTGCTTCCGCTGTCGTCCATCTTCCACGACGTACTGTGGGTGCTGGCAATTCTGACAATGGTGATCGGCAACTTTGTCGCGATTGTCCAGACCAACATCAAGCGGATGCTGGCTTATTCGTCTATCGCTCACGCGGGTTATATTCTCGTCGGCTTGCTGGCCGGAAGCTCCTATGCCGCGTCGGTGGACCCTTCCATCCGCACGGAAGCCTACGCGGGCATTTTGTTCTACATTCTTGCCTACACATTTATGAACCTCGGCGCGTTCGGGATTTTGATCCTGCTTGCCCGGCGCGGGGATGAGCTGAACAACATTGAAGACTTGCAAGGTTTGGCACAGTCCCAGCCCTGGGCGGCGGCGCTAATGGCCCTGTTCATGTTCTCTCTGGCAGGCGTTCCCCCGGCCGCCGGCTTCTTCGGCAAGTTCTACGTCTTCATCGCGGCGGTCCACGCCCAGCAGTATAGCCTGGCAGTGATTGGCCTAGTCGCCAGCGTCGTCGGCGCGGCGTACTATTTGAAGATCGTCTACACGATGTACTTCCAGCCCGCCAAGCGCCAGTATCCGGCAGGCATTTGGGGTTTCTCGCCCGGCGCCAGTGTTGCACTGGTGATTTCAGCGATTGCAACGCTCGCGTTTGGTGTCTTGCCTTCCGGCCTGTACAAAGCGTCGGTTGTCGGGTCGCGGTCTCTGCAAGCGCCGGCTGCTGTCACAAACGTCGCTCATGCGCCGGTTCCCATGGAGCGGGCGAGTATTCGGTAGGGAATCCCCCCAGCCCCCAATAATGGGGGCTGGGGGGGACTCCCTACGTCGGCGATTTGTGCAGATGCACCATCTTCCACACCCCTTCCAGCTTCACGAATACCCGCGTTTCGTTCATCGTTGAGAACTGCGGCGGCGTGTCCGCGCCGAGCGTTGTTTTCAGCAGCGTGTAATTGACAATTGCCGTGTCGCCGTAGACCTGAACGCGCGGGGTCAGCATATCTAGGCGTGACGAGGTTCCGTTGCCGCCGCTCTCGATCAGCGCCAGATGGAAGTCTAAGCCGTCAATGCGCTGGGGCGCGATGTACCACTCATACGAGGACATATCTTCGGCGCTGTGCTTTCGGTGTACCTCCGGGTTTGCTGTATACATGGCATCCAGCATCTGCCGCGTGATTTCCAGCACTTCTTCTTCCGCTGTTGGCATAATTATTCTCCTGGCGAAGTAGTACCCAGAACCCACCCCGCTCGTTCCTCGCTTCCCCTCCCGAAGCGGGAAGGGTAAGAGACAAACACAGAAGGCTAATGCGAAACGCTCTTCTCCGAAACGCTCTTCTCCGAAAATCCAGCCCTTCTCGCTTCGGGAGGGGAAGCAAGGAACGAGCGGGGTGGATTCCGTATTGCCATTCCGCGCTCTCCGTGCTATACTACCATTCTATCAAACTAATTCTACCAAGAAGCGAGTGATGCCTGTGCAGCAATTTGTGTGTATGAACGGTGCCTTGACACCGAAAGAAGAAGCAGTCATTCCTTTCTATGACCACGGTCTGCTTTACGGCGACGGCCTATTTGAGGGCATCCGGGTCTACAATGGGCGCGTGTTCAAGCTCGATGAGCATGTCGCGCGGCTCTATTACTCGGCGAAAGCGCTGAACATCGTCATCCCCGCCCCGCCCGAAGCCACCCGCGAGTCTATTTTAGAGACTGTCCGCGCGAACGGTCACGCAAACGGCTACATTCGGGTCACGGTCACGCGCGGCACGGGACTTGGACTGGACCCGAAGCACATCAAGGGCGATGCCAACGTCTATATTTCCTGCGAGCAGCTTGCGCTCTATCCCGCCGAGATGTACGAGAACGGCCTCCTTGTCGCTACCGTCTCGACGCGCCTGCCGTCGCCGGACGTGATTGACCCGCGCGTCAAATGCACCGGCAAGTATATCAACAACATCATGGCAAAGGCCGAGGCGAACCGGCAGGGTGCGGGCGAAGGGCTGATGCTCACCCGCGAAGGCTATGTCGGCGAAGCCACCGGCGACAACATCTTCTTGATTAGGAACGGTGCGATCACCACGCCCCCCGCGTCTATCGGCATTTTGCAGGGCATTACCCGTGATACCGTCATCGGCCTTGCGACCGACGCTGGGTACACCGTTACCGAGCCGCTCCTCACTCAGTACGACGTGTATAACAGCGACGAGATTTTCCTGACCGGCACGGCAGCGGAAGTCATTCCCGCCGTCCACTTCGACGGCCGCGACATCGGCGACGGCAAGCCCGGCCCCATCACCCGCCAGCTCATCGCCGCCTTCCGCGAGCTGACCCAGACCACGGGAACACCGGCTTTGTAGGAAGAAGTCAATGTTTGAGTACCTGCTCCTGTTTTTGTATGTCCTTGTCTATATTGGCCCTTTGCTCTTCACGGGTTTCGTTGCGGTTTCTGCAACTCAGTCTGGAAGCTACTTGAAGCGAACCACAAAATCTGAGTTGGTCTTTCTCGCACCCGTCTCTATGATCGTTTTTGTCGTGACCTTTTTCGTTTGGATTGTTTGTTTGGGCATCGCTGTAAACACGCCGCACCTCTTTTCGCTCGACTGGCAGGGCATTCTGTCGCGTCCAGGCGCTTCTGATTCTTTAGGCGCATTAGGGCTTCTCATCGCTGGTTTTTACTGGATAATCATTCGTTGGTATCGAAGACGTTGCCCATTGACACTGGACCTTGAACGGCGACGCTACCGTACTATTGATGCGTACTCGATTAACCTGAAGACGCACACCGGCTATTGGGAAGATATTGCCGGTATCTATATGCACCGCGCTTCGGCCAAAGGCTCCGTAACATATTATGTGCGCTTAAAGTGGAAGGGGCCGAAAAAGCTGGCCGGGCTGCTGGGTGGCTTCAGCAAGCCGGAAAAAGCACAAGCATTCGCGGAGAAAATGTCCAAAGAACTTGGTCTGCCGATGGTGGTCGCGCCGATGTTGCAGAGGTAATTTCTTCACATCACGGGCGGGCCGTTTTCGGGTAAAATGGTGTCAGCATAAGCAAAGAATTGGCGGTTTGGGATAATGTTCAAAGCGCTGCTGAATTTCCGTGACGAATACCGACAGTTTTGCGTGACTCTCTTTGAATGCACGGCGGAGATTGACCGTATGCGAGAACTTATGAAGGCAGACGATGTCATCATCGCAAAGTCACAGGCGCGAACGAAAGAGCTTATGAAAGAAATCGAAGCAATGCGGGCTAAGGATGAGCGGTGTTGGAAAAAACTGTGAGCAAAGCCGCCGTCGCTTACGGCGAAGAAGGCCAAACCTGTCCGGGGTGCGGCATGGCCCGGCGCGAGCTGTACTCCAACGGGCAGATGGGATGCGCCCAGTGTTACGCGGCGTTTGCGGCGGAAGTGCAGCAGGCGCTGAAGGAGATCCACGGTGAGACCCGCCACCTCGGCAAAAACGCGGCCTGAAACAGCGCCGAGCGCGGAAATGCCGACGCCGCCGGCGTGGGCCGGGGAGACGGGCTGGGAGGCGGATGTTATTCTGTCGACCCGTGTGCGGCTGGCACGGAACCTGAGCGGCGCGGCGTTTCCGGGGCGGGCGGGTGATGCCGAGCTGAAAGCGGTCGCGAAGCAGGTGTTAGCAGTCGCGAAGCGGCGGGATAAAGGGCAGGTCGGCCTGCGGGCGGTGGAAGTCGGGAAGCTCGGCGAGGCGGACAAAGCGGCGCTGGTGGACAGCCACTTGATCAGTGTTCCGCACGCGATGGCCGGACCGAACCGCTGGGCGCTGGTGGACGACAAGCACACGGTCAGCGTCATGGTCAACGAGGAAGACCATCTGCGGCTGCAAGCCATTCTGCCGGGATTGCAGATTGACGCCGCGTGGCGGATCGCCGACCAGATGGACGACCAGTTCGGCGGGCATTTGGAGTATGCGTTTGACCCGCATTATGGGTATCTTACCTCGTCGCTGGGGAACTGCGGGACGGGCCTGCGGGTCTCGGTGATGGCTCATCTGCCGGGGCTGGCCTTGTCGGGCAAAATTGAGGGCGCAATGGAAGCGGCCCGAACGCTTGGTGCGGCGGTGCGCGGCCCTTATGGCGAAGGTAGCGCGGCGGCAGGGGATGTGTACCAGATTTCAAACGCCGTCAGCACAGGCAAATCGGAGCGGCAATTACTCACGCGGCTTGCGGCGACGGCAACCCTGCTGCTGACCGATGAGCAGGCCGCGAGGGAACTGCTTTGGTGCGATCAGCGTTCAGTAATAGAGAGTAAAGTCGAGAACGCTCAGGCAAAATTGAAGTCGGCGGAGCGGCTGTCGGCAAGCGATTCGATGGCGCTTCTTTCAATTCTGCGGCTCGGCGCACAGCTTGGGATTTCTACGGGCGTCACCAACCGGATTTTTAACGAATTGCTGTCGTCGCTTCGCATGGGCGCACAGTTCGTCTCCGGCGAAAAAGCTCAGTATACGTTTTACGAGGAAACGCGCCGTCCGGCGCTCATACGCAATAAAATACGCAAGCAATAACGGGCGAAGCGTGATAGAACTACGGGAGAGGCAATATGTGGCAACGATTTACAGAACGCGCACGCAAGGTCGTGTTTTATGCACAGGAAGAAGCGGGCCGCCTGGGCGAGAATTATGTCTCGACCGAGCATCTGCTGCTGGGTCTGGTGCGCGAAAATGACAGCGTCGCGGCGCGAATTTTGGACAGAATCGGCGTCAGCTTGGGGCGTATTCGGTCTGAGATCGAGCGGCAGGTGGCACGCGGCGACGGGCGCTTGGGGCAGGATATGCAGCTTACGCCCCGTGCGAAGCGGGTCATTGACCTCGCTTACGACGAGGCGCGGCAGCTCAACAACAACTATATCGGCACGGAGCATTTGCTGCTCGGCTTGATCCGCGAAGGCGAAGGGCTGGCCGGGCGTGTCCTGTCCAAGCTTGGCGTGGACCTCGACCGGACCCGGCGCGAAGTTATGCACCTCCAGGAAGGCGGCGGCGAGGGCGGCACGGGAACCGGCTCCCGCACCCAGCCGGCGAAGACTCGCACTCCGACTTTGGACGAGTTCGGGCGCGATTTAACCGAATTGGCTCGGAACGAGAAGCTGGACCCAGTGATTGGCCGGGCCAACGAGATCGAGCGCTGCATCCAGATCATCTCCCGACGCATGAAGAACAACCCCTGCCTTTTGGGCGAGCCGGGCGTCGGCAAGACGGCGATTGCCGAGGGCCTAGCCCAGCGGATCGTTATGGGCGACATCCCTGACTTCCTGAAAGACAAGCGCGTCATCCAGCTTGACCTCGCGGCGCTGGTCGCTGGCACCAAGTATCGGGGCGAGTTTGAAGAGCGTATGAAGCGGGTCATGGAAGAAATGCGAAAAGCGCAGGGCGAGATTATCCTCTTCATTGACGAGCTGCACACGCTGGTCGGCGCGGGCGCGGCGGAAGGCGCGATTGATGCTTCCAACATCATGAAGCCGGCCCTGGCACGCGGCGAATTGCAATGCATCGGCGCGACGACTTTAGACGAGTATCGCAAGTACGTCGAGCGCGACGCCGCGCTCCAGCGGCGTTTCCAGGCCATTCAAGTCCGCGAGCCGTCGGTGGACGACGCGATTGAGATCCTGAAGGGCCTGCGCCCGCGCTATGAGCAGCACCACAAAGTCGAGATCACAAACGAAGCATTGGACGCCGCCGCCCGGCTGTCCGACCGCTATATCTCGGACCGCTTCCTGCCGGACAAGGCCATTGACGTCATTGACGAAGCCGCGTCCCGTGTCCGCCTGCGCGGCGCGATGCCGCCGCAGGACCTGCGCGATGCGAAAATCGAGCTGAATGCGATCCAAAAAGAGCTGAACGGCCTGCCGAATAACCGGCAGTACGAGAAAGCGTATGACTTGCAGGGCCGCAAGCGCGAGCTGGAAGAGAAAGTCGCCGGTCTCGAAGAAGGCTGGCAGGAAACGAAGAAGGACGCCAAGCAGACGGTGGACGAGGATGAAGTCGCAAGCATCATCTTCTCGATGACCGGCATCCCCGTCGCGCGTCTGGTGGAAGCCGAGACGCAAAAGCTGTTCCGTATGGAGGAAGAGCTGCATAAGCGGATTATTGGCCAGCATGAGGCGATTGTGGCAATCTCGAAAGCCGTCCGCCGCTCGCGGTCCGGCCTGCGCGACGTTCAGCGCCCCATCGGCTCGTTCATCTTCCTGGGGCCAACGGGCGTCGGCAAGACGGAATTGGCCCGTGCTTTGGCGTCGTATCTCTTTGAGAAGGAAGATAACCTCATTCGGATTGACATGTCCGAATATATGGAAAGCTTTGCGGTTTCCCGGCTGGTCGGAGCGCCTCCCGGCTATGTCGGCTACGACGAGGGCGGCCAGCTCTCGGAAGCCGTCCGGCGCAACCCGTACTCGGTCGTGCTGCTCGACGAAATTGAGAAAGCGCACCCGGAAGTCTACAACATTCTGCTGCAAGTCATGGAAGACGGTCGCCTGACCGATTCGCATGGCCGAGTCATTGACTTCAAGAACGTCATCTTGATTATGACCTCGAACATCGGCGCCCGCTCCATTCAAGGCGAGCGCGAGATGGGCTTTGGACGCACCGACACCGGGCCGAAGTCGGCGGAGGAAATCTCCCGCCAGATGGACAGCATCAAGGGACGCATCACCGACGAGCTGAAGCGCGTCTTCCGGCCGGAGTTTCTGAACCGCGTGGATGAGACGATTATCTTCCATCCGCTGTCCGCCGACGAGATCAACGAAGTTGTCACGCTGATGCTTGACCGCGTCTCCAAGCAGATCGCCCAAAAGGGCATGGACTTTGAGGTCACGGACGCCGCCAAGAAGTTCCTCGCCCGCGAAGGATTCGACCCGCAGTACGGCGCCCGCCCGCTGCGCCGCGCTGTCCAGCGCCTGGTCGAAGACCCGCTTTCCGAGGAGATCCTGCTCGGCAAGTTCAACGCGAACGATACGGTGGTCGTAGACTACGACGAGGAGCGCGGCATTGTCTTCCGCGCCGGCGCCCCTCTGGGCCTCGAAGGTGAGCATAACCCGGTCGTCCCCGCTTCCCCGGAAGTGCAGGTCCCCGAAGAAGAGTTCATCGAGCCAACCGTGGCTTAACCACCAATTTCAAGGCCCGGAGCATTCTGCTCCGGGCCTTATCTGCTTTCTTAGACTTAAACCTATGAACGAACCCATTCCCGTACCCGACTTCGGGCCGAATGTTCTGCTGTTTGATCCTGCCGACTCGCCGGCAGAAGTTCAGAGCCGCTTGGATGCCGTCTTCGCCCAGCAGGAGCAGAACCAATTCGGCCCCGAACGGTATGCCGTGCTGTTTAAGCCGGGACGGTACGAAGTGAACGTAAGCGTCGGCTTCTATACGCAGGTGCTGGGCCTGGGCGCGGCCCCGGACGATGTTGCCATTCATGGCGCGGTCCATTCGGACGCCAACTGGCTTGGAGACCAAAATGCCACCTGCAACTTCTGGCGCTCCTGCGAGAACCTGAGCGTGACGCCTCCCCATTCCGCCCCCATGATTTGGGCCGTTTCGCAGGCGACGTGGATGCGCCGCGTCCATGTTCGCGGCGACCTGAACCTCTGGGACGGTGGCTGGTCCAGCGGCGGCTTCCTGGCTGACTCCAAAATTGACGGCCAAATCAACTCCGGGTCGCAGCAGCAGTGGCTTTCGCGCAATGCCGACTGGGGGCAGTGGAACGGGCATAACTGGAACATGGTGTTCGTGGGCGTCACCCGCCCGCCCGCCGGGGACTTTCCAGACCTGCCCTTCACGGTCATTGCCGAGACGCCGCCGTTCCGCGAAAAGCCGTATCTGTGCCTGGACGCCGAAGGCCGCTACACCGTGCGTGTTCCCGCCTGGCAGCCGCACCCCACCGCCGGAACAAGCTGGTCCGGCGATCCTGCCCCTGCCGCCGATATGCTTTTAGACCGCTTTCATGTTGCCCATGCACACCGAGATACGGCCGCCACTCTTAATGCCGCTCTCGACGAAGGCCGGCATCTGCTGCTGACGCCGGGTGTTTACCGCCTGGAAGCAGCCTTGCGCGTGACGCGCCCTGATACAATCGTGATGGGATTGGGATTTGCCACGCTAATCCCCGATAACGGAACCCCGGCGATCACGGTTGCCGATGTAGACGGCGTCTCCCTGTGCGGGCTGATCGCCGAAGCCGGTTCTATTCCGACCGACGTGCTGGTGCAGGTCGGTGTGCCGGACAGCCGCGCAGACCATTCCCATAACCCAACCTGCCTGTATGACCTCTGCTGCCGGGTGGGGGGCGCTGCCGCCGGAGCCGCTTCGGTATGCCTTGAAATCCACAGCCGGGACGTAGTAGTTGACAATCTCTGGCTGTGGCGGGCAGACCACGGCGCGGGGGCGGACTGGGACAGCAACCCCAGCGCGAACGGTCTTGTCGTCCACAGCGACAACGTCACTATCTATGGCCTGTTTGCGGAGCATTTTCAAGAGTACCAGACGCTTTGGAACGGCGAGGGCGGCCGCGTCTACTTTTACCAGTCCGAGCTGCCCTATGACGCGCCCGATCAAAGCCGATGGCAGCACGACGGCGTCCCCGGCTACGCTTCCTACAAAGTCGCCGACACGGTTAATCACCACGAAGCCTGGGGCCTGGGCGTTTACGGCGTTTATATACACTCGGACACCACCTGCTTTAATGCCTATGAGGCGCCGAACACGCCGGGCATCGCTCTCCACCATCTGACCTCCATCTGGATTATTGGGAAGCCCGTCACCGAGATTACCCACGTCATCAACGGCACTGGCCTGACTGTCAACCACGAGCGTCAAAAGGCAACAATCAAGTCGTTTCCGCCAGATTAAGCAGAAAAGGCCCGGAGCATCATGCTCCGGACCTTTTGTTACGTCAATGTATATTCTACTTCGCCCCTCTGCCTTTTCAGCATTGCCAGGGTCTCCGGCTGATGCTCGGCGAAGTAAATGGGATGCTTGTTGTGCGACTGCCTATCGCCCTTGTTGAGCAGCGCTGGGTCATGTGCGAGAAAACCCGCGACACGATCTGTTAAGCCCAAAACACAGGCGGCAGAGATGTTGAGTTCCGCCCCTCGCTCAAGCAGATACTCGATAACGTCGCTCCGGCGCATCTGGCAGGCCGCCCCAAACGCGGTTTCGCTGCCGTTGGGCATTTCAAGAAGCTGCGGCGCGTCTGTCAGCATCTGCTGAACTTTGGGCAGATCGCCGTGCGCCGCCTCCACAAACTCTTTGACCTGCGCTTTTAGAGGGCTTACCATCGTTAGCGTATCCTTTTCACGCTGCTATGCTACAACTGAGCAGGAACCGAGGAGTTAATAGTTGGGCTTGCTGTTCCTGCCGCTTTTAGCAATGCCGCAACCTGCGCTTTCAGGTCACCAATCTGCTTCTGCATCCGCGTGAGTTCGTCCGCGACATTTATTGCAGGCGCGGAAATCACCGCTGGTTCCCCCGTTTCTTGCAGCGTTTCACCTTCAGGCATGACGATGTTGAGGAGCGTCCGCTGTCCTGGCTTAATCAATATCCCCAAAATACGCTGCGGGCGGTAAGGCTGACTGCCGGTGTTACTCCAGCGTCCCGCTGTGACGCTCACGTCATAAACGCCAGGTTTCAGGTGGTTATTGCTATAGAACCCACCTATATTCGGGTCTGACGTTATCGTATATGCTCCGCCACCATGTCGAACCAATTTGATTTGTTTGTTGGTAAAGTTATCTTCTTGAACAGGATGGCCTTGATCCGTGGTGACCGTTCCTTCCAGCCAGCCATACTGTGGGTTAAAGTCAATGGACGGCGGGGTAGGGGTTTGGCCGTAGGCAATGCCGGTCAGCAGGGTCAGAGCGGTCAGCGGTAATAGACAACGAAGGGGCAGCATGAAACAAACTTTCTATTCTGTTACGCCGCGACGGTCTCACGGATTTCCAGTTCCGTCACGTCCGGCGTCGGTAGGCCGTCTTCGCGCATTCCTCTTAAATGGAAATCTAACGCGGAGCGGAATTGCCTAATGACTTCTTCGCGTGTCTTCGCCGTTACAATGACACAACCAATATCATCTGGCGTGTAAGCGCCCCAGTTGTTTGGGCCTTCTTCTAATATAACAGTAATTTTCATCGTAGGGGTAATCCTGACGTTCTGCGAATGTCGCTGAGTTGACCGGCGTAAGCGTCCTGGCTGTCATGGCCGGAAACGGTGATGATGTCGGGATTGCTTGTCTTCTTGAAGCTGCGATGGCTGCTTTCTTGCCGGACCTGTACCCAGCCATCTGCTTTAAGCTTCTTAATCACGTCCCTGACTTTCACACGCGCTTGCCCTCCTTAGCCTGGAATCTGAATAAAGCTGTAATCGCGGATAGGGTGGAATGTCAGCCCACAGAGGGCTTACGCCCTCGACTGTCTTCAATGCAGTTCTGCGGTAGTCGCTCCGGCACCTGTTCCGGTGCGTTCCTTTATTATAGCGGTGAAGTAGGAGCCTGTCAACGTTCTTGCACAAGGCACGAAGCATCATGCACCGGCCCATCAAGGCGGCGCGTCCGTCTCCCGGCAGTCGCCGTGTTCTGCCTTAGTGCCGGGATTGGGAGAAGCCATGGAGATCGCATAGATCGAGCGCACTTCCAGTGAGCGCGAAACAAGCGTTGCAGCTACCGTCGCGGCCAGCAGAGGCATGATGAGCGTGTTATCGTGCGTGCCGAGTTCCAGCATCAGCACGATGGAGGATATCGGCGCCTGCGTTGTGGACGCGAGAAGAGCGCCCGCGCCGATGACGGCGTAGGCGCCCAAAGAGGCCGGAGCGACGTTCGGCCAAATGTGGGCCCAGCCGCGCCCGGCGAGGCCGCCCAAAAGAGCGCCGAAGGTGAGTGTCGGCGTGAACAGGCCGCCCGGCGCACCGGAGCGCAGGCAGGCGGCTGTGGCGAGCGGCCTCAGCAGCAGCAAGCTGAGGAGCAGAACAACATTCATCTTGTTGTCCATCGCATTCTGCACGACATCCTTGCCGTTGCCCAGCAGCTCCGGGAACCGGATGGCCGCTAGGCCCAGCCCGGTCAGCACCAGCGGCGGCAGGAGGAGCCGTAAAACGCCTGCCGGTACCTTGATTTGCGCTGTCCCGACCAAGCGAACATAAGCGACTGAAATCAGCCCCGCACAAGACCCGAACAGGATACTCCACACCAGCATTCCGGTCGTCACCGTGAATTCTGGAACCTGAAAGGCCGGATTCTGCGGCAAAAACAGCCACGAAACCCACGTCGCGATGAACGAAACAAGCAGAGCCGGCAGAACATTCGGCAGCGCCAGCGATCCCAGAAGAATTTCAAGCGTAAACAGTGCTCCCCCCACAGGAACATTATACACAGCCGCCATCCCGGCTCCGGCGCCGCAGGCGGTGAGCAATCTGCGCTCTGCGGAGGACAGCCGGAACAGCTCGCAAAGCCGGGAAGCAAACGCGCCGCCGACTTCTTTAGGCGCCGATTCGCGTCCAAGAGCCGCACCAAGTCCGACGATGATGATGGAAAGGGCGCCGGAGCAGAGTGTCGGGAGCAGCGGCAGGGCGCCGGAACGAAGCCAGATGCTTGAGGAAATGCCGGTGTCCTGCTCGCCCCAAATGCGGCGGAACACCCAGAGTCCTGCGGCAGTCACAACGCCTGCGAGGAACAGGATCAAAACCCGGCGCTCGCTTGTAGCTCGCCGGACTGCGTCCAGAAACGGCCCGGATTGGTAGACCCAGGCCAAATGCTGCGTCAAGCGCAGCAGGGCCATCAGTAACCCCGCGCCGACGCCTGCAGCGATCTCGCCGTGTGATCGGAGGTAACCTTCCCGATCCCACCGATGAGCAAACGGTCCGCGAGCTTGTGGCCGATGGGTTAGAGCCGCTCTCCTACGCCCATGATCCTCGGAAGATTAGGTCACTGCTGCTTTTCAACCTAGCGACTTTGCTGCAGGACACGCGGTCTAATTTGCGTTTTCAATTTGACAGCTTCAAGGGCGAGAAATGGGACATTGAACATATTCGGTCGGTCACGGATGACAAGCCAGAGCGCCATAGTGACCGCCGGAGCTGGCTGGAGCACTGTCTGCGTTACTTAGAAACACGGGAAAGAGACCACACTTTACGCGAGGAGATTGTAGCATTCCTAGCTCTCACGCAAGTCGAAGTGACCAATGAGGTATTTGACCCGCTTTATGGAAAAGTCCTCACCTATTTTGATGAATTAAAGACGGGCGAAGCCGAACACGGCATCGCCAATTTGACCTTGCTGGACGCGAAAACAAACCGCAGTTACAAGAACGCCGTCTTCGCCGTTAAACGGCAGCGCGTTCTGAAGCTTGACCAAGCCGGTATTTTCGTGCCGCTGTGCACGAGATTTGTCTATGGAAGCGTCGAAGGCATCGGTGAGACCCGTTTCCTTCCACTCGACGGTCAGCAGCGGCTGACAACCCTTTTTCTCCTGCATTGGTACCTTGCCTGGGCAGATGACGAATGAAGCGAATTTGAGCGCTTGTTCCGATCCGGCCAGGGTTCGCGGTTTGCCTACAGCGTGCGCCCGAGCAGCAACGAGTTTTTGATAGATTTGTGGATTTCCGACCTTCGGACCGACCAGCGAGTGTTTCGTTGTTGAGCTTGCTCATCAGTGACCAGCCCTGGTATTTCCGCAGCTGGCGGCAGGACCCGACCGTCAAGTCAGTCCTCAGCATGCTAGACGCGGTCCATAGGCGGTTCGTCTCCGCGACAGGGTTGTTCCAAAGACTGACAAGTGAATCTCTGCCAGCGATTACTTTCCAGATGCTAGACCTCAAAGACTTCGGCTTATCTGACGATCTATATATCAAGATGAATGCTCGCGGCAAGCCGCTGACCGAGTTTGAAAACTTCAAAGCCCGCTATGAGCAGGAGCTCGAAAATCAATTCCTGGGCGTCTCTTTTCCCCTCGAAGGCCAGGGCCTCTCGGCAGCACAATATGTGGCACTTAGGATGGATACAGCTTGGACCGACCTAGTCTGGCGACTCCGGGACACAAAGAGCGAACTGTATGATGCTGTGCTCATGAATATCTTTCGGGCGGTCACGCTCGTGACCCGCAGCCCGGACGACTCAGATTATTTGAATGATGTAGGGTTTTTGACGGACGGCTGGAAAGTGCCTTCGTTCCCCGATTTTCCTTCCCGTGAGTGGCTTGATGAGAGCTTTACTTTGGGAATCATACACTTGCTTGATGCCTGGAGCCGAGAGCAGGGCGATGTTTCGGCTCTTCTCCCGAATATGCGTTACTTCGACGAGCGGGCCTTATTCGACAAGATCGCCGCGAATGGTGCAAATCTTCTTTATGTGGAAGTAGTCCAGTTTGCCGCTTATCTTGGCTTCGTTTCCAAGCATCAGGAGATGATCAATGCTGAGGCATTTCAAGAATGGATGCGGATCGCGTGCAGTCTTTCAGAATACACGGTTTATAATCGCGCGGGCGATCTCCGGCGTAGCATTGTTGGACTTCAGGGAGTCCTAGAACACTCAGAGGATATACTCCAGCATTTTGCCGACTTGGAGGACCCAATAACAGGCTTCAATTTGCAGCAGATCGCTGAAGAAAAGCTTAAGGCCGAGCTGACCCTGTCTGACCCTCATTGGCGGGATTTGATAAACCGCGCTGAGGAACATGGATATTTTCGCGGACAGATTGAGTTTCTCTTGGATTTTTCCGGCGCACGCGCGGCAAAGGAAGATTTTGGCATACCACAATCCTGGACGGTGGAACTCCACTTGGCCTTGCAGGAAAGCTTTTTGAACTACCTGTGTCTAGCTGAGCAGATGTTCACCCGCGACGGCTTGCGGGATCTTGGGGAATACTGGTGGCAGCGTGCCTTACTTAGCATCGGGAATTACCTGCTGCCACAGAACCGAAACTATTCGTTTCTCGTGGACTCAAAAGATAACTTGGTGAGCTGGAAGCGTCTGCTCCGGGGCACCGGCGACAGCGCTCCTGCAGCACGTAAAATTCTGCACCAGCTTTGGGATAAACTTGATCCCGACCAGACCATCGCGCCGCAGCTGGAAAGCATCATCCTTACGGAGGCACCCAATGCGCCGCCATGGCGTGCGGCACTGGCGCATACACCAAGCGCAATCGCCTATTGTGGGAACCAGTCACTGCGCATCGAATCCGACTGGGAAGTCTATCTACTCGCCAAAATACGGATGAGTGGGGCACATGCTGAGCTATTCACGTATTGCCTGTACCAAAACTCGCTCCTGCGCCTCGACAAATCTGGAAGTCTACAGCCCCTGCTGCTTACAGACTATTCCGTTCCATCAGGAACTGATATAGATCCGGGGATATGGCTCGCATTCAGTTACCAATCTCACACTGCATTCTTCCGCATAGAATTTCAGGGTGGTCATTACAGATTATTCGTAGGCCGACATGACTTGGAAGAATGGCCGGCTCTACTCGAATGGCTATTGTCATATGGTTTCTCAGATACTCAGTGGATTGTCACGAAGCTCAGCTCCTCTAAGAATATCGAAACCTTAATAGTGAATTTGGCTGAGGAACTTGCCGTATCGTTTCCAAATTCTTGATAAAGTCATTTAGAATGGAAAGTGAAGCCACTTAGAAGCTCTGACAGCAACGCTCTAGGCACCATTCGATAACATGTTGATTCGTCCCTCCAATGCATTGATCTGCTCTATCATGACGTCAAAAGGAAGAACTGATCCAAAGAACATCTCGCTCATGCCTCGGTAATCGGCGTGTAGTTCAGTCAGCCGCTCCGGGCGAGGAACAAGGTGTAAACGCCCCGGAACCGCAGTTTCGTAGCTCGCCCAGGGAGCCGTATAAAAGGCTGATTTATGACTTCGCACCCGCTCTAGTAGCGGTAGGTCCGCTAGGGCTTCTGACTCGATATCTGTTTCAGCCATTTGAGCGAGATCGCTGTAATGACGCGAAAGACGCTCGCCAGAGGCTTTGCCCAAAGGTCGGTGATACTCGGCGTGAAGGATCGTCGCCTTCTCCCAAAACGTGCGGCGGGCGGCCAGTGCTCGGACCGGAATGACCGCAGGAAGTATCTGCGGCAGCTCCTCGGCGACGTAGGAAATGATGATTCGATCTTCGGCAGGCCAGTCATCGCTTCGGCCACCTAGCTCAATCCGCACTTCAGGACGAATATAAGGTAAGTCACCACTGCTGGCTCGGGGATAGGCAAAGTGAAGCGTTCCAGGATCAGCCGCGTCCTGCGTCAGCGTCCACCCGTTTTCGCCTTCGTTCTCTTCTTCTAGTTGCTCAGTAATGGCGTCCCGCAGAACGGGCAGCAGGCGCTCCGTGACAGCTGCGTGAAAAGCCGCGACCAGCACTTCTGAGCGCTGCTTGCGCTGCGTGTTGCTCGCTGCCTGCTCTGGGTCAGCCAGTCCTTCTCCGAGAAAGCTACGGCTCAGGGACAGATCAATGTCTTCAGAGAAGCGTTGGATGACGCCGTAGACCTTTGATAGGCTGGTGCCGCCCTTGAACAAAAGGTGGTCGGCAAAACCCGGCAGAGTAAAGAGCTGTTCCAGGGTCCAGCAGACCCAAAAATCTTTTTCAATCACCAGAGGCAAAAGGCCGCGCCGGTCTGCGGCGATGACAAAAGCATCGCGCCGGCTACTGGTTGGTTCTGTGGCGAGGTTCATTTTTTGACCTCTAGTTGTGCGATCTTCTGCAGGGTAGGGGTCAGCCAGCCAGGAGCATTGATGACTTCTCGCTGTAAGGCTACTTTCTCACGGTCAGTCAGCATCCGCCTGAGCTGCTCGACAGTTCCGGCATCGATGTGGTCCGGGCCTAGATGACGCAGTGCCTGGATGACCATTCCCTCAGTGCGCCCAGCTCCTGCCATGGACCGAGGGCTGGCGTGGCGCAGTTCGATGGTCTGCCCGCCGACCTGGACGGTGCGGCGGCGCCCATCAGTCAGGTAGATCGGGCGAGCAGCCACCTGAGTGGATAGTCCCAGAGCATTGGCCGCCCGTGCACCAGCGTTCTGGATTCGGCTGCCGGTTTTGCGTGCCAGAGCAGCAGCAACTTGGTCTGGATCTGCGGGCACTGGGCCAAGCGTGGGATGGAGGCGTGGATAGTCGTATAGGCCGCGCCCAAGCCGCCGGATCGCATTCTCTTTAGTGAGCCGGGAAAGCGCCTCGTCCACGGCAGCACGGGAGCCGAGCTCCAAGAACTCACGAGTGACGAAAACAGCGCCCCGCTGACGCTTCTCGACCTGCTCTTTAAGTTTCTCGTAGACGGATCGGATCATAAATGCATTATAACATGTTCAGATAAAATATGTCAATTTTCTGAATTGACGCTCTGGAACGGGATGAAAGCCTCTTTGCGGCAACGCCTTATTTGTCAAAACATAATTCCTTGAGTATTTGGTAACGTTCGACGTGGAAGTTACCTGCTGTCTAGGTGGAAGCGATCCAACATGGTTTCCCGGACATCTACTACAAGGAAGCCAGGCCGTGGACCGGTACCGATACCAAAGTATGAGCCGTCGGGCAGGACACTCTCGATATACGCGGCTCCGCCCCCTGTGTCTGCAATGGAACTTGCCAGCGAGCGCTCAGCCACGCTTCCGCTGACGTCACTAGTGGCTTTGGCCTCAACGATTGGAGGTTCTACGTCTGGATTGCTAGACTCACATGTGGAAAGATATCATTGCCAAGGATCCCGTTGAGACGTCCAATGTCGGCAGCCTGGTAGAACCACGTCTCGGAAGCGGCCTCTTCACCCAAACGCCACTGAACGCCGCCGAAGGTCTGGCTACCACGAACATAAGTGGCTTCGGAAGGAATGACAATGGATTTGAGCCTTGAGGTTACCCTCTGCCGTCGCACCCGTTGGACGGCCCGTCGGTCTAGTTCCTCCGCCGCCAGATTCAGGCCAGCAAGCCGCGCGACGCCCGCATAGTGCCGGTACCGACCCGTTGCCATGCTGTCGTCTATGCTAATGCTACTCAGCTTAGGCTCGGGGTCTATGACCTGGATTATCCCCTGGCCAGTCCCCGCCAGTGTCGCTTCAACGATAACGGCGAGCATCGCAATGGGAGGGATAAATGTCTTGACGGGAGAATTAAGATCCTTTGAATTGGTCAATTTCTTTTTATATGCTTCTCGTGCGAGATTCTCACGACCTTTAGCGGACGTCGTTCCCTTCGCTTCGATCTGTAGCATAGTGCCTGAAATGGGCGCCTGATAGTCCAGCACTTTATTGTGTCCCACGGGAATTAGTGTCAGTTGGTCCCACTCGACATTGAACATTTCCGACATGGCGATGCATGCCAGGCCAACGCCAATCTGATGGCTGAATGACGAAGTAAAGTCGCCGAAGGACTGGCGAATGCGCAGGTCCAGATTCTGATCATCCAGTGCAAGATAGAGGCCGCCCGTCGCGAACAGACTTTGACGGCGACGGGTGGCCTTAGGCATGAGAAGC
The DNA here is from genome assembly GCA_964236795.1 of uncultured Armatimonadales bacterium. Taxonomy (GTDB): domain Bacteria; phylum Armatimonadota; class Armatimonadia; order Armatimonadales; family Capsulimonadaceae; genus JANXMY01. Next base: position 168,247 of record CAXSFV010000003.1, on the reverse strand, counting down.
ATCTTCAACGCGGTCACGTGTAGCAGTGTGACTAAGCGGAAGCGATAGCCGGGCGACTGGAAGGTTTGTTGAAATATCCGCACCGGATCATACATGGGGTCTAATGGTATGTCATAGCGGGACATGTTGCCTCCGACGATGAGTCGTAGCCGGCGCACACGGCGAAGGGCGGTCAGGTCCACAGGAAAAGTGATATTGACAATTGGCATAATCGCAGCCTTCAGCTAGTCGTAAACAAGAATTCGTCTACCTCTAATGCCCTTATTACACTGGGGGAATCATAGAAATCTATGCGATTGCCTAATTCACTGCTCAGGTTTCTTCCCCACCGACTCCTGGCTCTCGATAGGTCTCCACTATCGGAAGCCAGCTTTTGTACCTCCCGAGGATCCAATTCGGTACCGACGATGCTTTTTCGCCCTACTAACAACACCCTCGGCAAATGTATCGAACAAGTGATTACAAGAATATTCTTAATATTCGCATTTCTGCGACCTTAACCGTCGATGTTCAATTGTTAAACCAGAGGAAGATCGATCGCGTAGACATCAACCAGTAAACAAGCCAAGCGGCACCTGCTGCCAGTAAGCTTGCCAATCCATCCTGTTGGTGCCTGACAGCCGCATCCAGCATGTTGAAGCGCTGTGAAGTCTCCCAACTGTTTCGTGCTGCCGCGTAAAGCAGCAGGCGACCGCTTCTGATTCGACGCGTCCGAACAGCAGTACCTTTGGCCATCTCTTTGACCAGCATTTCTTCAACGGCGGGTCTGGTGCTCTGGCCGGTTTCGAGCACGCTCAGGGATAAGTGGACGCAGCGTACGAGTGAAATGAACGATACAATGGAAAATGTCAATCAAAAAAGTATAAGAGAAGCTGAGCGGATCGAAGTTTGATTCAAGTTCGAAAGGAGACAACAACGGAGATGCGAACGCTCGGATAATTATTGCAAGAACGACCGAAGTTGAAGTTGCGACCGCGCTGGAGCGATCTATGCGCGTTGCCCACCGGTCGAGTTCTTGTCGGTATTCGTCATAGACTACCTGCCAAGACCATTCTATCTCTTCATCCGACAGGGCATCGAACACTTCCTCGCCCTCGACATGGTCCGCACCATCGGCCCATTCCTGCTCAAGTGCTTTATAATGTTCTTGTAAGATCTTGTTGGCTCTCCTCAAATCTTGGTTGAAGAAGCTATACACCAAGCCAGCGAACAAAACCCATTAGTTTTTCAGCCACCATTCGGATATTTGGATGCACCAGTCGACATACCCTCGAGCTGTCTGGGTAGCCCAGCGTAGCTGTCCGGCTAAACGACTTGTTCTAACGCGGAATTGTTCAGCTAGCTGTCGAAGAAAGACAAGGATTTTTTCGAGAAGTTGATGAGGAAGCACAGTGTGGCCTTACGACTTGGGCATGATCAATAAATCAGCCAGCGCTTCGGCAATTGGGAGATTCACCCCCGTCTGAAGCCAGCCCCACTCGCCGTTAGGATTGACCTCGATAAAATAGTTGACATTCTCATAAGTAATATTGAGGGGTGAGGCGAGCGGAACCAGAAGGGCTGGACCCGATTTTCTCACCTCTTTGAACCTGGGACCAACTCGACGACGGGAACCGACTACAGCGTGCCCGACGAGCGTTTCCAAAGATGCCGGCAAGACCCTGCTTATCTGGCCCACCGCACCGGCTAGATCGCAAGCGCAATGCCGTCACCAAAGCAGCAGGCTGTTCGGCCTCGCGCTTTTTAGCCAAAACAACTACCACTTGGTGCCATTCCGAGAAGTTGTCCAAAAATTAGTTGAGGAAAAACTAGTCGAGGCCCAAAACCCGATCTAAACTTGGCCCCCTTGATTTGTCGGCTGAAATTGCAGAATATGATGCTTCGATTAAAGATATCCGGCTTGAAGAATGCAACGTGAACATGCTCCATTGGTCTGCCTAGCTTGACGGCATCTGCCACAGCAACGCGCCCCTAGAAATTCTCATAACTTGAGAAAACTGACTCGATTTTTGTATCACTGGCACCGAATACTAGCTTCCCCTAGTATAATGTTTGCATGATCCATTTCGTAGAAATATTTAAGAGCCCCGCTTCTTGCAGAACCTCGAAATCTTTACATCGCGCATTCGCGTGGGTTTTGAAGCCGGAAGGCAATAAGCAAGGTGGGACTTTGGGAACCGCCGTATATCGCTTACGCGCATTATGGTGTAATTGAAGGTGAACCACCTAACTCGAAGGATTATGCCCGCTGGCTGAGCAGGGAAGTGACCGAACAGCCTCCGGTTGATCTACTGCGACCGTTTGAATCAGCCGAGATGAAGAGCTCTTCCTGTAATCCGCTCGTAGGAAGCGTAAGGAATAACGGGCCTGAGATGCTCAATAGCGCTTAGCCGCGATAGCCTCTTCACAATCGCCAGCAGCAAACAAGCACTGAAACGGTGGTTTCAGAAAGTACAGGAATGGTTTGGAAGTTCCGGGAAGCGCTCACGTGCCGGGATGCACCTACAGGAGCTCAACCTCGTCTTTTATCGTGCGTACAGCCGCTCGGCAGCTTCCGCACTGGTCAATAAAACAACTATTAGGTAGACCCCGCGGCTCACATTCGCAGCCTTTAGTTGAAGTCCGAGTTGCGTCACCACGCCGTGTGGCAATCCGCGGCAGTCACATGAGGACCCTTGCTGAGACAAAGCTTCACAAACCTTCCAGGGGTATAAAGCATCAGACATGGGTATAAAGCGTCAGAGATGGTCTGGTGGCGTGCTACTCGGAGCACTGACACATTGCCCCGTTTGTGTTTGTGACTTCCGAGACGCGGTAAGCCCCAAGAAACAAATGGATCTGAAACATGTTCGCAACGGCAGTCTGAGAAGGCGGTTAAAGTTTATGGCAGAGTGGCAAACGCAGGTTACGGAACGCAAGGCTCGGCTCGACGCCGGGGGCGTGCACGCCAAAGGCAAGCTGGTCGCCTCTGCGGATGTGAAGGCGCTTCTTGAGGCTGTGATTCACTCCGGGGATCGAGTCTGCCTGGAAGGCGATAATCAGAAGCAAGCTGACTTCCTCGCAAAAGCCCTGGTCGCGGTGGATAAGACAAAAATCCACGATTTGCATATCGTGCAGTCGGGCATCGTCCTGCCGGAACATCTTGAATTGTTTGCTAAAGGTATCGCGAAGAAGCTGGACTTCTCGTACTCCGGCCCGCAGAGTGAAGCCGTCGCGAAGGCGCTGGACGCGGGCGACATTGAGCTTGGCGCGATCCATACTTACATCGAATTGTTTGCCCGCTACTTCATGGATCTGACACCTCAGATCGTTTTGGTGGCCGCGTTGGAAGGCGACGCTGACGGCAATCTCTACACCGGACCGAACACGGAAGACACGCCGACTATCGTCGAGGCGGCTGCGTTCAAGTCTGGCATCGTCATAGCGCAAGTCAATAAGCTGGTGGACAAAGTTCAGCGCGTCGACGTGCCTGGGGATCAGGTTGACTTCGTCGTGGAAGCGGACAAGCCCTTCTATGTGGAGCCTTTGTTTACGAGAGATCCGGCGAAGGTCACAGAGATCCAGATCCTGATGGCGATGATGTGCATCAAGGGCATTTACGCGGAGTATGGCGTCAAGCTCCTGAACCACGGCATCGGTTTCGGAACAGTGGCTATCGAGTTGCTGCTTCCCACCTACGCCGAGAAACTTGGTTTGAAAGGCAAGATCGGCACGCACTGGGCGCTGAATCCGAATCCGACGATGATCCCTGCAATCGAGAGCGGATGGGTGAAGCAGATCCATACCTTTGGCAGCGAGGTGGGCATGAACGAGTACATGTCGGCCCGTCCCGACATCTACTTTATCGGTCACGATGGCACTTTGCGTTCGAACCGAATGCTCTGTCAGAATGCAGGGCTCTACGCGTGCGACATGTTCATCGGCGGAACGTTGCAGATCGACCTCGAGGGCAACAGCTCCACAGTCGTTCCGGGCCGCATCGCCGGCTTCGGCGGGGCTCCGAACATGGGGGCGAATGCAAGTGGGCGCCGGCATGCGTCGGATCCCTGGCTCAAGGCCGGGCAGGAGGCGTCGGACGCTGACCCAACCCTCATACGCGGGCGCAAGCTGGTTGTTCAGCTTGTGGAGACCTTCGGTGAAAAGATGGTCCCCTCCTTTGTCGAGAAGCTCTCCAGTATCGACTTTGCAAAGAAGCTGAAGCTTGAACTCGCGCCAGTCATGATCTATGGCGACGACGTGACGCATATAGTGACGGAAGAGGGCATCGCCAATCTGCTCCTGTGCCGCTCCAAGGAAGAAAGAGAGCAGGCCATTCGAGGGGTCGCCGGATTCACCGACGTGGGGCGGGCCCGGGACAAAAAGGCCGTGGCTGCGTTGCGCGAGCGGGGCATCATTCGCCGCCCGGAGGACCTGGGCATTAACCCCCTCGATGCACAGAGAAGTTTGCTAGCCGCGCGCTCAATCAAGGATCTAGTCACCTGGTCCGGTGGTCTCTACCAGCCGCCCGTGAAGTTCCGGAACTGGTAAAGGAGAGTTTATGGAAGAGTTCACGATCAAAGGCAAGGCGCAACGGCGTCTTGGGGGAAGCAAACAGAACGACCTGGTCGGGGTCGTGGCATCCGGCAACCTGGAGGTTCTGCTTGAAAGAACCGAGACCGATGCAGACTACAGCGTCGAGGTAAGCACAGCCTCGGACGGCTTTCGTGAGATCTGGGATGCTGTGATCCAGGAGTTCGTGGATCGATCCTCACCAGGCGGCTTACGCATTTCGATCAATGACGGCGGAGCGATGCCGGATGTGGTCACGCTACGGCTCTTACAGGGCGTACAGATCATGGAGACTGAACAGTGAAGTTAGAGCAGATCACCAACCCTCTTCGCAGCAGCTGGTTTGAAGCTTCGGCGCGTTTGCGCATTGCGGGCCTGCTCGATGAGAATAGCTTTCGGGAACTGATCGGGCCTGAGCAACGGATCATGAGTCCGCATCTCAAGCTCTTCAACCTGACCGCCGAGTTCGATGACGGCCTGGTCATCGGAAGGGGCAAGCTGGACGGCACGGACGTGTACATCGCCGCGCAGGAAGGCCGCTTCATGGGTGGCTCCTTCGGCGAGGTGCATGGCGCCAAGCTTGTCGGTCTGCTTCGCGCTGCGTGCGACCAGGCAGGCAAAGGCGGCCCGAAGGTTGTTCTGCTCGCGCTCGATACTGGGGGTGTGCGGCTTCAGGAAGCAAACCTGGGAGAGCTGGCGATTTCAGAGCTCATCAATGCCATTCTGGAAGCCCGGATTGCCGGTGTGACCGTGATTGCCCTGATCGGTGGCAGTTCCGGCGCGTTCGGCGGCGGCGGGATCACCACGGCCAGTTGCTCGCTTATAGCAATTTCGGAGCAGGGACGCATCAGCGTAAGCGGTCCGGAGGTTATCGAAAACAACAAGGGCGTCGAGGAGTTCGATTCCAAGGACCGTGCTTTGGTGTGGAGGGTGACGGGCGGCCGGACACGCACGCTGCTGGGCGGAGCGGACGAGTACGTGGATGATGAAAGCGTATGCTTCCGGGAGGGCGCGATCGCCCTGCTGAAGCGAGCTCCACCCTTCAATCTACAAGCAATGCAAGCCGAACAAAAACGTTTAGAGGATCGTCTGCAGAAGTTTGGAGCTTGCAAGGACGCTCCCGATATCTGGCGGGACATGGGTATTGCCGAAGCGGATCAGATCGCGGATATGCCCTTTGATCAATTTAAAGCCATCGCCGCAAAAAGGAGTCAGCATGACGCTCGATGAATTGTTGCCGAAGCTGTTCCCCGAAGGGAACGATGTCGAGCGCGGGCCCGAGGGGACCATCTCCGGTACGGGTACGGTGGGGAGTCAAACGGTCGCTGTGCTGGGGATCGTCGATCAAACGCCACCTGGAGTTGACGGCGCGATTCTCCTTAGTGGCCAAGTTCTTAGGCTCGTCGAAGGGGGAAAGAAACTGCCGATCGTCATGCTTGTTGATACGGCGAGCCAGAAGATGGCGCGGCGAGACGAGATGCTCGGCCTGAATGAGTATTTGTCTCATCTCTACAAGTCACTTTACCTGGCCCGCAAGGAAGGAATTCTCACCGTCAGCATTCTTTATGGCGCGGCGGCGGCGGGGGCATTCATTGCGACATGTTTGTCGTCGCAGATACTCGTCACCGTTGTGGGAGCTTACCCGAGCGTGATGGATTTGAAATCGATGGCGAGCGTGACCACGATCCCTATCGAGACACTCCAGAACATGGCGAAGACGACGCCTATCTTTGCGCCGGGTGCCGAGCATCTCGTCGTGACCGGAGCGATATACGAGGTGTGGGACAGCAGCCAGCCCTACGCGGATCGCCTCAAAACGGTGCTTGGAATTGCGCCGGGTGAGCCGGATTGCCGGGATCAACTCGGTTTAGAGCGGAAGGGACGTTTGATGGCGGCCCCGGTCGCTGCGCGTGTCGTTAGGGAAGCGCAGGCAAATGCATAATGCCAGGTAGCGACGCCCAGTATGTTTGGCAACGGCATGATCTTCTTCGCATACGGCCCAAGGCGTGGGGAGCGATCTTTGCTGCGCTGCCGGAACATGCCGGGTCTGACGTCTTAGGATGTTGGGCTGATAATGGATATCCACTGATCGTCCGTCGCTACCTTGCGGGAGAATCCCATGCCAGCATTCCGGCGGGAGTGCCTTTGCCGCCCTATCTAGGCAAACAGCGCGTTGCGGTCTTGTTCGCTGCTGGAGATGTCGATGGCCGAGTAGCTTCGGTGTCTCTCCGCACAGCATGCGACGTTGCACCGCCGACGTGGGCGGACACGATCAGCGCGCTGCTCAGCTTAGGCGAGCGGTACGACGCCAGGCCCCACGTCATCGGCAGTCTTTTGTGGCAGTGGTTGACGGGCTTGCCGTACCTGACGGAGGGCTCCGATCTGGATTTGCTGTGGCCGCCCTCCGCCGCATGTCGTCCGTTCCTTCAGGAGCTAGCCGTTATTGATCGTCACTCAGCGACGCGGATTGACGGCGAGATCGTTTTTCCGGATGGAAGCGCCATGAACTGGCGAGAACTGCATGCTTGTCTTGAAGGAACGGGGGAAAGGAGCGTGCTCGTGAAATTCATGACGGGGATTCAGGTACAGCCTGCCACCACGATACTCCGGTGCGGTCAACCCTTATGAGCAATGTCCTGCATGCAGAGACGGCAGTGAGCGCGAGCGCGAACGTACTGCGATTGAACTTCGTCCCTTCTGGCTATTATTCCGAGGCGCTCGAACGTGTCGCTGCGGAGGCACTGCAAGCTTTACGACTGGAGGTAGAGACCTTTCCCAAGCCTGGTCTGGTGAGCCACCGAGACAGCGGCAGCCACACCGACATGGACGCCTCCACCTTCCACGCCAGCACGGCTGCACTCGGACCTTTCTTTACGGAGTTGGCGGCTGCGGGTTTTGCGGGCAGCCCCATGTCTACGCTGCGGGAGATCGGGCTGAGGGCTGAATCCGCGATGTTGTTCGCTACGGGAGGCATCAACACGCATCGCGGCGCTATCTTCGGTCTGGGATTGCTTTGCGCCGCGGCAGGAGCGGTTCTAAGGGGACAGGCGATTGGAGGACGGCCGTCGCCCGACAAGCAGGTTCGCCTAGGTTTGGTGGTCAACCAGCTTTGGGGTTCGGCCATCTGGAGGGGCCCATACCTCCAAAGCAGTAATGGCTCACAAGCACTGCGGCGCTACGGTGCCGGTGGCGCTAGGGCTGAAGCAGCGTCCGGCTTTCCGAGCGTATATCAGGTTGGCCTGCCCGCCTTGCGTTTCGGACGCATCCGCTCTGGCGGGGATGAGGAAGCTGCGCGGGTTCAAGCCTGCTTTGCCCTCATCGCCAAGGTGGAAGACACAAATCTGCTGCATCGCGGAGGAGAGCAGGGTGCCTGCTTCGCGCGTGCCGCTGCCGAAAGGTTCCTTACCTTGGGCGGGGTAGGCGCACCCCAATGGAAAAGGGAAGCGACCCTGATCCATCGCGAGTTCGTGAGCAAACGACTCAGCCCCGGCGGATGCGCTGACCTGCTGAGCATGACCTTGTTCGTCGATGCTGTTTCGGTCCTGCTGGATGGAGCCTTGCTGGATGGAGGGAGCACGGATGATTAGGACCATCGAAAACTCATTGATTCCCATCTTTGTTGTGATGGCTCTCGGGTACTTTGCTGGATGGATTCGGGATTTGGACAACAAGCATGTGGCGGAGTTGAACGCTTTGGTGATGGATTTCGCTTTGCCCGCTTCGCTGCTGGTTGCCACAGCCACCACGCCAAGCGCACTGCTTCGGTCACAGGGACCGTTCCTGCTGGTGTTAACCCTTTCCATGCTGTTATTGCTCGGGTTCTCCTATTGGATGCAACGACGCTTCTTCGGAGCCGACCCAGGTGAAGCCGGCATGCAGGCCCTTACCGTCGCCTTGCCCAACTATGCCGCCATCGGCTTCACTCTGGTGCAAGCGGTCTTTGGAGCAACAAAGACCATCTATGTTGCCCTATCCATTGCGGCCGGCTCGATCGAGTTGTCGCCGCCTACGCTTGTTCTTCTGGAGCTGGAAAAAGCTTCTGCCGCCGGCGCGCCCAGCCACTCGAAGCCGGCTTCAGGCTTGCGCGCAGGCTCGCGTGCAGGCGAGGTCTTTCGCGCAATCGGGCATTCCCTGCTGAAACCGATCGTGATCTGTCCCATCGTCGGCATTGTGATCTCGCTGACCGGCATTCCGCTTCCCGGTCTGATCGCAACCTCATTGCAAGTGATTGGCGTAAGCGCCGGGGGGGTTGCGTTGTTTCTCACGGGCCTGATTCTTTCTTCACAGAAGCTTCATCTGACCCCGAACGTCCTGATCTCTGTTGGACTGAGAAACATCGTGCACCCGCTGTTTACATACGGTTTGGTGTTGCTTTTTCGATTGCCGGAACCTTCGGCACGAGCGGCAATCCTGCTCACGGCGCTGCCGTCCGGCTTTTTCGGCATCCTGTTTGGCCTTCGTTACGGTAAGCAGCCCAGTACCGCCGGCTCCACCCTCATCGTCAGCACCCTCCTGAGCGTCGTCACCCTAACTGTCGCGATCATCATCACAGGACAACATTGATGTCAGCCTCCGTCGCCATTCTTTGTTCAGGCCAGGGTACGCAACATCGAGAGATGTTTTCGCTGACCGCGGACGTTCCGGAAGCGGCAACAATCTTCAGCAGCGCCGCGGAACTGCTCGGCGAAGACCCAAGGATCTTCGTCCAGCAAGCAGCGGAGTCGAAGCTGTTTGAGAACTTCGCTGGGCAACTCCTCTGCTGCACACAAGCGTTGGCGTTATGGGCTTGTCTCGACAAGATCCCTGCCGAAGGAGTGGTGTTTGCCGGTTACAGCATAGGTGAACTCTCAGCCTGGGGATGTTCGTCCATGTTGGACCCCGCGGCATTGCTCAAGCTCGTCAGCCATCGCGCGCAGATCATGGACGGGGCCGCACCAGCAGGTACGGGGCTCGGCGCGATCACGGGGCTTCCCCTTCGCGCACTCCAGCCGCTTCTAGACCGGTATCAGGTGGACCTTGCCATACGGAACGCGGCGGACAGTTTCGTCGTGGGTGGTCACTTGGGATCGTTGCGCGAGATGTGCGACGAAGCAAAGCTTAAAGGTGCGAGCAAGGCTGTCATCCTCCATGTCTCCGTCCCCTCCCATACCCCACTGCTGTCCGCAGCAAGTCCGCTGTTTCTGAAAGAATGTCTGGAAGCCACACCAAGCATGCCACGCGAGGGCTGGCGCGTATTGAGTGGAATTGATGGCAATCCCATTCGCGGCGTTCAGCAAGGTTGTGAGAAGTTGGCGAGGCAGATTTCGCAGACCGTCGATTGGTCGGCCTGTATGCAAGCCTGTTATGAGCTGGGAGCGACAACCATGTTGGAGCTGGGTCCGGGCAGCGCACTCGCCCACATGGCTGCAAAGCGATTCCCCGATACCCAGGTCCGTTCCGCGGAGGACTTTCGGACGATACAAGGCATACGGGACTGGCTTGCTAAGAAAGGCTAGTCATTGGTGGCCCAAACCTACGTGTCGAAGGCATAGTAGACCTCACGCCACACAGGTTCTGGTGATGAGTGAATGGCTTCAACGGTTATTTGTAAAGTGCCTTACCCAAAAGGTGTGCAATCTTCTCGGTCGCCCTTAGGCGCTGTGGCTTTGCGGGAGGCGGGGCAGTATCCGCGTTCCAAGCTCGGAAGAGCGTCAAATCCAGAGCCTGCTTTGAGGATCGCCCACGCGCCGGTGCCGCCTATTTCGCCTTCCCTTTGTAAGTCAGTGCATGTGCATCGGGTATCGCTGGAGCCGGTGTCGCCTGCTGTTGAGCTGTCAGGTACTGCTCGATCCGGTTCAACTGCTCCTGCATGGCGTTCTGGCTGCTTCTCAGGGGCCAGTAGCCGAGCAGAAACCCGATGACGATCCCAAAAGCCAAGATCAGGTCGATCATGAGCCAGCTTGTCTCTTTGACGTTCACCCGCACCTGCTCGGGGGCAGGAACGTCCAGGTATCCACCGTTCGGCTGCTGGCCTACCGGAACGAAGGCACGATGGGGCGTTACCGGGATGCTCTTGCCGCCGTGCCGGGAACAAACGCCGTGCCGGATGTGACTGCCGTGTGCCGGCGCGGCGGCGGTCAAGTACGGGTTCGGGCTGAACTTTGAGCAGGGACTGGGCGGCGCGTCCGGCCTCTTTAGTCGCGCCGGCTGGAACGACGGCAGCACGGAAACATTTTCCTATGCCGAAGCCGACCGTTTTCTTTCCCTCGGCGGGCAGGTGTCGGGAGTGCATTGGAAGCGGAGCAAAGATATTCTGGGAGCAGCGGTGGCGCAGAGTGATCTTTCGGCAGCCCACGAAGACTACCTTGCGGCAGGCGGCGTGGGGCTGTCGCTTGGTGACGGCAGGCTGCACTACGGCTCGGAGCAGGTGGCCGAAGTTTATTACTCGTTAGGACTTACGCAGTTGGCCCTAAAGTGATGGTCGGGTTCTGCAAATACAACCGAATAGCCTCCCGAATAAGGCCCGCTTTGGCGGCGTAGCCGCTGATGCCTGTCTGCCATCGGTGTGCTTCCAGGCGCACAAACGCCCGCAAAGACAAGACGATGTGGCACTTCTGGGCCTGGGCGCTCCGCACCAGCGCCCGCTCGACGCCGCAGCACTGCTTGAGGGCACGGTGGTAGTTCTCAATGGCGAACACCTGGCGTGAGAGGTCGCGGCGCTCGCCCGCTTCCATCTTGAGGTCATCGGTGGCCCAGTGCTCCACGTCGCCGTTTGGGGCGACCGTCCGAAACACTTGGATGAAGCCGAATCCTTTGAGGTGAACTGTGCGCCCATGCTCAGGAACGTCAATGTCTTTGACGGCAACATTGCTCGTATTGTCAGGGTTCACCTGGCGGTTGCTTTTGAGCCGCGTCAGGAAGTGCCAGCCATGTCCGCGCACCGCCTTCAAGTTTTCAAGGCTGCTGTACCAGCCGTCGAAGCAGACGTACTTCGGGCGGAACCCGCGCTCTTTGGCCGTTTGCAGCATCGAAACGAAGTGGTCGTTCTTCGTCACTTGTTTTTCGCCTTCCGCAGCCACTTCGTTCTTAATCGGTTCGTACAAGCGGCAGTCGCAGGGCAGGCTGCTGAGGCCGTCGGTCCACAAGAGCGTTGTGAGGCTGATGCCCTCAACGATACGAAGTAATGGCCTCCTGGACATACTGCGTGGTGCTTGCCGCTCCAGTGGCGGCTGACGAGACCTATCTTCTGAGCACAAGGCTTGTCCAGCGTGGTGTCGTCTATGACCAGCAGGCCATGCGTCAGTTGCACCAGCGGCTCGACCTCTTGCCACAACGCCGCTGTGTCTGGCGGCAGTCTTGTTAAGAGGCGCGTGTACGCATCGTGGGAAGCGTTCACGGCGCAGCGGGCGGCTTCGGTGCAGGTATAGACGCCCTGAGCGGCGATCAAAAACTGGATATAGTCCAGGTCGGTGACTTTCGGCGCGTTCATCACGGAAAGTATGAACGCTCAGACACACGAAAATCAACTCAAAAATGACAGAAAATCAACCAATTATGCCAACTGCGTAACTCCTAACCAATATCATTCGCACCCAGAACTCCTATGCATATAACATGTCATACGACGACCTGCGCGTGTACAATAGACCGCTAGCTCCCATTGAAGTACAGCAAATATATTTAGGAAACTTCTAGGTTCCCGTCTCTTTTGATAAAAATCTGCAAATCCTATCGTTTTCGTACGCTATGCCAGTAGTTCTGATTTAACAGCAGTATTTTTAACTCCAAAAGCCCAGACAGCCGTTCGGTCGCTTTTATAACTTTGGTAAAAAGCTGTACTCAGGAAGTAAACCGGTACTAACGTCGTACAGCAGAGGGAGCCAGTTGCATCGTTGCGTCAAAAACTACGTAAACTTTGATCGTATGTTTTACTCAATGTGCCAGTTTGAAAAGAGACAGCGTTTCCCCATATCCGTCTGGTACGGTTCGAATGTCGTCCCGCATAGTTCACCAGGTGGGATTCGGCAGGGCTAGATGGCCCTGTTTTTGTTTATCAGAGCCAGTTTCTCCTGGTTCGATACACCTAATCATGTCAATCAGCGGATGAGGCTGAATATGTAGCTCTCCCAGAGTGAGAGACATCTTCCCGCCTAGCGCAAATACGACCTCCCGTTTTGCTTCCACGTCCCCCTGTGTAAAGCGGGTGTAGGCCGTTGAAGAAAAATAGCTGAGGTCGCGCAACGTCTGTTTATCTCGCTCGGTCTTCGTTAGCTTGCTCTCGTGGGCCACGTTCAGGTCGGTGATTTCGTTGTCTGCCCGCTCAGACCTCAGAAGAAACTCTTCCCGGCTGATCTCTCCATCCGCCCGCATCTCGAACAAGCGCTCACGCCGGACTTTGGCCTTGGCTATGGCGTGCGCGGTCTGTGATTGAGAGGCTTTTTCTGCACTGTTTTTCTGGGTGTCGGTTTCGCTCCAACTGGTGACGCACCAGTCCCAAAAGACCGTGCTGACCTGACACCGCTTCAGAAGTGCGGCGATCCTCTTTTCCAACACTTCTTCCGACACGCTGGTTTTCGGGCGGCAATCACGTCCGCAGCAGTGGTAGTACGTGTATTCCCGCCGCAGCCCCGAGGTCTTATACTGCTTGACTTTGCGCTCTGCCGTCACCAGGCTGCCGCACACACCGCAGCGGATCAGGCCCGTGAACGCCCACCGCCGCTTTTGCGGTTGGATGTGGTTCTCGCGCCCGAGCAGCATCTGCACCCGCTGGAACTCTTCGCGGGTGACCATCGGCGTGTGTGCGCCTTGAACGGTGCGACCTTCGTGAGCAAACTCCCCCATGTAAAAAGGATTAACAAATAGCCGGTACAAGGCCGAGCGGGAAATCTCTTTGCCGCCGGAGCGCCGCGTCTTTTTGGTGCGGAAGCCGCGCCGCGTCAGGAAGGCACCCACATGGGGAACCGTGTGAGCACCGGACAGCATCATGTCCCAGCCTTCCCGCAGAAGCACAAACCGCTCTCCGTCGGCAACCACCGTCTTTTCTGCAATGTCGTTGCGGTAGCCTTCCGGGGCGCGGTGGGGAAACCAGCCTTTTTCCACTTTGGATCGGGTGCCGCGAGCAACCGCTTTACGAAGGTCTAGGATGAACTGGTTGGCAACCCCGCTTTCAATAGCCCACAGCACAACATTGTCTTCCGGCAGGTATTCCCGTTCCGGCGTTAGAATGGAGTGGATCGCTCCGCGCTGAAGCATCCAGGAGAGGGTGCCGCTGTCCACGGGGTTGCGGGATAGGCGGTTAATGTTCCAGCAGAGGATGCCCTGAGCACGCCCGGCCTCGACTTCTTCCAGCAGCCGCGCAAAGACGGGCCGAGCGCCAGGGCCTTTGGCGGATTTGCTTTCGACAAGTTCTTCCGTCACGACAAGTCCGCGCTGCTGGGCGAGGCGGCGAAGAACGGCGAGCTGGTCGTCAATGCTCTGGACCTGGCGGTCCTCGCTTTCCGTAGATTTGCGGGCGTAAATGAGATAGCGCATGTTTGTTTAGTCCGAGGTGTCACCTTCTTGTTCCATTGTGGACGCTGATTTAGTTTCAGCCTCTAATTTAGTTTCATATTCTTGTTTCCTCTCGTAGTACAGGATTTCTTCCTGGGTCATATCTGCCCGCAAAGGTGGTCGATGGGGATAATGCTTGAGGTAGAAAAGCTGAAGCGCGTGGATCGCAAGCTGCTGAGAGTCTTGAGGACTCAAATCTATACCAAATTTTGTCAGAAACAAGTCATGGAACGAAGCAACCGCATTGGCATTGGGAATGGGCAGAGGCATAACGCCAGTCTGCCAGATTTGGCCAGAGAAGCTCGGCAAGTTCGTTGCTGGGAACAGGCTCTCTGCTGTGCTGCCCGCATGCAACAGTGATTGCGTGTTCGGTCTTTGTTTGGCAGGATGGCTCCATCAACCCGCCTAAGCACAGGAGGCTTATGACCAAAGAACGTCGAGAATAAATTGCAAAAGTGGCCGGAGAAGGAACTAAAGCGACGGCCCCGCGCCGGGCGCGGCCACGCCTGCACAACCGTGTCCAGACCGTAATGGTGCATGTCAGCCGGTACAGCTTTCAGGGCCGCGCCCGGCTTGCGGCGGATGCGGGCGTGTCCCGTTCCACCATCGGCCGAATGATCAACGGGCAAACCAGCCCCTCCCATGCGCTCGTCCAGGCAGTCACGGACGCTCTGGCGGTGCATCTCAAAAAGCCGCTGGTGCCGCGCGATCTGTTTTCAGGCGATGGCTCCTATCACGAGCGCTCCGGTTGCCGGCTCAGCGGATGCACCGGATGTCTCCCGGAAACGGCGTTCGATGGCAATGGCCGTCGCCGGGTGGAATGGATGAACGCCCAGCCCGGCGACTGGTCACTTGTCCCGGCCCCGCCCTCTTCACAGCAATCTCCTGTGCAATCACTGCCCGAAGATGTGGCTTGATAGAGCAAGTGTCATCTGCTAGGAATCAACCTAAGTTTCGTTCTATGACCAATACAGCTCACGGATCACAAGCAGCTCACGACCGTCATAAAGACGGCATGGGTAGTTTCAGTTCAGGAAACAGGAGTTTAGCCGGAACTGATCCTGAAGTGCGTAACTCCGAAGCGTTTAGCCCGAAGCTGCGCCGTCAGCTTCTCGCTCTGCCGTACCGATCCTTTCTCCAGGTTATTCTTCATCTTCTTACAGCAGAACAGTTTCAGGAAGTCCATCCGGCAGGCCGCACTGAGTTTGTCGGCAGAAACCGCGCTGGGGGCTGGGACATGGAAGCCCTGTTGCTGGCATCCGTTCGCCTTGACGACAGCCAGAACCCTTCCCGCTGCATTATCCAGGCCAAGCAGTTTGACCATCTGGCGGTTCAGCAGCGCACGGTGGATGAGTTGCGGGGCTGCTGCCTGCGAGCTGGAGCCAGTCAGGGATTTCTGATCACGATGTCCCGCTTCTCGCCGGTCGCGAGGAGGGCCGCCGAAGCATCCTCCGTAGTGCCGATCCTCTTAGTGGATGGGGAGCGGCTTCTTGACCTGCTGATCCGGCACCGTCTCGGTACGGTTCGAGACAAAAGCGGGCGCTGGCAGGTTGATTCTTCCTTCTTCCAGTCCCTGGCGGCAGAGGCCGATGTACTCCGCAAGAGCGCAGAGCGTTTCAACAAGCCGGAACCTGCCTGTCCGCAGGTCCGGCAACAAAAGATAGAAAAGGCACAATTAGAAGGGATTGGACAAGTGGGAGGACCGACCGTGCTGCACTTTTCCATCACCCTGGACGCTGGTAACAGCGGTTTCAGGAAAATCGTGCCGAAGCCATGACGGCTCCCTCATGACCGGGCCAAGCCACATCGTGCTTGGGGTCAGCAGCGTCTGGCTGCTTCGGCTCGTTCCCGGCGTCGTTGGACCCCTTTCTGCCGTAGACGGCAGCAGTCCTGGCCTGCTGGTTGGGGCCGCCGCTCTTGGAGCGCTTCTGCCGGATCTGGATGCCGCACACTCCACCGTCAAGTACCTGCGCCTGGGCAGACGGTTTCAGCCGTTTCGCGTGCCGGCCAGTGTTCTTTCAAGCCACTTCACCCACCGAGGGCCGCTGCACTCTCTGGCAGGGCTTGGGCTGCTCTGGCTCTGGATCGGGCTGCCGACCCTCGTGTGGATCGGCTGGCAGCCGTCACTCGCTTTTGCGGTAGGGATGGTTTCGCACCTCGTGGGGGATGCCAGCACGAAAAGCAGGGTGCCGCTGCTGTATTCGCGTTCAGGGAGGTGGCATCTGCTTCCGGCGGGATGGCGACTGACAACCGGCTCCGCCGCCGAGCAAGCGGTCTTTGCCTGCCTCCTCGTGCCGGTCCTCCTTCTGATCGGCCTCATCACCTCGTCTTAGTCTTGTCACAGCTATCTTCCCACTTCACTTTTCTAACTCCACCCTTTTAATCAAATTCTATATGCGCCGTACTTTCTCCCAAAAGCGTACTCTCAACAAGCAGCTTCTCTCGATGCCGCCTCACTCTGCTCCGACCGATCCTGCGCGGGTTCATGATCAGGCTCTCGTGTGTGCCCGGCTCTCGCGCGTTCTGCACTACGCGCTTCTGGGCCTGGACTGGCCGCAGGTCCGCTTCAGCGACCGCACCCGCTTGAAGCGCTCGCTGACGCTTCTGGCAGGGGACATCCCGCTGGTCTGGCTCATTGCAGGGCAGCCACTGGAAGATGCACACGAGCAAGTGATCTTGGATCACGACAAAGAAGAGCAACAGCAAAAAGAAGAGCAACAGCAAAATGTTGAGTACGCAGAATGCCGCGCCCGCCGCAAGCCTGTCCCACCTGGGATCAAGTCACGGACGACAGGCGCGGCTGCTCGCTGAACCAACGCATGGTGCATGCTCAGGAGGAATGGGCCGGCACGATATCCTGCGGCCACCCGTTGCCCGCCGACAGGTGTTCCAGACGGCAGGCCGGTGCGTGGAGCCAGAATATCGCCTCAATCCAGAGCGGCAACGTGCGGTGCAGGAACGCACTGCGGGGATTTTATTCTTCATTTTTCAGCATGGACAGTTTTCCCTTTGTCATTGAGCAGTATCAGCAGGGACGGTCAGCTAGCGGTGCATTCCAGCCAGCGGCTCGGCTTCTTTTGACAGCGGCGCTTCGAACCTCCGGACTGTGGAAAGCCGTGCCGCCTGAAGAACTACGGGACCTTATGCTGGCGCTGACCTTTCTAACTCCGAACGGCCGGATACAGCCGACCTTGCCGGAGCTTGCGGAAGCGATGCAGGCGTCCCACGCACAGGCGCGAGGCCGGATGCTGCGCCTCACGCGGCGCGAGTGGCGGGGGCAGCCGCTAGTCCGGGAACTGAACCGGCAGAACGGGCTGGATGCGTACTTGCCCGGAAGACAGCTCGTAGGAAGCCAGCAAGAGCCGCAAAACGCGCGTCCTCCGGTTCCCGCTGCCATCCTATCTGAACCACGGGCCGGGCGGGAGGCATTAATCGCCAACAGCCGCGCCCGGTATGCCACTCCCCGCGCGGAAGTGGAAGCAGACATCGCCCGCCGGATGGGGTGGGGAACACCGCTCTTTGAGGACGAGGAACCGGGCGTGGCCGAGGAAAAGCGCCAGCTCTACGAGAAGCTGTCTGAGCAGGGGATGCCGAAAGACAAGGCGCTGGACATCTTAAGCCGTTTTGACCTCGGCCAAGTCCTAAGTCAGATCGAGTGGATGCCGCACCGCGGAGCCAAGAACCCGGCCCGGTATTTGATGGCAGCCATCGAGAACAACTATGAGCCTCCGGTCGCCGTCCGGGCAGAGCAGGAAAGAGCAAGCTAGCCGCCGGACCTCAATAAGAAGTTCCGCCGAGTGAGTTTGTACCTATTTTCATCCGTGACCGTCATTTTATGCAACATCCAGCCAAACAAGTATTTAACCGTGAGGGGCTGACGAAAACGCCGGAGACGGGTGGAACCACGCCTGTGCCGAATGATCTTCTAGACCGGGCGATGCCGATGTTACGCGATACAGAGCTTCGGGTCCTTCTGGTTGTGGTGCGGCAAACACTCGGCTGGCAGAGTGGCACAAATCCTACTCGGCGCAAAGCGCGAGACTGGCTCACGCAGAGTCAACTTATGCGGCGCACCGGACGCGCCAGCGGGGCCGTGTCCCATGCCGTGGACGCGCTGGTGCAGGCTGGCTTGATCATCGCCACAGACCGATTAGGAACGCCCCTGAAAGCCGCCGACGAGCGCAGAAGGCATCTCGGTCATTTGTATTATCAGTTAGGATCAGGCGGAGAAAGCGTGGATAACTTGCCCAAGAATGTGGATAACTCGTGCAAAAGCGAACACGCAAAAGCGCATACAACAAAAGAAACAGTGACACAAAAATATAGAGGGAATAAAGAAATGGAGGATAGCTCAATGAAAATACTGGATAATTCGATGGAAAAGCCGTTTGTCATCAGAAACAATCGATGGAACCGTGCTGCTGAGGTGAAGCCGAGGGACAACTCCTCTCGTGAGCGTGCCATCAAATAACAATGAAGGATCGAGATAAAGAGCGAAGGATGCTCCAAGTCCTCTGCCTGTTCCCACTGGCAAACGCCATTCTATGGGAACAGTCAGAGGAAAGAGTTACCCACCGAGGTTCGGCAATTCCCCGGCAGGTCCAGGCCAAGCTAAACTAATCGCTTTTTCTCAGTACGTTCTGTCCGGCGATTGACGAGAAGCCGCGACAGGGGAGCAGCTTGGGTGTGTGCGGCCCGGACTTGATCCGCGCTTGTGTGCAGATAGCCCTGCGTGACGACGAGGCTGGTGTGTCCAGCGATCTGCTGGGCTGCGAGGACGTCGG
The DNA here is from genome assembly GCA_964236795.1 of uncultured Armatimonadales bacterium. GTDB lineage: Bacteria > Armatimonadota > Armatimonadia > Armatimonadales > Capsulimonadaceae > JANXMY01. The sequence goes on along the minus strand of CAXSFV010000003.1, from coordinate 149,387 downwards.
TCCGCGCGATCTGGGAGAGGGCATAGTGGCGCAGGCCGTGCAGCGACCAGCCGGTCACGCCTGCAAAGTCAGCGTAGTGACGGAACTGAGCGCCGTAAGCGGTCACGCTCAACGGCAGCCCCGTCCGGCTGATGAACAGCAGGGGACTGTCGCACTGGGGCCGAACACGCAGGTACATATCCACGGCCTCCTGCCAGTCCTGGCTGATGGGGACGGTGCGCGGGCGATCCGTCTTGGTGCGGCGGAACGTGATTTGCATCCGGTCGCAGTCGTAGTCTTCAAGCCGCAGCGAAAGCATCTCGCCGATCCGGGCGGCCGTTTCCACCAGCCCGGCCAGGATGGCGTAGTCACGGCGGGCAAGAAACGTGCGGGCCTTTGCCGGCATTCGGCTGTCGGCATGGTTGCTGGCCGGCGACCATTTAGTCGGCACTGCTTTAAGCAGCGCGGAGACTTCCTGGTCTGACGGGCATTTGACGAATGCTTTTGGCGCTTTGGGGACGACGTAGTCGGTCAGCGGGTCGCGCGGGATGTACCCTTCGGCGGCGCAGAAGCGGATAAATACGCGAATGCAGATGGCGTCGTGCCGCAGGGTGCGCTCGCACACCCGGCTCCCTTCGCCTCGGCCCTGCGTACCTTCCGAGCGAACGGCGATGTACTCCCGCATGTGCCGGACCCGGAAGTCCGGCAGGGCAATGTTTTCACCTGTCGCCCACGCCGCCAGCCGCTCCAAGTTAAGCTGGTAGTATTTCTGGGTTTTCTGCTCCTTGGTGCTGAGTGACTGCCGGAGAAAGTCTTTCACAGCGTCCTGCCAAGTGATCTGTTCGTAGGCCATCCCTTTGTGGCCGCTCCGAAGAGCGTGGCTTCGAGCCTGATCTTCAGATTGTTCTTTCGAATTCTGTAGCTGTTCCAATTGTTGCTTGGTCATACCAATGTCCTTTCCGGGTCAGGCTTTTCAGCTGGTCTTGACGCTGAACTGAACGCAACTGACACCATGATTTTCTTAACTGACCTCATCTATTCACGAAATGACGTTGTTGTCAAATATTGAGGCAAAGAAAAAGCGTTACCCTGTTAATTGGGTAACGCTGATGACAATTGTTTGGCTTTTTAAGCAGCGGACAGGGTGGGATTCGAACCCACGGGGGCCTTGCGACCCCGACTGTTTTCAAGACAGTTCCGTTATGACCACTCCGGCACCTGTCCAAGCTGCCAAATCTATTATAGCCGGGAAGGGCAGCAGTGTCAATATTCTTGACAGACGGCGATGCAATCTGCTATACTGACTTGTTCGCCGGCCAGCCATGGAAGACGAGGCGGGATGTAGCGCAGTTTGGTTAGCGCACCGAGCTGGGGGCCCGGGGGTCGCAGGTTCGAATCCTGTCATCCCGATTGGCTGCGGCGGCGACAGAGAAAGAGCGGAAGGGCGTAGGCCCTGCCGCTCTTTTTGCGTGTCACGTCAGCGGTGTGCGGGCAGGACGGCTTTGGCATGGGCAGGCTTTGCGGCAGGAGCGGACGCTGCGTGAAGGCTGGATTCGGTCCAGTTGCCGGCCCATTCCAGGCGCTTGGCGGCAAGCTGGGCGGTTTCTTTGCCTTCGTAGCGGGCAATGATCGCGAGCGCGAGGTCAATGCCGGCGGAGATGCCGGCGGACGACATCAAAATGCCGCCGCCGTTGACGACGCGCGGGCCTTTGATGACTTTGACTTTCGGGTACAGCTTGGCGAGCGTCTCAATCTGCGCGGCGTGGGTCGTGACCTGCCGCCCGTCGGCGAGGCCGGTTTTCGCGAGGATGAACGCGCCGGTGCAGACCGACGCGATGATCTCGGCAGTGTCGCAGGCGTTATTCAAAAACTCCAGCATGTGCAGGGGCAGCGTTTCCTTGCGGGCGCCGGGGCCGCCGGGAACAATAATCACATCGGCTTCAAACGCCTGCGCGAGCGACTTGTCGGGCAGGACGCATAGGCCATGGGCGCACTGGACGGTCTTGCGTCCGTCGGCGACCGTTTGGACATGGAACGCCGGCTTGTCGCTCCATTTGCCGTCAATGACGCGGCGGCAGGAGGCCAGCGCTTCATACGGCCCGCAGAAATCCAGCTCATCAACTCCGTCAAACAACAGGACATCAACAGTTTTCATCTTCTCTCCTAATTTGTTCTATGAGGACGTAGAGAAAGCGGCGCTTACCGCCAGAAGCGCAGCAATGACTCAAAGATTGTTCGGCCGTCCGCCGAGCCGAGAGCGGGGTCTGAGGCGCGTTCGGGATGGGGCATGAGGCCCAGGATGTTGAAATCGGCGCTGGCAATGCCGGCGATGTTGTCTGCCGAGCCGTTCGGGTTTGAGTGGTCCGCAAGCGTTCCATCAGAATGGCAGTAGCGGAACAATACCCGATGGGAGTCTTGAAGCTGCTTCAGCGTGTCGGCATCGCAAACATAGTTGCCTTCGCCGTGAGCAATCGGCACTTGCAAAACTTGCCCCTCGTCCAAAGCATTCGTAAATGGCGTATCCGCGTTTTCCGTCCGCAGATGAATCTGCTTGCAGACAAACTTCTGGTCCTGGTTCCGAAGCAGTGCGCCCGGCAGCAGATGCGACTCGCACAGCACCTGAAAACCGTTGCAGATGCCAAGCACCAGGCCGCCGCGCGAGGCAAACTCTTGAGTGGCTTCCATTGCAGGCGAAAAGCGGGCGATCGCGCCGCACCGCAGGTAGTCGCCGTAGGAAAAGCCGCCGGGCACCACGACGCAGTCCACGCTTTTTAAATCGGCGTCCTGATGCCACAAATACTCCGTCGGCTGATCCAGCACGTCGCGAAGCGTATGATAAGCATCCTGGTCGCAGTTCGATCCGGGGAATTTCAGGACGCCGAACTTCACTGGGTCACCTCATATTTGTAGTCTTCAATGACCGGGTTTGCCAGCAGCTTCCCGCACATCTCGCGGACCTGAGCATCAATCTCCGGGCCGCCCTCGACCGTCATCTCAACGTACTTACCGATCCGCACGTCTTCGACATTCGCGTAGCCGAGCTGCGTCAGCGCTCCCTGCACGACCTTCCCCTGCGCGTCGAGCAGTGACGGCTTGAGCGTCACATAAACTTTTACCTGGGCCATAAGATAACCTTGCTTCCTATTATACCATGACTATTCGTGAGACAAGCTGTTCCGCGAGTCCAATATAAGCGGTAGGCGTGAGACTGAGCAGCCGCTGCTTGTCGTCTTCAGGAAGCTCCAAGTTGTGGATAAACTCCTCAATGCCTTCCCGCGTGATGCCCGCGCCGCGCGTCAGCTCTTTCAGCCGCTCATACGCGCCCGGCATGGAGACCCGGCGCATGACGGTCTGGATGGGTTCGGCCAGTACTTCCCACGCCGGGTCCAGATCGCAGGAAATTGCGGCTTGGTTAACGTCCAAGACGCTGAGACCGCGCAGAGTCGCGTGCAGCGACAGATACGAGTGCGCGACGGCGGTTCCGAGATTACGAAGCGCCGACGAGTCGGTCAGGTCACGCTGCAAGCGCGACACCGGCAGCTTGCCCGCGAGATGCACCAGAAGGGCGCTGCTGACGCCGAGATTGGCTTCCGAGTTCTCAAAGTTGATCGGGTTGACTTTGTGCGGCATGGTAGACGACCCGACTTCTCCGGCGACGGCCCGCTGTTTGAAGTAGCCGAGCGAGATATAGGTCCAGATGTCCTGGTCGAAGCCCAGTAAAATCGTGTTAAACCGCACGAGCGCATGAGCAAGCTCGGCAATATAGTCATGCGACTCAATCTGCGTCGTCAGCGGGTTGAACGTCAGCCCAAGCTGCTCGACAAACGTCTGCGCCAGCGCCTGCCAGTCTAAATGAGGGTAGGCGATGGAGTGCGTGTGGTAGTTGCCGACCGTGCCGCTGAACTTGCCGAGATACTCAACCGCTTCCACTTGCTTGAGCTGCCGCCGCCAGCGATGCACGAAAACGGCCAGCTCTTTGCCCAGCGTCGTCGGCGACGCCGGCTGGCCGTGGGTCCGTGCGAGAATGGCGACCGCGCGGGTTTCTCCGGCAATTTCAGCCACCCGGTTTGCCATCTTATGCGCCAGCGGCAGCCAGTACCCGGCAATGCCCGATTGCAGCATCTGGGCATACGCGAGATTGTTGATGTCCTCCGACGTGCAGCAGAAGTGGATAAACGAGATTACATCAGCCAGCGTCGTCGGCCTGAGCTTTTCCTGCAAGTAGTATTCCACGGCCTTGACATCATGCCGCGTCGTCTGCTCGATCTGCTGCACCTGCTCCGCTTCCGCCGCGTCGAATGCCGTCACCAGCGAACGTAGATAGGTCGTTTCGGCGTCGGTGAACGCCCGCACTTCAGGAAATTCAGGCCGCTCCGACAAAAACAGCAGCCATTCAATCTCTACCCGCACCCGGTACTTGATCAGCGCCGCCTCGGAAAAGTCCGACGCCAGCGCCGCCGTCTGCCTCTCGTACCGCCCGTCAATCGGGGAAATCGCCGTCACGGACATACAATACCCTCCAAGAACACAACCTACAGCGATACAAACGGCGTGAGCTTCGCGAGCTTCTTTGGGCCGATGCCCGGCACGAGCGTCAAGTCGTCTATCTTCTGAAAGCCGCCGGACTGCTGGCGGTACGCGAGTATCTTCGCCGCCATGCTCGGCCCGACCCCCGGCAGACGCTCCAGCTCTTCCAGCGAAGCCGAGTTCAGCCCGATCTGCTCGCCGGAGTCCGCGCTAATTTTGCTGCCGCGACTGCTGCTCGCGCCTCTGCCGCCGCCGCGTTTGCCTTCCTTCGCCGGTTTCGCGGGGGGCGCTGCCGGGGCTGTTTTCGCCGCCGAAGCGGCGGCGGACGGCATCTGCGCTGCCGCCGGAACTGCACCAAGCTTTGGAACAAACACTTTCTCGCCGTCCGTCACCGGCTCGGCTAGGTTCACGGCGTCAATGTCGGCGTCCGCTGCTGGGCCGCCTGCTGCGAGCAGGGCCTGCATGACCCGGCTGCCGCGCGGCAGGACATAGAGCGACGGACGGTGCACCGCCCCGGCGACATCCACGAACAGCCGCACCGGACGCGGGGCCGCCGCCGGGGCTGCCGTTTCCGCCGCCGGCGCTTGCCTTGCCTTCAGCGGGTCGGCGGCGGCTGAGGGCGTGGCCGAGAACACTATCGGCGGCGGGGCAGCCTGCCGCCCGCGCAGCAGTACCCAGCCGCTGCCGACTAGGCACGCGAGGCAGATAAAAAGAAGCGCGCCGCGCACACGAGCATCCTGCATGATTTAACCCTCCGTGTGATTTGAAGATGCAACTCTTCTGTCTCATCTGTGTCTTATTCCGTGGAGACACATAAATGAAAAGATTTACCGAGACGCAAGCGTTTCCTGCTTGGGCCTACATCGTGATGGGGCTGACGTCAATCCCGCTCCTATTGATGATCGCGCTCACTCAAAGCCGAACCTTCTTCAGCGTAGGCTGGCTCTTCCTCCTCGTGCCGCTCGGCCTGGTTTTCAACCTGCTGTGCCAGAAGACGACCGTGACGGATCATAATTTGACCGTCACGTTCGGCGCGATCCTGCCGCTCTACCGGAAGCATATTGCCCTGCCGTTAATCGCGGCAGCGGAAGCCGTGACCTACTCCCCGATCGCCGATTACGGCGGCTGGGGCATTCGCGGCTGGGGCCGGAACATCGCTCTGAACGCACGCGGCAACCGGGGCGTTCGTTTGACGCTCCAAAACGGCAGCCGTGTTCTGGTCGGTTCGCAGCGCCCGGAAGAGCTGACTCAGGCCCTCGGCGCTAAATGACTATATTGACCAGCTTGCCCGGCACGACAATGACTTTCTTGGGTGCGTTCGAGCCGAGCGCTTCCACGACTTTCGAGCTGGCAAGGGCCAATGCCTGCAAGGCGGCCTGGTCTAAGTCAGCGGGGGCCGTGATTTTGTCCCGCACTTTGCCGTTGACCTGAACGACTAGCGTGATTTCGTCGTTCTTGGCAACGCTTGAGTCGGCCTGCGGCCACGGGTGATGGTACAAAAATCCCAATTGTCCTAGCCCAACGGTCCACAGCTCATCAGCCAGATGCGGCGCGAATGGGGCGAGCGCCAGCACGAAATACTCAATGGCTTCGTCTAAAGCCGCCGAGCGTGTGCCGGACGGCAGGGCATTCGCGACTTCGTACATCGCGTTGGTCCATTCCATCAGGCCCGCGACCGCCGTGTTGAAGCGGAAGTTTTCTAAGTCGTCCGAGACGCGCGTCAGCGTTTGATGCGTCTTCCGGCGTAAATCCCGGTCTTTACCGGAGGCTTCGCCGACCGTCTGCCGCCAATCTGAGGTCCAGCCGTCGCTCCATTGGGCGACCAAACGATAGACGCGGGCGAGGAACTTGGCCGAGCCGCGAATGCCTTCCTCGCTCCACTGAACTGTCTCGTCGAACGGCGCGACGAACATCTCATAGACGCGCAAGGAGTCCGCACCGAACCGCTCGGCGGCTTCGTCGGGCGTGACTACGTTGCCCGCCGACTTGGACATCTTCGCCCAGCGGTAAATAATCTCGGTGTTGCTGAACTTTTCTAAATCTTCGGGCTTGATCGCCTTCCAATCGTCAATCTTTTCGTCGCCGTCTTCCTCCGCGTCCTCTTCCGCGCCCGTTTTGCGGCCCGGCGTGTAGGCCAGCATCATGCCCTGGTTGCGGTAGCGCTGGAACGGCTCGTCAAAGCCGAGCATTCCGGCGTCAAACAGCACTTTGGTCCAGAAGCGAGAGTACATCAAATGCCCGACCGCGTGTTCTGCGCCGCCGACATAGGTATCTACCGGCAGCCAGTAGTCGGCGGCTGCGCGGGAAAACGGCGCGTCGGCATCGTGCGGGTCGGTGAAGCGCAGGAAATACCATGAAGAGCAGGCCGCGCCGGCCATTGTATCGGTCTCGCGCCGGGCCGGCTCATGACAGATAGGGCAAGGCGTTTCGACAAATTCTGCGATCGCCGCCAGCGGCCCTTCGCCGGTTCCGGTCGGCTGGTAGTTTTCCACATCCGGCAGCAGGACAGGCAACTGATCTTCGGGAACGGACACCTCGCCGCAGGTCGGGCAGTGGATGATCGGAATCGGCACACCCCAGTAACGCTGCCGTGAGACCAGCCAGTCCCGAAAGCGGTACGTCACGACGGGTTTGCCCTGTCCGCGCTCCTGTAGCCACGCCGCGACTTTCGCCACGGTCTCTTTGCTGTACGATAAGCCGTCAAACGGGCCAGAATTGACCAAAACGCCTTTGTCGGTCGTCGCCGCCGTCATCGCGCCGCCGATGATTTCCGCGCCCTGCTCCTGATAGACGGGAACAATCGGCAGGCCGAACTTGCGGGCGAAGTCGAAGTCGCGCCCGTCGTGCGCGGGGACCGCCATGATCGCGCCGGTGCCGTAGCCCATCAGCACATAGTCGGCAATCCAGATCGGGACGCGCTCGCCGTTGACCGGGTTCTCGGCATACGCGCCGGTAAAAACGCCGGTCTTTTCCCGCCCTTCCGCCTGCCGGTCCATCTCCGTTTCCCGCCCCGCCCGTGCAATATAGGCACTGATCGCGTCCCGCTGCTCGTCCGTCGTCAGCACGTCCACTAGCGGATGCTCTGGGGCCAGGACCAGAAATGTCGCGCCCCAGAGCGTATCGGGCCGGGTCGTGAAAACGGTGATCGCCGCGTCTCCGGTATTCGGGACCGTGAACGTCACTTCCGCGCCTTCGCTGCGTCCGATCCAATTGCGCTGCTGCTGCTTGATGCCTTCGGGCCAGTCTAAAGTGTCCAGCCCCGCCAGCAGACGCTCGGCATACGCCGTGATCTTCAAGTACCACTGCGGAATGGAACGCTTCTCAACGAGTGCGCCGGAGCGTACCCCCCGCCCGTTGACCACATCTTCGTTTGCCAGCACAGTCTTATCTACGGGGTCCCAGTTCACCGGCGCATTCTGCCGGTAGGCCAGGCCCTGCTTGTACAGCAGCAAGAATATCCACTGGGTCCATTTGTAATAGGCGGGGTCGCTCGAATTGATTTCCCGGTCCCAGTCGTAGGCCATGCCGATCAGGTCAATCTGCCGCTTGTAATTTGCCGCAAACTCCTGCACCATCGGTCCCGGATTGCGACGGCGCTTGATGGCTTCGTTCTCGGCGGGCAGGCCGAACGCATCCCAGCCCATCGGGTGCAGGACGTTAAAACCCTGCATGGATTTCAGCCGCAGGAACGCATCGGTCGGTGCGTAGTTCTTGAAGTGACCGACCGACAGCCCGGACCCGGACGGGTAGGGAAACATTTCGAGGCCGTAATACTTCGGCTTTTGGGGATCAATCACGGCGTGGTACAGGCCCGCGTCGGCCCATCGCGCCTGCCATTTTTCCTCGATTGCATGAAAGTCGTATTTTTCGTCCAGCGCCATTGGTGTTTCTGTACCTAATTCGTGTTACATCGTTCGTGATTGACTGCCTTTAGTATACTGCCGGGGCAGGGGAGTGTCAAGGGACGCGGGCGAAAGAGCAAGAAGGGCGAACACAAGGTTCCCACCCTGCGCCGCTGAACCGGCCTGTAAGGGCGAACCTTGTGTTCGCCCTCAGAGGCTGCCATGCGCGCTACTCGTAAAGCTTCCACTTCTCCGCCCGCTCGCCGAACGCCTGCAAATCGTCCGCCCAGGCCGCCGCGATCCTCGCATAAGAACGGCCTGCCGTCACGCCGTCGTAAGCCTCTTGGTTGACTAGAAGTGTCATCAGCTTTTCCGGCTGCCATTCGTGTTGGTACAGACGCCGCAGCGTCAATGCCAGCGTCAGGCCGACGCGCACTGCGTCAATCGCGTCCCGGTCTACGACTAAAATCTGAACGCCGCCGCACGTCGCGCCGGCAAAGACGCTGGCGCTCGGCGTGAACTCCGCAGGGACAAAGCGGACGCCGGGCAGCGCTTCGGCGTTCAGCGCCGACGCAAACACGCGGGCATGGATGTAGGGAGCGCCGAAGATCTCAAACGGCGTGTCCATGCCGCGCCCGACGGAAACATTCGTGAACTCCAGCAGCCCAACGCCGGGATACAGCGCGGCGGCGGGCAGGCGGCGCATATTGGGCGAGGGGTTGGTCCAGAGCAGGCCGGTCGCGTCGTACCAGTCGCCGCGCCGCCAGCCTTCGCAGGGAACGACTTCGAGCGGGCAGGTCAAATGCTTTTCGGCGTGGAGCAGGCAGGCCAGCTCGCCGAGCGTCAGCCCGTGCCGGATGGGAAGAGGGTGGCAGGCGACAAACGCGAGCTTGTCGGCGTCGGCGAGCGGCCCTTCGGCGTGCGTGCCGGTGATCGGATTAGGCCGGTCCAAAACAACGACGCGCTTGCCGTGCGTGTCGGCAGCTTCCAGCACGTTCAGCAGTGTGCTGAGATAAGTATAAAAGCGGCAGCCGATGTCCTGAATGTCGAAGACAAGCGTGTTTAAGTTCTGTAGCTGCTCGGCGGTCGGCCGAGTGCGTGTGCCGTACAGAGAGTAGATCGGCAGGCCCGTCTGCGTGTCAACGCTGTCTGCGATTAAAGGCTGGTCGAAGTCGCCGCGGATGCCGTGTTCCGGGCCGAACAGCGCCGTGAGCTGAACGCCGGGCGCGTGAAACAGCGTGTCAATCGTCGGCTGCCCCGCGTTGGTCAGTCCCGTGTGGTTCGTCACTAGCCCGATGCGACTTCCCGCCAGTGCCCGAAACTTACCCTGTGTCAGCACGTCAATTCCTGTCAATACCATGCCGATATGATACCGCGCAACACGTTCAGGTACAATAGGGGCATGGCATAACCAAGTGTGAAACTCAAACCGCAGCGGCCGGAGCGTCTTCGGCATCCCTGGGTCTATGACAACGAGATCGCGACCGGCCCGCCGGAAGGCTTCTTGAACGGCGGGGTCGTGCGGGTGCTGGACTCACGCGGCAAAACGCTCGGCGCGGGCTACTTGAACCACAAAAGCAAGATCGCCGTGCGCTATTTGTCCCGGCAGCGGGATGAAGCCGTGGACGCGGGCTTCTGGCGCTTGCGCCTCGCCCAAGCGTACAAGTACCGACTGGCGCATTATGCTCAGAGCGGCGCACTGCCGGAAGCGTTCCGCTTGGTTCACGGTGAGGCGGACGGCCTGCCGGGGCTGATTGTGGACAAGTACGGGGCGTTTTTCGTCGTCCAGTTTCTTGCGCTTGGCCTCGAACCCTGGCGCGAAGTCATTGTGTCTGCGCTTGGAGAGCAGTTCAGCCCGGCAGGCATTTATGAGCGCTCGGACAGCGCCGTGCGGAAGCTGGAAGGCTTGGATGAGCGGGTGGGGGTGCTGTTCGGCGAGCCGCCGCCGGATGACTTAATTCTGCAAGATGACGGCGCGACGCTGCTGGCCGACCTGAAAGCGGGCGCAAAGACGGGGCTGTTTCTGGACCAAATCCAGAACCAGAAAGCGGCGGCGCGGCAGGCGGCGGGGCGGGACGTGCTGAACTGCTTCTCGTACACCGGCTTGTTCGGCCTGCGGGCGGCCCACGCCGGGGCAAAAAGCATTGTGGATGTGGAGATCAGCCCGGAGTTCAACGCGCTGAGTCGGCGGCAGTGGGAGCGGTCGGGGCTGACGATCCCACACGAAGTCGTCACCGAGAACGTCTTCGACCACTTGCGGGCCTTAGAAGCCAAGTCCTACAAAACGGACATGATTGTCTTGGACCCGCCCGCGTTCACCAAGAACCGGAGCAGCCGGGATGGGGCCATGCGCGGCTACAACGAAATCAACCGGGTCGCCCTGCGTCTCCTGCGCCCCGGCGGCGTCCTCGTGACGTGTTCCTGTTCGCATCACCTGTCCGCGCCGGAGTTTCGCGAGATTGTCCAGACGGCGGCCCGCGACGCGGGCCGGACGCTGAAGCTCATTGAAGGCCGAGGCCAGCCTGCCGACCATCCGGTGCTTTTGGATGCCCCGGAGTCCGAGTATCTGAAGTGCTTGATCTTGGCCGTGGAGTAGAAAAGTCGCAACTGGCACTTCCAGTGCCGGTTCCTGATGGTATCATTCTGCCGGTGCAATAGTCGGCAGGGGCCGGGTGAGGGCGTTGTCAAGGGCGACGACGCTGAGTTTTCCCGTGTGGACATCGTAAACGCAGCCATTGACGGGGATGTGGCTGGGAATCCAGGGGTGCGATTTGATGCGCTGGATCTGCTGGCGGACGTGGTCTTCCAAATCGCGGAACGCATGGAACTGTTCGGGGGCGATGGAATCGGTGCCACACTGCTGGCGGATGTCTTCGCGCAGTTCTTCGTCCCGAAACGTCTGCATCCCGCACTGGGTATGGTTGACGATCAAAAACTCTTCGACGCCCAAGCGATAGTGGGCAACTAAGAGGGACCGAACGACATCTTCGGTGACGACCCCGCCGGCATTGCGGATGACATAGGCGTCGCCGGGGCCAAGCCCGAACGCTTCTTTCAGCGGAATACGGTAGTCCATGCAGGCGACCAGGGCCAGCTTGCGGGTAATCGGCGTGGTGGCCCGTGCCGTGTCATAATTTTGGGTAAACTCGGCATTTGCCGTCAGCACTTCGTCTAAAACGCTCATAACGCCATTTTACCAGAAAATCATCAAGAGAAGTCAACATGAAGCTACTCATTATCGGCGGAACGCAATTTGTCGGGCGTCATTTAGCGGAAGCGGCGCTGGCACGCGGCCATGAGCTGACGCTCTTTAACCGAGGACAAACCGGCGCGAGTCTCTTTCCCGAAGCCGAACACCTCCTCGGTGACCGGGACGGTGCGGGCTTGGAAGCCCTGCGCGGGCGCACCTGGGATGCCGTGCTTGACACCTGCGGCTATGTCCCGCGCATCGTGAGGCAGTCCGCCGCGCTGCTGGCGGACAGTACTAATCGGTATGTGTTTATCTCGACAATCTCCGTCTATGCCGACTTCAAAACGCCCAATCAAGACGAGACTGCCCCGCTGGGGGTCCTCCAAGGCGCAGGCACCGAGGAAGTCACAGGGGAAACTTACGGGCCGCTGAAAGTGGAATGCGAACGTGCGGTCGAAGCGGCGTTTCCGGGCCGGGCGCTCCTAGTTCGGCCCGGCTTCATCGTCGGCCCGTATGACCCGACGGATCGCTTCACCTACTGGCCGCGCCGGGTTGCCGCCGGGGGCGACGTGCTGGCTCCCGGCAGCCCCAGCCAGCTCATTCAAGTCATTGATGCGCGTGACCTCGCCGAATGGACGCTTCAACTGGTCGAGCGGGAAGAAACCGGCGTTTACAACGCGACCGGGCCGGACAATCCCCTGACGCTCGGCACGGTTTTAGAAACGTGCCGAACGGTTAGCGGCAGCGATGCGCGTCTGCGCTGGGTGTCGGACACGTTCTTGAAAGACAACGACGCCGACTCAACCCGCCTGCTGCCGTTCTATATCCCGGCGAGTTCTGACATGGCGGGCCTGATGACTGCCAGTATCGCTAAAGCGGTAGGGCAGGGGCTGACGTTCCGGCCTCTCGCCCAGACCGTTCAAGACACGCTGGATTGGGATAAGACCCGCCCGGCAGACGTGCCGCTGAAAGTAGGGATGCCACCGGAGCAGGAGCGGGAACTGCTGGCGAAGTATGCCTCATAATAAGACGCGGTAGACAAGGGCGAACAGAGACAAGGGCGAACACAAGGTTCGCTCCTACAGGGCATGGCCGGATTGCAGGGCGGGATGTAGGGCGCGAACCTTGTGTTCGCCCGTTCTCGCCGTGCACGTTCTAACATTGAGTCCCCGGCTATTGTTTTCCTGAGTCCGTTCTTGTTTTCCTGAGTCCGCCGTGGTACAATACCGTGCCTATGTCTACTCGCTCCCCTAAGAAAACCGCCCCCGCACTGCCGATGAACCAAGTCCTTTTGGGCGACTGCGTGGACGTGATGAACGCCCTGCCGCCGAAATCGGTGGATTTGGTCTTTGCCGACCCGCCCTACAACATGCAGCTCGGCGGCGATCTGTGGCGGCCCGACATGACCAAAGTGGACGCCGTCACCGATCCGTGGGACAAGTTTAAATCATTCGCCGAGTACGACTCCTTTACCCGCGCCTGGCTTTCCGCCGCCCGGCGCGTCTTAAAAGACACGGGAACGCTCTGGGTCATCGGCTCCTACCACAACATTTACCGCGTCGGGGCGGTACTGATGGATGTCGGCTACTGGGTGCTGAACGATGTCGTGTGGGTCAAGCTGAACCCTACGCCGAACATGCACGGGACGCGCTTCTGCAACGCGCATGAGACGCTGCTGTGGGCGAAAAAGTCGGCGGACCAGAAAAAGTACACGTTCCACTACCATGCCCTGAAAGCAGGCAACGACGACAAGCAGATGCGCTCCGACTGGTATATCCCGCTTTGCTCCGGCGGGGAGCGCGAGACCCGCGACGGCAAAAAAGCGCACGCGACCCAGAAGCCGGAAGCTTTGATGCACCGGATCATCGCCGCGACAACCAACCCCGGCGACATCATTCTGGACCCGTTCGCGGGAACGGGAACAACCGCTGCCGTCGCAAAACGCTTGGGCCGGAACTACATTACGATTGACCGGGAACCGGCATATGTAAAAGTAGCGGAGGCCCGGCTGGCGAACATTTCTCCAGCGCTGCTGACTTCGGGCGATGAGGGCGGGGTGCTGCTCGGCGGGCCGAAGCCGCGCATACCGTTTGTGAGCTTCGTCGAAAGCGGGCGTCTTGCGGCCGGCTCGGCGCTGCGTCTGAAAGGCACAGATGTCAGCGCGGTGATCTATGCCGACGGTACCGTGTCGGCGGGCGGGCATCGCGGCTCGATTCACAAAGTTGCCGCTGCTTGTCTCGGCCTGCCGACCGCGAACGGCTGGACTGCCTGGCTGTTTGCTGACGCCGAGACGCAGACGGAGCAGCTATTGGACAGCCTGCGGCCTGCGGCATAAGAACCCCTCCCGCTCGTTCCTCGCTCCCTCCCCTGTTAGGGAAGGGCCATAAAGAGCGAGGAGCAGGAGACGTAGGTTTTCGTCACCCGTCCTGACTGTCTCCTGCCCTTCCCTAGCAGGGGAGGGAGCGAGGAACGAGCGGGAGGGGTTCTTCCGACATCCTCTAAACAAAAATCTCCCCGCTCAAATACTTCACGGCCCGCCCGGCGATCAGCACGCGCGTCTCGCCGACGGTGCAGAACAGCTCGCCGCCGCGTTTTGACACCTGCCGGGCGAACAAGTCCGTTTTGCCGAGGCGTCCGGCCCAGTACGGCGCGAGGGCGCAGTGGGTCGAGCCGGTTACCGGGTCTTCGGGGATGCCGAAGCCGGGGGCGAAGTAGCGGGACACAAAATCGCAGTCTGTGCCGGGCGCGGTCGCGGCGATGCCGAGGGCGCCAAGCGGCAGAAGAGCGGCGAAGTCGGGAGCCAGCGCCCGCACTTCGGCTTCTGTGTCATAGACGGCGTAAAAGTTCGGGTTTGCTTCGGCAAAGTAGACTTCGCGGGGCGGTGCTTGGAGGCCGCGGAGGAGCGCGGGCGGAGCGTCAGCGCGGGTCAGTTCGTGACGCGGAAAGTCCAATTGAAGCCTCTCACCGTCGCGGACAACAGTGAGCGTACCGCTCTGCGTGTGGAACTTGGCGGCTTCGGCAGACGGGTCAATCTCGGTGAAAAGGACAAACGCTGAGGCGAGGGTCGCGTGGCCGCAGAGCGGCACTTCCTGGGTCGGCGTGAGCCATCGAAGGCCGTAGCCACCGGGCTGCGGCACAAAGAACGCGGTCTCGGCCAGGTTGTTCTCGGCAGCGATGGCCTGCATCTGGGCGTCCGGCAGCCAATTTTCGAGCGGCACGACTGCCGCCGGGTTGCCGCCAAATACAGCACTTGTGAACGCATCAATTTGAAACAGCTTCATGCGGGAATTATAGCCGACTTGTCCACGCCCAGTCTACGCCGTGCGGCCAGGAATGCGGCGACGCACTCCGGGTCCCACTGCGTCCCCGCGCCCTCCTCCAGCACCGCAAGCGCCCTGGCGCTTTCCATGCCTTTGCGGTAAGGTCGGTCGGTCGTCATCGCGCTGTAGGCATCGGCAATCGCCATTAGCCGGGCCATCAGCGGTGTTTCCGTTCCCCGTAGCCCGTCCGGGTAGCCTTTGCCGTCCCACCGCTCATGGTGGTGGCGCACGGAGTCAAGGACATCCTCCAGCCCCGGCACGGACGAGACCATCACCGCGCCCATGATCGGGTGCTGCTGGACGACTTTGGACTCGGCTTCGGTCAAACGGCCCGGCTTGCGGAGGACCGCATCGGGGACACCGATCTTGCCGACGTCGTGCAGCAGCGCAGCCACCCCGATCGTCTGCTGCGCCGTTGCGTCCAGGCCTAGCGCCGAGGCGATCTGGAGGCTGTATTCCATGACATCCTCGGAGTGGCGGCGGGTGTACCGATCTTTGTTGTCCACGGCCGCGACCAGGGCATCCAGCATCTCGAAACCCTGCACCCGGATGCCGGCATCCGCTCGGACCCACCGGGCATTTTCCTCGGCAGTGCCGCCGGTCTTCGACCAGCGCAGGCGCTCATCCGCCTGCCGCAGCACCTCATGGCAGTCGTCGCCTGCGGTTGGGAAGCGGGCGCTGCCCAGCGAGACGCTGATAGGAATGGCGTCCTGCCCGGCCCCGCCGGAGTAGAATAGATTACAGAACCCTTCGCGCAGACGGGCCTCCAATTCGTCGCGAGTCGTGTGGCCGACATTGGGCAGGAGCAGGGCAAACTCATCCCCGCCAAACCGCGCCAGCGTATCGTAGGAGCGGCAGATTTCCCGCAGCCTGTCGGCCACAAGCCGCAGCACGTCATCGCCCGTCGCATGGCCGTAGACATCGTTAAAGAACTTGAAGTTGTCTAAGTCCAGCATCGCAACGGCGAGGACTGTGTTTTCGCGCCGGGCGCGGGCCGCTTCGGCGCCTAGCCGGTCATGGAATGCCCGATGGTTCAGCAGATTGGTGAGGGGGTCGCGGTCTGCCCGTTCCTGCGCCTGAGCCAGCAGCCGCTCTTTCTCCCGCTCGATGCGCCGGCGCTCGGTGATATCGCTGAAGGTAACGACCGCGCCGACCAAAATACTGGTGTCGGTCATCGGATAAGAGGAGTAGGATGCATCGAACGAGGTGCCGTCTTTGCGCCAGAGTTTTTCCGTATCCACATGGCAGGGCTGCCCAGCCTGGAACGCCTTGTAAATCGGACATTCCTTCACCGGGTAGGGCGTGCCGTCGGGGTGGGTATGATGAATGAGATCGTGCATCCCGACATCCTGCACTTCTTCTACAGTGTACCCCAGCAGCCGGCATCCGGCTTTGTTGATGAACGTGCAGCGCCCCTGCGTGTCCATGCCGTAAATGCCCTCAGCGGTCGACTCCAGCAGCAGCCGGTTATACTCGGTGACCCGTGCTGTTGTGTCTTCGGCTTCCTGCCGCTCCGCCAGTGCGTGCCGAACGGCTTCCATCTGCCGCGTCACCTGAGAAGCAAGCGTTCGCAGTGCGTCCTGCTGGACTTCGGTCAAAACCCGGGGAACGCGGTCAATGATGCACAAGGTCCCCAGCACTTCGCCGCCGCCGGACCGCAGAGGCGCACCAGCATAGAACCGAATTTTAGGGTCGCCGGTGACCAGAGGGTTGTCCCAAAACCGTCGGTCCGCCTGGGCATCCGGCACCACCAGAAGGTCAGTCTCCCGAACCGTGTGGGCGCAGAAAGCAGCCTCGTGCGGCGTTTCAACGATGTCCAGACCGGCACTGGACTTGAACCGCTGGCGCTTGGCATCCAGGACCGACACAGCGGCAATCGGCGTACCGCAGATGTAAGCCGCAAGGCGGACGATGTTGTCATAATTTTCTTCGTCGCGTGTCATTTCGTCCTATCATGGCCCTGCCGGGAACGTTTTAGTACCGATGCGGCGCTGAGTTGTTTTTATCGTCGGCAGATCAGGCGAAATGCAAGAGACTTCGCGGCTCAGAATTGCTGTTCTAGAGACGGCTTTTTCGGGACGACCCGCCTTCCGAAATCGGATCGTCGTCAAGCTCCGTGTGAGGGCTTTCGTCGCCGATATGAAACGGCTCCGACCCGGCCGGGTCTACGGAGGCCAATTCTTCTTCGGCTTTTTCCCGCGCGTCCGGGTTCATGCTTCTCACGATCTCTTCACCTGTCATTTCGTCTGCATTGTTCATTCTTCTGTCTCCATTTCCCCTATAGTACCACGCTTAAAAGAGTGTCAACCCGCGCGACTGCTCCTGTTCCAGCCGGTCCAAGAACTCACCGCGCAGAATTTCGGTCGCGCCGAGGGCGGCGAGATGCGGGGTCATTACCTGAATGTCCAGCCAGCTTGCGCCGCGTGACGCTAAATGCTCGCATAGAAACAGCAGCGCGAACTTGGAAGCGTTGGACGCCGAGTGGAACATGCTTTCGCCGCAGAAGGCGCCGCCCGCGCTGACCCCATACAGGCCGCCGACCAAATCACCTGCCCCGTTCCAGACTTCGGCGCTGTGGGCATAGCCTAAGCGATGCAGCCGGCGGTAGGCGGCCTCCACGGCGGGCGTGATCCAGGTTCCGGCCTGGCCGGGACGCGGCGAATGGCGGCAGCGGGCGATGACGGCATCAAACGCCGTATCCAGCGTGCAAGTAAGCCCGCAGCGGCGGCGGGCGCGGGCCAGCCGCTCAGAAACATAAATTTTGTCAAAGTCCAGCACGGCCCGCTGCGGCGGGCAGAACCACAGCAGGGGGTAGCCATCCATCGGCCACGGGAAAATGCCGTGCCGGTACGCCCAAAGAAGCGTATTCGGCGACAGATCATCGCCGACCCCCACTACTTCGGCGTCTCCAGCCAGTCGCGGTGGGATGACTTGCAAGCCTCGTGGAACGCTATCGAAAGAATAAGTCGGCGAAGAATAAGTCGGCGAAGAATAAGTCGGCATGGGTATACTCAAAGAACGATGATACCCAATCCGGCAGCACTCAAAAGCCCCCCGAACACCCCGCCCCCGTCCCGCTCCGCGCTGGGACGTTTGCTGCTGGCATCGGCGCTGTCGGTCGCCCTTTCGCTGGTCCCGGTTCTGTCCTCTGCGCTATACCCGCTGCGGCTATTCGTAACGTTTATCCACGAAGGCAGCCACGCGCTGGCGGCCATCCTGACCGGCGGACAGGTCGCGCAGATTGCCGTTCAGCCGGATGCTTCGGGCGTGACTTATACGTCCGGCGGCTTCGAGCCGGTTATTGTGATGGCGGGCTACATCGGCGCGGCGTCCTACGGGGCGGTCATGCTCGCGCTGGCCCGGCGTCCCGGCACGGCCCGTTTCATCCTGGGCTTATCCGGCGCGATTGTCGCCCTGCTGGATGTCTTTCTGGTGCGGAACGGGTTCGGCTTCGGGTGGGCGCTTGCGATTGCCGCCGGCCTGCTCTTTGCCTCGGCCCGGCTTTCGCCGAAAGCCGCCGAGGTGGCCGCCATGTTCCTCGGCGTCCAGTGCGTCGTCAACTCTTTGTCCGACATAAGAACGCTGGTCGGCCTGTCAACGCTCGCCAACGGGCCGGTCTCAGACGCCGTTTTGATGTCGCAGATCATCCCCTTGCCGCCGATTGTCTGGGCCGTGCTGTGGGGCGTTATCTCGCTTGGCGTGCTTGGCCTCGCGCTTCGGCCTTATCTGAGGCTGCCTTCCCCATTATTGGAGGCTGGGGGAAGTCTGCCGAACTAACCCCGCAGGCGGGCGATGTCGCGCTGGGGTGGGGCGCCGAACAGGCGGGCGTATTCGCGGCTGAACTGGGACGGACTTTGGTAGCCGACTTTGTATCCGGCGCTTGCGGCGTCTAGGGCGTCCGAGAGCATCAGCCGCCGGGCTTCCTGCAAGCGCAGATGTTTCTGGTACTGAAGGGGAGAAAACGCGGTCACGGCCTTGAAATGGTGGTGCAGGCCCGACGCGCTCATGCAGACCTCGCTTGCCACAGCGTTGATGGACAGCGGCTCGGCATAATGGCGCTTGATCCACTCAATCGCCCGCGCGACCCGCTGGGTCAGGCTGTTATGAACGGCAATTTGGCGCAGACGCCCGCCCTGCTCGCCGGTCAAGAGGCGGTACAAAATCTCGCGCACGGCCAGCGGGGCCAGCAGGGGAACATCGGCGGGGGTATCCAGAAGCCGAAGCAGGCGCACGACGGCGTCTAAAAGCGGCGCGTCCAGCGGCGTGAGCGACAGGCCGCGCGAAGCCGTGCCGACGGCGTCCATCGTCTCCATTTCCAGCAGCAGGGCCGTAATTTGGCGCGGGTCAATGTCCAGGCAGAAGCCTAAGTAGGGGTCTTCCGGCGACGCTTCCATGATCTGCACGGCCAGCGGCAAATCTACCGACAGCAGCAGGTAGCGTGCGGGATCGTGCAAATGGGTTTCCTCCCCCAACACGGTCAGCTTGCCGCCCTGCGCCGTAATGCAGAACGTCGGCTTCAGGACGCCGTGGACCGGCGGGGTTGGTGCGGACAGTCGGTGCAGGGTCAGCAGTTCTACAAGCGTCTTGTGGCTGCCGTCCACTCTCGTGTGCTTGTCAATCAGGGCCGTCAGCTCCTGACGCTTCCGGCATGTGTCTTCCATGCTCCAAGTATACCCACGCTGCGCCGTGCAAACGATCGTTTGCAGGATTAGGCAAGCATCTTGCAGGATTTATGCAGTGGTTTACAGAGAGATGCGTGTATCATAAGCACAGGAAAAGCGCCACAGAACAAAGCTACGGAGTAAACTCCGAGGCTCCCGCTCATACTCAGGAGAAACCCAGATGCCCACACCCATTTCAGGATACGCCGCTCAGTCACAGACAACGCCCGTCGCGCCGTGGAAGTTTACGCGGCGCGACCCGCGTCCCGACGATGTCTCCATTGACATTCTCTACTGCGGTGTCTGCCACACGGACATCCATTCCACCCGCAACGACTGGGGCTACAGCACCTTTCCAATGGTGCCGGGCCATGAGATCGTCGGGCGTGTGACAAGCATCGGCCCCGATGTCACCAAGTTCAAGATCGGCGAGATTGTCGGCGTCGGCGTGCTGGTGGACTCCTGCCGCGAGTGCCGCGCCTGCCGCGCCGGGTTGGAAGTGTACTGCGAGAAGTATCCGACGCAGACCTATGGCTCGCCGGACCGGCACGACGGCTCGCCCACCTACGGCGGCTACTCCGACAAGATTCTTGTCTCCGATAGGTTCGTGCTGCACATTCCCGACGCGCTTGACCCGAAGACTGCTGGGCCGCTCTTGTGTGCAGGCATCACGACTTACTCTCCGCTGAAGCACTGGAAGATCGGGCCGGGCCACCAAGTTGCCGTCATCGGCCTCGGCGGCCTGGGACATTTGGGCCTCAAATTCGCCAAAGCGCTGGGCGCAGACGTTTCGCTGTTCACCCGAACCGCCGGCAAAGAGGAAGAAGCCCGGCGGCTCGGCGCAGACCATGTTGTTCTCTCGACCGACCCGGACCAGATGGCGGCGGTTGGCAATACGTTCGACTTCATCCTAGACACCGTGCCGAGCGCCCACGACCTCAACCCTTATCTCGCGACGCTGAAGATGGACGGCACGCACATCTTGGTGGGGCAGCTTGACGCCATTGAGCCGCCGCTTCTTGGGGTTTCACTGATGGCGGGCCGCAAGTCTCTGGCCGGCTCCGGCGCAGGCGGCCTGCCGGAGACCCAGGAAATGCTGGAGTTCTGCGCCGAGCGCGGCGTCACCTGCGATGTGGAGATGATCGCCATTCAGGACATCAACGAAGCCTTTGAGCGCGTCTTGAAAAGCGATGTCCGTTACCGCTTTGTGATTGACATGGCTTCGCTGAAAAACGAAAAATAGGGCGGCAATGCACAAAAGAGTGAACACCGCCACAAAAGGGCGAACACAAGGTTCGCGCCCTACATCCCGCCCTGCAATCCGGCCATGCCCTGTAGGGGCGAACCTTGTGTTCGCCCTTCCGCTTCAACAGAAAAGAAAACAACCATGAAATACAAACTGCTTGGCAAAAGCGGCCTGCGCGTCTCGGAGCTGTGCCTCGGCGCCATGACGTTCGGCGAAGACTGGGGGTGGGGAGCTTCGAAGGACGAAAGCCGGGCCGTCTTCGAGGCGTTTGCGTCGGCAGGCGGCAATTTCCTTGACACCGCCAATATGTACACCAACGGCAGCAGCGAGACCATCACCGGTCGGTTCTAGCCCAAAAAACCGTGGGTCACGGCCCAGGCTTCCGCCGTCTGCGTGAAGAGTTTCGCCACGGGGCTGGCTGCCTCCCAGGAACGCATCCCCAGCCCCACCCGGAACGGCATGGCTGGGGACAGCGGCAGGGTCAGCAGGCCGTCTAAATCGTCGGGCAGGGTTGTGCGCGGCATCAGCGTCACGCCGAGGCCGTCACGAACCATCAAAAAGATGGTCCGCAGATCGCTCACCGTGTACTTGAAGCAAAGTTCTGTCGCATCCTGCCCCATCTCCCGCAGCGCTTCCGTCACCAGGGCATGACCCGAACGCGGCACGATCAGCGGCTCACTCAGCAGCGCTGCCGCATCTACCCGTGCTGAATACCGCAGCCGGTGGTCTGCCGGAAAAACCATGCAGATTTCGTCTTCCACCAGCAGGCGGCTCTCGATGTTTGGGGTAGAATGGCGCACGATCCCGACATCCACGATGCTTCCGGCGACCCATTCCTCGACTTCCTGCCCTGTTCCCTCGAACAAGACAAGATTGATTTCTGGATATTGATGCTGGAAATCACCCAAAATGCCGGCCAGCAGGCGGGCAGACACCGGATACGCCGTTCCGAACCGCATCCGGCCCACAGGAACCCCCCGTGCGGCGGCGGCGGTCTGCCGGATGGCTTCCAATGCGGCGAGCGCTGCGCGGGTATGTGTCAGCACGTCCTGCCCTGCGCCTGTCAGCGACAGCCCCCGGCGGCTCCGCGCGACAAGCGTTACCCCAAGCTCGGTTTCGAGCTTCGCCAGGCCGTGGCTGACCGCCGACTGGGTCAGCCCCATCCGGTCGCCGGCTTCGGAGAAGCTGCCGGTTTCGATCAGGGCGACCAGAAGTTCAAGCTGGCTGACGTTCATGCTGCGTCTTTCAAGTGAATATCTTTCATAGGCTTATGCCGAAAATGATTTGACTTCATACTACCCGGTCAGCCATACTTTTACCAGCACCAAACTGCAAGGAGTATGACATGACCGATTTCAACCAAGAAGAAGGCGCGACTTCCCGACGCACCTTTTTGTCCCGCATCGCCGCCGCCGGCCTGGGCGCCGCCGCGCTGGGATTAGCGGCCTCTGTTCAGGCCGCGACCAAGCCGGAGCAGCCGCAAGCCGATACCGGCCACGACTACCCGATGGCGCACCCGCACGCGATGACCGCCAAGCAGTTCTACATGGGCGTGATCGGACCCGCCACGCTGTCGAAAATCACCAGCGAAATCGCCGTGGACAAGGCCAGCAACGCTCATGTAAAGGAATTCGCAAACTTCGAGCTGCGGGAAGCGCTTGCCGTCACAACGGTACTTGCGGAAATGGGCATCCCAACCCCACCGATGAACGCCACCGGCAAGGCCATTCTCGCAAAGCTGAAGTCGTCGGACGGTGCGGCTTTTGACAAAACGTACATCATGGCCCAAATATCGAACCATGAGTTTCTGCGTGACCTTGCATCCACCTATTTAGCAAACTCCAGCGGTCATACGGGCATGGAAGAGATGCACGGGCGTCATCTGGCGTTGCTGACGCTCAACGAGTTCAAGGAGCATGTCGTTATCACCAAGAACATCTCCTCCGAGCTTCAAGCATAATTCGGTACGTTCCAAGACGACAGACTGCCGCGCCCGGCCCTCCTAAATTGCAGGAGGGCCGGGCGTTACTCTTGGGTACAAGGAAACTCATAGCAGAATGGTTTCTGCTGCCAGCGCTGCCCGAACGCGCTGCACATAGTCGGCAAACTCGTCTTCGGCGTAGACCGGGCCATTGATGACATTCCAGTCAATCGGGCCGCCGTCGAATACGTCACTAGGATGGCGCGGATAAAAGTGCGTGTGGAGGTGCGGCAGGCTGTTGCCATGGATTTCGCAGTTCATCTTGACCGCGCCGGTGACTTCTTTGACCGCCTGCGAGACCCGCTGGATGTCGCGCATGTACGCGGCCCCTTCGGCTTCGGACAAGTCGTGCAGCTCGACCGCATGACGCCGGAACACAAGGCAGGCGTAGCCGCGCAGGGGCGCGTCTTCGTTGATTGTCAGCCAGGAGGCTTCCAGGGTCGCCGCGATGTCGCGAGGCTGTCCCCGGCGGCAGATGACGCACGTCTCGCCGCTGCACAGCTTCGCCCAAACGTCCGGGTCATGCCATTTACTCATCAAGTTATCTCATCGCTACGGTGTGTGGGTGCCGGACATATCTTCTTCGGCGGAGCGTTCTTTGCCGGTGGCGGGCGCTTTGTTGTAGAACTCCGGGCTGAACTTGACGTCCTTTTCGGCTTCCGAGAGCGGCTGGTCAAAGTCAACGGATTTCTCGTCGCGCATGGTGTGCTTTCTTTGGCTTGATTATAGGGAGTGCCGGAAAGAATGTCAAGCTCGCCGAAATCGAGCGCAGAAGAGAAAAGACTAGAAAAAAGAGAGACTATGGAAAACACAGCAGCCGGCAAAGTTATTGCCATCACCGGCGCGAGCAGCGGAATCGGAAAAGCGGCGGCGACTCTGCTGGCCGGGCGCGGGGCGAAAGTTGTCCTCGGAGCACGCCGCCCGGAGCCTCTGGAGGCTCTGGCGGCGCGAATTCGAGATGCAGGCGGGGAGGCGGCTTTTATGCCGACCGACGTGAAGCAGCGGGGTGATCTGGAACGCCTGGTTGAGCTGGCCCGCGAGCGGTACGGCAGGCTGGACGTGCTGGTCTCAAACGCGGGCGTGATGCCGATCTCGCTTCTGTCCGACCTGTCTGTGCAGGATTGGGAGGAAATGGTGGATGTCAACATCAAGGGCGTGCTGTACGGGATCGCCGCCGCGCTGCCGGTGTTCCGGCGGCAAGGCTTTGGGCATTTCGTCCATATCGGCTCGACGGCAGGCCACAAAACTGTTCCCAGCCAGTCGGTGTATTCCGGGACCAAGTTCGCCGTGCGGGCCATCACGGACGGCTTGCGGCAGGAAGTCGGCGGCGAGCATCTGCGCGTCTCGCTGATCTCGCCCGGTTTCACGCACACAAACTTCGCCGACGGCGTCAAAGACGCGGCGATGAAGGCGCAGCTCGAAGCGGCCCGCGACAAGATGGCGATGCCGCCGGAAGCGGTCGCCCGTGCAATTGCGTTCGCCATCGAGCAGCCGGACGACATTGATGTCGGCGAGATTATTGTTCGCCCGACGGCACAAGGCTGACGTTTTAGAAAAAGAGGACAAAAATGCAGTACCGGCTACTCGGCGACACGGGCCTGATCGTGTCCCGTCTCGCGCTGGGCGCGATGACGTTTACGACCGGCGATCCCAGCGCTGTGGCAAAGGCCGGTAAAACTGACGCGGAGGCAATGCTGACGCGCGCTGGATGAGGGGATCAATTTGTTCGACACGGCCGATGTCTACGCGCAGGGCCGGTCAGAGGAGATACTGGGCGCGTTTCTGAGACCCCGCCGGGACGAAGTCGTCATCTCCACGAAAACCGGCTTTCGGACCGGCAAGGGGATGAACGGGGCAGGACTCTCGCGCAAGCGCCTGCTGTCTGCCTGCGAAGCCAGCCTGACGCGCCTCGGCACGGACTATGTAAACATTGACAGCCCCCACCGGCCCGACGGGCTGACGCCGCTGGAAGAAACGCTGGAGACACCAGACACGCTGGTCCGCCAAGGCAAGACCCGCTACCTCGGCTGCTCGCACTGGCCGGTGTGGATGACGGCAAGAGCCATCCAATGTCGGGCTTCGACGTCTTGCAGTTCGACAAAACGTGGGGGGTGAAGCGGTGGAAGGTCTGCGCGAGATCGGCGGGCGACACGGGGCTACTCCGGCCCAAACCCCGCTCGCCTGGGTCTTGGCCCAGCCTCACGCCACGACGATTTTGCCGCCTTGAACACGCTGGCAGCCCCTCGCCCGCTCTTTCTCGGCTGGATCGCAATCATCGCCGACGAGCAGGCTGCGGAAGCGCTCCGGTCTGCATAAACAGAGGCTGCACGAGGGCGGGGGGCTTTTGCCCTCCGCTTTTTTGCTTCTAATTCCCTGTTTTCATTGTAACCCTCTGTTAACCAACCCGCAGACTTTTTGGCCGGATTTTCGGTACAATGCTCTCCATATCGGCAACGGCGCCGAATGCTTCTCTACTCAAGATTGCTCACCGACGATGGTTATTTGTTTAAGTCAACGCTGACCTTGATCCAAGACCGTCCAAAAGCCCTGCGCCGCCGCGTTCCGCTTCGGAGCGTTTTCAGCGCAACCGATTTTCGTGGAAGGATAGTTTTCATGCGACCGTTTCCCTTTTCACAGGCTCGTCCCTGGACCGATGCCGCCCGCGCGATCACTCGCCCGGCGTGTCTTCTGGTTTCCAGCACTTTTTTGCTGACCCATGTTTGGGCGGCTGCACCAGCCTCCGGGACTTTGACTGCCTCCGGCCCCGCCCTGGCATGGACCGGCACCGAGACTGGTACCGGAGCGGACTCGGCCACGGCTTCCAATGAATCCGCCTGTAGTCCGACGCTTAACAACTGCGACACGTTCACCGTGACAATCGGCGGCCAGCCGAGCGACTACAAAGGCAAAGTCGTCGCCATCAGCAATAACTGGACGGTGCCGACGGACGAATACGATCTGTACGTCCATGTCGGCAGCAGCGTCAGCGGCTCTCTGGTCGCTTCTTCGGCGAACGGTGCGAACGGCAACGGAACAGTGCCGGCCACCTCCAACATGATTATCATTGACCCGACTAACCCGATGACGCCGCCGGGAGTTTACACGGTCCATGTTGCCAATGCCATTGGCTCGACGACACTTGACCAGTACAAAGGCTCTGCCTCCGTCATCGCGAACCCGACACCCACCCCACGCGCCGGAACCTACTCGCTCGGCTCCTTTAAGTTCAGCAACGATGTTCCGCTGAAAGCGCCGGTTGCCGTTGCCGACGGCGAGCCGAGCAGCCGCACGGACAAGTACGGCAATTTCTACGAATCCGGCATCCGAGGCTTTCCGGCGGGCATTGACCTTTGGTACTTTGACCTGCGCCCGACTGTCGGCGGCGCGGCGAACCCCACCTACGACCCGCTGATGCGCTATCCCATCTATAAAGGCCAGCCCGACGGCTTCACCGGCATGGCAAGCGCGGCGGCCGGTATCAACGCCGGCGGCGACGGCGGCGGCGACGTTGATCTGGCGGTCGGCTTCGACAATTCCACACTCGGCGTGGGCAGCACTAACCCGGCAACCACTCCGGCCAACCCGACCCTGGCTTTTGCCAGCCTGATCGCCGCCAACCTATCCACCGGCAGCTCGCAGGATATGGCGAACACCTACAAGCTCAACAGCGCCGGGAACTTCCCCGGCGGCATCCCGGTCAACGACCGGCAGTGGCTTGAAGCGTTCGGCAACAACACGGTTTACATGCTGTACCGGACCATTACCCCTGATGCGGTTATCTCGCAGATTCAGCAGTCCACCGACGGCGGCTTCACCTATGGCCCGGCCCAAACCGCCGGCATCCAAAACCAGACGGCGTCCCTTGACGTTGACCCGACAGACGGTACCGTGTTCCTCGGATTTAACGACGGGTCGGTCTCGGTTGGAAAGCCCAATGCAACCCTCGGCTTCCCGGTCACCGGCACATACACTACCTACAAGGCGGCATCCGATCCCAACGGCGTCGCGCATATCTTCTTTGACTGCCAGGTTGCCCATGACTCCGGCACCGGCGCGGGTAAAAACGGCAAGTCTTACGGCACCGTCTACTGCCTGTATTCCAATGGCATTGACGTGTTCTTAGAGTATTCCCTGGACCGGGCGCAAACTTGGAGCACGCCGGTGCGTGTCAACGATGCGGCCACTCTCGGTACGCATTACAATATCTTCCCGCGCATGGCGCTCGGCACGACATTCGGCAGTGTCGGCATTGTCTGGTACGGCTCGTCCGATACCGGCGTGACGCTTGACCCGGCGACCGGCACCCCGCTTGGCTCCGAAGGCAGCCCCACGGCACTCTGGCAGGCATATTACGGCCTGACCTACAATGCAACTGCCGCCGCACCGGCGTTCCAGGAAGCGCAGGCCAGCAACCACTCCATTCATGCCGGCAATATCTCCGAAAGCGGGCTTGTGCTGACCGGCACCAACCCGAACCGGAACCTGCTGGACTACTTCGAAGTTTCGTTTGACCCGACCGGCGCAGCAGTCATCGGCTATACCGACGACCACAACGACTTTAGCGGGGAATCCTTCTCCGTGCGCCAGGTCGGCGGCCCCGCCATCGTCCCAGGCACGAGCGTTCCCACGCCTCGGGAAGGCCCTGCGGCGAAGCGACAGACGGCTTTCGGGATTAACACGATTGCCCCGATTCCCGGACCATTCGGCGCCCAAGTCACTGACTGGACGGATGACGTCAGCTACGGCCTAGTTGTGACCGTGCCGCAGCCCGATCCGCTGGACATCACGGCAGTGAAGTACTTTGTCAACCAGACCCCCTCCGGGCCGTCGCTGATTGCCAAGATGACCGTGTCTAACCTGGCTACGATCCCGATGGAATCCTCCTGGCGCATGAGCTTTGCGGCCAACTGCCCGAACTCGATCTTGGACCCGACCGGCACTTACAGCTTCGGCATGTCCGACCTGGGCGACCAGTTCTACCTGGAAGTGGACACCGGGGCAACTGGGGCGCAGACGGCAACCTATGGCACCATAGCCCGGAATGTCAGCGGCGGATTAACGTACACTGCGCTGGGAACCGCCGACTCGTTCTCCTTTGATACCACGCACAATGCGATCACGGCTCGCATCTCGCTGTCGGAGCTGAACGCGTATTTGATGTCAATCGGGCACCCACTGATCAAGACCGGTTCCATTCTGGCGGGCCTGCGGGGTTCAACATTTGACAGCGGCTCCGGCGGCACGGTCAAAGGCGATACCACTTACGGCGGCAGCCAGTACATCGTGCCGTAGTCCATACGGTGCCTCAGAGGCAAAGACGCCTTATTCGTGACTTGTGAGGGCGGGAGCAAATCCCGCCCTCCTTGGAAGACGAATGCTTAAGTTTATCAGCTACGGCCCTGTATTTCTCAACAAGGAAACCTTTCATGTCTCACAAGCCAATCGCCCTGCCATCTTTCGCCCTGCTCACCCTCGGCGGCCTTCTGTTATCGATGCCTGCGGCCCAGGCCCAGACCAGCATCATCAGCTTCCACTTTGCAGGAAACGCCGACTCGCCGCAGTTTGTGAATGCCAACCTGAACGCTGGAGTGGTTTCCGTCAAGAACTTCAACAACGACAACGGTGGGAACTCCGGCGCAGTCTCCAAAGGAATTACTTTCAGTGATGCTTCGCCCAGCCCGCTGACCCTCTCCTACAACTCCTACGACGCCCAGGACAACAACCTGGCCGCAATGTCGAGCTACAGCTCCAACGGCAACCTGCAGCTCTTGAACAGCTTTATTGAGAGTGGCCCGCCGGCGGCGGCACAGGCGAATGCGACCGTGACGGTGTCCAGCGTACCATTTACGACCTATGACCTGTATGTCTATGCCTTCAACGAATCCTCGGCGCTGGGGACTTTTACGGTGACCCCGGCCGGCAGCGCTGTTGGGGTATCGCAGAACGCGGAGTTGGAAAGCACATTTGACCCGAACAACCCCTTCACCATGGCGACGGCGACGACTCCCGGCGATTACTTGCTCTTTACCGGGTTGACCGGAAGCTCGTTTACGCTGACTGCGGACCGGCAGGCGGGTGATACGTCGTCCACGACGTTTGTTCCCATTGACGGCTTCCAGCTTGTCGCTACTCCTGCCGCCGTGCCGGAAGCTTCCACGACCATTTCCTTCGGCCTTCTGCTCGCCCTTGGCCTCGGCGGCTTTGCCGTAGCCCGGAAGAAAGCGGCTGCCGCAAGCAGCGTCACCGCAAGCTGACCAGCCTCTCTTGCACCGCTCTCTACTAAAAAGACCGTCCTGCCGATATTCGGCAGGACGGCAGGAAACTCTGCATGAAGCCCGTATTTCCCCTTCTTTTTTGTCTTACGCTGTCCCTGCCTGTTTACTCAGCACCAACGGCAAAGCCTACGGCCCGGACAGCGCCGGCGGGGAACTCGCTTGCTGGGCTTAAGATCAGTATGGACAAAGACGCCGCCCACGCCGCTTTGATCGCGCAGGGGGCCGTCAGCAGTCAAAAAGATACGGACAGCCAGGAAGAAGACAAAAAAAACGCGGGCAGCAAAACCGCCAAAGGCGCAGACCCCGATGACGCCGTGCCGGAAGTCTGGACGCTCAAAGGGACGCCCTACGAAAGAATTGCGTTTGCCGTGGATGAAAGCGACAAAGTCACCTGGGTCACCGGGTTTGCGCGGGCAGGGCAAGGTGTACCGTTTGCCGCGCTCGGCTCCCTCACCCGCGCTGCCGCATCCGGTCCGACATTTGCCGTCTGGAACGTTATCTCCCCAGCCGGCAGCTACCGCGTCGTCGCGCGGGGCCGGAACGGCCGGGCTTCGGTCGTTTCGCTGCTGCCGCTGAAAAGCGCCAATCCGAGCGGCGCCTTTTCGCCGCAGATTATTCCAAAATCGCTCCGACCGACACCCGCAAAAGGAAGCTCAAAATGAAACAGCGCGGATTTACGCTTATTGAGCTGCTCGTCGTCATCGCCATTATCTCAATCCTCGCTGCTATTCTGTTTCCCGTCTTCCAGCACATTCGCGAGAACGCCCGCCGCACCGCCTGCTTGTCCAACATGAAGCAGATCGGTCTTGCCGCCGCAATGTACATTGAAGACCAGGACGGTCGCTATCCACAGTCCAAGCAGAGCAGTGACCAGCCGCAAATTGACGACAGCACCGGGCAGATTGAGAACCCCGATGCTGGCTCTGTTTTCGCCATGATCCTGCCATATACCGGCTCCGGAGCGCAGGCTACCAGCGTCGCCGACTACGAGACGCACCTGCCGGACCAGAAGCTGCTGGCCTGCCCGGATGATCCTGCGCCGTTCAACCCGGATTGCAACCAAACAACTTCCAATCCCAATGCACCGTTCAACAATGGCGGCCCGCAGGTAATCTCTTATTTAACTAATGCCTATTTTGTTTTTGGCCTGAACGAGTCTCAAGTTTCTGCGCCGGCAGAGACTATCTACCTTGCCGAGCGGCGTTCCTCGGCTTCTGCCAATGCCGGCGACTCGTTTTGTGATGACATTTATCACCCCTGGTTCAACGACAATGCGAACCCAGCCGGCAACGAAATGGATTCGCAAGTGGGCGCCATTGCCGCAAGCCGCCACGGCGGCGGCGCGAACTATGTTTTTGCCGACGGCCATGCCGGCTGGAAGCGGTTTGAGCAAACGCTCACTCCGATCAATCGCCATGTCCCTGAGCCATAGTGGCCCAGGGATTTTTTTGTACAGACGCCTGCCGGAACTCATTCGGCGGAAGGGAACGTCGCGTTCGCTATCGTCGGTGCCGCGTCTCCGGCGGCAAACACGCCCGAAGCAGCCGTGTCTAAACGTCGCGACTGGGAACATCGCTGCCTATGCCGGAGGGCGGGGTGATCGCGCCGCCGGCAACCCCTTCTACTTTATACAGTTTTCCTTCGCGAACCATTAAATAGACGGCATGGACCGTAATACCGTCAGTCCCGGTCACGGCAGTGGAAATTGCCAAATGGCTGCCCGCCAAGTCCGCTTGAGCGGGGCCGAAAACAGCGCGTTTGGAATGAGCGAACTCAGGATAAACCTGCTTGATCATGGCTTGAAACTGCTCCGGCGACGCAAAGTTCTTTTTCAGGCCGCTGCTCTGGTACACAATCGCAGCTTTGTAATCGTCGCGCCCGAACGCTTTAAGCTGGGCTTGGATAGCGGCAATCGCAGCAGTCCGCTCGGCGGCTTTCGCGGGCCGGACAAGGGTAGGGGCCTGAGCGGATACGGCGGCAGTCAGCACGGTCGCCGATAAGGCAAAAATGGAAGTCAGCAGGCGGGACATAGCGATTATCTCCTAGCCGAAAATACCCAAGTTTGCTTGTCTGCTAACCTGGCGGCAGGAAGAAAAACGCCAGGGCGATAATTGCATACGCCGCGAGAAGCTGCGCCCCCTCGAGCCAGTGACACTTGCCGTCGCCTGCGATAAACGCCGTAATCACGACGCTGAACGCAATAGCCGTCATTTCAGGAACGGTGAAGATGTAGGTCAGAGGATGACCCGTCAGCAGACTTGCAAAGACGAGCGTCGGGGCGACAAACATGGCGATCTGGGTGGACGATCCGATAGCAATGTTCATTGTAATGTCCATCTTGTTTTTGAGCGCCATCCAGACCGCCGTGGAATGCTCGGCGGCGTTGCCGATGATCGCCACAATAATGATGCCGATAAAAATGGGGTTCCAGCCTAATTTCCCCGCCGCGCCGTTGACGCTGCCGACCAGAAACTCCGACTCGAATGCCACGGCCACGGTCGCCGCTCCCAGCACCAGAAACGCTGTCCGCTTGTTCCACACCGGCGGATCGTCCTCAGCTTCTTCCTCGCAGTTCCGAAACAGCGCTTCGTGTGTTTTGAGCGAGAAAAACAGCGACGCCACATAGGTAATCAGCAGAATGCCGGAAACCCAGAGCGATAGGTTCTCGACATCGGGGTTGGCCGGCGAGTTCGGCTGGTGGTAGTGGACGGCAAACAACGCGGGAACCGACAGCGAAAGCGTCGCAACCAGTAGATTGATCGCGTGCGACTCGGCCTGTTCCTGGTTGAACGTCTGGATTTTGTGCTTGATGCCGCCTGCGAGAATGCTCGCGCCCAGCACCAGCAGCAAGTTCCCAATGATAGAGCCGACAATGGAAGCTCGTACCAGCGGAATTAGCCCTTCGCGCAGGGCAAAAATGCCGATGATCAGCTCCGTCGCGTTGCCGAACGTCGCGTTCAGCAGGCCGCCCCAAGACGCGCCGAGATGCTTCGCCAATTCTTCCGTTGCTTGTCCCATCAGCCCGGCCAGCGGCACAATCGCGAGCGCCGCCGATACGAAAATCCACAGCGGGTTCATGTGCGGCGTATAATGCAGGGCGACGCTGACGGGGATGAAAATGAGCAGGGCGTTGAGGCCGCGAAAGAACCGAAGCAGTGCAGTCATAAAGTATTCACAAGAAGATAAGAACCCGGCATTTCAATGCCGGGTACAAACGATGATGCCGGGTGCGAATGACGCTGTGCGTCCTTTGCTACCCCTCAATCATTGCCGCGTCCCAAGCCGCTTCCACCCCAGCTTTGCTGTCCGTAATGACGCGCTCCAAGTCGCCGTCCCACAGCGCATCCGGCACACCTTGCGAAAATATCTCCACCGAGTATGCGCCCCGGAACCCGGCGGCATGAACCGATCTCAGAAACGCGGGCAGAGGAATTGCACCCTGGCCTGGCACGAGGCGGTCCAAGAACGAGCGCGGTGTGCGCCAGTCGCTGATCTGCACAACAAAGATTTTCGGCCCGCAGGCTTCAATTTCGGCGTGAATGTCCGCGTTCTGCCAGACGTTCCACGAGTCCAGGCAAATGCCGAAGTTGTCCCGGTCCACAGCTTCCACAATCCCCATTGCCTGCGGCAGTGTCCAGATCGCTGTCTCAATGTTGACAATGGAAGCGTTCAGCGGCTCCAATGCCACCTTGACGCCGTGGCCCGCCGCGAAGTCCGCCAGCGCCTGATACTCAGCCGCCGCTCTGTCTACCACTTCCTGCATACTGCCGTTCGGCGGAATGCCGGTGTTGGTGACATAAGCAGCTCCCGGCGTCCACGGCGACAGCAGGGCGATCGTTTCTTGAAACAGCTTCATGCGCTCGCCGATGTTGGTCGGCTCCGGCTGAGACAGGCTCGGAAACAGCGTCCGCGTCTTCGGCTGCACCGACGTGATTTTTAGCCCGGCGGTCCCAATCGAGTCCATCTGCGCGGCGATGTTCGCAGGATCGAGCTTCGCCTCGCAGACTTCAATTGCCGAGACGCCGAGCCGGGCGTAGGTCTCGACATCGCGCTCAAACGACCACGGGTTTGTCGTGAACTCGCTGACGCCGAACTGGAAAGTGGATGGCATAGTGCTTCCTAAATCTTAAGTTCTAAATCTTGGCGTTGCGCTGAAGGCCCGCTTTCAGAGTCGCCACTTCTTCGGGGGTCAACTCCGGGGCGGCGCGTTTGAGCGTCTTCAGGAAAAACTCGGCGGCAGCCGAGTCGGATGGATACCCGACGTTGTCGCCGTTCATCCGGGCGTCGCCGAGCGATGTTCCGGCTGGGGTGAGCACGGCAAAGAAGGGGACGCCTTGTTTGTCTCCGTTGGGACGGACGCCGCCGTATTTGGCGTAAAGCGCATCGCCGCCAGGGTTGTTCCAGCCTTTGTGGTTCGAATTCTCCCAGATGTCCAAGTCCTGGACGACAAAGTGCGCGTCCATGACCGGCTTGACCTGCGGGTCTTCCAAAAATCGGTGCAGCAGGAAGCACGGACCGCACCAGGACGCATGGAAGACGAGAAGCACTTTCTTGTCGTCTTTGGCCGCCTGGGCGCAGGCCGAGCGCAGAAGAACATGGGCGTCCGTGCCGTCGCCGTGGTTGGTCTTGTCGGCATCAAGCGCCGCCGAAAACCGATTGCCTTCCACGGCCTGCTCATCCACCGACATCGCGGTAATCCGCAGGTCGTCGCGCCCGGAGGCGACTTGTATAGACGCAGATCGGTCCTGCGCCGCCCGCACTTCCACAATGGCCTTGCCCTGGGTTGCTCCGGCAAGATGAAACCGGCCCTGCGCGTCGGTCTGCGTGTGCGTGTCGCTCGCGCTCATCAAGCTGATATCCGCCCCGGCAATCGGTCTGCCGTTCACGTCCACGACGATGCCGCCGACAAAGCTGTCGGTGCGGGGCAGAGTCAAGGGTGCCAGGCTCATCAGTCTGCCGGCAGCTTTAGATTGCTTCGTGAACTGGTAGCCGTACCCATCCGCCTGCACGCTCACTTGATAGGTCGCATCAGGAACTGCCGGAGTAAACAGATACTGCCCGGCGGCATTTGTCTTCGCAGTGGCGACTCCAACGCCGTCTTGACCGGAAGCGTGTTCGCGATACAAAGTTGCGCTTGCCCCGGCGACGGGCCGACCGTCTGAGGTAGTAACCCGCCCGCGCACGACCAGACCCGCATGAGCGGCCAGCCGGAGCGTCAGCGGCTTGCCGGCACCGTCTGCTGCGAGAGCGCCGGCCGGCGTGGACAGGCCGCCGCCTGCCGCATACAGCCGCATATCGGGCAGGAGGCCGGGGGCATCAAATATAAAACTGCCGTGCGCGTCGGTGACTTGTTCCGTGTCCTGTTCCTGCTGGCTTTGTCCGGCGGCAGTCACTTTCGCGCCCGCGACCGGCTTTCCGGTCGGCCCGATTACGACTCCGCGCACGACCGCCGGATGCAGCGGGGCAGTAGAGGAGAAGTTGACGGTCTGGGTCTGAGCGTCGGCGACGACCACGCGCTGGGGGTCGGCGGCGGTCATGCCGGGGTCTGCCTGCAAGAAGACCTGCTGGCCGCCCGGCGGCACATGGAGCGAGTAGTGCCCGGAGGCATCCGTGCGGGCGAACTGGCCGCCGCCCGGCCCGATTACATACACGCCGACACTGGGGATCGGCTTGCCAGTCTTGGAGTCGGTAACGGCGCCGGACAGGACGCCGCCGTGAAGGAGCGTGAAGCTGATGCCGGGCGTATCCCCGCCGGGGACTACGGCGGCAGTCTGCGCCGCTGCCGTCCAGGGCCACGGCGCCGACGACGGCGTTCCCCGGTACGTTTCAAGGCTGACTGTGTAGCTGCCGCGAGGCATTCCGGTGATCTGGTAGTGACCGGAAGCATCCGTGGTTCCGTCCTGCCGGATGCCGCCGCCTGCCAGCGGCACGGCGGTGACGGCGACTTGCGCGGCGGGCTGGGCCGGGCCGTAAGCAACAGTTCCGGAAAGCGAGCCGGCGCGGGCGACCTGCACCGCCGCGTCCGGCGTTTCCGGCGCTTTGGCGAGCATGATGTTTTGGCACCAGTCCGGCTGCACCCAGCCCGTGCCGGCGACCGCCAGCCGCAGCGTCCACCCCTGCGGCAGCCCGCCCAGTGTCGCCGTGCCGTCGGCGTCGGTCTTGGCACTGAGGTGATCTGTGACGGCCTCCCCATCCCACGGGCGGTAGTCGCGGTCTTTGAGGATTGCCACCGGGAAGACCCGCACTCCCGAAAGCGGCTTGCCAGCCTCGTCACGCAGGCGGAAATGGACGCGGGTGGCCGGCACCAGCGTCACGACCATTCGCGGATTGCCGTCCGGGTGATAATTAAGCGTCGGCAGCGCGACGCCTTCCGGCGCGGTGATATATAGCAGCGGAAACTGCGGCGTGTCTCGGCTCGTCGGCACCGCGATGTCGAACGTCCCGTCGGCGGCCGGATGCAGCGTCTGCTCCTCAGTCGTCGTCTGCGTGCGGTAATCCACCAGCGCGTAAATAATCTGCGCGTCGGAAGCGGGCTTCCCCGCCGGGGTCAGGATGACGCCCTTCAGATGGAGCGGCATGGGCAGAATTGGGTCCGCCGCCTGGGCCGCGCCGGGCGCAAGAGCGGCAGCCAGCAACGGGGCGAGATGCAGGAGGAAGTGGCCGAACCGTAAGCGCTTGCGATCCATCATTCAGAGCCTCTTTCTGTTGTTCCGACAGCAGACCTCTTGCGTAAATACCCTGCACTGGAAGTGCAGGGCTTTTGAAGGGCGATTGTCTGCCTTTCACTCCGCTGCTGCACTGGCTACCCGGAGGGCAGACCTGGAAGGCCGAACGCAGTGAGCAGGAGGCGCAGACATCAAAGTTACGCAGGAGGTTGTTCTAGTCCTATGTCCGCGAAGGCGGACAATCACTTCGTCAAAGACCCGGATTTCCAATCCGGGTGACTCTCGAAACCGTCCGTCGTAAAGCTCTCACGTTACGCCAGGCGATCCGGGACCAAGTCCAAACGCACCACATCGTCGAGCGTCTCGCGGCGGGAGACGAGATCAGCGTGGCCGTTCTGCACGAACACGCAGGCGGGCTTGGTGAACTTGTTGTAGTTTGACGCCATGACGTAGTTATACGCTCCCGTAGACTGCACGGCCAGAATGTCGCCGGCTTCGAGCGGCTGCGTCTGGGCGGCTTGGATCAAAATATCGGTTTCGCAGTGCTTGCCGGCCACGGCCACCGTCTGCGTCTTCGGCTCCCCGGCCCGGTTCGCGACCAGAACTTCATACACCGCGTCGTAAAGCTGCGGGCGCGGGTTGTCCGACATGCCGCCGTCAATCGCGGCGTAGGTGCGGGTTCCGGGCGCTTCGGGAATCGCGACTTTCTTGATGACTCCGACCGTGTAGAGCGTCGTTCCCGCTTCGCCGACCAGCGTTCGGCCCGGCTCCTGCCAGAGTTCGGGTTCAGGAACCTCATACTTCGTCAATGCCGCTTTGAGGGCCGAGACAACTGTTTGCGCGAACTCGTCATACGTCGGCGGATGCTGATTTTCGGTATAACGTATGCCGAGGCCGCCGCCGATGTCTAAAACTCCGGGCATCCAGCCGGTCGCGTCGGCGACTTTGCGGAGAAACGCAACCATGATGTCAATCGCCTGCTCATGCGTCTGCGTGTCCAAAAGCTGCGACCCGATATGGCAGTGCAGGCCGGCAATCTCTAAATGCGGGGCCGCGCCGAGGGCTTCCGTCACCGCCTCCATCGCCCCGCCGCCGGCGGCAGACAGGCCGAACTTCGTGTCTTCCTGCCCGGTGCGGATACGCCGGTGGGTATGTGGGTCAATGCCGGGCGTCACGCGAATGAGTATCTTCTGCGTCTGTCCGCGCTCTTTCGCCAGTGCCGCCAGACGCCGCAGCTCGGACAAGTTATCTACAACGACGTAGCCAACTTTGTGTTCCAGCGCCATGAGAAGCTCGGCGCCGGACTTGTTGTTACCGTGCAGCAGGATCCGGCTCATCGGGAAGCCTGCTTTAATCGCCGTGTACAGCTCGCCCGCCGAGGCAACGTCCAGACTTAAACCCTCAGACTCGATCACTTTGCAGATCGCCATGTTGAGGTAAGCTTTGGACGCAAATGAAATGTCGTTCTTCGGGTAGCGGGCCGCAAACGCCGCTTTGTACCGGCGGCAGTTGTCCCGAATGACCGCTTCGTCCATGACATACAGCGGCGTCCCGAACTCCCGCGCCAGGTCTAAAGCGTCGCACCCGCCGATTTCTAAATGTCCCTGCGCGTTGATGCGCTGGCCGCCGAGCAGCATGATCCCATTCCCCTAGTCTAATCATAAAAAGACCCGCACCGCCGGAAAGCGGACGGGTTTTGCGGATCATTTTAGCATGGAACGCGGGCGCAAGTCAACCAAACTCCGGCATTCCTGACAGCAAGCCGAAGCACAGCGCCTGCCGAAGATACCTACAGGAGATTTTTATGTCTATTTCAGAGACCATTGGCTCGGTCGCGGCCTCCAATCCCGGCGTCGGCATGGCCGTCGCCCAGCAGAGTGTCGGCAGCGCGATTTTAGCCGGCCTGCAAGCCAGCCAGAACACCGACCCAAGTGCGTCGGCCCTGCTCGGCGCGGTCTTCGGACAGGCCCAGGAAACGCAGCAGCTTCTGGCAAGTATTCAGCCCCATCTCGGCCAGAACGTCAACACGACCGCGTAACTTAAAGAGAAAAACGCCATGTCCAGTACTATTCCTGCTCTGCCCTCGCGCACAAATCCGCCTGTCCGCACAAATCCGCCTGCCCCCATAAATCCGCCTGCTTCCGCGCCCGCAAAGGCAGCCGCCAAGCCGCCTGCTGCCGTGCCGCCGACCAAAGCAGGCGACACGAGAGCGGCTGAGAAAAAGGCCGCAGACGCGCCGCCGCGCCCAGCAGTGCATCGTGCGGCGTCCGCCCTGTCGCCCGCCGATGTCGGCTATGTGGACTCCCTGCTCGGCGTCGCCCCCGCCCAGGTCATGGAATACATTATGCTGAAAACCGGCGTCCCCATGCCCGCCAATCTCGGTCAGGACGTGGACACGACTGCCTAACCAATCCATCTTAACAGCCCAGCATCCTGCAAGCCACGCACAACGTCGGGCTATTTTTGTGCCCGCCTTGACAAACCCCGACAAGCACAGTATAACAAAGTCATGGCCCGCGCTGAACAGGACGTTCTAAATGCTCTCTCTCCAAACACTATCTACACGATAGGCCACTCAAACCACCCGCTCCAAACTTTTTTGGAGCTTCTGCGCCGCCACGAAATCGAAGTTTTAATCGACACCCGCTCGTCGCCGTTCTCCCGCTATGCGCCGCACTTCAACCGGGACGCTCTTAAAGCCGCCGTCCAAGACGCAGGCATGAAATACGGCTTTTACGGGCGCGAGCTGGGCGGCAGACCCGAAAACCAAGCCTTCTACGATGCCCAAGGCCGGGCGGACTATGCTCAGATCGCCGCTTCTGAGCGGTTCCAATCCGGCCTCGCACGTCTCGTTGCGGGTGCCGCCCGCTGCCGCACCGCGCTCTTGTGCAGCGAAGAAAATCCGTCTGTCTGCCACCGGCGCCTGCTGATTGCTCGTACCCTATTTGACCAAGAAGTCAGCGTCTGTCATATTCGCGGCGATGGATGCTTAGAAACCGAAAGCGAACTACGGGAAGCAGAAGCTGCTTTTGCAAGAGAGCAGGAGGCACGGCGAGAAGAAGAGCGAGTCGCGGCTGAACTGAAAGCGCACGCCGTAGAGCTGCGCCGCGCTGCCCGGCGTGTGCTTTCCGAGGCAGCGGCATGCCAGAAACTTCAGCACCGTCAGGCAGCAGAAGCGGCGCGGGTCGAAAAGCAGCAGAAGCGGCGCGAGGCGGCAGAACAGCAATCGTCTGAGCGGAAGCGGCAAGCGGCGGAACGCAAACGGCTGCGCCTTGAAGCAAGTCAGATCGAAGCGAGTCAAAAGCCTAGACTAGTGAAACCGACAGCCCCGAAAAAAGAAACAGCGCCAAGGTTATTCGACATGGAGGAACCCTAAGCATGGAAGTTTTTACGATTGGGTTTACCCAAAGCACGGCTGAAGGCTTCTTTGGACGGCTAAAAAGCAGCGGCATTCAGCGGCTGCTGGATGTCCGTCTCAACAACACCTCCCAGCTTGCGGGATTTGCCAAACGCGATGACCTGGTTTTTTTCCTGCGTGAGTTGTGCAGTGCGGATTATGTTCACGAACCGCAGCTTGCTCCGACTCAGGAGATGCTGGACAGCTATCGCAAAGAGGGAAAAGATTGGGCGGAGTACGAGCGGCAGTTCCTGTCGCTTCTTATGTGTCGTAGAGTTGAAGCTCTCAGCAAGGAGTTGTTTGCTGCTCCGACGGTTCTCTTATGCAGTGAAGCGACTCCTGAGCAGTGTCACCGGCGCCTTGTGCTGGAATACCTACAGCAGCAGTGGGGTGATTTGACAATCACGCATTTATAGTTTGGGAAAGCCCCCGCCCCAAGTTTGGGGAGCCGGAACCCCTCCCGCCTCGTGCCTATGCCTTCGGCATTACTTCGTATCTGTCACCCTCCCCGAAGCGGAGAGGGAAAGAGTTTACGAACACAGCCTCCTCGTCCTCCCCTTTGGGGAGGACCCCTGCGAAGCGAAGAATGAGCGAAGCAAGGAGGTGGGTTCCGGCTCTGCAAGTTTGGGGCGGGATACTGACAAAGTCATAGGGAGGTGACAGAAGTGCCGACAACAGAAATCCTTTGTCTCGCAAACTCATGGAAGCATGGCGGGCGGTGCGGTGCCGGGCTGCGAACAGACGGCACCAGCTGGGTGCGGCCTGTTTCGGCGGAGACGGAAGGCGCTCTGCAATCCCAGCACTACTCACTTGCATGGGGGCGGAAAGCGGCACTGCTGGATGTTCTTGCTGTGCCGCTTTTATGCCCGCATCCCGGCCCGCATCATCCTGAAGACTGGCTGATAGACAAAGGCCGGTGGAAGCGATGCAGGCCGGTTCCCGCCGGCAACGTCTTGACTTTCCTTAACCAAAGTTTAACTGCCGGACCGAAGCTGCTGGGGAACACGAGCGCAAAAATCGCGTATTCCTCTTTTCAGCGCCATCCCGCTGCGGAGTCGCTTGCACTGATCCGCCCCGAAACATTATCGTGGCACGTTCGCAGATCTCCTGCCGGCGGAAAGCCCAAAATCCGCGCGGCTTTCGTGTTCTCCGGTATGACATACAATCTGCCGGTGACCGACCCGGTGTATCAGCAGCGTCTGGCCGGTTTGCCGGACGGCATTCATGCGTGGGAAGATCCCGGCCAGGAGCCGCTGCTGACAATCAGCCTCGGTGAACCGTTCGGCAAGAATTTGGACTGCTACAAGCTGGTGGCTGCGGTCATCGCTCTCCCGCCAAGCGACCGAAAGAGGAAACTATGGCATATTTTTTGGGACTGGACATCGGGACAAGCGGCGTTAAAGCGCTTTTGATCACCGAAGCGGGGCAGGCGGCAGCGTCGGACACGCAGGAGTATCCGCTGTATACGCCGCAGCCGCAGTGGGCGGAGCAGGACCCGGAGGACTGGTGGCGGGGAACGGTGCGGGCGACGCAGAACGTCCTGGCGAAAGCGGGGGTGCGCGGCGAGGAGATCGCGGGGATCGGGCTGTCGGGGCAGATGCACGGGTCAGTGTTTTTA
This sequence comes from uncultured Armatimonadales bacterium, assembly GCA_964236795.1. GTDB lineage: Bacteria > Armatimonadota > Armatimonadia > Armatimonadales > Capsulimonadaceae > JANXMY01. The sequence goes on along the minus strand of CAXSFV010000003.1, from coordinate 108,686 downwards.
GACAAAGACAACAACGTGCTGCGGCGGGCGCTGCTGTGGTGCGATCAGCGGACTCAAGGCGAGTGCGACTGGATCACGGCGCAGGTGGGCCAGGAAAACTTGGTGGAGTATGTTGCGAACCCGGTGCTGACGGGGTTCACGGCGCCGAAGATTGTCTGGCTCCGAAACCATGAGCGGGAAACTTACGACCAAGTGGTCAAAGTGCTGCTGCCGAAAGACTATATTCGGTTCAAGCTGACGGGGGTTCACGCGACCGAAGTGTCCGACGCAAGCGGAACGGCGCTGCTGGACGTGAAGAACCGGCGCTGGTCGCGGGAAGTGCTGGACGCCGCTGAGATCCCGTACTCGTTCATGCCGGAGTGCGCGGAAAGTATTGAGATCACGGGCCATGTTCACACGGAAGCGGCGGCGCTGACAGGACTCGCTTTGGGAACGCCGGTGGCGGGCGGGGGCGGGGACAATGCGGCGGGAGCGGTCGGCAGCGGGGTGGTGGAGACAGGGCTGGTGTCCAGCACCGTCGGCACGTCCGGGGTCGTCTTTGCCTACTCGGACACGCCCGCGACCGACCCGAAGCTGCGCGTGCATACGTTCTGCCACGCCGTTCCCGGCAAGTGGCACACGATGGGGGTCTCGCTGTCGGCAGGCGGCAGCCTGCGCTGGCTGGCGGACACATTTTTTCAGCCCGAAGGCGTCGTGTCCCGGACGACTGGCGGCGACCGCTACGCGCTGATGGCGGATGGCGCGGCGCGTGTCCCGGCCGGCTCGGAAGGACTGATCTTTCTGCCGTATCTCACAGGCGAGCGGACGCCGTACCCGGACGCCGAGGCACGCGGGGTCTTTTTCGGCATGACGCTCCGGCACAAGCGCGAGCACTTCACGCGGGCAGTTATGGAAGGGGTCGCGTTTGCCCTCAATGACTCGCTGCAAATCTTCGGTGAACTGGGGATTCCCATCACGCAGGTGCGAGCGGGCGGCGGCGGGGCAAAGTCCGCCGTCTGGCGGCAAATCCACGCCGATGTGACTGGGCAGGCCCATGTGACGCTGGCCGTAGATGAAGGCCCTGCTCTCGGCGCGGCCCTGCTGGCAGCGGTCGGTACCGGGGCGTATCAGTCCGTCGCGGATGCCTGCGCGGCAACTGTTCAGACTGCCTCTGTCACTGAGCCGGACCCCATGAACCGCACTAAGTACGCCGAGTATTATGCCGTGTATCAGGCGCTGTATCCCGCGCTGAAATCCCAATTTGCAGCGATTTCGGCGATTGGGTAGAACACTGTTAGAAACAGCAACCGAGGGCGTTTACGCCCTCGTGAGTTTTATTGTCTGATAGAAAGCACACCCTCCATGTCCCAACCCACCACTTCTCCCGTTCCCGATTCTTCTGCCCCCGACACCTGGAAAGGCCGGCTTCGGGCGCCGTCCGTCAGCGGCGGTCAAATTGCCGCGCTGGCCCCTGAGCGTGGCATTGTCGTGAGGGCCCATAACGGCCTGCCCCAGATCCATGCCTGGGACATCAAAACGGGCGATTTTCAGCCTTTGACCGATAAGCCCGGCGGCGCGGGCTTCGGCCTGCTGTCGCCCGACGGCGCGTATGTCTATTACATGGATGACATCAAGGGCAGCGAAATCGGATCGTATGTCCGCGTTCCCTACAGCGGCGGCGCGGCGGAGCCTGTCACACCCGGTCTGCCGCCGTACAGCGCGTCGGTGATTGCGTTCCCGCAGCCGAGCCTCGCCTTCAGCGCATCAGGCAATGCGTTTTTGTTTCGCTTTAACGACGCCAGTGGCTACAACTTGTGCCGCTTAGACATCATGCCAGACGGTACGCTCGGTCAGCCGAAGCTGCTATATACGTCGAAGTCTCTCTTTCGTGCGCCGCTTTTGTCGGCGGACGGACAGATTTCGGTCATTGCGTCGAGCGAGCGCACGGGCAAGCAGCAGTACCATTTGTTTGCGTTTGACGCGGGCGGCAAGCGCCTGGATGAACTGGCGGACGGGCCGGGAAACAGCTTAGAGCCGGTCGTCTTCAGCCCGGTCGCCGGGGACACGCGCGTTGCGGCAAGCTCCGACCAAACGGGTGTCCGGCGGCCTCTCTTGTGGAATGCACTGACGGGGGAAGTGACCGACCTCGTGCTGCCGGGCGTGGACGGCGATGTCATCCCTGCAAGCTGGTCTCCTGACGGCAAGCGAATCCTCCTGTGCCAGACTTACCAAGCGAAGCAGCGCTTGTATCTGTATGACGTGGACACCCATGCCGTCTCGCGGCTGGGACACCCGAACGGCTCGTTTCAAATCTTCGGCTCCTCCGGCGCGGGCTTCGGGCCGAACGGGCATGAAGTGTGGGCGCAGTGGGGCAACGCCCAGACGCCGACTCATTTGACGGCGTTTGACGGCACGACAGGCGAATACCTGCGGGATGTCCTGCCGCCCGCCGACCTGCCGCCGGGCCGGGCCGTGCAGTCGGTGCAGTTCCCGTCGTCCGACGGCGTTCTGGTCCAGGGCTGGCTCTGCCTGCCGGACGGGGACGGGCCGTTCCCGACGATTTTAGAGACGCACGGCGGCCCGCATGATTTCGTCAAAGAGACGTTCGGCATGGGGTCGCTCTGGGCGGAAAACGGCTTCGCCTGGCTGTCGGTCAACTTTCGCGGCTCGACGACGTTCGGGCGCGACTTTTTGCAGAAAATCTGGGGCGACGCCGGCCACTGGGAACTCGAAGACATGGTTGCCGCCCGCGACTATCTGGTCAGCCAAAACATCGCTGCGCCGGGCAAAATCCTGCTGACCGGCGGCTCCTACGGCGGCTACCTGACTCTGCTCGGCCTCGGCAAGCGGCCGGAGCTGTGGACCGGCGGCATGGCCTTAGTCGCCATTGCCGACCAGACGCTGACCTGGGAAGACTCGTCGGGCCTGCTGCAAGGCATCACCACGGCAAGCTTCGGCGGGACTCCGACTGAGAAGCCTGACTTGTACCGCGCTTCGTCCCCGCTGACCTACGCCGAAGCGGTGACGGCTCCGGTTCTCGTCATCCAGGGCCGAAACGACACCCGCTGCCCGCCGCGCCAGATGGAAGTGTACGAGGCGAAAATGCGCGAGCTGGGCAAAGACATTAAAGTGGTCTGGTTCGACGCCGGCCACGGCAGCGGCGACCGCGAGCAAGTCATCGGCTGGTATGATAAAATGCTGGCGTTTGCGAAGAAAATCACTGAATAGAAGTGCGAGGGCGTTCACGCCCTCGAACACAGATGCCCTCGTCCTCTCGCGAAGAAAGCAGACCCACATGGCCCGATCCTTTGGCGAACCTCTCACAAAACTTCGCGCCGTTCCCATTGAAGACAACGGCGAGCCGCTGGTAGACCCGCGTTCGCTCTCGAAACGCATCCACTTTGCCGAAAAGCACCCGAAGTTTGAGGGGATGCCCCGCACGCCCAAAGTCCGCAAGCGGGTCGCCGAGATGCTGGCCGAAGCTGCTCAGGCTTTGCCGGACGGAATTGACATGGTGATTATTGAAGGCTTCCGACCCATGCACCAGCAGCAGTTCATGTACGAAGAAATTAAAAAAGAGTTTTCGGAAAAGCACCCGGAATGGAATAAGTCTACGCTGATCCGCATGACCAATACTATGTCCGCTCCGCCGGACGACCCCTGCCCGCCGCCCCACATCACCGGCGGCGCAGTAGATTTGTCCCTGATGCAAATGCCGTCCCGCGAGTGGCTGGATATGACCTCGCCCTTCGAAATGGACGAAACCAGCGCTCCCAGCGACACGAAAGGCTTGACGGGCGAAGCCCAAGCGAATCGAAAACTGCTGGCCGATGCTTTAGAAAAGACCGGCCTCACTAACTATTTGGGCGAATGGTGGCACTGGTCCTACGGCGACTCCGGCTGGGCCTTGCGCGTCGGCGTAGAGAACGCCCTCTACGACCGCCTGCCGGTAGATTAAGTGTTGCTGGTATACTGAATGACAGGAGCAGACCAAGATGAAGACAATGACCCTGGAACTGCCGGACGAAGTTTACGCGGAAATTATGCGGGCCGCTCAAGAAAGTCGCTTGCCGCCGACGGAAGTGGTTGCAGCGCGTGTTGCCGCCGGATTTCAGCCGCGAAAACGTCGGGAAGACCTGACGCCGGAAGAGTATGAGGCTGCCCTGTCGCGGCTGACGCGCCATGCCGGCGCCGTCAATTCAGGGGACCCAAACTCGGCAGACAATGAGCGTATAGATGCCGACTTGATGCGGGAATACGCCAGCGACCACGAGGATGAAGCGTAATGCTTCTCGACACATCGGGGCTGCTTTGCTACTTTGACAGCAAGGAAACGCGCCACAACGATGCTGTGGCGCTCTTTAACAATGCCTCGCAAAAGATGACGCACAGCTACGTCCTGGCCGAGTTTGTGCCGCTCTGCCTTGTGCGCGGCATGAACCGGGCGGCAGCGCTGAGGTTTCTGGCGGACCTGACGGATAATCCGCTGGTGGAAGTTGTCTGGGTAGACGAAGCGCTGCATCGCCGGGCGCAGGCATACCTAGAGCAGCGCCTGGACAAGCGCTACTCGCTTTGTGATGCTGTCAGCTTCATGCTGATGCAGGAGCGCGGCCTCTGGGACGCGCTGACAACAGATCACCATTTTGAGCAGGCTGGTTTGCGAAAACTGCTCCGCTAAACTTCCTTTATTTGGGCAAATGGCGGCACTGGTCCTACGGCGACTCCGGCTGGGCCTTGCGCATCGGCGTAGAGAACGCCCTCTACGACCGCCTGCCGGAAGAACGATTTTGCTTCTTTCAGGTCGAAGTGTGGTGGGAATGCCTGCTGTAGTCTGATGTTATATCTGAGTATGTCAAAAGTAGAGGAAGCGGCCAACTATGGAGGCAAGAAAGAGAGGTTAAAGGCATGAGCATTCTCAGTGAAGAAGAGCGGACCCGCCACAACACATTTATCAACTCGTTTCGGGACGAGACAGATCGCGGGGCTGTCGTAATTGGTGGCGCGTTTCTAGACGATCTTCTGGGCGAACTGCTTGACGCCTTGTATACTCGTTCAACTTACATCAATGGCAGAGGAGAAGAAAAAGAGTTCAAGCATGAGAGCTTTGCTAAGGAATTTGCGAGGAAAACTAATCTTGCTTTTGCTTTAGGATTGATTTCAGTACGCGATAGAGAAGACATCGATCATGTACGAATTCTAAGAAATATGTTCGCACACGAATTAGGATGCACTTCTTTTGATGTTGCGAAAGTCAGTGAAATCTGCTCGAAGTTCGCCATTGTAAAGGACATCACAGACTCAGGATTTTCCGGTTCTGCTCACTTCAATACACCTCGCAGACAGTTCCTCTGGACAGTTTCCGTGCTTCATATGAGACTCGCAGATGCCACAAAACAGACAAAAAGGCGAGAGGTGCCACGTTCACTGCGGGTAGAGTTCGTATCAGACAAAACCTCTGATGATCCTGAAGTCGTACATATGGAAAGCACTATCACAACTTTTGGGAGATGATGATGAAGTAATCTTTGTTTTTGGCGACCATACAAGTTAGTGTTCTCGTGGCAGTTAGCATGGATGCAGCCGAAGATGTTTTTGTAGGTTCGGGGTATATTGTAAGGGGCGTCCGGCACTTATTCCCATTGACGGCCCCTGACGAGTTGCTGAGGAGGCACATGGATTATGAAGTTTTTTATTGATACGGCGAACGTAGACGAAATCAAGCAGGCGATGGCTTGGGGCATTCTCGATGGCGTGACGACGAACCCGTCACTCATCGCCAAAGAAGGCATCCCGCACAAGACGCGGGTGATGGAGATTATTGACATCGTGGGTAAAGAGATGCCCGTGTCCGCCGAGTGCGTCGAGACCGACGTGGACAAGCTGATGAAGGAAGCCCAGGATATTGCGTCCTGGTCGCCGAACATCTTTGTCAAGGTGCCGATGAACCAGAACTCGATGGAAGTGGTCAAAGAATTGTCGCCGAAGGGCATCAACTTTAACGTCACGCTGATTTTTTCGCTCCCGCAGGCGCTCATTGCGGCGAAAGCCGGCGGGTCGTTCATTTCGTTCTTTGTCGGGCGCATTGACGACATGGGCAGCCTCGAAGCGCCGATCAACATTGTCGAGGCCGTCAACATGGTGGAAACCTACGACTTCCCGAAAGACCCGGAAATCCTGGTCGCGTCCATCCGAAGCCCGCTGCAAGTCACCGAAAGCATCAAAGCCGGGGCGCATATCGCGACCATCCCGTTTAAGACGATGGAAATGCTGTTCAAGCACCCGCTGACTGACATCGGCATTATGCGCTTCAACGACGATTACCAGAAGTCCATCAGCGCAGGCCAGTCCAAACAGGACTCCGGCCAGTCCATTGAAGAAAAAGCCAAAGTGTAAATGCAGGAGCCGTTCAAGACCCGGCATTAAAATGCCAGGCTGCTCAAAGACAGAAAGTGCCTCCGGTACTCAAGATTGTCCCCAGCCCTGGAGGGGCTTTCTCTGCTTCACTAGCCCGGCATCAAAATGCCGGGTATTTCTTTTCCCGCCCTCCGCCGCACCACTTCTTTCTGCCCCTCTTTTTTCTAATCTCTCCTGCCAACAATACCAGTGACATCTAAAATCCACCCCAGGAGGTCGCTATGCCGCCGGAGATTACCGCCGTTTCTAGCAGCACTGCCGGACTAATGGCCCTTGCCGGTGCGCCGCCGGGCATCGCCGCAAGCGCCGGGCCGTCCCCGCCGGAGCCGCTCGGCGCATCGCTGTTTGCCGTGTTTCTCGCCCAGAGCAGCCCGCCGCACCTGACAGCCGCCGCGCCAAAAGCAAATACCGCGCAAACGCCCACTGCGAGTCTGAAGCAGACATCGCTTGACACGCAGGTATTGCCGAAATTACAGGCACTGCCGAAGTCAAAGACAATGGACACTTTGCCGATGCTTTCCTTTCCGCCCGCGCCGAAAGCGAAAGCCAAAGCCAGCGAGTTGCCTTTCCCTGCCGCTGTTGTGCATCAAAAAGCCGCAGAGGATCAAATCTCGACAGATGGGATACCTGTGCCGAATGCGCCGAGTTTCGTTCCCGCCCACGCCAGCCAGAACATGCCACCGCCGGTTCTGTTCACCGCGCCGCTCCTAGCGATGCCTGCTGCGACGGCACCCGTCGCCGCGCCCGAACCGGCTTCCGCCGCGCCGCTGGCTCAAGCTGCGCCCGAACGCGCCGTGCTGGTTTCGCCAAGCCGCTTGAACACGCCTGCCCTCGCTCCGCCCAGCGCTGCCCTGCCCGGTCAAGCCACATCCGCCCAACTTGTGCCGGCCCAGACTGTACCCGGTCAAACCGGCTTGCCGCTGCCCCGCACTTGGGCGATCAGTGCACTTTTGCAGACTGCGCCACAGCCCGCACCGATACCCGCCGCACCGATACCCGCCGCACCGATACCCGCCGCACCGATACCCGCCGCACCGATACCCGCCGCAGTGACGCCCGCCGCAGTGACGCCCGCCGGGGCAGGGCAGGCACCGCCGGATCTGAAAGCCGTCGGTCTCTTGGCCGTTAAGCTTATGTCAGCCACAATGCCATCAGCCACAATGCCATCAGCCACAATGCCATCAGCCACAATGCCATCAGCCATGGCAGCATCAATCGCGACGACGTCGGCTGTACGCGCTCTGCCGCGCGTTCCCAGTCCGGTTTCCCTGACATCCCAAGCCCTGGCGGCGCCACTTCCGTCTGCTCTACAGGAAACCATCGCTGGTCCGATGCCGTTAGCGGCGGCGCAGATTGTGCCGGCCATGACAATGACAGCCGCCACGGCTGCACTGGCGGTCGCCGCGCCGCAGGCATTGGAGCCGCTAAATCTCAGCCCCGCGAAAGCTGCTGCGAAGTTTCTGCCGGCAGCCCTGAAGCCGGCCACCAGAAATGCCGATACTTCTACCAGGACGCCGCCAGGGCAGGAGCCGGTAGCCAGCGCGAAAGCGGGCGCTCCGGCGGCAGCGCTGGAGCCGATACCGGAAAAGCATGTGGAAGAGCAGCCGTCCCTGACTGCCGACAGCGGCATGAACAACGCGCCGCTGCTTCCTCAGACTGCTGCGTCTGATCAAACAGTGAAAGCCGAAGCCAAACCGCTTTCGGCGGGCGACCGGGCCGAAGTGGTCCGGCAGGCCGCTGATGGGGTCAGAGCAATGCCGGTGGCCGTGAAGCCGGGAGCGCCGGAGCAGATAAGCGTCCAGCTTCACCCGAAAGACTGGGGCAGCCTGCAAGTCTCGGTCTCCGTCGCGCCCAGCCAAAACGCCGGGGCGGCGAAGACGGTCACGGCGCACATCGTCGCGGAAACGCCGCAGATCAAGGCCGCGCTGCAAAGCGGAACCGGAGCGCTCCATCAGGCGCTTCGCGCATCGGGCCTGCATTTAGAGCATTTGACGGTCTCGGTGAAGACCGCCGACGTAAAAGCGCCTGAAATTAAGACTTTGGAAGTCACGCCTGCCGGGCAGAGTGCGTCGGCAGGCGTGACTTCCGGGCAAAGCCGGTCCGGCACGTCCGGGACGGGCTATGAGCAGCCAGCAAGCGCAGGCAGCGGAACAAATGGATTTGGGAGCGGATTTGGGACGGGCGGCTCGCAAAGCAATCGCCAGGGACAGCCGCCGTTCATTCGCCCATCCCCAGAGCCGGAGGGGGACGACGCTCCGGCGGCAAGCACGCTTCGCCCGGCGGCAGGCCGGATTGACACGCACGCATAGAAGAAACCAGAAAGAAAAGGAGACGGCATGTTCGCACACTCAGCCACAGCAGCTATTCCGACAAACGCCAACGGAACGGCGTCCAACGTGAACGCCGACGGAACGGCGAAAGCGAGTTCTAACACAGCCTCGGTAGACCAAAACCAGTTCCTGCTGCTTTTAGTCAATGAGCTGCAAAACCAGGACCCGACCGCCCCGGTAGATCAAACGCAGACGCTCTCGCAGCTTGCTCAGTTCTCGCAGCTTCAAGAGACCACGACGCTGAATGCGACGCTGACCGCCAATCAAGGCTTTACAAATGTCGCCCAGAGCGCAACACTGATCGGCAAAACCGTGTCTACGGCGACGGCGACCAGCGCAGGCGTTTCCGGGGTCGTTTCTTCCGTTTCGCTGCTCGACGGCAAGAATTACCTGCAAGTCGGCAGCCAAAACATTGATGCGTCCGCCGTGACCAGCATCCAGTAAAACTCAGAAAATCAGGGATGATATGTCCACACTCGTAGATCTCGAAAACCGAATACTCACTGCGCCGCCGGTCGGTGCGAGCCGTCCGATCTCGGACAGCAAGGCTGCCGGGCCGAGCTTTGACCAGGTGCTGCAAAAGTCAAGCAGCACGCTCGCCGTTTCTGCCGCCCGTGCCGGGATCAAGTTCTCCGGCCACGCCCAGACCCGGCTGGCGTCCCGGCAGATCACGCTGTCGGACAGCGATGTCGCGCGGCTCGGCCAGGCCATGACGAAAGCCGCGACGAAAGGAGCCAAAGACTCGCTGGTTCTGATGGACCGAACTGCGTTTGTCGTCTCAGTCGCCAACCGCACCGTGATTACGGCGGTCGCATCGGACGCGCTGAAAGAAAACATTTTTACAAACATTGACAGCGCAATGATTTTATAGTTCTCTCGCAGCCGGACCTCTTTGAGGACGCTGCCTCACCCCTGCGAACCGTAGAACACGGTCCGCATCAAGACACACTCAGCCACTCAGGAGGATTTAACTATGTTACAGGCCATGTACAGCGGCATTTCCGCAATTGAAGCCCAGCAGACCTCGATGGACGTCATCGGCAACAACATTGCCAACGTCAACACGACCGCCTACAAAGCCGGGCGCGTGACCTTTGAAGACCAGCTTTCTCAGACCATTCAGGGCGCCAGCACGCCGACCGGGAATGTCGGCGGCACCAACCCGCAGCAGGTCGGCCTCGGCGTCCGCGTCGCCTCCATCGATTCGGTCATGGCCCAGGGCGGTCTGCAAAGCACCGCCCGGCCCACCGACATGGCAATCCAGGGCAACGGCTACTTCATGCTCGGCAACACCAACGGCAGCGGGGTCTCTTACACCCGTGACGGCTCGTTCAGCCTCGACAGCAACGGCAATTTGGTCAACGGCTCTTCTGGGGCATATGTGTTGGGCTGGAAGGCCGACCCCAACGGGAAAATCGACTCGACCCAGCAGATCACCTCGGCGTCTAAGCTTTCCATTCCCGTCGGCGGCCTGACCGCCGTTCAGCCGACTTCCACCATCTCGTTCGGCGGCAATTTGAGCGCTGAGGCCACCGCCGCAACCGGGGCTTACACCCGGACCACAAAAGTTTACGACAGTCTCGGCGAGCCGGCCAATGTCACGCTGGCGTTCACGCATGGGGCGACTGCGAACACCTGGAATTGGAGCGCGTCCGGCGATGCCGGGGCCGCCGGCACCGGCTCAATCACGTTTGACTCGACCGGCAAGCAGACGGCGTCCACCGGCACAGTGACGCTGACCCCGACCGATGGCGCGAGCACCGGTCAGGTCATCACGCCCGATTTCAGCACCGTCACCCAGATCGCCGGCGACTCCAGCGCCTCCCCAACCGCCCAAAACGGCTTTGCGCCCGGCACCTTGCAGTCGTTTTCTGTGGACGACACCGGGGCGATCTCCGGCATCTTCAACAACGGTCTGACCCGTGTTCTCGGCCAGATGGCGCTGGCTGACTTCCCGAACGACGCCGGCTTGTCCCGTTCCGGCGGCAACACTTATACACCGTCCATCAACTCCGGCCTACCGACTATCGGCACGGCCCAGTCCAGCAGCCTCGGCAAGATCAGCACCGGCTACTTGGAGCAGTCCAACGTCGACTTGTCCAATGAGTTCACGAGCATGATTGTGACCCAGCGCGGCTTCCAGGCGAACACCAAAATTATCACAACCGTGGACCAGCTCTTAAACGACGTGATCCAGCTCAAGCAGTAGGATAACCTCACCCGGCGATACGCAGTAATGCCGCAGGCATACAAGCCGCCACCCTCTCCTTAGTAAGGAGAGGGTCAAAAAATGCTAGGAAAAGAGTCTGCGACAAAACCCGCTTCCTCTTCGTCCTAACCCTCTCCTTACTAAGAAGAGGGCGGCAGCTTGCTGCCGGGTGAGGTACCTCCCGGAAACAAACCTTATGATTACAGTCACCCGGTTCGACGGCAGCGATTTTATATTAAACGCCGACCTCATCGAGATCGTCGAAGCGCTCCCGGATACGCATATCACGCTTGTCACCGGCAAAAAGATGCTGGTCAAGCAGGCCACGGACGAAGTCATCGCCCGCGTGGTCGAGTTCCGGCGGCTCGCCGGCATTTTCCCGCGCCCGCCGCTGGCCGGCATCCGGGCCGGAGAAGCCAAAGCCGGCGGAACCGGCGAAGGGAACAAAGAGGAAGCCTAAATGGACTTAGCCACACTCATCGGCCTGGTACTCGCCTGGGGCGCGTTCCTCGGCTCCATTCTTATTGAAGGCGGCGACCTGTCGGCCCTGCTGAACCCGTCCGCTGCCCTTTTGGTCTTCGGCGGCACGCTCGGCGCGTCCATGATCTGCTTTCCGCTGTCCACCGTCACCAGCCTGCCGGGGATCGTCAAGAATGCGTTCTTGAGCAAAAAAGAAGATGTCGGGCATCTAATTAAAACCCTGGTCGGATACGCCGAAAAGGCCCGGCGCGAAGGGCTGCTGGCGCTGGAAGACGAAGTACAGAAGATGGACGACCCGTTCCTCAAAAAAGGCATCCAGCTTGCGATTGACGGCACCGACCCGGAGCTTGTGCGGGAAATCATGGAGACCGACATCCAGTTCCTCGGCACGCGCCACCACGAAGGCGCGAACTTATTCGGCACGATGGGCGGCTTCGCGCCGACTTTGGGCGTTATCGGTACGGTGTCGGGCCTGGTCCACATGCTTGCTAATCTGTCCGACCCCGGCAGCATGGGGCCGAGTATTGCCGCCGCGTTCATTGCGACACTCTACGGAGTCTGCTCGGCGAACCTGCTGTTCCTGCCGCTCGGCAACAAGCTGAAAGCGATCTCGCACGAGGAAGTTTTGGTGCGCGAGATCATCATGGAAGGCATTCTCGCCATTCAAGCGGGCGACAACCCGCGCATTGTCGAAGAAAAGCTCAAAGCGTTCCTGTCGCCGAAGATCCGCAGGACGATTGAAGCGGAAGCGGCGGCGGTGTAGCCCCCACCCCCAGCCCCTCCCCCGTCGGAACGGGAGAGGGGAGTAATATGGAGGGATGGCTTTGTTCGTAGTCGCGTCTGCTCCTAATCCGGCTCCCCTCTCCCGTTCCGACGGGGGAGGGGCTGGGGGTGGGGGATTTCCTAAAGGAGTACGATGCCATGGCAGGCAAAAAGAAAAAAGGCGGGGAAGCCGAGCATGAAAACTCGGAGCGCTGGCTGCTCACGTACGCGGACATGATTACGCTGCTGGTGGCGTTCTTCATCATGCTTTACTCGATGTCCGTGATGAACCAGGCCAAGTTCCAGCAGCTTGCGATCTCGGTTCGGTCCGGCTTCGGCGAAAGCACGATGAACGGCGTCCCCACCATCTTCAGCCGGGGCGGCGGGCTGAACGCGACGCCCTCCATCATGAACTCCAGCAAGCCGGGGCAGACGTCCAGCGAGGATTTCATCAAAAATGCCAAGTCCCAGCAGGATGCAAACGGCCTGGACAAAGCGTACCAGACCGTCAAAGACTATATCCAGAAGAACCACTTGCAGGGCATGATGCAGGTCTCCCGCAATGAGCGCGGCGTCGTCGTCACCGTGATGACCGACAAAATGCTGTTCGCACGGGGCCAAGCCGACTTGCGGCCGGAAGAGATGGGCCTGCTCGCGACCGTCGCCAAGATTACCCAGACCGTCCCGCAAAATCCGGTTCGGGTCGAAGGCCACACCGACAGCCTGCCGATTCACACCGAGCGGTTCCCGTCTAACTGGGAGCTGTCCACGACGCGGGCGACCACCGTGCTGCGCTACTTCGAGTCGCAGGGCGTCGCGCCGAGCCGCTTGGAAGCGTCCGGCTGCGCCGACCAGCGCCCGCTCGCCCCGAACGACACCGAAGCCGACCGCGCCCGGAACCGCCGGGTCGAGATTGTCCTGCTGCGCCGCTACGCCCCCGGCGGCGGGCTGGCGACGGCTCAAAACTAGAGAAGCCCCCCGCCCCAATTCTGGGGAGCCGGAACCCCTCCTGCCTTGCTTCGCAGGGTCCCTCCCCGAAGCGGAGAGGGGAAGAGGTTAACAGCCGCCGCGTCATCTAAAACTCATCGCCTTCCCGCTTCGGAAGCGCCGACGCTTGCGGCGGGGTGGGTTCCGGCTCCCCAGAATTGGGGCGGAGAGAGCTTTCCAACTTCCCCGTAAAGTTTCGGTGCGCTGCCGCCGATAATAGAAGTGCGCCCCCCACCAGACGGGCGCTCTAATTACCCAAACACCAAGACGGAGACATACGCGGCATGGCGGACAAAGCGGAAAAAACAGATGGGGCAGCGGCGGCAGGCGCGAAAAAAGGCCCGCCGATGATGATCATTATGGCGGTCTTTGCCGTCGTCGTCCTCGGCGCGGCCTTTATGATGGTTCAAAAAGCCAGCGCCAAGCAAAAAGACGCCGGGGCAGTCAAGAAGGTCGAAAAAGGTCCGGTGATGTCTTTAGATGAGTTTCTCGTTAACCTGTCCGACCCCGGCTCCGACCACTTCCTTAAAGTCACCGTCGGATTAGAGCTGGACAAGTCCAAAGGCAAGACCGCCGAAGGGCTGAAAGAGGAAACCCCAGCGATCCGCGACGCCGTCCTGACCGCGCTGTCATCCCAGACGCGCGATGAGGTGACGCCAATCAAAGGCCGCGAAAAACTCAAAGCCCAGATCAAAAAGAACGTCAACGACGCTTTGGGCGAGGAAGACGTACAGGGCGTCTACTTCACGAACTTTGTTACCCAATAGAAACTTGTGAACATTCGGCGGGCAGTATGGAATAAAAACACCGGAAGCGGGAAGCTCCCGGTGTTCTTTTTTCGCCCTCAAACCCAGTATTTTTACTTGCAGCTTATCTTATGGCCGAAGTTTTATCCCAATCAGAGATTGAATCGCTTTTGTCGGCAATGACGGGGACCGGCGACGCCGCCCCGGTGAATGAAGCCGTCGAGCAGCGGCGGACGGGCCTGAGCGCCTCGGCGGCGGCCTCGCCCCAGTCCCGCAACGCCGAGGGTCGCGTCTTTCTGCCCCTGCACAAGCGCCGCCGGGCTGCCGCCGGGCTGGCCCTGAAAACTGCCCAGCGGCGTACCATCCCGCCTCCGGCCTTTGAAGTGTACGATTTCCGGCGGCCCGACAAGCTCTCGAAAGACCATGTCCGCTCCCTGCAAATGCTCCACGAGAACTTTGCCGGCTTTTTCATGTCATCGCTGGCCGCCCACCTGCGGACCCAGATCGAAGTGGAGCTGGTGTCGGTGGAGCAGGTCCCTTACGACGAGTATATCAAAACCGTGTCCGAGTCGCTGCTGAACATCCTGAACATTGAAACTCTCTCCGGTCAGGCGATTTTCGAGATGGACTTCGGAATTTTGTTTTCCATGCTGGACCGGCTGCTCGGCGGCAAAGGGGCGGCAGGCAAAGTTGTCCGGGACCTGACCGACATTGAGAAGCTGCTCGCCAGCAACATCGTCGAGATGGCGCTGACGGATCTTCACACGGCCTGGGAAACGGTGCTGCCGCTGGACATTTCCGTCGCTTCGATGGAAACCAGCCCTCAGTTTGTCCAGATTGTCCCCGGCAACGACACGATTGTGCTGATGCTGTTCCAAATCCGCATGGGCGAATACCAGGGCGCGATCAGCCTGTGCATTCCGTACCTGCTCCTGAAGCCTATCCTCGCCAAGCTGAGTACTCAGCGCTGGTTCGTGTCCGACCGCAAGAAAGCGTCCCACACCCACGCGCAGGACCTGGCGCTCCGGCTGAACACAACGGCGGTTCCGTGCGTCGCGCGGCTTGGACGCTTGGCGGTCACGGTCGCCGACTTGGTTTCGCTCTCCGTCGGGCAGGTGCTGCCAATGGAAGTCTGCCCGGCGTCCGATGACCCGCACGCCCCGAAAGACAAGCTCGGCACGGTCGATCTGCTGATCGGCGGCCAGGTCAAGTTCCGGGGCCGCACCGGCCTGCGCGGCAAGACGCTCGCGGTGCAGATCGAGCAGGTCGTCGCGCCGGCTGCCGACCTGGTCGCGCACCGCGAGCAAAGCCCAAGCAACAACTAACTGAGAGAGGACATCGCCGATATGGCAGACATGGACCAGAGCGAAGATATGGATAGCGGCGGGATGCTGTCGCAGGCTGATTTGGATGCGCTGGTCGCCGCCGCCGGGCAGAGCGCGGAAGACGCGGAGCCGGATGCCTTTGACAGCGGCCCCGAAGCCGAGCCGGACGCGGCGGCGGACGCTATGCCGGGCCGGGCGGGTCTGGTGGACCTGCCGAGCTTTGCGCCCGCCGCGCCCGCGCCGCCGCTGTCGTTCGATACCGGCAGCGGAATGGGCCGGGTGCGCGATATCCCGCTGGAAGTGACGGTGGAGCTTGGCCGGACCCGGCTGCTCATCCGCGATATCATGGACCTGTCGGCCGGCTCGATTATCGAGCTGGATAAAATCGCCGGCGAACCCGTAGACTTGTTCGCGAACGGCCTGCTGGTCGCACGGGGCGAAGTCATTGTCATTGACGACAACTTCGGCGTCCGCGTGACTGAGATCATCACGGCACGGGACCGCGAGTCGGAGAAAGACACCCATGCCCGCGCCGCATAACCATTTTGTGATCTGCTTTGGGCTGGCTTGGCTGGCGTCAGGGGCGGTGCAGGCCGCGCCGCCATCCAACCCGCCGGCAGCGCCTGTGCCGGACTACGGGGGGCGGGACAGCGCCATGCCTGCCGTGGGTGAGGCCGCGCCCGACCCGGCAGCGTCGGCGGGCCGCGCGGTGGAAGCATTGGTTGTCGTGCTGGCGGGCGTCGCCGGGACCGTTTACGTGCTGAAGCGGTTCAATTTAGTGAAGCCGGGCGCAAACGGGACGGCGCGGATCACCGGTCCCGTCTTCGGACGTTCCGCCGGCGGCGCGAACTCAGCGGTTACGGTGGTATCGTCGCAGACACTGCCGGGCGGGGCAATGCTCCACGTCGTGCGGGTAGGGGAGCGAACTTTGCTGCTCGGCGCAACGGCGCAGAGCGTGACCCCCATCACCGAGTTGGAGACGTCCAGCGCCGACGCGCCGATGCTTTCCGATGACTTTGAAGACTACTTAACCCGTGCCGATCCCAACCCTGCTGCGTCCGGCATCGCCGCCGCCAATGCCCGCCTGCGCTCGCTGCTGACCCAACAGCCGGAGGAACCGTCTTGACTTCTCGCTGCACTTCTTTTTTGCTCTGCCTGCTGGCGCTTGGCCTGAGCGCAGGGGCCGCGCACGCCCAGCTTCCCGCCGCGCACCCTCAGCTTCCCGCCGCGCACCCTGTCATCCCGACTTTCGCCCTGCCGACTATTCCCGGCAGCGCCCCGGCGAAAAACCCGCAGCAGGTCGCCAATACGCTTCAAATCCTGCTGCTTTTAACCGTGCTGACTTTGGCCCCGGCCCTGCTGATCATGACCACGGCGTTTACGCGCATTGTCATCGTGCTGTCGTTTCTGCGTTCCGCCCTCGGCACGCAGAGCATTCCGCCCACCCAGGTCATGCTCGGCTTATCGCTTTTCTTGACGTTTTTCGTGATGTCCCCGACGTTTAACCAGATGAACTCCGACGCCATCCAGCCCTATTTAAGCTCCAAGATGGACTTCAACACGGCGGTGGAGCGCGGCGAGATCCCCCTGCGCCGGTTCATGGTGGCCCAGACCTACAAAGCCGATTTGAAGCTGTTCTTGCAGATGAGTAAAACCCCCGTCCCCAAAATCACCGACCCGGCCCATCCTGCCGATGTTCTGCCGATGCAGGTGGTCATTCCGGCATTCGTCATTTCGGAACTCAAAACGGGCTTTATCTTCGGCTTCATTATCTACATCCCGTTCATCATCATAGACCTCGTTGTGTCGTCGCTGCTGATGAGCATGGGCATGATGATGCTCCCGCCGACCGTCATTTCTCTCCCTGCGAAGGTCTTGGTCTTTATTCTGGCCGACGGCTGGCACGCCATCGCCGGATCGCTTGCCGCCAGCTACCGAACATAGAATTCCCGTGTGCAATACATTATTGAGGGAATAGCTCGCTTAGGAGAGAAATAAATTCAGTCAAATCCGTGTCCTGAACAAAATTCTGATGTTCACGCAGCCGCAAATTCCCTAAACCTCTTGTGCGAGCGAAAAATTGCTGGATAATGCTCGCCGCTTCTTGTGCTTCCGGTCTTTGCTGGTAGGTGCGACTCGCCTGCTCTGCTGTAGCAAGCTCTTCTTCGGTCATCATGGCAACAATGCTGTATACATCCAGCGCGTGTTTGCTGGCGTTGCCCGGCTTTCGCTTGACTTTTTCCTCATTCGTCTCCCAATCACGGAACGCAAAAAGCTTCATTAACAGATAAGGATAAGCCTGGGGCAAGTAAATCTGCCCGCGAAACTCCTCTCCGGTTGTTCGCAAACCTGCAAGAGCGATTGGAATAGGATGCTCTTCAACCGCAACTGCTTCCTTCGTTTTAAAGGCGTGTATCCCGCCGCTTTTCTTGTTTCTCACACGCACATCCTGAATATGCAATGGGAGTGCAGTAGGATTATCAGGCATAGGCGTCAGAAAATCAATCTTGACTTCAAACGACTGCTGCCCCACAGGAAATCGTTTGATAAACTGAAAGTTTTCTTTGTTTTCGACGGCGGTAAACTCAAGTCGCTGAACTGCTGCAAGAACAGCCTTTGCTTTCGATAAATTTGCCAAGATTTCAGTGGCGAGGAACATATCCAAGTCGTTTGTAGAGCGGGCTTCTGGAATGAGCGGCAGCAAATGTACCTCTCCTGTCGCTTGCAGATGCCGGCGTTTGAGATACAAGCCGTAGCCGCCACCAACAATTAGAGAGACGTTGGCTTCACGCAGCTCATAAAGCAAATCGAGCAGATTTGCCTCAAGAAGATCAAATGGATGGTTCATGCAAGCTGCCTCTTTACGTCAATAAGGATCATTTCTTTGACTTGATCTGCTGTATCTTGGCTGCGTTGATCGCCTGCCATCAGTTCAAGATAAGTCTGCACCGGGGAAGCCCATTCAAAGCTATTGACTGTGCGCGAGTCGAAATAAACCGTCTTGTCCAGTGTCTCAATGACTTCCAAATTAGGGAACCGATTAGTTTCCTTGAACTCCACCCCAGTCAGTAGGCGGTATTGATCGGTGCAGTATACAGACAAAAAGTTTTCCCGCGCCATTACGGCATAGTAATTGACTGAACCTACTCCTGTCCCGGTCAGCCATACCTGATGGTTGGAAGAGTTTACCAAAAGCAGGCGCATGAGTGTTTCTAAGTCGTAGGGTGACTTGCCTACCAGAAAGCGTCGGATGGATGGTGGGGTGAAGTTTGCGGCGAGCTTGTCCAGCAGTTTTTCCGGCTGGATTAACCGAATGACGCCGTTTTCGCGGCTGACAATCAGGTCGTCTTCCAGCACTTTGAGCGCTTTAGAGACGGTTGACAAAGAAATCGCGGCTTCATGGCCGCCTTGCATTTGGATAAACGCTTCGATGCCGCCGACGCTCTCAAAAATCGGCTGCGCTAAAAATGCGCGTGACACGATTGAACTATTTTTTCGATAAATGTTCTTGATTGCGGCAGAAGCCGGAAAGAGATTGGGCTTGCCGGAGCGGAACACAAGAAGCTGATTTGGGACTGTGACAACGCCGTTCCCGCAGAAATCTATTCCGCTGATTTGACGCTCAGTGAGTTCATTTAGCTGACGCTCGTTGAGGTACGGCATCAAGATCAATGGGTGTAGGCCGCTGGCGCGGCTTGTTCGTAACACTTGATCAATTGCGGCCGCAAACTCTTTAGGTGTCGACAGCGCGTTATATTCGGCAGCGAACAAGTGCTTTTCTTTATCCCAAGTGATCGCGACAACAGCATCAATCATCTTTTGCCATTGAGTGTTGTCCACAAATTCAATCTGCAAAGGCGACAACTGTAAATTGCCTTGCTTTATCTGTTCAATGGCGTCATTCTCAGTCAACATTTTCTTATTATACCTAATTTTCTTGGTTAAGAAAATAGATAGATATAGGAAAATGCCTTATCCTGTTCACCAGGATTAGCCGATTGACACTCTCCCTCGCGTGTGTTACAATGGTAGCAACGAATGCCAGTTTAACCGCAGGAGGATGGGGCAATGGAAGATCAGACCGACTACGAGTGCTATTTGCTGGGATGCCGGAGCGCCGGGATTGAGCCGCTGGAAGGGTGGCGGTTTCGGATGCTGCAAGCCGAGTATCTGCGCCGGGCCGCCGAGCCGGAGCAGTCACCATCGCCGATTTCTGCCTTCGTGCTGGAACAACTGGCCGCGCTGACAGCACAAGGCTACAAAATTGCCGCCGGTGCGAATAAAGAAGGCGAAGAGCCAGGCGCGGCGGCAGCAGGAGTTCGGGAACCGCATATCCCGCGCGAACCCGTGCTGTCGGCGTCCGCCGCACGTTCCCTGCCGTCGGCAGACAGCCCCGACACGTCATTTTGGCGAACCTGACCCGCCAAGCGCCGCGCGTCCCGTACCCCACACCCGCGCCGCCGCCAGCGGCAGGCTCAGACACGCCGCGTAGTAGACCACCATCCCCAGTCCCGCTCCTAACGATTTTGCGCCTAGCCCGTCCAGCGCAATAATCGCCAGCGGGTGCATGACATAAATCGCCAGCGACTCCGCGCCGAGAAAAGACAGCACGGCGGTCAAGCGGCTTTTTCCGAGAGCGGTAGACAGAGCCAGCACCAAGAAGCTCATGCCTGCCGTGAACACCCACTGCCCGAACTGATACCATGCCGTGTTGATGTGCGCGGGCGGCAGCAGCGTTTCAATTCCTAAACTTGTGTAAACCAGCAGAGCAGCGGCAGTCAGGGCGAGCGCAGGCAAAAGCCCGCGCCGAAAGATCTCCGGCCAGCGGCCCGCCTGACCCCACAGCCAGAGGCCGAGCGCGACCGGCAGAGCATCCCAAAAGAGAGTGGTCTGAAAGTGATGCAGCAGCACGAAACGGTTCAAAGCGTACACGGCGGCCTGAAAAACGACGGCTCCGAAGGCAACGACCCAGAACGGCGGTCGGCGCTTGAAAATCGGCAGCAGCAGGGGCAGGATAAAGTAAAGCTCGATGACCAGCACGAAGAAGTACAAATGGAACTCGGCAGTCCCCGTCAGCAGAATCTTGGCGATGTGGCCGGAACTGAGATGCGGCTCCTGGCCCAGCGCCCGGTTGACGAGAATGTAAACACCGCTCCAAAGCACATAGGGCAGGACGGCAGTTTGGAGGCGGCGGCGGGCATAGCCGGGAAGGTCAGGGTTGCGGGCTAAACTGAGGGCGTTCACGAACGCACTCAGCATCAAAAAGCAGGGGACCGCCCAGGTAGCGTCTAAGTTCGGGACAGCCAGGACGTACCAGGCAGCGGGCGGCGGCGTGTGCGAGTGCGCCGAGTGCAGCACGGGCAGGAAATGACCGGAGACATGGATGAACAGCACAGCCAAAATCGCAATGCCCCGGCAGATGTCGAGGGCTTCGAGCCGCCCCGCAGGCTTCGGCGGCGGCAGAGTTTCCGGCATGGGCATTTCTTGCGGCGTGTCTTTCAGCATCGCCTTTGTTTCGCCGCATCATGCCGGAAGTCCTGCATTGATAGGCTTTTCTTGACCCCGCCCCGGCCAATCGGGTATCCTAGCAGCCTATGCGTATCTTTGCGGCAATGGACATCGGCACGAACTCGGTCCGACTGGCCGTGGTGGAAACACAGGCGAACGGCACCTGGACCACGCTGGCGTCCCAAAAACAGGTGGTCCGGCTCGGCGAAGGCGAGTTTGACCGGGCGGTCAAAGATGCGCCTGCCAAAAATGGGGAAGAAAGCGGTGGGCATTCGCTGACCGACGCCGCGATTGCGCGGGGCGCTCTGGTCTGCGCCCGGTTTGCGGAAGTCGCGCGGGGCTTCGGGGCGGAAGAAATTGTCGCGCTCGCCACCGCCGCCGTCCGGGAAGCCGACAACGGCGATGCTTTTGTGCAGCGGGTGCGCGATCTGGCCGATTTGGATGTCAGGATTATCTCCGGGCAGGAAGAAGCGCGGCTGATTTATCTCGGCTGCGTCAGCGGCGTGGACCTGCCGCCGGACACAAACGCGCTGTTTATGGACATCGGCGGCGGCTCGACCGAGCTGATTGTCGGAGGCGGCGCAGGTTATTCGTTTCTGGATAGCCTCAAAATGGGCGCGATCCGCTTGACCGCCGAAGGGGTTGTGGACCCGTCCAAACCGATTTCGCCGACCGCCTGGGCCGGTTTGCAGCGTCATGTCCGCTCCCTGCTGGTGCCGGCGGTGCGGGCAATCCAAGAAGCCGGTTTTTCGGCGATGTACGGGTCGTCGGGAACGGCCCAGAACCTGGCGGAGATTATCGCCCAAAGTGCGTCCGTTCCGGTGCCGACTTCCCTGCGAAATTATGAGATGTTCCTGCCGGACATTCAGGCGACGACCAAGCGCCTGTGCAGCCTCGGCGTCGAGCAGCGGCGGCGGGTCCCCGGCATCAACCCGGAACGCGCGGACATCATTATCGGCGGCTCGGCGATTTTGCAGACCGTGATGGAAACGGTCGGGGCGACTTCCATTCGGATCAGCGACCGGGGCCTGCGCGAAGGCATCATCGTAGACCGCCTGCGCCGGGGTGACGCGCTCGGTGTTCCGGCCCAAACAACCGTCACCGATGACAGCGCCCGGCGGCGGTCCATTTATCAGCTTATGGCGGCGACCCGCGTGGACGAAACTCACGCCGCGCACATTGTCCATCTCGCGCTGACGCTGTTTGACCAGTGGAAGGCGCTCGGCCTGCACGATTATGACCGGGCGAGAGAACTGCTGGAATATGCCAGTCTGCTCCATGACAGCGGGTTCTTTGTGTCTCACACCGACCATCAGCAGCACTCGTATTATCTTATCCGCCATTCGGAGCTTTTGGGCTTTAATGACCGCGAAATCGAGATCATGGCGAACCTCGCGCTTTACCACCGTAAGTCTGTTCCCCGCCGCAAGCACACCGGGTTCGCCAAGCTGGACGCCCATACTCAGCGCGTCATCCGCGTCCTGTCCTGCGCCCTGCGCTTTGCCGAGGCTTTAGACCGCAGCCACTTGATGCTGGTCAAAGAAGTCACGAATGAAAAGCTGACTCGGCCCGACCGCGTGCGCCTGACCCTCTACGCCTCCGCCGACGCCCAGCTTGAGCTGTGGGCGGCGGAAGCACAGGCAGCGGCATTCGAAAAGACGTTTGGTTTGCCGCTGGAAGCCCGTGTTCTGCCGATTGCCGATTTCGTTTCGCCGACGGCCGGTACAGAGAACATTTTGGCGGCGGAGGGGGTATAAAACACAGAACATCGCACCTGGTAATAAATTACCAGGCTACTCGGAGAAAGTCACTGCGTGACTAAAGACTCTGGAGTCACGCAGTGACTTTCTCCGAGTAGCTCAGCACTTCCAGTGCTGGGTTCCATCGGTTCCCTGGTTTTTTAGAAAGCACACCCGCCCATGAAACGCATCAAACAAATTGCCCTCTTCGGCCTGGCTGGAACCGCCGCCGTGGCCGCCGTCGCGTTTGCCCAGGCGAAAGCCAAGATGGACGCCGCCGCGCCGGTCGTCGGCGCATTCGCGCCCGCCTACTCCCTGCCGGACCAGACCGGCCAGGTCCGCACCTCTGCCGAGAACAAAGGCAAGGTAACGCTTTTGGCGTTCTACCCCGCCGACTTTACCGGCGGTTGCACATTAGAGGCACACTCGCTGTCGTCGTCGTACAAAGACCTCAAAGCGCTCGGCGTTCAAGTCTACGGCGTCAGCGTCCAGGACCCGAAATCGCACCAGGCGTTTTGCACCAAAGAAGGTATCCCATACACGCTGCTCGCGGACACAAAGCACACCATGTCCGCCGATTACGGCATTCTCATCCCCGGCGCGAACATCGCGAACCGCGTGACTTACATCATCGGCACGGACGGCAAAGTCGCGTATGTAGACAGCAATGTCAACAGCCACCTGAGTACCTGCGGCGACGACTGGATTGCGTGGATTAAGGCGCATGGCAACGTCAAGAGTACTCCTAATCGAAGCACTCAAAATATAAACGATCTTCACCTTGAAGACCCCGATACCTTGACGTTCTATGGCGCACATGGCGCTTATCCAGCCCTGAGAGTCGGCGGCCCAGCAGTGGTTGGCCTGGTAGTACCAAACTTCACGCTGCCGAACGCCCAGACAGATCAGACGCAGTCGCTTTTTTCGCTGATGGAGGGCAGCAAGGCGACCGTGGTCATGTTCCTGTCCGTGAACTGCCCGTATTCCAATGCCTACAATGACCGCATGATTGCACTGGCGCAGAAGTACGCGCCCAAAGGCGTCTCGTTTGCCGGCATCTTCTCGGACCAGAATGAGGCAAAATCTGAAATAGCGACGTATGCCAAAGCCAAAGGCTTCCCGTTCCCAGCGCTGGTGGACAAAGGTGATGTCGCCGCCGATGCGTACACGGCCCATGTAACGCCGGAAACCTATGTCATCAATAGCCAGGGCGTTTTAGTCTACCACGGCCGCATTGACAACGACATGGACTCGGCGAATGTCCATACCCACGACCTCGCCAATGCGATTGACGAGACGCTGGCGGGTCACGCCGTCGCGAAGGCACTGACAAAGGCGTTCGGATGCAGCATCAAGCGATAAAATTAGGCTGCCAAGAGGGTATGCCGGACGGAAGTCCCCGCCGTAAACGGCAGGTCTGTGGGCGAAGCGCCAGTCGGTCTGCGACCGAAAATGCCGGTGACCGGGGTTTCCTTGTCTTTTCGGTCGCAGACCGACTGGCGTCCGCGCCCACGGACCTGCCGTTTACGGCGGGGCTTCTTGCCGTCTGCATCCTCGCCTTTACTATCCCGGCCGCCCGCGCCGCCATGCCCATCGTGACGCCCGCCGATGCGCCGGTCATTAAGCGTGCCATTGCGGCCCAGAAAGGCCATGTCGTGCTGGTCAACTTCTGGGCGACTTGGTGCGGGCCGTGCGTCGCCGAGTTCCCGGCGCTTGTCCAGACTAGCCGCCGGTACAAAGCGTCTGGCCTGCGGGTGCTGTGCGTGTCGGCGGACCAGCTTAAAGACAAAAATACGAAAGTTGTCCCGTTTCTCGCGAAGTCCGGGGCGGACTTCCCGGCGTATTTAGAGAAGAGCGCTGATCCCGAAGACTTCATCAATGCCTTCGACCCCGCCTGGCAAGGGGATCTGCCGCGCACGATCATCTACGACTGCGCCGGGCGGCAAGTGAAGACGCTGACAGGCGAACAGACCACCGCAAGCTTTGCCGATGCCATTCAACCGTATCTTCAGATCCCAAATCACTTCACAAGACGGCATGACCGAACTTCTTCCCCGTAATCTCAACACACGGCTGCCCTTGATTGGGCTGGGCCTTGCCGCCATTAACCTGCTGGCGGTGTACGGCTGCTTAGGGCAGCGCTTGTATCCACTCAACCCGGCGTGGGTTTACATTCTGCTGTACTCCCTTGCGTTCGCCCTCTATGCCTACGCCGCCGGGCGTTTAATTCCGGCCCTGCCCGTGTCCTGTGCCAAAATCATCCTGCCGCTGATACTCGGCGGCGCGGCGCTGTTCCGCCTGGCCGTCGTATTTGCCCCGCCGCAGTTGTCCACCGACATCCTGCTGTATGTCTGGGACGGGCGGCTGATTAACCACGGCATCAACCCCTATCACTGGGCGCCGAATGCCCTGCCCTTGCGGTTCCTGCGCGATGACGCCTGGAACCAGATGGAATATAAAAGCTACCAGTCTATTTATATGCCGGTCTCGCAGGGCGTCTTTGCATTCGAAAACTTCCTTTTCGGTAGCAACACCCTCGGGTACAAGTTTCTGTACCTGCTGTTTGATTTTGGGGTCATCGGCCTGCTGCTGGTCATCTTGAAGCGGCTGGGTCGGCCCTTGACCCAGGTGATCTGGTATGCGTGGTGCCCACTGCCGATCACCGAAGTGTCGCTGGCGGGCCATCAGGACATCGTCGGCGTCTTTTTTCTGCTGGCCGCGTTCGCTTTCGCGATGCGGGGCAGCAAAACCGTTCCCTGGGTCGCGTTGCTGCTGGCGGCATCGGTAATGACCAAAGGCTTCTCGCTGCTGCTCGTTCCGCTGTTTGTCCGAGTGCATGGCCGGGCGTTTGCGGTTTGGGTGGCCTGCGCTCTGCTGTATCTGGGGATGCCTTTGTGGGTGTTTCTGCCGGAGTTCCTGCACGGGATGCATCAGTATCTCGAAAATGTCCATGTGAACGCCGGTTTGTTCGGCTGGGTGAACCTCGGCCTTAGCCTCGTTACGAAACACTGGCACTATGCCGTCACCGAGAAGCTGTCCGATGCCGCCATTCTTGGCGTCACCTACTGGTCGGTGCGCCGCCCGATTGACACTTATGCCGAGCTGCTGCGCCGGTCTTCAATTGTGCTGGGCGTAACTCTTTTGGTCATCCCGACACTGTTCCCGTGGTATTTGCTGTGGACGCTGGCGTTCGTGCCGCTGGTGAAGCAAAAGCCGCGCTTTTCGTTTGTGCTGCTGTCCGGGACATCCATTCTTCTGTACACCTTTTACTACTCGATGCAGGCCTATTGGTGGGTGTCGGTTGCCGAATATGGCCCGTTTTATTTGATGTTAGTCTGGGAGATCTGGAAAGCGAGAACGTCTCATGCGCGTGATGACCTACAACATTCGGGGCTGCCTGGGGATGGACGGGCTGCGCTCGGCGGAGCGCATCGCTGAGACAACTCTAGCCCAAGACGCCGACATCGTCTGCCTCCAGGAAGTCCATCAGCGCCTACCTCAAAGCGGGTTTCAGGACCAGCCCAAGCAATTCGAGAAACATCTCGGCCTGCCGGTGACGTTCCAAGCCAACCTGCGGATCGGCCTCGGCGGCTACGGCCTGGCCGTCGTCTCGCGCTTTCCCGTCGGCACGGTCCAGAACCACCTGTTGCCGAGCGTCCGCGAGCAGCGCGGCGTTTTAGAAGTGCGCCTTGATACGCCGACCGGCCCAGTAGTTGTCTTCTGCACCCACTTCGGCCTGAGCGGCGAGGAGCGGGTCAAGCAGGCCGCGAGCCTTGCCGCGCTTGTCCAAGTGGCTTCGTACCCTGTCCTCGTCTGCGGCGACTTCAACGAGCGCTCCGACGCGCCCGCCGTTCAATCCCTGCTGTCCCAAACCAACTTGTCAGATGCCGATGCCGCCCAAGACCGCTGGACGTATCCGACAAACGCTTTAGAAGGCCGCATTGACTACTTATTTTACTCGCCGACGCTGACCTGCCAAAGCGTATCGGTGATTGAGAGTCAGGCGTCCGACCATTTGCCGGTGGTGGGGGAGTTCAGCAGATAACCCCGCAACTCGGCGGCGTCCGTAGTTGGCGGCGTCCATAGTCGGCGGTGTTCGTAGTCGGCAGCGTCCGCACCCGGTAATGAATTACCGGGTTCGCGGCGTTTGCGCCCAATAGCCGTGTCCTTTAGAACATGGTTCGGAAACGGAAACAACATGAATACTGCCGCCGGTTCGCTTCTAGTTAGTGTTATCGGGTTGGGAACGCCTGCCGTAATCTTTCTGTGGCGAGCAATTCCGCTACGCCGAGAACGCCCAGAACTGCTACAAAATGGTTTGTGGTTCATGCTGCCGTTCCTACTGATGCCGATTACTTGGCTTTTCATCCTAATTATCGCGCCTATTGCACTAATAATTGTTGTGCTGGAGTTGCGTCTGCCGTCCACGAAAAGAGGCTCACTTTTCTACGCGGCTTTAGGCGAACTGATTGCATCCGTGCTGAGTATGAGCATGATATACATCATCAACACTTATTTTGCTTAACAGCATCATTGATCATTAATGCACGCGCATCAGGAAGAACAGGACGTAGTAGTAGGCGAGGGGGGCGGAGAAGAGCATGGAGTCAATGCGGTCTAAAATGCCGCCGTGGCCGGGCATGACCGTGCCGAAGTCTTTGACGCCGAGATCGCGCTTCAAGGCCGACTCGCAGTTGCAGCGGGGTCAGGATAATACTGACCCGAAATGAGGTTCTGAGGAAGACTGCCAGCGGTTGACCGTGCGCCTGATTTCTTCCCCGCTTTGCTGCTCGGCTAGCCGCAGCTCATACAGCTTTTGCAAGTTCATCCAAAAATCGGCGGAGGTGCCAAGCCACTGACTGAGACGCAGGGCAGTATCGGCAGTAAGGGCGCGTCTGCCGCTGAGGATTTGGTAAATGCGGTTCGGCGGAACGTGCAGAATATGGGCGAGCGCCGTCGCGCTCATGCCAAGCTCGGCCAGTTCATCGGCAAGAAACTTGCCGGGGTGGATCGGATCGCGGGCCATTGTCGTCAACTCCTAAGTAGTCTGCTTGTTAGTGGTAGTTTGTAATTTAGTGGTAGTCTGTAATTTCAATGTGGAATGGCTTTTCGTGATCGTCAGGCCACTCGAAGCAAACCCGCCATTGCTGGTTGACCCGAATGCTGAACTGCCCCTTGCGGCTGCCTCCAAGTGCCTCAAAACGGTTGCTCGGCAGCTTCATCAAATCGTTGCGGCTGATGGCGGCCTCCAGAATATCGAGGCGCCGCCCGGCTTGATCCTTGAAGGCTTGAAACTCCTTGATCCGCTCCCCTGCCGCAAACCGCTCCGTGCGCTTGTCCCGATACTTCGGCGGTCCGGGCGGCCGTTCAGTGTCATCCATGAAATCATTCACTTAATCAGAATAGCACGAAAATACGCTTTACGTCAAGCGTCATTAACTGACTGGTAAAGGACGTTATTGTCTCTGGGCTTACTTAATGTACGCGCATCAGGAAGAACAGGACGTAGTAGTAGGCGAGGGGGGCGGAGAAGAGCATGGAGTCAATGCGGTCTAAAATGCCGCCGTGGCCGGGCATGACCGTGCCGAAGTCTTTGACGCCGAGATCGCGCTTCAAGGCCGACTCGCACAGGTCGCCGACCTGACCGGCGACGGCGCACATGGCCGCGAGACCGAGCGCGTGAACCATCGGCAGGTGCAGCCAGTAGCCCAAAGCCGCGCCGGTGACAAGGGAAGTCAGGACACCGCCAATAGAGCCTTCCCAGGTCTTGCCGGGAGACACGTTCGGGGCCAGCTTGTGCCGCCCGAACGCTTTGCCCGTAAACAATGCTCCCGTGTCAGACATCCAGGTGCAGGCGGAAACGAAGATGACCAGCCACTCGCCGGGAGTCGTGTGGGCGACCGGTGGGATGAGCAGGGGAATGTTCGCGCCGCTGAAACGGATCATGCCCGGCTGCATCCCGTGCAGCAGCGTCAGGTACGAGAACAGCCAACCGACATAGACTGCGCCGAGAAGCGTTGTCCCGATGGTCACAATCGGCCTGGGACGGCGTTTAAACAGCTCGGTCAGCAGGGTCGTAATCACGAGCAGCAGCAGCATGGCAGGCAGGAACGGGCCGAACTGTCGGCCGTTGTGGGTCCAGGCGATAATCTGGAACGCGATGCACGCGAGAATGCCGAGAAACTCGCTCGGCTCGCCGCCCTGCCTTTTGACCGCCCGGTACATTTCGAGTGTGCCGCCGACCGACAGCAGGGCCACGCTGAGGGCGAACGGCAGACCATTCGCGGCAAAGTTGACCGTGATATAGGCGCCGGCGGCAATCAGCCCGACCGCAATCCGAGTCAGCATAGAGCGCTCAGCCATGAAGTGCTTCTTGGGCGAGCGCTCAGGTTCCAAAACGGGTCTTTGCGTAGGTGTAATCATCAAAGGTATCGGTATCGTAGGCGAGCGTCGGGTCGGTGCTGGGAACGACTTGGACCGGGCCGCCGAGCAAAAACTCGGCGCGATGGACAACGGCGGACAGGGTCAGCGTTTTGGTCGCAAGCTGCCAGAGCAGGTGCGGCCCGGCAATGCCTGCGATGTGCCACGGCGACTTGCGGGCGTTAAAGAGCCTGTCGAACAGCTTGCTTTGGCGGGTCAGCAGATCAGGCCGAAGCTGGAACAGACCGCCCAGCGTCACCGGCCCGGTCTCCGGCAGCGCGGTAAACTCGGACGGCGGGGCGCCCGGAAAAGCAAGGTCGTAGTCGCCCGCGCGGACTAATCCTACCGTGACTTGAGCGTCAAGACGGCAGGCCGCGACAAATGTCTGAACGCCCTGCACAGTCATCAGCGGCAGGTCGGAGGCGCATAGCAGCGCAGGTCTGTCCTGACGCGCACGGCTGAGGCCGAGGCGCATGTTCTCCGGGCCGCTTGTGCCTGCTGTCAGCCACACGCCTACGCCCGTGACCGCCTGCCGAACGGCGTCCGGCGCGACGCAGATCACCCGCGCGTCCGGCACGGCGTCCCGCAGTGTGCTGACCACATGCTGCAAAAGCGGGGTTCGGTTCGGCCCGAAGGGAGCTAATGCCCGGTACGGGCTGCCGATGCGCCCTGCGAAATTTGCGTCAACCTCGCCGCCTGCCGGGATCACGATGTCGGTCATAGTGCAGGGTTCTGTGGGCGGTTAAAACCGCTGCAACAAGTGCACGAAACCTGCCTTTGCAGGTTAGGAGAATTTCAGTCTGCGAAGGCAGACTTGGTACTTTCGTTGCCGCGATTTTAATCGCCCGCTCCTCCCGGAACCAGGAAAGGCAGGGCGCCGGGCAAGACGCGCACCGTCGCTGGCGTCGTTCCCAGCACTTCGCCGTCAATCAGCAAAGGCTGCGGCGGCTCGGCGTCTACGGTCAGGCTGCGGGCGCGGTGCATCGAGACCGCCGGGCAGCGCAGGTGCTTCCCGAAGAAGATTTGGGTCAGGTTGTACAAAAGCGTCGGCTTCGAGACTTCGGCGACCAGACACACGTCCAAGCAGCCGTCGTCTACCACCGCGCCGGGCGCGATCTTCATGCCGCCGCCGGTGGTCTCGGCATTCGCAAATGACACAAACATCGCTTTCAGCGTGCGCGGCGGGTCGTCGTCCAGCGCCAGCGTTAGCGTGAACGGCCTGAAGCGCACCAGAGTCAGAACCGCGCCCCAGACATACGCCAGCGGGCCGGACAAAAACCGAATGCCGGAGTTCACGGTCTCGGCAGTTCGGGCATCGTAGCCGGTCCCCGCCAGCACGAGAAAATGGCGCGGCCCGCCGGTTCCCGCACCGTCCAAAACGCCGACATCCACCCTCTTGGTGACGCCCGATGTCAGCGTTTTGCAGGCGATCTCCAGGCTGCCGTACAGGCCGAGAGCGCGGGCGAAATCGTTGCCGGTGCCGTAGGGAATCAGGCCGACCGTCGCGCCAGTTCCGAGAACGCCGTTCATCACTTCATGCAGCGTGCCGTCGCCGCCGACCGCGACCACCAGCCGCGTTCCAGACGCCGCCGCAAGATGGGCCATCGCCGCCGCGTCGCCGCTTCTTTCGGTAAACTGCCACTGCCAGTCTTTGGCCGCGTCACCCAGCAGGCGCTTGATTTCCGGCACCTGCCGCCCGGCCTTGCCCCGTCCGGCGGTCGGGTTGACAATCAGCACGACCTCCGGCACAAAGCGACTTGTCATAGCGGCATTATATCACAATCGCCCTGCGGTTACAAGATGCTGAGGGGTGAGATGGGGGAAGTCGGGTAAGATGCGATTAAAGCTCAGGAACCATGTGCTGAAGCCCACGGCTATTGGGCGCAGACGCCACAAAACACCGCTTCGCGGGGTTAAGAGAAGTTCAATCCATTTCCAGTGCCGCGAAGCGGTACTTCGTGGCGTCCGCGCCCAATAGCCGTGGGCTTCAGCACATGGTCCTAAAAGGAACCATTCATGCCGCAAATAGACCTGCCTCTGGAACAACTGCTCACCTACATGGGCCGCAATCCGCGCCCCGCCGACTTCGACGAGTTTTGGGACCGCTCGGTCGCCGAGATGGCGGCGATTGATCCGCAAATCGAGCTGCGGCCTGTCCCGCTCAGAGCGTTTGGCGCCGAATGCTTTGATCTTTACTTCACCGGCATCGGCGGCGCACGGGTTCACGCGAAATATCTGCGGCCCAAGAACGCCCCGGAGCCGCACCCGGCGCTGGTGATGTTCCACGGCTACGGCGGGAGCAGCGGCAACTGGGCAGATAAGCTGGGGTATGTCGCGCAGGGGTACTCGGTGGCGGCTTTAGACGTGCGCGGGCAGGCGGGTCACTCGCAGGATGTTGGGGGAACGACGGGCCGGACTTCCAGCGGGCATTTTATCCGGGGGATTGACGACGGCCCGGAACGAATGCTGTTCCGGTCGGTCTTTCTTGACTGCGCTCAGCTCGCGGGGATTGTGATGAGAATGCCGGAAGTGGACGCCGGGCGGGTGGGGGCGACCGGCGGCTCGCAGGGCGGTGCGCTGACGCTTGCCTGCGCGGCATTGGAGCCGCGCATCAAACTCGCCGCGCTGTCGTTTCCGTTTTTGTGCGACTACAAGCGGGTTTGGGAAATGGACTTAGATGTGGCGGCGTATACCGAGCTGCGCGATTATTTCCGGGCGTTCGACCCGCGTCACGAGCGCGAGAACGAAATCTTCACTGGTTTGGGCTATGTGGACGTGCAGTTTCTCGCCCCGCGTATTAAAGCGCAGACCCTAATGATCACGGGCCTCATGGACACGGTCTGCCCGCCGTCCACGCAGTTCGCGGCGTACAACAAAATCACGTCGCCGAAGGACGTGCTGATTTATCCCGATTTCGGCCATGAAGACCCGCCCGGCGCGGCCGACGCTGTGTTCGACTTTCTGTCAGGGCTATAACGCGGCCTAAAACAGCGGTCCGGCTTCGGCCAGTGTGTCGCAGGTCTGGCCGGCGACCGCCTCAAAGTCCTCCGTCGTGAGACCGAGCCGGAACAAGGCTTCGGGCTGAAGTGTATACGCAAGGCCGTCGAGACCTAGCCCGATGCCGAGGGTCATGCAGACGGCGTCGGCAATATGCACCAGGCAGGGCAGGGGAGAATCAGTCGGAGCTTCTAAAGGCGCATGATGGTAGCGCACGGCAGACACCAGCGCCGCCGGCAGGTTCCAGCGCTCCAGCAGATACGCGCCTGCCTCGGCATGGTCAAACGAGAAGACCGCCCGCTCGGCGTCGGCATAGGTCATTTCGCCGGAGGCTGCCTGGATCAAGACTTGAAGGAACTGGTCGCGCCCATAGAGGTTCATCACCACTTTGCCGAGGTCATGGAGCAGGCCGGCGACGAAGGCTTCTTCTGTGCCACGGTACTTCGTGCGCTTCGCCAGCGCCTGCGCCGCCGACGCGCAGGCCAGCGAGTGCCGCAGCAGGGCGCCGCGCGGCAGGCCGTACCCAGCGACTTCCGACTCTAAAAGCTCCTGGCAGCCGCTCGCCATGACCAGATTGCGCGTGGTCCGCAGGCCGAGAATAACAACGGCGTCGGAGACGGTCGCAATGCGGCGGCTCGCTCCGTAGAAGGCCGAGTTCGCCAGCTTCAGTACCCGCGCCGCCAGCGCCTGATCGGACACGAGAACTTTCGCGACATCGCCGACGCCCGCTTTCGGGTCGCCGGAAAGCTGCATCACCCGCACGACCGTATCCGGCAGCGCCGGCAGGTCGCGCACCTGACGCACCAGCGCATCAAGCCGTTCAGTTCCCATACGCCGCTCCCTCCCGCAGCGCGTGAGCATTCAGTGCCGTAAGCGCCGGGGCGGCCAGCGGCTCCGAACGCCGCCCCAATGTTGTCAGCAGGCGCTCTGGAAGGCCGACCGGGCGCACCCAGACATGGCCGGTCCCCGCTTCCAGCGTCACCGTCCGCCCGCCATGCCCGCCGGTGTCTTCGGCGCAGAGGGGAACGCCGACCCGCGCAAGCTGCTCTTTGAGCGCTGCTACATTGCGCGGCCCGATCTCAAGCCGCGACAAGGCTGCTGCCGGGTCGCCGCTTGCCGTGGGGGGGCTAAAGATCTGGGCGCCGCCGACCAGCGCGGCCCGGACCAAACGGATCTGGCCCCCGCAGCGGGAAACCTCGGCGAGTGCGTGCAGGAGCGCCGTGTCCGCGCATTTGCCCGGCAGGCGCGGCGCCGCGTCGCGGCCCGGAGCCGCCGGAAAAGTCTGCGGCAGGACCACATGGACCAGTAGGGCCACCTGCGCTCTCGGCTCGTACAAGCATAGCCCAACACATGCGCCCAGCCCGCAGGCTTGCAGGCGCAGCCCGGCGGCTCGTTCCAGGCCGGTTTCCCCCATTTCCACACTTGTCGTCGTTGCCATAATCAAAACGCCTCTGGCTTGATTATGGCAGGCAGCCGGTATTCTTTCAGGGCGGATGCGCCTAATCCAGCAAAAGCACGGTGACTTCCGCGCCGGCGGGGAAGAGCGCCGTGTCCGCCGGCAGCACCAGAAGCGCGTTCGCCGACACGAGCGGACTGAGCATTCCCGACCCCTGCGCCCCGGTTGTGCGGACGGCGTAGTCTCCGCTTTGGCCCGAAAGAACGGCCCGCTGATAGGAGCGCCGCCCCGGCGTGTGTTCGGCGTCTTCTGTCAGTACAGCCCTGACTTCGCGCCGCGTCAATGCTGAATGCCCGGCCAGCTTGCGGAGAGCAGGCCGGACAAACAACTCAAACGTCACCATCGAGGATGCCGGGTTGCCGGGCAGGCCGAAGAACAGCGTTTGTCCCCACTGCCCAAACGCCAGCGGCTTGCCGGGCCGGATCGCCACCTTCCAGAAGTCCACGGTCCCGCGCTCGGCAAAGACGGCTTTGACGTAATCAAAGTCGCCCACCGAGACGCCGCCGCTCGTAATCAGCACATCAGCCCCAGCGCACGAGTCAAAAGCTTCCCGCAGCGAGGCCGGCGTATCCCGCGCGTGAAGCTGCCGGATCACAATCCCGCCTGCGTCCGCCACCTGCGCCGCCAGCGCATAGGCATTGGAATTGTAGACCTGCCCGCGCTTCAGCGCCAGGCCCGGCTCAATCAGCTCATCCCCAGTGGAGATCACTGCAACACGCGGCCTCGGATGCGCTAAGACTTCGGCGCGTCCGACCGTCGCCACCATGCCGATCTCCGCCGGCCTCAGCCGCGAGCCTTGGGGAACAACAACGCTCCCGCGCCGGACTTCTTCGCCAGCCCGCCGGATATGCTGACCGCGCTCGGCGGCTTCCAAGAACGTCACGCCGCCATCCGGCTGCGTTTCCGTGTCTTCCACGGGAACAACCGTATCCGCGCCGCCCGGAACCGGCGCCCCGGTCATAATCCGCAGGGCCTGGCCCGGCAGCAGGGCCGGAATATCCAGCGCCCCGGCGGCAACCTCGCCCGCCACCGGAAGCGTCGCCGGGACAGTCTCCATATCGGCAAAGCGAACTGCGAACCCGTCCATGCTGCTGTTGTTGAATGGCGGCAGGTCGTGCGGCGTCGTGAGGTTCTCCGCCAGCACGAGGCCGAGCGCGTCGGCCAGCGGGGTTTGGACCGGCGGCAGAAGTGCGGCCTGGGCGAGTATTTGCGCGAGCGCGTCTTCGTAGGTGAGCATAATGAGCTAGGGTGAAGAATTCCAGAAGAGAACAATATAGAAAGGGCGAACACAAGGTTCGCCCCTACGGGGTTGGGAACGAAACGTAGAGTGCGAACTTTGTGTTCGTCCTCCGTTATCAGCCTTTTTCTGCACTTCCCGTCGGATGCCCGGTTTCGCGGACATTCAATACGTCTACTGCGTGGGGCAAAAGTGGAACCAAGCTTTGCGTGCCGCCGGACGCCCCCGACGGGCTGCCGGGCAGGTTGACAATCAGCGTTGCGCCGCGAACGCCGGCGACCCCGCGCGAAAGGGCCGCGAACGGCGTTTGCTTCAGCCCTTCCCAGAGCAGGAACTGGCTGATGTTCGGCGCGAGGCGGTCCAGGACTTTGCCGGTCGCTTCCGGCGTCACGTCGCGCGGGCTGAAGCCGGTGCCGCCGGTTGTGAGGATCACCGAGCAGTCGTACTCGTCACACCAGCGCCGCAGCGTCTCGGCGATAACCCGTTTGTCGTCGGGAACAATGGCTTCCAGGGCGACGACAAAATTGTCGCCCGGCAGGGCGCTTTTGATGGCCGGCCCCGACAGGTCTTCTCGCTCGCCCCGGCTGCATCGGTCGCTGATTGTCAGCACACCCACCCGAATTAGCTGTCCCATAGAAAATCCCCGCTCTTTCCCCCGGTCTTCGAGACCAGACGCACATGGTCAATTGTCATGCGCTTGTCTACGGCCTTCGCCATGTCGTACACCGTCAGCGCCGCCACCGTCGCCGCCGTCAGCGCTTCCATCTCCACACCCGTTTGGGCCAGCGTCGTCGCCGACGTTCTAATCACAAGCTGCCCGCCTGGGCCGAACTCAAAATCCACCGAAACGTCCGACAATGGCAGGGAATGGCACAGCGGGATCAGCTCATCCGTTCGCTTCGCTGCCAGCACCCCGGCGACCCGCGCGACGCCTAAAGCGTCCCCCTTCGCCAGCGCATTCTGCCGTATCTTTTCGAGTGTCTCCGGCTGCATCGTGACGGTCGCCTGCGCCGTCGCCACCCGCCGCGTCACATCTTTCCCCGACACGTCCACCATTCGCGCGTGGCCCTGCGCGTCAATATGCGTTAAATCAGACATTTATAGCTCCAGCTCACTGAGTATCAGCACGTTTAACTCAGAGACACGCCGAAAATCACTGCCGTTATTGGTCAGGAAGGCATCACAACCAGAGTTAATTGCGGTCGCCGCATGAAGCGCATCCGGTGTCCGCATATTGTACCGGGCGCGTAAGTCGGCAGCAATTCCAGCAATCGCAGAATCCACAGGAACAGAGACCATGTTGCGACTGTTCAACAGCAAATCTCTCATCTTCTGCTGCTGTGCAGTATCTTTATTACGGATAGGCCGAACCAGCGTCTCTGTCAAGGCAATTGTGGAGGTAACACCAATAATCTGCCCCGTGTCAATGCGTGCGAACACGTTTGACAGAATAGCCTTATAAGTGGCATCGGCTTCAACAAAATAGATAATTGCATCTGTATCCATGCCCATCTGGGTGACTGTGGCAAGCACGTCCTGTATTTTGATTAGGCTCATCTGTCCCATTCATCTCGCATCTCGTTAATGTATTGCTGGACATCAACTCCTGCCCAAGCGTCGCGGCCCACGCCATAAAACTCCATGACACTGTGCTGCTTTTCATCCGCTGGTTTTGGGGCATCTTCCGTCAACAAGTCCTGTAGCATCACCGTTTGGGCATACGCTTTTGCTTCCAAGCCACGCCGCTTTGCCTTTTCAGCCAACCGCTCCGCCATCTCCGGCGTCAGCTCAATCTCCAAAATGCTCATTTTCCTGCTCCTGTTACGTTTTTCTGGGTTGCCGCTTGAAGCCCACTTTCCTAACAAGATGCTTACGGTCCGAGGCAAGAGCTTTAGCAATGACAGAGGGCGGGCATTCCGGTAAATCCACAATGTCCGCTATCATTGCTCCGCCCATGCTGTAATCTGGATCATCTTCCCCCAGCCCATAAAGCGCTTCCACAACTGAGGGCAGCAGAGGACGATGCTGGCTCAGAAACCATCGGAAAGCGCCGTAGCGATAATGCTCGCTGCTCTTGTCATCACTCGACTCGTAAGTGGCTCCAGATAAGATTAGGCTTTCTTTTGTCACGACTCCAAGCGCAAACCACTTGTCACTAAAGCCGAGTATCGCCGCGTAGTCCCTGTGATTCATTGAGGCACAGCATCAATGCAGATATTGCGTAGAAACATTTGACTATTATACCCGGCGGCGACGGCACAAATACGCACTTGCAGTCTTGACAGCACTAGTAGACATCTGCTACAATCGGGCGGAACCGTTAGTAGAAGGGAGTCTACTGCCCGTAATGCTGGACTGGCTATTTCTAGACATGAACTCGTTTTTTGCGTCGGTCGAGCAGCAGGAGCGCCCCTGCCTGCGCGGCAGGCCGGTCGCAGTAGTGCCGCTGCTGTCGGACGCTACTTGTTGCATTGCGGCATCTTACGAAGCAAAGGCATTTGGAGTCAAGACCGGAACGAATGTCGGGGAGGCGAGGCGGCTGTGTCCCAATCTGCATGTCATCGAAGCGAAGCATGGGCCGTACCGGGAGTATAGCAGACGCATCCAGGCGGTGGTGGAGGACTGCCTGCCCGTCACCGAGGTATGGTCGGTGGACGAGATGGTGTGCAAGCTGTGGGAAAACGAGCGGCAGCTCTGGGACGCGATGCGGCTGGCCGAACGGATCAAGACGCGGATCAAGGCCGAGGTCGGCGAGTGTATGCACTGCTCGGTGGGGCTGGGCCTGAACCCGTTTCTCGCCAAAGTTGCCGCCGAGCTTCAGAAACCGAACGGGCTGGGGGTGCTTGCGGAAGAAGATTTGCCGCATAAGCTGTTTCGGATGGCATTGACTGATTTTCCGGGGATTAGTAGAGGCATGGAAGCACGGCTCCATACGGCAGGGGTTTTTAATACCGAACAGATGTACGCACTTACAGTTGAGCAGATGCGCCGGGTTTGGGGCGGCGTCGGTGGGGAGCGCTGGTGGCATCAGCTCCGGGGCCATGAGGTCACGCTGCCCCCGACCGTCCGGCGCTCAGTCGGCCACTCACATGTCCTGCCGCCGGAGCTGCGGACCCCGGCGGGCGCGGCGGCGGTCGTGGGGCGGCTGCTGGAAAAAGCGGCGGAGCGGATGCGGCATTTGGGGTATCAGGCGCGGGGTATCTCGGTTCATGCCCGGTCGGAAGACGGACGTTCTTGGGACGCCAAGCGGCGCGTGACGGCCTGCGGGGATACCTGGACGCTGTTCTCGGTTTTGACCTCTTTGTGGGAACATCCGTTCTCTTCGGTCAAGCAGGTTGGGGTCGTGCTGTACGACCTGCTGCCGTCTTCGCAGGTCACGCTGCCGCTGTTCGAGGGTGACACCCGGCGGCTGGAAGCGTCCCTTGCCGTGGACGGCATCAACCGGAGGTTCGGGCGCGGCACGCTGTCCATGGCCTCAGTCGTGCCGGTCAAGCACACGGCGGAAGACAAGATCGCGTTCGGCAAGATTGAGGAGC
Organism: uncultured Armatimonadales bacterium; assembly: GCA_964236795.1. Taxonomy (GTDB): domain Bacteria; phylum Armatimonadota; class Armatimonadia; order Armatimonadales; family Capsulimonadaceae; genus JANXMY01. The sequence goes on along the minus strand of CAXSFV010000003.1, from coordinate 70,561 downwards.
TGGGGTAGAGGCCCCCCGGCCCCCAATAATGGGGGAGCATGACGAAGAAGGAGCAGTTTAGATTAAGAGGGCGCAGCAAGCAGCGCCTCTACGGGTTTCTCTCCGGTTCCCCCATTATTGGGGGCTGGGGGGGCATTTCCGGGTATCCTCACCTCATGCTCTTTTTAGGACTAGACCTCGCGTGGGGCGGCAAAAACAAAAGTGGCGGCTGCGTCGTTTCCTGCGCGGCGGACGCCGGAAGCCGGGCAAGCGTTTTAGAGTATACTGAAACGCTGGGCGATGACGCCGAGATTATGGACTGGACCAGCCGCTGGAACGATACTGCGGAAGCCCGCGTAGACGGCCTGCTGCTTGGGGTGGACGCGCCGCTTCTCGTGCCGAACGGGACCGGCAAGCGGCCCTGCGAAACGGAACTGGGGAAGCGCTTTGCGAGGTTCCAAGCCGGAGCACATCCGGCCAACCGAACGATTTTCGGCGGCGATGTGCGCGGGGAGCGATTGGTAACGCGGCTGGCGGAAATCGGTATCCGCCATGATCCGTATCTCCAAGCGCCGCACCAGACGGGCATCCGGCAGGCAATGGAAGTGTTCCCGCACCCCGCGCATGTTGTGCTGTTTGGGCTGGCAAAGACCCTCAAATACAAGCCGAAGCCGAAGCGCACCTACGAGACCCGCTGGGCGGCGATGAACGAGTACAGCCGCCTGCTCCGCAGCCTGTCCCAGTTCGACCCGCCGCTGGATCTGCCCGCCGACTGGCCGCCCGCCGATGTCTCCGGCGTCATCGGCGCGAAGCTCAAGAGTCTGGAAGACGGGCTGGACGCGCTTTCGTGCGCGTACATTGTGTTGTGGTACTGGCGGCACGGCGCGGCGGGCGGGGAAGTGCTGGGGGACATGACGGGCGGTTATGTGGTAATTCCCCGGCGGCTGGGGTAAACTACTCGCATGACTCGCTCGCCTCTGCCGACCCTGCATACGCCGCGTTTGACTCTCCGCCCGATGGCGGTCAGCGATACCGACTCGGTGCTGAAAATGATCAATGACTCTCGCCCGGAATTCGCCTGCTGGTTCGGCTGGACCGGCAGCAGCACGCGGGCAACGGTCAAAGAATACATTCAGTCGGCGGAAGACGCGACGCTGCTTGGCTCGGCGTGGCACTACGTCATCCTACTCTGGTCGGGCAAGCTCGTCGGCCGGGTCGGCTTGACTGTGATTGACACGGTGAACGCCAGCGCGGAGCTTGGGTATATGCTCCGCACCGATGCCGAGGGAAACGGCGTGATGACCGAGGCCGTGCGTGGGCTTTTGGCCTATGCGCTCGCGCCGGGTCGCCTCCATCGCATCACCGCATTTGCAGACTGCGAGAACCGGAAAAGCCAGGCGGTTCTTTCGCGTCTCGGCTTTCAGCGCGAGGGCTTAGTCCGCCACATGACCCGCCACCCGGAGCGCGGCTGGCGCGACCACTACGGCTACAGTCTGCTGGAAGGGGAACTGCGTGGCTGACCCAAAATCATCCGAGCCGGATCTGCTGGTTTGTGCCGCGACCCAAATGGAGCTTCAGACATTCGGCACGGCGGGCAGCAGCTTTCTGACCGGCGTCGGCATTCCTCTGGCGCTGGCGCAAACACTCACGGTCGCCGGGCGGCTAAGGCCCAAGCGCATTCTGAACATCGGCATTGCCGGGGCGTATCCCGGCAGCGGTTTACGCCTCGGCGACATCATTGCCGGCCAATCGGAAGTCTACGGCGATGTCGGCTTTGGACTGCCCGAAGCGCCCGGCTTTCGCCACCTCGGCGAGTCGGAATGGGGCGCGTTCTACCAAATGCCTCTGCCGCTGACGCACTTCGTCGAGTTCCCGGCCTCGCATCTCGGCCTCGGCTGCACAGTGAATAGCTGTACGGGAACCGAAGAAGTCGGGCTTCTACGCGAAGCTCTCTTTGATGCCCGTTTCGAGACAATGGAAGGCGCGGCGGTCGCGCAGGCCGGGCAGATGCTCGGCATCCCCGTCTGCGAGATCCGCGCCATCAGCAACTTTGCGTCGGTGCGGGACATGCGCCCCGAAAACATCCGGCTTGCGCTTGCCAATCTGGCAGCGTATTTTGCGGAAGCGTGGGCGAAAAAATCCGCGCCGAGGAGTTAAAAATTTCTCGGCGCGTCTCAACGTTACCCAACTCTCTGCTTAGAAATCAAACCCATGCCTAATCTTACCCTCGGTATCTCGCCCTGCCCGAACGACGTTTACATCTTCAGCGGCCTGCTGCTCGGCCAAATCCCGACCGATGGCATGACATTCACCGTAGACTTTCAGGACGTGGAAACGCTCAACGACCGCGCCCAATCGGGAGCGATTGACGTGGTCAAGATCAGCTACGCCAACTATATCCACTGCCAGTCGCAGTACGACTTACTGGACTGCGGCGGGGCGCTGGGGCGCGGCGTAGGCCCGCTGCTGCTCTCAAACGGCGGTGCCTGGGACCCTGACGGCGAAGTTTTAGTCCCCGGCGAATACACAACCGCGAACTTCCTGCTGGACTTCTACGCCGGACGCCCCCTGCGAAAGCGCTTTCTGCCGTTCGACGCCCTCTACGCCGAGCTTCTCCAAAGGCCGGGCGCACAGGGCGTCGTCATCCACGAGAAGCGCTTCACCTACGCCGCCGACGGCCTGCACCTGATCCAAGACCTCGGCGACCACTGGGAACACAAAACAAACTTTGCTATCCCCCTCGGTGCCATCGCTGCCCGCAAGACGCTGAACAAAGCGCACCTGGAAGCCATTGTCCAGGACAGCCTCCGCTGGGCCTACGCCCACGACGCCGAAGCGTTCGCCCTTTGCCGCGAGTATTCCCAGGACCTCAACCCGGAAGTCGTCCGCGCCCACATCCAGCTTTACGTCAATTCGTTCTCCGAACACATCGGCCCCGAAGGCCGCGCCGCCGTAGACTTCTTTTTAGAAAAGCAGCAAGAGTTTAAGAGCAATTAAGATCGCGTGGGAATAAATTCCTACGCGCTTCTCTACATACGCAATGAGCAAGCTTTACCGTTACGGCGGTCTGCCTGAGCTACTTGGTTCCATCTCGGAACGGCATCATATTCAAGAACTGCAAGACGTGCGCGACTGGATCAGCCAAACCAAGCAGCGGCTTGAAGACGGCATGGTCACGGCAACCTTTATTGTGAATGCCACTGGTCAGCTTTGGGTCGCCGACCGTCATTCCGAGCATGTGGCCTGCGCTGTCGATCAGCCGGTGCTGTCGGCGGGAGAAATGACGTTTGCAATGGACAACAAACAGGTGTCTGTGGTGGAGGTCAGCAATCAGTCACTTGGCTACTGCCCGGGGCCGTCTTCCTGGCCTATGGTTGCCGTTGCGCTGGACAACAGCGGTTTGTCCCATCCCCCAAACTTTACTGGTGCTTATGTCATGCGGCGGTGCGAGAAGTGTCAGTCGAAGAACATCATCAAGGACGGCATTTATGAGTGCAACGTTTGCCAAACCCCGCTTCCATTAAAATGGAACTTTTAGAGCATCAACATTTCGCTAATCAGACCGAATTGGACATAACTGGCTCTAATTGGTCAGGTCTGCGGACATAACAGTCAGAATCAAGCGAAAGGCCGGGGTTCCTGACTGGAACCCTGGCCCTGTTCTATCACTTACGCCGGGACGGCGTCGTAGACTTGGACTCGGCTCCAAAGGTGGTGGAAGTCGGCGATGAAGCGCTGGTGGTCGGGGTGGTCTTCGTAAAGGTCGCGGGCTTCTTTGGTCTCAAACTCCATCAAAAGCGCGATGCCGTAGCTGTTGTCTACGACGGGGGCGGGCGTCCCGGCGGGGAAGCCGACGTTCAGCGTGACGATGCCAGGGATGTTGGCAAGGTAGGTCCGGCAGCCGTCGGCGTTTTTCTGGGCATCGTCCGCGTCGCCGTTCTCGCGCAGCCAGAAATAGACGCTGTGGTAGTAATGGGTGCTCATGGTAATCTCCTCAGTGTTTAGTCAGTAGTCTTGATGCCAAGTAGGGGCAGCAGTTCGTCTAGGGACCCGATGACGAAATTGGGCTTGAAGGTCAGTGTCTCAGGCCAAACTTGGTCCCGATGCAGCCAGGCGGCGGGCATTGCGGCGGCGTGGGCGCCGCCGATGTCGGCGCTTGGATTGTCCCCGACAAACAGAATGTTTGCGGGCGGGACGCCGAGACAGGCGGCGGCGGCGTGAAAGATCGCTGGGTCAGGCTTTTTGACGCCGAATGTTTCCGAGACGAACAGGCAGGACGTGCGCCTGTCTAAGCCTAATGCTTCGATCTTGCGCCACTGCCGCGCTGACCCGTTGGTGATGACGCCGAACGGCAGGCCGGCACGGACGAGTGTATCCAAAAGCGCCTCCGTCTCGGCTTCCGGCGTAATATGTGTTAGAAACTCGGCAAAGAACATTTCCAACGAGCGGGCCGGAGCGCCGGGCAGGGCGGGATACCTGTTGTGCAGATGCTCGAAGATGGCCTGCTTGGAGCCGTAGCCGTTTTGGTCGAGCGCGTGAACCATGTCCCGGACACGGGCGACTTCGGCGGCATCGGAAAGCCGCAGGGTGTCCCGCAGGTAAGCGTTTAGCCAGGAACCGAATGCTGCCCGGCGGCTGTAGAGCGTTTCATCAAGGTCAAACAACACGCCGCCAAAATGGGTCATGCGCCGTACCGCAGGGCAATAAGCGCCAGCATGGTCATTCCGTACTTTAACGCGCCGTCGGAAAAGTTGTAGGTCGGCGTGTGCAGGGCAGTCACGTCGGTGCCGACGCCCAAACGAAACATGACGCCGGGAACTTCACGCAGGTAGTAGGCGAAGTCTTCCGCGCCCATCGTCGGCGTCTCCAAATAAGCGACGCCGCCGGGGGCGAGAACGTCCTGCCCGACGCTTTCCACAAGCGCCGTCAGCGCCGGGTCGTTCTCCACGACCGGCGGGCCGAAGCTGGTCTTGAACTCGTACTCGGCGCGGAAGGCCGCGCAAATCCCCGCCGCGATGCGCTCCAGCTTCGCGGGCATTTCGTCGCGAACGGCGTTTGAGAGTGTCCGCACAGTGCCTTTCAGCTCGGCAGCGCCGGGGATGACGTTGTAGGCGGTCCCGGCGTGGAACTGGGTGACAGTGACGACCACCGAGTCGAGCGGCGAGACTTCGCGCGACGCCAGCGTCTGCCAGGCGGCAACAATCTGGCTGCCGATGACAATGGGATCCACGGTCGTGTGCGGGTAGGCCGCATGGCCGCCCTTGCCCTTAACCGTCAGGTCGAATGTGTCTGCGCTCGCCATCATCGGGCCGGAGCGGTAACCGATCTGCCCGATTTCGAGGTTCGGCCAGCCGTGCAGAGCGACAATCGCCGAAACGCCTTCCAGCACTCCTGCCGAAATCATGCCGTCCGCCCCGCCGACCGTTTCTTCCGCAGGCTGGAAGATGAACTTGACCGGGCCGGGCAGAAACTCCCGCAGCTCCGACAGCACCTGCGCCGTACCGAGCAGCGTTGCCGTGTGGCCGTCATGCCCGCAGGCGTGCATCACGCCTGCTTTGCACGAGGCGTACTTCAAGCCGCTTGCTTCCTGAATGGGCAGCGCATCCATGTCGGCCCGCAGCGCCAGCATCGGCCCGTCTTTCTTACCTCGAAGAACCGCCGTAACCCCGTGCCCGGCTAGGTCCGTCTGCACGTCGTCTAAACCGAAGGCCCGCAGGCGGTCGGCGACATACGCGCTTGTCTCCTGCTCCCCGCCGCTCAGTTCCGGGTTTTGGTGCAGGTGGTGGCGCGTTTGGATAATGTCGGGTAAAATGCGTTCAATAACCGCCGCGACGGCGTTTTTTGATGAAGTGTTCTCTGTCATGGCGCTTAGTTCGGCATCGGCGGGGCGGGTTCCTGCGAGATGTTGCCCGTATTTGTCCCAAGCGTCAGAAACCGGCACTGGAAGTGCCGGTCCATGGTATCGTTCCGAAAGCTTTATCTATGTCCCTCCCTATCGCCATTTATTACGAGCATCCCGACTGGTTCCGGCCATTCTTCGCCGAACTCGACCGGCGTGGCACCGAATACGTCAAGATTGACGCCCGGCGGCACTTTTATGACCCCAGCCAAACCGAGCGAGACTACAGCGTCCTATTTAACCGCATGAGTCCGTCGGCCTACCTGCGCTCGGACTATCCCGGCATCTTTTATACACTGAGCTACTTGGCGCACCTAGAGCGGCTGGGAACGCGGGTCCTCAACGGTGTTCAGGCATTTACGACCGAGACTTCCAAAGCCTTGCAGCTCACGCAGTTTGAGTCGCTGGAATTGGGCTACCCGAAAGCGCGGGTCATCGGCGACCCCCACGCCGCCCCGGCGGCGTCGGACGGCCTGCGGTTCCCCGTCGTCGTCAAAGCGAACATCGGCGGCTCCGGCGCAGGCGTCGTCCGCTACGACAGCCGGGAGGAACTGAGCGCAGCAGCAGACGCCGGCAGCATAGATTTGGGCATTGACGGCACGGCGCTGGTGCAGGAGTTCGTGCCGGCCCGCGACGGGCGCATCACGCGCGTTGAAACATTGGGCGGCAAGTATTTGTACGCCATCCACGTCTACACGACAGGCGAGAGCTTCAATTTGTGTCCCGCCGACATCTGCCAAACGGTGGACGGCCGAGACCTCGCACGCAGCGCGGCGTCGGCGGCGGACATGCCGAAAAGCAGCCTGCGGGTCGAAGGCTACACCCCGCCGCCGGATGTCATTGCCAACGTCGAGCGCATCATGCACACCGCCGGGATTGATGTCGGCGGCATTGAGTACATGATTGACGACCGCGACGGCAGCGTTTTGTACTACGATGTCAACGCCCTCTCAAACTTCGTCGCCGACGCCCCCAACGTCATCGGCTTCGACCCATTCGCGCGGCTGGCGGATTATTTGGAAAAAACTGCCGCCGATGCTGACTGACGATAAAGTTGGACCTCTTTTAGAAGCAATAGGGGTAAAATATCAAAAGATAGCACGAGAGGAACGAAGTGATGCCGAACCAGATATATTACTATCAATTATGCGGCATTTCCATTTCATACTATAGGAGTCACGGATGGCTGATTTAGGCGGAGAAATTTATCAAGGCGACTGTTTAGAAGTTATGAAGCGCATTGCGCCGCATTCAATTGACATGGTGCTTTGTGATCTTCCTTATGGGACAACACAAAACAAGTGGGACAGCATCATTCCTCTGGAAGCTTTGTGGCTGGAGTATCAACGCATTCTCAAGCCGAGAGGTGTGGTTGCTCTGACTTCGCAGGGAATTTTTACGGCTCGTCTAATTTTGAGCAATGAAGCATGGTTCCGCTATAAGTTTGTTTGGATCAAAAGTAAGTCAACGAACTTTCTGAACGCACGCCGTCAGCCTCTGCGTCAGCATGAAGACATATGCATTTTCTATGGGCAACAGCCTGACTACAACCCTGTCATGTGGCAGGGCGAACCCTATGATAAGGGAATGAGGAAAGCTCAATATACCGGCAGTTATGGAGACTTCAAGCCTGTTCAAGTAAAAAGTGAAGGGGAACGCTTCCCAACAGACGCGCTTTACTGCAAGACCGCCGAGTCCGAGACCGGCGGAAAAGTCTGGCATCCGACTCAAAAGCCTGTCGCGCTTGGGCGATACCTAATCCGTATGTTTACCCGCCCTGGCGATATCATCTTGGACAATGCTTTTGGCAGCGGGAGCTTTTTAGTTTCTTCTGCGCTTGAAGGCAGGCGATTTATCGGCATCGAAAAGAATGAAGAAGTTCATCTCTTCAAGGATACACGCATTGACTATATTCGCGTCGCACAAGAGCGCTTAGCGGAAGTTCAGGAGATGCTCACGCGCGGAGAGGAACCACCACCACTCTTCTCCGACTTGCAGCCAAGCGTCAGAATCAGTCATATGGGCGAAATGGTTGACGCGAATGTTGCTCTCAACGAAGCGAAATGGAAAAATACTGAACCATGAAAAAGACCATTGGTGCTTCCCCGGTAATGAACCCGCAGGCGATTACTTACAACGAGCGGTCTTGGGCCATTGACCTCATTGGTCATGTGAAACAGATTGCGGCGTCAAGTAACTGTTCCATTATGGATGCCGGTGGGGAGCAGACAGTAAGAGCAGAAGGAGGAATGCTGTTTCCAGACGTCCTGCTTTTTGGCGACCGAGCGACTGCACGAATTTTGCAGGGCTGGGAACTCAAGATGCCGGACACAAGCATTGACGATCAGGAGTTCCGTCAGAACGCGGAACGCAAGGCCCGTATACTTGGCTTAGACAGTTTCCTCTTATGGAATGTGTCTTATGCCCGTTTATATGTCAAGGATGCCGCTACAAATATTTTCTATCTCAACAAGCAGTGGGATCAACTATCTTTTGTTTCCACAAGGGCAAGCGTCGTGCCAAATCAAGCGGCTTGGAAGGCTCTTGCCGCCGAGATTGTCAACTATCTGAACGATCTTTTTGACCGCAATACTTTGGAAGGCAGACAATTCATTGATGCTTACAAAACCGGCGGCATTACTTCGTTGATTTTGGAAAATACGGACACCGTTGCAAATGCACTGCGCCAGGCGGCGAAGCGAGATGTCCGCCTCAGTGCAGAAATCACTTTATGGTGGCACCAGAACCAACTGGAGTATCAAGGCAAAGACCGTTGGAATGTGCTGGCACAAGCTAACCTTTCTAATTGGATTGGCAAGTTTTTATTTGCTCATATTCTTCAGGGCTTAGATAACCGCGCCCAAGCCGTTACCCAAATCAACGACGAGTCCACCCCATTGAATGCACTTGCAATTTTTGAGCAGCTTTCGCAACAATGTAATTTTTGGACCATCTTCTCCCCCAGTACTGGATTATCCATTCTTCCTGAGCGCTGTTGGAGTCAACTCAAACAGTTTCACAAGTTGCTGACGGACATAAGAGTCGGCTCAATTGATCAAGAGCAACTTTCAGGCATATTGGAAGCCACTTCGGAAGCAGCGGTTAGAAAGCTGCGTGGACAATATCCAACACCTTTACCACTGGCTCGGCTGTTAATCCACCTATGCGTTCGCAATGTTGAAGAAGATCGTGTCCTTGATCCTTGCTGTGGGAGCGGCACAATCGCACGGGCGGCTTTGGAACAGAAAATTCAGAATGAAGTTACACCGAAAGCTGCCACTGACGCTGTTTTTGCGGGGGATCAAGATGCTCAAGCTATACAGATTGCTACTTTGGCAATGGCAAAGCCATTCTTGATGCATATGCCCCTGCGGCTTTTTTGCAAAGATGCTTTCCAGCTTAGTCCCGACACTACCTTAGAGTTCCGTAACCCAAGCACCGGAAAAGTCTTTGCTGAACAGATAGGAAGGTTTCAGGCGATTGCCAGCAATCTTCCTTTTGTCGCGCAGGAAGGACGGTCGCAGTATGGCAAGGCAATTGCTGCGATTAACAGCTCATTCAACGATCAAATGGTTCCTTTGTCCGGGAGAGCTGATGTTGCGGCTTATCTGCCTTTTGCACTTCATCCACTTCTAGAAAAAGAAGGCAGACTAGGAATTATTATTACAAATGCTTGGCTTGGCACTGGTTGGGGAAGCCAATTTTTCGATCTTATCCGAGACTACTACAAACTGAAATCGGTTGTGACATCGGGTGCTGGGCGATGGTTCCAAAACAGCAAAGTCGTAACAAACATTTTGCTGCTGGAAAAAAGAGAGATGGAAGAAGTCTCGGCGGCAGCCGGTAAGGATGAAGAACTTATCGATTTTGTCGTTCTTGCTCGTCCCATTGAAGAACTCGCGGACAAAGAAGCTGTTTCCGTTGCCGCCGCGCAAATCGAGCTAGGACAAGCGCAGAGTGATGCTATGACCATTCATTCTGTTTCCGGGAAAAAATTAACGCGGTTCAGGGCTTATGGTCTTGGTGGAAACGCGCAATTTGTGGATTGTGACTGGGTTTTGGACCTTCCCCTAACTCCACTTCGCAGCCTCTTCAGCATTAGTCGGGGCGAGCGCAGAGGGTGGGACGAAATGTTCTACCCGGTGGCCGGTCACGGAATTGAGGTGGATTATATCAAGCCTGTCCTCAAATCTTCAACTGAGATCGTAGGATATGCCACCGCCGCTCGAAGTGATGCTTTCAGTTGTTCCCTTACTCTGGAGGAATTGCACCAGCTTGACCATACCGGGGCGCTTCGCTGGATTGAACGCTTCCAAAATGCTCTGAATAGTAAGGGAGAACCTCTGACAAAAGCGCTGTCCATGCCAGGAAGATACTGGTACGAAATGCGGACAGAAGCTTTGGCGGAACTGGTCATGCCTTTAAACTACCACACAAGGCTATTTGTTGCACGTCTTGATGTTCCTTCGTTTGTCAACCAGCGTCTGATCAGCCTCAGCCCCAAGCCTGGCGTGGATGTTGACTTATTCCATGCCTTGCTCAATAGTGCCATCAGTCTGTTTATTACTGAGGGCATGGGATTTGGAAGAGGGCTTGGCGTACTGGACATTAGCGCAAGCCAGGTAGCGAGGTTCATGCACATCCTTGATCCAGCACAAATTTCACCACAGGATGCAGAAGCAATCAAAAAGGCGTTTCAACCACTGCTTCAACGGAATGTTTTGCAAATTGCGGATGAATTGGAACAAGACGACCGTTGTAATTTTGATGACGCTGTTTTAAAGGCTTTTCGTCTCTCCGTCCCCCGCTCCCGCATCTATGAGAATTTGTTGAGCTTAGTAAGCATTCGGCAATCTGCGTTAGCTCGCTTTGCATGATGATTTAGAATGTCTTTAAGGAACCAATCAATGCGTTATGGATACTGGCTGCCGGTGTTTGGCGGCTGGCTGCGGAATGTGGACGATGAGAATATGGACGCTTCGTGGGACTACGCGAAGAAACTGGCGGTGCGCTCGGAGCAGATCGGGTTTGACTTGACGCTGATCGCCGAGCTGAACTTGAACGACATCAAGGGCATGGATACGCCGTGCCTTGATGCCTGGTCTACGGCGGCGGCGCTGGCGGCAGTGACGGAGCGGCTTGAGCTGATGGTCGCAGTCCGGCCCGCTTACCATGCCCCGGCGCTGCTGGCGAAGCAGGCGGCGAACATTGACAACATCAGCGGCGGGCGATTGTCGCTGAACGTCGTGTCGTCGTGGTGGGCGGAAGAAGCGAAGCAGTACGGGGTGCAGTTCGACCAGCACGACAACCGCTATGCCCGGACCGAAGAATGGCTGTCGGTCGTCAACGGTCTTTGGACGGAGCCGCGCTTCTCGCATTCCGGGCCGCTTTACAATGTGCAGAATGCAGTGCTGTCGCCGAAGCCGGTCTCGAAGCCGCGTCCGGTCCTCTATGCGGGCGGCGAGTCGGAGGCGGCCAAAGAGCTGATCGCCCGCACCTGCGATGCGTATGTCATGCACGGCGACCCGCCGGCGCGGGTGGGGGAGAAGATAAAGGACTTGTCGGCCCGGCGCGAGCGGATGGGCCTGCCGCCGATGACGTTCGGGGTCGCAGGCTACGCGATAGTTCGGGACACGGCGGATGCCGCCGAAGCAGAACGCCGGCGCATCACCGATGTCAAGCAGAGCGCGGCGGGGTATGATAATTACCAGCAGTGGCTGTCGGGAACGCAGCTTGAGCAGCAGGTCTCACTCGAAGACTACTCGGTCTCCAATCGCGGCCTGCGCTCCGGGCTGGTCGGGACGCCGGAAACCGTGAAAGAACAAATCGCCGCGTTTGAGGCCGTAGGCGTGGATCTGCTGCTGCTGCAGTTCAGCCCGCAAATGGAAGAAATGGAACGGTTCGGGAAACAGGTAATTGGGGCATAACCAGGAAAGGGCAGAGATTGCCCGGAAAAGAGACAATTATGACGAAATTGATATTTGCAGTCTCGGCGCTTGCTGCCGTGCTGACACTGAGCGGCTGCGGCAACACTCTCAGCGGGGCCAAGCAGGACACCGCGACCGATACGGCAAAGACCCAGCAGGCGGCAGCCCAGGCCGGGCAGGCCGCGAAAGCGGACGCGCAGAAAGCGGGCCAAGCGGTCGCCGACGTGCCGCAGAACGCCGATGCAAACGCCTTGCGCCTGCCGATCAAAACCGCGATTGATGCCGATGTTGTGCTGCGTGATCCGCGCAACTTGATTAGTGTCAGCGGCAGCCCCTTGAAGATCACTTTGACCGGCCATGTCGCCGACGCGTCCATGAAGCAGCGAGCCGAAGAAGATGCTCAGGCTATTCTTAAGAGCCACCCCGGCTACAAGGTGAGCAATGAGCTGACCATTGCAGGCGCGGCCCAGTAACAGACCTGGCGCAAGAAGTGCCGCGCACGAGACGCCATGAGATCTGTTTCGCAGCGTCTCAACCCGCCGGCGCAGCGACGTTGAAGTAATGCTGAAAGAACGCTGGAGCGTCCACGCTGACGGCGATCTCGTGCGGCTTCTCGGTGGCGTTTGGGTTAAAGAACGTCTGGCCCTGTGTCCGTAAAAGGCTTGTGTCTACTTCAATCCGCTGCCGCTCGGCTCGGCACAACTCCGGCGTGAAGATGAGTGCGGCGGCTAAAGGGTCGTGAAACGTCATCTCGGACTTCCCGCGAAACCAAACTTCGGCCATGACCAGCACTATGTCAAGCGGTGAGCCGGCCTCGGTGAACCGTTTTCGCACCTCCTCCGCCGGCATCCGGCACTGCTCCGTCACGTCGAGGCCGACCGCCAGCAGGCGCGGCACGTTCGCGCTGAAGACAATCGCGGCGGCGTGCGGGTCGCAGCGCATGTTCCACTCGGCTCCCGTCGCGCCTGTGTGGCCGACAGAGCGCGTGTGATACAGGCCGCCCATCAGCACAATCTGCTTCAGCAAAGTCGGCACTTCCGGGTCCAGCGCAAACAGCACGGCAAGGTTCGTCAGCGGCCCGGTGGCAAGCAGCGTGATCTCGCCGGGCCGGGCGCGGATTGCCCCGCGCAGGAAGTCTATCGCCGTCGGGCGCGTGAACTCGGTAAACGCTTCCGGGTCCAGCACCTTCGCCTGCGGCGCACAAGGCTGAAGCGGAGCGGCCAGCAGGGGCGCAGCCAATCCGGCATGGACCGGCACATCGCTTTGCCCGGCAGCTACGCAAAGGACGCGGGCCAGTGCCGCCCGGCGGTCCGGCTCCCCGGAAACGGTCGTGATGCCGAGCAGCTCGCACTGCGGCTGGCGCAGCAGGTACGCAAGCGCCACGGCGTCGTCAATGTCCGAGCCGATGTCCGTGTCAAACAGCACAGGGATTGTCATGCGCGGACGTTCCCCGTCCCCGCCTGTTTTTCCTCTTTTGCAGGGCTGCCGGGTTTAAGCTTCGAACGCCTTTGGAACGAACAAATGGGCGTTTACGTTATGTAAGTGTGGGAGAAACCAATCAATGAACAACTTTTCGCGCAACCCAAATCAACCTTATAATCCTTACGCCGCCAACCAATCGGCGGCGTCTTCTAATACGCTCATTCAGCGGGTCTCGTACCTGCTCTGCACGGCGCTGTTAGTCACAGCGGGCGCGGCTTACTGGGCGGCCTCGGCGCAGCTTTCGCCCGCGCTGTTTCTGCCGCTGATGCTCGGCACGTTCGGGTGTGTCATCGGCCTGTCGTTTGCCCGGAACAACCCCGGCCTGAGCCTTGTCCTCTTGTACGGCCTCAGCGTTCTCGAAGGGCTGCTGATGGGGCCGATGCTCGGTGCGATTGCCAGGGGCTATCCTTACGGCGCAGCGGTCATCGGTGAGGCGGCGGCGCTGTCGGCGGTGATTGTGGCGGGCCTCGGCTCTTATGTCTGGGTCTCCGGCAAGGATTTCGGCGGCCTCGGCAAGTTTTTGATCTTCGCGCTCATCGGCCTGATCGTCGTCGGCCTGATCCGCTTCTTTTTGCCGTTCAGCCCCGGCCTGAGTCTGGTTTATGCCATCGGCGGCGCGTTGATCTTTGCCGGCTTCACGCTGTACGACTTTTCGAATATCAAGTTCCGCTACGGCCCAAACGACTATGTTCTGGCGACGGTCGCGCTCTATTTAGACTTCATCAACCTGTTCTGGTTCCTGGTGCAGATCTTGCTGTCTCTCAGCGGCGGCGGCTCGTCCCGCCGGAACTAACAGGGAATAAGAAGCACCTCACCCGTCAATTTATTGGCGGGTGAGGTTTTTTCTTGACAGGATTTTCCACTGTTCCTGCCGAATAGGCTTCTATGAACACACAAAGCAGAACGCTGGTTGCGCTGGACGTGGACACAGCGGAAAAAGCGGTGGCGCTGGCGGAGACGCTGGCGGGGGAAGTTGCGGGCTACAAGGTGGGCTTGGAGCTAGTAAACGCGGCGGGCTTCGGCTTGCTGGATGAACTCAAAGCGATGGCGGGCGCGGATGCCAAAATCTTCTACGACAGCAAGTTCCATGACATTCCGAACACCGTCTTCGGCGCATCGAAGGCGGCGGCACGGCGCGGAGTGTGGATGTTCAACGTCCATGCGTCGGGCGGCAGTGCGATGATGGAAGCCGCCGTGCAGGGGGCGAAAGAGGGCGCGGACGCGGCAGGCGTCGCAAAGCCGCTGGTGATTGCCGTCTCGGTTCTAACTTCCATCAGCGCCGAGATTTTGCGGGACGAGCTGGGCATCTCGCGTTCCGTCACGGAACAAGTCGTGCATCTCGCGCGTCTGGCACAGGACAGCGGCTGTGATGGGCTGGTCGCGTCCCCGCATGAGATTGAAGCCGTCCGAGCCGCCTGCGGGCCGGAGTTTACTCTGGTCATTCCCGGCGTCCGTCCGGCGGGCGCGGCCCTCGGCGACCAGAAGCGGGTGATGACGCCCGGCGAGGCGGTCCGTGCCGGGGCGCATTATCTTGTGGTAGGCCGCCCGATCACGGCGTCGCCGGACCCGCGCGAGGCGGCGGCTGCAATTAACAGGGAGACAAGCGGAAGTGAGAGCGATGCGAGCTGATTTTTGGACACTGCCAGCGCTGGCCGTACTTATGTTGACGGGGAGCAGTTGTTCAGCGGTCCCTGCGCCGGCCGTATCAGTCGCCGGGCAGCAAGTGACATTCGCCGGGATCGTCAAGCGGGTCGAGGCCGGGCCGCACGCCGCGCTGTTCACGGGCGACAACGGGCAGGACTTTGTGCTGGACTTGTCGCAGGCGAAAATCCTGCTGCCGGATGGCGTCAAATCGCTGGCGCCGGGGCAGCGCGGCACAGTTTCAGGGCGGGGCAACAGCGACGGCAGCATTGCCGTCCGCCGCTTCCAAATCCTGCCTCCTCCGCCTATTCCTGCCCTAGTTGCCGCTGCCCCGGAGCCACTTGATGTGACCGTGCGCGGGACTGTCGAAGCGGTTAACTTTGAAGCAGGGTCGTTTGTGCTGCGGGTCAACACGCACACGCGCACCGTCTTTGTAACGCCTGACACCGTCATTTCCGGTCTTGGCCCGGCGGCATCCAGCGCGTTCCCGGTCCAGCCAGGCCGCCGCGTCACAGTTGGCGGGGCGCTCCAGCCGAACGGCACTTTGCTTGCGGGTGTACTGACCGCCAAAGAAGATCTGGATTACGGCACGGCGGCAAACCAGGCCAACCGTATCTTGTTTGGGACCGTGTCTTCCCCGGCGAACAAGTTGCGCGGGCGGGGTTTTCGTGTCCGCCTCGCCGACGGCACGGAGATCAAAATTGGCTCGCCGCATTCCATCCCTATTCGCCGCACCGGGCGCCTCATTTCCGTCTATGATTTGAACCGCCGGGACCAGGTGCGCGTCACCGGCCGCCTGCACGGCGCGGATTTTGAGGCCACCCGCGTGGACGTGCTGGCTCCGCCGCGCGGTACCGCCCCAGCGGGAGACGTGCCGGGATCGCCGGTAAGGCCGGGGCTTTAGGAACCTCACCCGGCACTAAAC
Organism: uncultured Armatimonadales bacterium; assembly: GCA_964236795.1. GTDB lineage: Bacteria > Armatimonadota > Armatimonadia > Armatimonadales > Capsulimonadaceae > JANXMY01. The sequence goes on along the minus strand of CAXSFV010000003.1, from coordinate 54,708 downwards.
TGCCGGGTGAGGTTCACGCCAGCCACGCATCCAGCGTAGACACCGGCAGGCCGAACAAATCGGAAATCTCGGTCAAAAAGAACTTGCCGCCGGACGCATTCAGCCCTTTTGCAAGGCTCGGATCATCGCGCAGGGCCTGCTTGACGCCTTTGTTCGCCAGCGCGAGCAGGTAGGGGAAGGTTGCATTCGTCAGCCCATAGGTCGAAGTCGCCGGGACTGCGCCGGGAATGTTCGCGACCCCATAGTGAATGACATCGTCCACCGTAAACACCGGCACGGCATGGGTCGTCGGGTGCATCGTTTCAATGCAGCCGCCCTGGTCCACCGCCACGTCCACAATCACCGCGCCCGGCTTCATGCGCTTCAAATCGGCTTGGGAGACTAAAATCGGGGCGCGAGCGCCCTTAATTAAGACCGCCCCAATCACGACATCGGCGCTCGGCAAAATCTCCCGAATATGCAGCGCATTGGAGAAATACGTCGTGACATTCGCCGGCAAAACATCATCCAAATAGCGCAGCCGCTCTAGGTTAACGTCCATCATCGTGACTGTCGCGCCCATGCCCGCCGCGACCTTCGCCGCGTTGATGCCGACCACGCCGCCGCCGAGTATCACGACATGGGCGGCAGGTACGCCCGGAATGCCTCCCAAGAGAATACCCCGCCCGCCCTGCGGCTTTTCCAAATACTTGGCCGCCTCCTGCATCGCCATCTTGCCCGCGATCTCGGACATCGGGGTCAAAAGCGGCAGCGTATGGTCCGGCGCTTCCACCGTCTCATAGGCAATGCACGTCGCGCCCGTCTTCTGCACCGCCTCGGACAGCTCCCGCGACGCCGCAAAATGGAAGTAGGTAAACAGCGTCTGGTCCGCCCGCATATGCGCGATCTCATCCGGCTGCGGCTCTTTCACCTTGCAGACAATCTCCGCCCGCTCCCACACCTCCGCCGCCGTCCTGACAATCGTGCCGCCCGCCGCCACATAAGCCTCATCTGGCAGCGAAGTCCCGACCCCCGCACCCGTCTCCACAAAGACCGTGTGCCCCGCCTTCGTCAGCGTCTCGACCCCCGACGGCACCACGGCCACCCGGTTCTCATTGTTCTTGATCTCTTTAACAACCCCAATATTCATGCCTGCTCTTTTCCTCCAAACTCAATTAATGCATATACGTCCGAAAGCGCAAGACTTGTTTCCACCGACGGCAGATACACGCTGTTTTCGAGACCCGCCGTTTCCCTAAACTCCCAGACTTCCCCTTTAAGGCTATAGTGGAACACGCGCGGCGTGTTGGGGTCTACCAGCAAATAATCTGCCAGCGTCGGGATTGTCCGGTAATGGTCGAACTTTTCGCCCCGGTCATAGCCTTCCGTAGACGGCGACAGCACCTCCACTATCAGCAGCGGGTTCGTGATGACATCCTGCCGTCCTTTGTAATACCGACGCAGCCCACAGACGACTGCCACATCCGGGAACGTGTTTATCCCATTGCCCGTGTGGACCTTCATGTCCGACGTGTACACGCGGCATCCGCGCGGCACCATTGCTGCCCGCAGTGTCCCGCCGACGTTGCTCACAACAGTGTTGTGGTCATCCGTCCCGCCCGCCATCGCCCGGATTTCGCCGCAGACGTACTCCCAATGCCCAAACGCCGTCTGCTCAAAGGCAAAGTAGTCTTCCTCAGAGTACCACTCTTTTTCCTCATACTGCCGCTGTAAAGCCATAGGTGTTACTCTCGTTCAACGATACAAGGACCGATTATGCACTTTCTTGTGACAGGTAGAGCAAAACAATTGTAAATCATCGAGATGGTCAAACTCACATCCACGATGACGATAAGTAAGATGGTGTACCTCGGTGTTAAAATCACGCCTTTTGCACAAATCGCACTCGTTTTTCCTAATCACACGCACCGCTTCTAACAAAATTGCCCAGTAATTTGAAGATAAATAGCCCCACTGGCCTGTGTATCCCACTGAATTCAGATAACGAGTGTCTTCAGGTGTGACTGACCTTGACAAGATGCGTAGATCAATCTTAGCACAATCTTCGTTCGTTAGTTCTAAGAATGATTTGCTGTGGTCTTGCATATATTGTCGATATACAATCGTGCGTGACTTAGCGTAGCGTTCGATAAAATCTAAAGTATTCCATGCCATGTAAAAAACGCCTTTGCTTAGTTTATAAGTTCAGTGCTTACAATCTGTTAGCCTTGCATGTAGCGCTATGCTTGCTACTTTGTGATAAACCTCGGTTTCGGGTGGTCACAGTATCAAGCTACTCGCTTTTCCACAGCCACAGTCTACCCGATTTGGGAAGCGCATTTCAGGGGCGGTGAGCGGGTATAATAACGGGGCTTGTCAGAAGCGCGTTTGAACCAAAGCGCATTAGAAATGGAACTACGGCCATCGCACGCCCCTTGAACCCGATCACTTACTTCCGCCGCAATCTAGGGCGCACCCTGCCGCTGGCGTTTGTCATTGTGCTGTCGGTGTTTCTCATTGCCTCGGTCGTCACCATCGTCAACTCGATTGACCTGACCGTGCTGACGATCTACAACTATACCAAGGTCTTCACGCCGGTCATTCCGCGCATCGGCGCGGCTGTGCCGGGGGAAAGCGTCATCCGTGTTCCCGCCGCCATCAAGACCCAGATCCAGAAGACGCCGGGGGTGGAGCGGACGATTGAAACGTCCGGCTTCTTTTTTAATATCAACACGGTCTTCGGGCCGTTCCCGTTCGTCTGCTTCGGCGTGACCGACGGCGACCGGGATTATCTGCTAAAAAGAGCCGGGGATACTCTCGTGCCGGGCGGGCGGATGCCGGCGCCGGGGCAGCCGGAAGCGGTGATCTCGGAAGGGCTGGCGCGGAACAAGAAGGTGAAGGTCGGAGATATTATCGCGTCGCCGCTCGATACCGGAACGTTTGTCGCCGCCCCGGCAAAGATCAAGCTGGTGGGGATACTGCGGGGGCCGACCTGGATGGCGTTTACGTCCCAGCAGTTCACCGACGCGACCTTGTCCCAAGTACCGCGCTCGCTACTAGTAACGACGACGAACCCCAGCGATCAAGGACGGGTGGGGGACACGCTGTTCGGGTCGCTGGATAAGTTCCAGGTGCAGGTGCTGTCGTTCAATAACCTGGTAAAGACGCTCCGAAACTCGCTGGCGTCTATGTATCTCATCATGCACCTGGTCAACGGCACGGTCATCTTTGTGGTCGCGCTGATGGCGGGAATGCTGTCCAATATCTACTTCACCCAGCGCATTTCCGAGTTCGCTGTGCTGGCGGCTATTGGTATCCGGCGCAGTACGTTAGTGTGGCACGCAGTCTCCGAGACGGCGATACTCACCTCGCTTGGCTGGATGCTCGGTGTCCTGGTGAATTGGAGCATCCTGAGTCTCATGCGCGGAAGCGTCTTTGAGCCGCGCGGGATGCTGATCAACCCCAGCGATCCGCTCTCCTACTGGAACACGCTGCCGATCCCGGTCTGCATCACGCTATTTGCCGTTGCAACCATTTCCTACCGCCTGTCCCACCTGGACCCGGTCACGATCATAGAAAGACGCTAACGCTTGTCTGATTATCCTTTGTCCGAATCTATTCTTTCCACTGATAAAATCTCTCTTGTTTACACCGACGGTCAGCGAAGCACCCATGCCCTGCGGGAAGTCAGCATCGAGATCCCGAACAAGCGTTTCGTCGGCATTATGGGGCCGTCGGGGTCGGGGAAGTCGTCACTGCTGTATATTCTCAGCGGCCTCAAGCGCCCGACCTCCGGCGACGTGGTGCTGGACGACTACAAGTTTGGGGCGCACTCCGATCTGGACTTGATTGACCTGCGCCGCCAGCGTTTCGGGTTCGTCTTTCAGCAGCCGTATCTGCTGGTCTGGCAAACGGCGATGGAAAATGTCTTGATGGGAGCGCCGGTGTTAGACGCCGAAGCGCGGCGGAAGGCGGCAGGCTACTTTGAGCAGCTTGGGATTACGGACATGGCGGACAAGCTGCCGTCGCAGCTTTCCGGCGGAGAAAAGCAGCGGGTGTGCGTCGCGCGGGCCATGATGAACGACCCGGACATCATCTTCGCCGACGAGCCGACGGCGTCTTTGGACCACGCCAATGGCCACTTGGTGGTAGATTTGCTGTCGGCGTACCGCGACCGGGGAACCGTGGTGGTTGTGACCCACGACCCCGAAATGCTGCAAGGCGCGGACTCGGTGCTTCTCATGCGCGACGGCCAGAGTTTAGGCTGGCGCGATCCCGCCGAAGTCCTGAACGCCGCCGGGCCAAGCAAGACGGTGGCGCTGTAGGACTCCCCCCAGCCCCCAATAATGGGGGCTGGGGGGAGGCTTAACTCATCCGCCCCTCGCGGATAATGGAGGGCAGCATGTCGGCTTCAATGATGCGGGTGTGGCTGTCGGCCATGACAACGCAGCGATGGACGACGTTTTCCAGCTCGCGGACATTGCCGGGCCAGGCGTAAGACTGCAAATACATCATGGCTTCCGGCGAGAAGCCTTCGGTCGTTGCATCGTTTTCCGCATTGAACTTCTGTAGGAACAGCATCGCCAGCAGCGGAATGTCTTCAGTCCGCTCCCGCAGGCGCGGCATCGTGATTTGGATCACTTGCAGGCGGTAATACAGGTCTTCGCGGAACTTGCCTTCTTTGAGTAATTGCTCCAAGTCGGCGTTGGTCGCGGCGACGACCCGAACATCCACTTTGATCGTCTTTGTGCCGCCGACCCGCTCAAATTCCCGCTGCTGCAACACACGCAGCAGCTTCACCTGAACCGCCCCCGAAACATCCCCGATTTCATCCAAAAACAGCGTTCCGCCGTGCGCCAGCTCGAACCGGCCCTTGCGCTCCGCCGCCGCCCCGGTAAACGCATTTTTCTCGTGGCCGAACAGCTCGCTTTCCAGCAGAGTCTCGGACAGAGCCGCGCAGGAGATCGCAATAAATGGACCGGAAGCCCGGTCGGACTGCTCGTGCAGGGCACGGGCGACCAGCTCTTTTCCCGTGCCGCTTTCGCCGCGTATCAGCACAGTCGCGCGGGAGGTTGCCGCCCGGCCAATGGTCGTGATGACTTCCTGCATGGCCGGAGAGACGGCGTTCGCCAGAATGGACGGCGTCGTTTTGCTGCCGGACTTTACGGTGGGGCCGGCGGACGATGCTTCGGCGGCGCGGGCGACTGCCCGCTTGACGACCGCCCGGATTTCGTCCATGTCAAACGGCTTCGTGATGTAATCCGACGCGCCGTAGCGCATGGCGTCCACGCAGGTCTTGATGGTGGCATAGGCCGTGATCACAATCGCGACCGAGTCGGGGTGCTTCTGCTTAACCTTCTGGATCAGCTCGACGCCGTTCATGTCCGGCATGATGAGGTCCGTAATCAGCAGATTAACCGGGTTTGCAGACGCCCATTCCAGCGCTTTAATGCCGTTCTCAGCGACTTGGACCTCATAGCCGTCCTTGACGAAGATCGCCTGCAAGACCCGCCGGATGTTCGGCTCATCATCGGCGATCAGCAGCGTCTTTGTCTGCGGCCTTGCTGCGGTACCTGTGTTTGCGATTGTCGTGCGTTCTGCTGCCGTCGGCATTGTGATGTGTCCTTAATCAGAAGCTGAATAAACAGCCCAGTTGTCATAACCCTGCCCGGCACGGTCGTGGCGCTGCTCGGTGATCTCGGCGCGGGACGCGGGCATCATGCCGGCGGGGACAGGCTGGATCGGAAGCTGGACCGTGAACGTCGAGCCTTCGCCCGGCGTGCTTTGGATGACCAGCCGCCCGCCGTGCGTTTCCACAATCTTGCGGACAATCGCCAGGCCAAGTCCGGTCCCTTTGGTCTTGGTCGTAAAAAACGGTGTGCAGATCTTGTCAATCTTGGCCGCCGAAATTCCGACCCCCGTATCGGTAAAGTCAATGTTGACGATGTCTTGGTCCGGCTGGCAACGGGTCGCGACTGTCAGCGTCCCGCCGTGCGGCATCGCTTGAACCGCGTTAATGACGATGTTTTTGATGACTTGTTCCATTTGGGCGCGGTCCACGGACAGCTCCGGCAGGCCGTCTTCCAAGCTCTGCACGACATGAACGTCCTGGTCGGCCAAGTACGCGCTCATAAAATGCAGCAGGCGGCTGAGGAGCGCGGATACGGACACCGGGCGCATCTCCGGCGGCGTCACGCGCGAGAACTCCAAGAACTCAGTCGCGATCCGGTCTAAGCCATTGACTTCCTGAACGATCATGTCCAGAAACTCGCCGTGTTCGGCTATGAGGCTCGCCGGCATCTCTTTTTGCAGAAGCTGGGCCGCGCCTTTAATGGACGACAGCGGGTTCCGTAATTCATGGGCGATATTGGCGGCGAGCTGCCCGGTTTCGGCAAGCTTCGAGACGCGCTCGACTTCTTCTTTCATCTGCACTTCGTTGGTAACGTCCTCAAACACGACGACAATGCCCAGATACTCGCCGGATTCGCTGACAAGCTGGGACGCACTTAAATTGAGATACGTCTCGTCGCCCTGCGGGCTTTGGTAGCAAAGCTGGTTGCGTGTAAAGATTTTGCCGGTTTGCGCCGTCAGCTCCACCATCTTCATGGTTTCTTCGCGCACCGGCAGGTTGATCTGCAAAAGCTCGATAAACGCCGTGTAGTGCAGGCCAATAAATTGGGAAGCGCGTAGATTGACGATCTCCTCCGCGCGTTTGTTCCAGGTGACGATGAAGCCGTTCTTGTCTATCGTGATGACGCCGGCGGCAATCGAGCGCAGGATATTGTCGGTGTAATTGGTAAGGTTCCGCAGGGACGTGATCTCGCGGTAGATGGTCGCGGCCTGCGACGCCACTAAATGCAGCATCATGACGCTTTCTTCCGTGTAGAGATCGGGCGTCCGGCTTTCCATCATCAGCACGCCGATCAGCTCGTCGGCAACGACTAGGGGAAGCGCCAGCCGGGAGCGCATGGCGGCGGGATCGGGGACCGCGTTCGGCGGCTCCGTACCGGGACCGAGCAGCGCGGTGCGGGCGCGGAGAGCGCGGGCGGCAACGCTTTCTCCGCTCAGGAGCAGCGTCTGGGCGCCGATGATCTCGCCCGCCCGCTCGCCCCGCGCGGCCCGGACTGTCATGGTCTCGCCGTTTTCGTCCACCGTCAGCAGCGATGACTCATCGCTCCAAACTAAACTGGCAACAATGTCTAAAATGGACGACAGGGCTTCTTCCAGCGTCGTCGCCGCCCGCACTTTCTGCATCAGCTCGTAGACCGCCGACAGCTCTAGGTCCCGCTGGCCGATCCGGCGCTCATACCGCGCCGCGCTTTGGAGAACAGTCGCGGCCTGCGACGACGCCACGGCGATCAGCTTCAGCTCCTGGTCGCCGTAGTCCGTGCCGTGCTTGCCCAGCACCAAAAACCCGACCGCCGCGTCGTCCACCACCAGCGGCACGAGCGCGGCCGCCCGGTGGCGGCTGAGAAACAGGTCGCAGACCGGCTGCCAGTCCGGGCCGAAGATGAGCGCCGCATCGCCCGGCGTCAGAATGCGCGGCGCCCGCAGGGTCCGTGCCGAGACCGCCACCGGAACCGGCGTGATGAACCCGCGCAGCCGCTTCGCCAGCGCGTCCGAGACGCCGCGCCAGTGCAGGGCGCTTAAGGACTCGCGGGCGTCATCAAACATCAAGAGAAGCCCGGCGTCGCTGTCGGTGATCTGCGTCGCCAGATCGTTGACCGTCTGCGCGGCTTTTTGGACGCCTGACGTCGCCGCGAGAGTTTTTGAGACTTCGTACAGCGTCGTCAGCTCCGCGTAGCGCTTTTCCTGGCCCGCGATAATCCGGGCGTTCTCAATCGCAATCCCCGCTTGATGGACAAACGTAGACAGCAGCTCAATATCGGTCCGCACAATGCCGCGCTGCGGCCCGGCGCTTGATACGACTACGACTCCAATGCAGCGGCCCCGCGCGACAATCGGCTGGGCATAAAACGCTTCCATGTCCAAAGCCTGGGCGTAGTTCTGAATCATCGGCAGGGCATCCTGAACGTCCTCGACAAACAGCGGCATCTGCCGCTGGGCGACCATGCCGATCACGCCGGTCCCCATGCCGACTTCGGCATCCAAATCGGTTAAAGACGCCCGGTGGTAGCCGCGCACGATTCGGGGAGAAAACCGGCCTGTCTCCACGTCCAGCAGGTAAATGCGGCAGCGCTCAAAATGCACCACGTCTACGATGTTGTCCGCAACCTGGTTTAAGACCTGGTCCAAGTCCAGCGTGGACGTGATCGTCTCGGTCAGCGCAGCCAGCGTCGACAGCTCCTGCAATTTATGGCTGAGCTTGGCGTAAAGCTGAGCATTGTTGATGGCAAGTCCCGCCTGGGTGGCAAAGATTGAGAAGAGGCGCATGTCTTCGTCGGTAAACAAAGGCCCGGACGCGTGGCGGCGAATGCACAAAACTCCCTGCACAGTCCCATTCTCGTCCTTCATCGGCATGCAGATGGACGAAGAAACATCGGCAACACTGCCGATGCCGGAGCCGTGGAACCGAGGATCGTCGGCCAGCGAGTTGAGGAGCAGCGGCTCGCCGGTTTCGACCACCCGGCCCGCGACCGAGCTGCCGATAAAAATGCGCGTATGTTCCACCACGTCGCTCGGCAGGCCGAACGATGCCGCGATGACCAGCGACTCGGTCTCCGGCAGGCGCAAAAGCAGCGAACATGCCGACGCTTCCATCACCGCCGTCGCTTTTTCCGTCACCATGTCGAGCAGCCGGTCAATCTCGACTTTGTCCATCGCCTGCCCGATCTCGTACACCGTCGCGACTTCCCGAATGCGCCGCTCGACCTGGGTCTGCGCCGCCGTGATCTCGTCCTGCCAGCGCGTCTGCCGCAGGGCAATGGTGAAAAACGGCGCCAGTGCGTCCGCCACTTCGGGCCAGCGTCCGCGCGATGCTTCGGGCAGCATCGCCGTCCAGACCCCCAGCGTTTTGCCGTCCGGCCCGGCCTTCAGCACGGCGGCGTCCGGCCCGCCCCCTTCGGCCTGGCGGCGCAGGCGCGGCGTGTCCTCGCCGAGATGCAGGAACAGCCGGTCTTCCGCGCCGGGCCGGTAGAGCGCCAGCGCGTTCGTTCCCAGTGCATCCCCGGCCAGTGCCAGCAGGCGTGATAGGGCCACGCCGTCGGCGTCCGCCGCCGTGATCTCCGCTGCCCGGCGCATAAGAGTGTCCGCAGAAAGATTGGAACCAATTTCGGTAGTCATAGGTATTTGTATTATCCGCCACCTGCTCCGCATTGTCAAGCAAAACAAACCCCGCCGTTTATGGCGGCGAAAGACCGGGAAGACTCAAACCAAGCGCAGACAACACCAAAGAAAGTAGGCCGAACACTTATGGCACTTGAAACAAAGCCCCGCGATACAACCATTCCTCTGAGCGGCGCTCCCGACAAAGCGGCGTTCCGGGACGGCGCCGACGAAATCGCTGACCGGGCGATCTTGGCCGGCGCTCCTGTGGATCATTCGCTCGGCAATCGCAACGCCGCGCTGACTGAAACGCCGGCCGAGAAAGAAATAGATGCCGCGAACGGCTTGCGCGGGTCCGGTGGACGGACACCGACGGCCCAAGATTTTGACGGCCTTCTGACCCCTGCCGGCGACAGCCACGACACGGTCGGCACCGGCATTTCCAACGATACGCTCGTGTTCGGTGACGACGGCAGCCTTTAGCGCGGAACGTCCTGGCTTTGCGGTGTGTTATGCAGGTATCAGTATCGGATGTCTCAACAGCTCGCGTTACCCAAACGCTGCGATTGTGTTAAAGCGGGCGAAACTTTTACAAAATATGCTATAATCGCGTATCAGTTTCAGAGAACACAGACTTCTGAAAGAGCGGGCATCGCGCCCGCTCTTTCTGTCTGTTTAAGATACGGCGATTAGGGGAGCATGGAAACCAATCTATGAACGGCGATTTTATCGAGGCCCTGCGGCAGATCGAAAAAGAAAAAGAAATACCCTTTGCCACGCTTTTGCGGACCCTGGAAGTCGCTTTGGGGAAAGCGTACCGCAAGCATTATAATATTACCGGCGATGTCGCCGTTCATATTGATACCACCAAAAATGCGTTTAAGTTCTCCGCCGAGAAAGTGGTTGTGGAGACCGTCGAAAACGAGCACGCCGAGATGACGCTGGACACAGCCCGCAAGTTCGACCCGAACGCCGAGCTTGGCTCACTCATCCCTGTCACCGTCGCACCGGAGAACTTCGGGCGCATCGCCGCCCAGACCGCCCGGCAGGTGATGATGCAGGAGTTCCGGGAAACCGAGCGCGGCAAAGTTTTCGATGAGTACAACGCCAAAATCGGCGAAGTCGCGACCGGCATTGTCCAGCGCACGGAGATGGGCAATGTCTACATCAACATCGGCAAGCTCGAAGCGCTGTTGCCGAAGCCGGAGCAGGTGCCGACCGAGCCGTATCGGTTTAACGACCGGATTAAGGTATACTTGCTGGAAGTCAAAAAGCCGTCGCGCGGCCCGCAGGTGATTGTTTCCCGTTCGCATCCGAGCCTCATCCGCCGCTTGTTCGAGCTGGAAGTGCCGGAAATCGCCGACGGCTCGGTAACGATCAAAAGTGTCGCCCGCGAGGCCGGAGCGCGTTCCAAGATCGCCGTGGCGTCGGAAGACGACAAGATTGATCCGGTCGGCGCGTGCGTCGGCCACCGGGGCGCACGGGTGCAGGCGGTCGTGGCCGAGCTGTACGACGAAAAGATTGACATTGTCCGCTGGAGCGCCGATGTCAAGCAGTTTGTCGCCGAGAGCTTATCGCCCGCGAAGAGTGTTCAGGTCAAAGTCAACGAAGACAAGAAATCGTGCCTTGTTTTAGTGCCGGACAATATGCTGTCGCTCGCCATCGGCAAGTCCGGCCAGAACGTCCGCCTCGCGGCCCGATTGACCGGCTGGCGTATTGACATCCGCTCGGAGTCGCAGGAAGCCAAAGCCGCGTTCACCCGCGCCGCCGAAGAAGTGGAAGCCGAAGAGCGCGACGCCGTGCAGACGGCGGGCCGGGCGCTGACCGAAGACGATGCCCTGACCCTGCCGACTGCCGATGGCGACGACGCGGTGGCTTATGGCGACGAAGTGACGATCACCGCCGACATGCTGAAGATGCTGGACGATGAGGACGAGGAATAAGTAGGGGAGCAGGAGGCTCGCATGACACCGCTACGCGCAGAATTGAAGAGTTTAGCGCAGAAAGCTTTTCATTACAACGAACGACTTTCCGAAATGACGTTGGAAGAGCGAGAGGAAGTAGCACAGTGGTACGAAGATTTTGCTGCGGAGGTTGTTGGGACACAATCAGCTTTAGCACGGCTTTATAATTTGGAGCGAGCTAAATTTCTTCGAGGACAAGCTGGCCGTATCGCCTTCGATGCACCTAAGTTCGCCAAAGAAATTGGCAACCTGCGGCAAGGAGACACGCTATGACACACAAATTTCAAGAAGAAGATGTTGTTGTTTTAAAGGAGGAAACTAACGATTTTCTCCCAGCAGGTAGCCACGGGACTGTATTTTGCCTTTATGCGACGACGCCGCCCGCCTATGAGATAAACTTTATAGACAAAGGCGGTGAGTCCTTCGGTGCGATCATGTACGAGGATGAACTCGAACTCTGCCTCGACCCAAATTGTGCCAAGATGCCCGCGAGGAACTAACCCGTGAAAGTGCGGCGTGTCCCCATCCGAAGCTGCGTGGTCTGCCGGCAGACTTCGGACAAAAAAGCTTTGCTGCGGGTGGTCCGTGCGCCCGAAAAAGACGGCGGCGCAGTGGCCGCTGACCCGACCGGACGCGCCAACGGGCGCGGGGCGTATATCTGTGCGGCGCTTGTTTGCATCGAGAAAGCCGCCAAACAGAAGCGGTTTGAGCGGGCGCTGTCGGCCCCGGTGCCGGCGACTTTAACAGACGATCTGAAAGCGTTAGCGTCGAAAACTGTCGAAACGAACTTTCTGGAAACGAACTTAACGGAAGCACAGGCTCAAGCCCCCGTGCAAGCCACAGGAGCGACCGCGAAATGATTTAAGAATAACAAGAAGCAAGAGGTGAACCGAGTTTATGTCAGGTGTGCGAATTTACGATCTAGCCAAAGAATTAAACGTCTCCAATAACGAGATATTGGACATGCTGAAGGCGATGGGCGAACCTGCCCGTACCGCGTCCAGCACCCTCCCCGACGCCATTGTCGCCACAGTCCGTGAGCGCTCAGCGCCGAAGCCGGCGGCTGCCGTCTCCAACGGCGTGGCGAAACCCACCAACGGCACTGCGGCCGCTGCGGGTTCCAACGGCGCTGCGGGTTCCAACGGCGCGTCGGCTCCCGTCGCGGCTCCGGCTGTTGCTGCACCGCCGGCGGCTCCGGTGGAAATTCCCGAAATCATCACGCTGCGCGATTTTGCCCAGCTCATCGGCATTCCGGCTCCCGACATCCAGAAAAAGCTGATGGGGCTTGGCGTGCTGGCGTCGCTGAACCAGAAGCTCAGCCCGGAAGTCACGAGTCGCTTGGCGAAGAGCTACAAAGTGGCGGTCACGGTCAGCGCCGCGCCGAAGCCTGCCGCCGCGAACGGCATGGTCCCCGAAGCCGCCCCGGTCGCTCCGAAAGTCGCAGTTGTTGCGCCGAAGCCGCGCCAGAAGGCCGCCGGGCCGGTGACGCGCCCGCCGGTCGTGACCATTATGGGCCATGTGGACCATGGCAAAACGTCGCTTTTGGACGCCATTCGTCAGGCCAAAGTCGCTTCAGGTGAGTTTGGCGGCATTACTCAGCACATCGGCGCGTACCAGGTCGAAGTGGACGATCCCGAAAACAAGGGGCAGAAGCGCAAGATCACGTTTTTAGACACGCCCGGCCATGAAGCGTTTACCGCCATGCGAGCGCGGGGCGCTCAGGTGACTGACATTGCCGTGTTAGTCGTCGCCGCCGACGATGGGGTCATGCCGCAGACGATTGAGGCGATCAATCACGCCAAAGCCGCCAATGTCCCGATTATCGTTGCTGTCAACAAGATTGACAAAGAAGGGGCGAACCCGACCAACGTTTTGACCCAGCTCACCCAGTACGACGTGATGCCCGAAGCCTACGGCGGCAACGTCCAGACCGTCGAAGTCTCGGCCAAAGAGCAGCTTGGGCTGGACGACTTGCTGGAACAGATCCTGCTTGTCACTGACGCCGAAATCGAGCCGAAGGCCGATCCCAGTGCCCCCGCGACCGGCACGGTCATTGAAGCCGAGCTGGACAAAGGCCGGGGTGCGGTCGCGACCATTCTGGTAGACCAGGGAACGCTCAAAATGGGCGACTCCATTGTCGCCGGCGGCACCTTCGGACGCATCAAAGCGATGCTGAACGACCGAGGGCAGCGCGTCACGACCGCAACTCCGGCAACCCCAGTTGTGGTCCTCGGTCTCGGCAGCGTTCCTGCCGCCGGCGACCGGATGGAAGTGGTCAAGGACGAGAAAGCCGCCCGGCAGCTTGCCGAAGGTCGCGCGTCGGTGACGCGCGATGAGAAACTGAACACGCGCCGCCCGGTCACTTTGGAGGACTTGCAGCAGCAGTTCAAGTCCGGCGCAAGCAAAGAGCTGAACCTGATTATCAAGGGCGACGTGCAGGGTTCGGTGGAAGCCATCCGGCAGTCACTCGAAAAAATCCAGCACGCGGAAGTCAAAACGAAGTTCATTTCGTCAGGCGTCGGCGCTGTCTCCGACTCGGACGTTCTGTTAGCGTCCGCGTCGTCTGCGCTGATTGTCGCGTTTAACACGCGGGCGGAACCTGCCGCCGCCCGATTGGCCGAAGCCGAGCATGTTGACATCCGGGAATACCGGGTCATTTATGACCTCATTGACGATGTTAAGCTCGCGATGGCTGGCCTGCTCGATCCGATCTACGAGGAGATCCCGCTCGGCACCGCCGAGGTTCGTGCCGTTTTCAAGCTGCCCCGGTCGGGGGGTTCGATTGCCGGCTCGTACATTCTTTCGGGAAAAGTCGTGCGCGGCGGCCTGGTCCGTGTCAAGCGCGGCGGCAAGCTGGTCGCCGAGGGGAAGATCGATACACTGAAGCGCGAAAAGGACGATGTCCGCGAAGTCGCCCAGGGCTTCGAGTGCGGTATCCTCGTTCCCGGCTACGATCCCATGGAGCCGGTGAATGACCGCCCGCAGGACACCATCGAGTGCTACGAGATGAAGCGCACCGTGCGGACGCTTTAGAGCTGGCGAGGGGTGGGCTTGCCCCCGCCCTTCTTTTGCCTCCGCATTATTAACATGACCATCGGCCTTTTAACTGTCACCCTGCACATTGAGGAAGCGAACTCGCTGAAAGACAAGCGGCAGGTCCTGAAAAGCCTGCTGGCGCACCTTCGCAGCGAGTTTAACGTCTCGGCTACCGAGATCGGCGACCATGACATTTGGCGCACCGCGACTGTCGGCATCGCCGTTGTCGCGACCGACGGGACCTACGCCAATCAAGTGCTGGACAAAGCGCTGGACCATATTGAAGGCAATCCGCGCGTGGACGTGACGCAGACGGAGACCGAGCTGCTTTAGGCACGAGGCGAAAAGATCGAGGGAATAAATTCCTCTCGCTGAATAGTATCCTTCGGATGAGGAAGAATGCTGTCGTATGCTGTTCCTTCGTCCGAAGGACGTTATTCAGCGAGAGGAATTTATTCCCTCGCTCCTCCAAAAAGAATTAACTTATGCCCGCCACACGAAAACAACGCTTGCAGGACCAGCTCAGAGAAGTGCTCTCTGAAGTCATCCGGCGCGAAATGCGCGACCCGCGCTTCACCGACGGCCTGCTGACCATCACCGACGTTGATGTCACGACCGACTACAAAAACGCGACAGTGTTTATCAGCGTCCTCGGCTCTGAAGACGCCAAGCGCGACAAGCTGAACCTGCTGCGCGGGGCAAACGGCGTCCTGCGCGAAGAACTTAAACGCTCAAAAGCGTTCATCAATGTCCCGGCGCTCACGTTCAAGTACGACGACACGATTGACCGGGGAGCGCACATGTTTGAGGTGCTGGAACAAGTCAAGCGCGAAGACGCCGCCCGCCCCAAGCCCGCTTCGGACGAAGCGGACGCCGAGGAAGACGCCGAATGAGCATGGATGCGCCGGGCCTGACCCAGCCGCTGCAAGACGCGGCGGCGGCAATCCACGCCAGCCAAACGATTGTGCTGGCCTGCCACGTCAACCCGGACGGCGACGCCCTCGGCTCAATGCTCGGCCTCGCGCTCGCGCTCCTGCCGCTCGGCAAGACCGTGACGTGTTTGTCGGAAGACGGCGTCCCCGACCTGCTGAAGTTTCTGCCTAGCGCCGGGTTAGTCCAGCAGACAACCGACGAAGCCGCGTTTGATCTGGCGCTTGTTGTGGACAGCGGCGACCTGCCGCGCGTCGGCAAGACCATCCAGCCTGTTATCGGGCGGGCGAGGCGCGTCGTAGACATTGACCACCACGTCACCTCCGGCGCGTTCGGCGACATCCGCGTCTTGGATGCCCGCGCGGCGTCCACCGCCGAGATCGTCTACGCCCTGCTGCTCGCGCTCCAAGCTCCCATCACGCCGGAAATCGCGACGTGCCTCTTTACAGGCATCATCACCGACACCGGCTCGTTTCGCTTCCAGAACGTCACGCCGAACACCCTCCAAGTGGCCGCCGCCCTGCTTGAAGCCGGAGCGCCGCCCGCGTTCATCTCCGAACACGTCTTTGAGAACCGCACGTTCGCCGCGACCCAGCTTCTCGGCCACGCGCTTTCCTCGCTGAAACAGACTGCCGACGGGCGAATTGTCTGGGCGCACATCGCGGCGGCGGACTTTGCCGAAGTCGGCGCGACCGACCAGGATACCGAAGGCATCGTCAGCTATGTGCGCGGTGTTCAGGGCGCCGAAGTCGGCATTCTCTTCCGGGAAATGGCAACTGGGGGCGTTCGCGTCTCCCTGCGTGCCCGCGACACCGTCAATGTCGCCGAAATCGCCGCACAATTCGGCGGCGGCGGGCATCGTATGGCCTCCGGCTGTACAGTAGACCTGCCCCTCGCCGACGCCGAAGCCGCCGTCCTTCAGGCTATTCTCGCCGCCCGCCGTCAATCTTCCCCTCAGTAACTGCCCAGCAGCGCCTGTGTCGCCACCCCAATATCGTCCGCCCGCATCAGCGTCTCCCCAACCAGGATCGCCTTCGCCCCAGCGTCCGCCACGCGCTTCACGTCGGCAGGCGTCTTCAGACCGCTTTCCGCAACGAGCGTGACATCACTTGGCACCATTGCCGCCAGCCGTTCGACCGTGCCTAAATCCGTCACAAACGTGTTCAAGTTGCGGGAGTTGATGCCAACAAGCTTTGCGTTTGCTTTTAGCGCGACTTCCATCTCCGCTTCCGTATGGACTTCCACAAGTGCCGCCATGCCGAGTTCGTGCGCGATTGCCTGATAGTCCGCTATCTGTGACGGCGTTAAAGCGGCGACAATCAGCAATATCGCATCCGCGCCAAGCACCCTTGACTCATAAATCTGCCAATCGTTAATCACAAAGTCTTTGCGGATCACCGGCAGACTGACGGCTGCGCGAACGGCTTGAAGGTAATCGTCACGGCCTTGAAAGAACTTCTCGTCGGTCAGCACCGAGAGGCACGCCGCGCTGGCGGCTTCATATTCTTTGGCAATCGCAATCGGGTCGAAGTCGGCGCGAATGACTCCTGCCGACGGCGACGCTTTCTTGATTTCGGCAATCAGCGCGGCGGGGCCGACTTTCGGCGTTTGCAATGCGGCTAGGAAGTCGCGGGGTGGGGGAGCAGACGCCGCGCAAGCCGCTATTTCTGCCTGCGACACCCGCGCCTGACGCGCCTGGACCTCCGTGCGCTTGTAGACGATAATCGTGTCTAAAATCGTCGGGTCAGGCATTCGTGAACTCTTTCAATCGCTCCAACGCCGCAAGCGCCGCGCCGCTGTCAATCAGCGCTGACGCCCGCTCGAGGCCATCTTCCAAGTTCTCTTCGGCTCCGGCGACCAGCAGGACACCGGCGGCGTTCAGGCAGACGATGTCCCGGTGCGGCCCCCGGTCTTTGCCGCGCAGGATATGCAGCAAAATCTCGGCGTTCTCCCCGACAGTTTCGCCGCCCGCCAGATGCTCAATGGTCGCGCGGGCCAGCCCCAGATCCCATTCCGGGTCCAGCTTGTAGGATGTCACTTGGCCGTCTTTTAGCTCGCTCACGGCAGTCTCGCCGAGCGTGGACAGCTCATCCAGGCCGTCCACGCCATGCACGAGCAAAGCGCGATGACTGCCCAAGTTTTTGAGGACATGAGCCAGCGTCTCGCACAGCGCTCCGTCATAGACGCCGATGAGCTGCACCGATGCGCCTGCGGGATTTGTTAGTGGTCCCAGCATATTGAAGATCGTCCGAATGCCGATCTCCCGGCGCGGTCCGGCGGCGTACTTGAACGACGGGTGCATGGACGGCGCGAACAGAAATCCGATGCCAACTTCATCAATGCATTGGCCTAGACGCTCCGGCGGCAAATCCAGTTTGACGCCGAGCGCTTCCAGCACGTCGGCGCTGCCGCACTTGCTCGTCGCCGCCCGGTTGCCGTGCTTTGCGACCGCAAGCCGCCCGTCCGCTGCCACCACCAGCGCCGCCGCCGTCGAGATGTTGAACGTCTTCAGCGCATCCCCGCCCGTGCCGCAGGTGTCCACCACTACTTTATCCGTCTGCACCGGCACTTTGACCGCATACTCGCGCATCACCCGCGCAAAGCCGGTGATTTCTTCGACCGTCTCGCCCTTCATGCGAAGCGCGACGACAAGCGCGGCGATCTGCGCGTCCGTCGCTCGCCCTTCCATGATCTGCCGCATGACGTCCGCTGCCTCAGCCTCGGTGAGATGCCGCCCCTCAATCAACTGTTGTATTGCATATTTCATAAGCTACGGCCAGTTTTGGGTGAGGGCGCCGATTTGAGTCAGCTCGTCTTGGGAGAACTCCAAGTTTTTGAGGGCGCCGACGTTCTCCGTGATCTGCTCGGCGCTTGAAGCGCCAATCAACGCGCTGGTCACGGTGGGAAGCCGGACAGTCCAGGCCAGCGCCATCTGCGCGAGCGTTTGCCCCCGGCTCTGCGCGATGTCATTGAGCTTGCCGAGGCGGCCCCATACTCCCTTTGCCTTTTCCGCCTCCCACCATTTTTGACCCTCCGCGCCGCGCTTACCTTGACGCGAATCAGCCGGAACTCCCGTTAAATAGCGGTCGGAAAGTGTCCCGCCGGCCAGCGGGCAGAACGCGATAATGCCTGTGCCGTAGAGCTTTGTGTAAGGCAGCAGGCCGGTCTCGATGCCGGGACTCAGCATGTTGTAATACGGCTGATGGATCGTGATGGGTGCCCAGTCGTGTCTTTGAACCACTTCTACGGCTTTGCTGTATTCTGCGCCGGAGTAGTTGCTGAGGCCGACATACAGCGCCTTGCCCTGCCGGACAATGAGGTCGAGCGCTGCCAGTGTTTCTTCCAGCGGCGTTTCCGAGTCGGGGCGGTGATGGTAGAAAATATCCACATAATCCAGACCCATGCGCTTGAGCGACTGGTCCAGGCTTGCGACCAGATACTTCTTGCTGCCGCCGTCTCCATAGGGACCGTCCCACATTTCAAACCCGGCTTTGGTCGAGATAATCATCTCGTCGCGGGGCATCTCCTTGAAGATCGGCCCGACGACCTTTTCGCTGTTGCCGGGGGGCGGGCCATAGTTGTTGGCAAGGTCAAAGTGGGTAATCCCGTGGTCGAAGGCGGTGAACACGCTGCGGCGGCATTCGTCTTCCTGGCCCGGCTCGCCGAGCGCCTGCCATAAGCCAAGCGAGATCAGCGGCAGTTTCAGGCCGCTGCTGCCGCAGCGGCGGTACGTCATCGCTTTGTAACGGTCAGGTGAAAAATCAGTCATTTCAGTCATTGAGGCTTCCTTTACTTTGACAAAAACTTGAACTAAAGTGGCAACGCGCCGCGAAATGCCGCCTGTGGCTTCCTTGCAAAACATTCAATCAACGGCTGCGTTGCGTGTTTCATAATCCCACTCTTCGTGCGGATTGAAATGCGTTACTTCGACATATTTGGCGTGAAAACTTGCATTAGTCCCGTCCCAGGTTGTTTGTATTAGAGTGTCAATACCGTTACCATCTCCAGTGATCTCCATCTGCATAACTGCATTTTGACCCAGCTCTTGAATGCCTACTAAGCTCAAACCTTCTACTTCATGCCAGCACAAACTGATGCTCGGACGGTTGGCCTTTTGCGCCACATCATCCCAATCGTAGAGCCGAAAGTTAATGCTGACAGTTGGCCCATCCATTTCTATCTTGACGGTAACATAATCGGCATCATGAAAAGTCGGCCACGCGCCATAATGCTCGACGACTTGCTCTGCGCCTTCAATAAAATCTGCTGGGCTGGTGGTCATGATGCAATCAATCCTGCGAACCGTACTCGCGCTCGACACGGCAGATGCGGACGGTGTAGGCGCTGTACCAGTCGTCCTGCCCGCGCTGCTGTGCAGTCAGATGTTCGGTGTTCCGCTTCCAGGCGGCAATCGCTTCGCGGCTGTCCCAGTAGGAAACGGTAATTCCTAATCCAGACCGGGCCGATTCGACGCCGAGATAGCCAGGTTGGGACGAGGCCAGTTCCAGCATCCGCGCGGCCGTGTCCGCGTAGCCGTGGTCGCCGCCCGTGCGCTCCGACGTGAAGATAACGGCGTAATAAGGCGGCTGGGGCGTTTGGGCGATCTGGCTCACGAGGTCATCAGTCCCCGCACCAATTCGGCGCGTTCGGTCTCGCCCTGCGCGTCCAATGCTTCGGCATCGAGGCGAAGCTGACCGGAAATCGGCGGATTAACGGCGGTTTGGATGTCCTCGTACAGCGTCGTCAGCGTGAGGGTGTTCACGGAAGTCTCCAGCGGCGGCTTGGACGGCATGTTCTGGTAAAAGAACGATGACAGCGGCTCCGGCAGCTTCTCCAGCTTGCCGTCGTCATGCTGCACCGAGAGCGTGACGACGCGCGGGTCCAGCACAATCGGATGCACTTCGGGCTGGCTGAACCGCCAGCGGTAAGCGTTCAGAAAGCGGCGCAAAATCTCCTGGCCTGTCGCAAGCGCCTCGGTTCGCAGCATCTCCGTGTCTTCATCACCGGCAATCGTCAGCTCCAGCACGAGACGCAGGTTCTTTCCGGTCCACCAGGCCCACTCGCCGAAGATGCCCTGCCCATCGGTGCCTTCGCTGAGAGACGGCGGAAAAAAGAGGGTCGCGTCCATGCCGTTCAGGGTGCAGGTGAGCGGCTCCACATCTGGGCCCTTGGCGCAGAAGTCCAGGGTAAATGGCAGGGTAATAAGCGCATCGGCGATAAGCTTCATTGGTTTCGTTTCTAAAGATGCCCTGCCATAAACGGCAGGTCTGGGGGCGCAGACGCCAACCGCCCTACGGGCGGAAGACAAGGAGCAGCAAAAGACAGGCATCTTCGGTCGCAGACCGATTGGCGTCTGCGCCCCCAGACCTGCCGTTCACGGCGGGGATCACAGCACGACAATCTCCGGCGGAACAGCTTCGTTCAGTACCCGCGCCGCGCCGTCTTCCTGCACGGTGACGATGTTTTCCAAACGAACGCCGAAGCGGCCCGGCAGGTAAATCCCCGGCTCAATCGAGAAGCAGTGGCCGGGCAGCAGCGGCGTATAGTTGCCGGCCATGATGTACGGGGTCTCGTGGTCGTCCAGGCCGATCCCGTGACCAGTGCGGTGGATAAAGAATTCGCCGTACCCGGCATCGGTGATGACTTTTCGAGCGGCAGCGTCTACGTCGTGCGCGGTCGCGCCGGTCTGAACGGCGGCGACGCCCGCCGAATACGCTCGGTAGACGGTCTCGTAGATACGCTGCGCTTCATCCGATGCTGCGCCGACGGCGACCGTGCGCGTGATGTCGCCGTGGTAGCCGTCGGTCATGGCACCGAAGTCCAAGATCACGACATCGCCCGTTTTGAGCTTGGTTGCACCTGTGTTGTGATGCGGCGACGCGCCGTTCGCGCCCGCGCCGACAATCGGCGCAAATGAGTCGGCGTGGCCGCCCCGCGCAATGGCCTGTCCAATCGCCGACGCGATCTCCCGCTCGCTTGCGCCGACTTGGCAGGCAGCGTAAGCCACGGGGATCAGCGTGTCGGTCGCTTCGGCGGCCCGCTGCAAAGACGCCATCTCCAGTGCATCTTTCCGGGACCGCAGGGACGCTAGGGCCATGCCTGCCGGGCGAAACAGCGCGGTCGGCATCAGCTCCTGCAATTTAAGGACAAACCGGGCGGGCATATCGTCATCTATGCCGACAATGCCGATGTCCAGCATTAGTTCTTTCGCGAGAGGCACGAGAACAATCTCCCATCCCGTGCCGTCGTCCCAGGCGCGAACATCGGTGATGCCCGCCGGGTTCTGCCGGGCCTGTTCGGCGTTCAGCGACGGCACGACAAACAGCCAGGGCTTGTCGTCGGGAACGATCAGTGCCAGGAAGCGCGACCCCGGCTCGGAAAAGCCGGTTAAATATCGCATCGCCGCGCCGGGCGTGACAATCAGCGTGTCCAGCCCGTTTTCGTGCATGGCCGTCCGCACCAGGCTCAGACGCTTTTCGTATATATTCATCGGCTTAACGCTCCAAAAACGTCTTTAACATCTGCTTTCCATGTTCCGTCAAAACTGCTTCCGGGTGGAACTGTACGGCCTCTAGGGGCCATTCTTTATGGCGCAGGCCCATGATCTCGCCGTCTTCCGCCTCCGCTGTCACTTCCAGGCAGTCCGGCAGTGACGCCGCTTCCACAATCAGCGAGTGATACCGAGTGGCTTCAAACGGCGACGGTAGGCCGGAAAATACGCCCTGTCCCCGGTGCGTGACCATGGACGTCTTCCCGTGCATCAGCTTGTCCGCCCGGACCACCCGCCCGCCCAGCGCCTGTCCCATTGCCTGCAAGCCGAGACACACGCCGAAGATGGGAACCGTCCGCCCAAATTCTTGGATTAAGTCGAGCGTCACCCCCGCGTCGTCGGGCGTGCCGGGGCCGGGCGAGATCACAATCTTTTCCGGCTTCATGTCCGCAATGTCCGCAAGCGAAACGGCATCATTGCGCCGAACATCCAAGTCCGCGCCCATCTCGCCCAGATATTGAACGAGATTGTAAGTGAACGAATCGTAATTGTCAATAACGAGTATCATCAAAACCCCATTCGCCACGGAATAAATTCCGAGGCTCGGACCAAACAGCGTCGCGGCGACGCAGGAAAAGGCGTGTTCGGTTCGTTATCTTGTGTCGCCTCGACACTGTTTTGTTTAGCCCCGGAATTTACTCCGTGGCGGGTTGCTTGGTATAATACCGTTCCAGCGCGTCAAGAAGCCCGTCCATTGTCGGCGTCTCAGCGACTAAGTCCGGGGCGCGACCTAAAATCTCTTCAGCGGTTTGGGCGGTGCTGGGGCCGATGCAGGCAATCACAACCGACGCCGGAAGCGTCGTACCGCCGAGGGCGGACACAAAGTTTTTGACGGTGGACGAGCTTGTAAATGTCACGGCATCAATCGTGCCGCCCAGCAGCCGCTGCCGGAGCGTGTCGGCATCGGCGGCGTCTACGATGTTTTCGTAGGCGACTACGGCGTCTACGGTACCTTCGCGGGCCGTGAGCGCGTCAATCAACCCGTCATCGCCGTCTTTCGCGCGGGGAGCCAAAAAGTTCTTGCCGAAGGGTTCTTCGGGCAGCTCAGTGCCAAGGCCCGCGCCGGTCATGGTCACTGGCTGAAAATCGGGGTGAAGGCCGTGGGTAAGCAGCGCCTCGGCAGTCGCGGGACCGACAGCGGCGATTTTGGCCGTGCTGAACGAACGGGCGTCTTTGTGAGCGTAAGCCAGACGCTCGCAGAACGCATGAACCGCCGGAGCGCTGGCAAAGCACAGCCAGTCGTAAGCGCCGATGCGGACTACGGCGTCGTCTAAAGCTGCGTAGCCATCGGACGGCGGGACCAACTTGATCGTGGGGAAGACCACCGCTTCCGCGCCTCTCGCAGTCAGCTTGTCCGCAAGCTCCGATGCCTGTTCCCGCGCCCGCGTGACCACAACGCGCTTCCCCGAAAGCGGGCCGAGATCAAACCAGCGCAGACGCTCGCGCAGGCGCACGACTTCGCCGACAATAGTCACGGCAGGCGCCTTGAACTTTGTCGCCCGGACTTTTTCGGCAATATCGCCGAGCGTCCCGACCAGCGTTTCCTGCTGCCCGGCCCAGGTTCCCCAGCGCACCAGCGCCACCGGCGTGTCCGCCGCCCGCCCGTGCGCCTGAAGCTGCATCGCAATCTCGTCTAGGTTCTCCACGCCCATCAAGAACAGCAGTGTGTCACCGGCATACGCGATTTTATCCCAGCGCCGCCGTCCTTCCGCCTCGCCTGCTGTGCGTGTTCCCGACTCCCGGCTGTCGTCCCGCTCATGCCCGGTGATCACGGCAAACGACGACGCGGCATCCCGGTGGGTGACGGGAATGCCGGCGTAGGCCGGTGCGGCAATCGCCGAAGTCACGCCCGGCAGCACCACAAACGGCAGGTTCCGCTCGCGCAGGTATTCCGCTTCCTCACCGCCGCGCCCAAATACAAACGGGTCGCCGCCTTTGAGCCGTGCCACTGTCTTGCCCGCCGCCGCCCGGTTCGCGAGGAGCGCGTTGATGTCTTCCTGCCGCATCGCGTGCTTATCCGCCTGCTTTCCGACATACACCCGCTCGGCGGTTAAGGGCGCGTAATCCAGCAGCCTCGGATGGGCCAGTCTATCGTACACCACCACATCAGCGGCTCGCAGCGCATCCGCCCCACCGACCGTGATCAGCTTCGGATCGCCCGGCCCCGCCCCAATCAAATACACAATTCCCGCAGTCATGGGATTATTGTACCTTACTCAGATACCGATTAGCCAAGCGGTCACGGAGCAGGTATAATAGTCATCACTCCCATACAGAAAAGACCTCCTCATGCCCGCTTCCAAAAACGAGAGAAACACGGAAAATATCGTTCGCGATGAACTCCGTGCGTTGGATTATTACAATCCCGCAAATGATATTAGCGTTGAAGAACAAAAAAGCAACATTGACGCCGTGAAGCGGCTTTTGAAGTCGGCAAGCAAGTCCGGGCAGGGCGGCAGCGGCTATCCTGAGTTTATCATCAGCGCCTCAAGTACGCCGGATTTTCTGGTCATTGTTGAATGTAAGGCCGATCCAAAAGACCATATCAGCATGGAAGCGGCACGTCTCGTAGGTGGTGGGACCGCCGAGGAAGAAACGGCGGACGCGCAGGCAATCCGCTTAAAGCGCTACGCCGTAGACGGCGTGCTACATTATGGAAAAAGGCTTGCCAAAGACTACAACATCGTCGCTGTCGCCGTCAGCGGTGAGAACAAAGACAGCGTGGTCATCTCGACCTATCTTTATCCAAAAGGGGTGCTGGTTCCAAAAGAACTGCACACTAAAGAAGGCGCGAAAATTGACAAGCTAATCCCGTGGCTGGATTACATTGAACATGGGACGTTTGACCCGACAGTGCAGAAAATCCGCTTTGATGAACTCATGGCGTTCTCGCGCGAATTGCACGTCTTCATGCGTGACCACGCAAAGCTGACGGAAAATGAGAAACCACTGGTTGTCAGCGGTACTTTGATTGCACTCCGAAACAAAGCCTTCGCGCTTTCTTATGGCGTCCAGGCTCCCGAAGACCTTCAGCGTGAATGGCTGCGGGTCATCCGTGAAGAAATTCAGAAAGCCGATATTCCCAACTCCAAGAAAGAGAACATGGTTCAGCCATATTCCAGTATCGCGGTTCACCCGGAACTCGGCAAGTCCACGACCGCTTACCCCAAAGGCGTTCTGCATGAACTCATCCGGCTTCTCAATGAAAAAGTCTGGCCGTTCATCAGCGTCTACCATGACTTTGATGTCGTCGGACAGTTCTACGGGGAGTTCCTCAAATACACGGGCGGCGACAAAAAAGCATTAGGAATTGTTCTGACCCCGCGCCATGTGACGGAACTGTTTGCCCGTCTTGCCAATGTCAACAAAGACAGCCGTGTTTTGGACATCTGCGCCGGAACCGGGGGATTTCTCATCTCTGCCATGCAGCAAATGATGCGCTCCGCACAGACCGATGAAGAGCGTCGGCAGATACGGCTGGAAGGCTTAATCGGGGTCGAGCAGCAGCCGAATATGTTTGCGCTGGCCGCCTCCAACATGATTTTGCGCGGGGACGGCAAGGCGAACCTGCATCAAGGCTCTTGTTTCGACGAAGGCATTGTACAGGCAGTCAAAGACCATAAATGTACGGTTGGCCTGCTTAATCCGCCGTTCTCGCAAGGGGACGCCGGGCTAGGGGAGCTTTACTTCATCAAGCGGCTTTTGGATTGTCTGGAAAAGGGCGGAACCGCCGTCGCGATTGTGCCTATTTCCTGCGCTATCTCGCCGCACCCGGTCCGTCAGGAATTGTTGAAAGCGCATACACTCGAAGCCGTCATGTCCATGCCGAACGAGCTTTTTTCGCCTGTCGGCACGGTCACTTGTGCTATGGTCTTTACTGCGAAAATTCCTCATTCGGTCAGCGACAAAAAGACTTGGTTTGGCTATTGGAGAGATGATGGCTTTGTCAAAACCAAACATCGCGGCAGGATTGATAAGTATGACCGCTGGCCCGCAATTTGTGAGCGGTGGGTAGAAATGTTCCGCAACCGTGAGGTTCACGCAGGGGAAAGCGTGATGCAAAAAGTTACATACTCAGATGAGTGGTGCGCCGAAGCATATATGGAAACGGACTATTCTACATTGACACAAGTTGATTTTGAGAAAGAAGTCAAAAAGTATCTTGTCTTCAAAATCCTTAACGATGACTTATTGGAGGACACTTCCGATGAAGAAGCTGAATGAGTTGTTTGACGTTGCTTATGGAAGCAAGCTAGACTTCAACAAAGTGGAGGCAATGCCAAAGTCACAAGGCGGAGTGAACTTTGTCGGTAGGTCCAGTCAAAATCATGGAGTCAGCGGCACAATATGCCCACTACCAGATACAAAGCCGTTTGAAGCCGGTTTGATCACAGTTGCGCTTGGCGGGTCCAAGCTGCTCTGCTCTTTTGTCCAAGAACACCCATTTTACACAGCTCAAAATGTTGCGGTACTGAAACCTAAGACGGAAATGACGTTTGCTGAAAAGCTTTGGGTTTGCCTTTGCATTCGTCACAACCGCTTTCGTTACAGCGCTTTCGGGCGTGAGGCCAATCGAACACTGCGCGAACTGCTAATCCCTGAGCTAATAGATTTTCCAAATGGACTCAATGAAATTGCAGTGGAAGAAATGGAAAGCAAAGGTGCACCTAAAATTCGCGCCTCCATCCCTGCCATACAAGTAGCAGAATGGAAGCCATTCAAGCTGTCGGTTTTGTTCGACTTAAAGAAGGGGAAACGTCTCACAAAGGCGCAGATGTTAGAAGGGGCTACACCTTTCATTGGTGCGATTGACGGCAATAATGGAGTGTCTGGTCATGTAGGCCAAATGCCGATACACGAAGGCAACACAATTACAGTCAATTATGACGGTTCAGTAGGTGCGGCTTTTTATCAACCAGCACCTTTTTGGGCTTCGGACAGCGTAAATGTTTTGTATCCCAAATTTGATTTGACAGCCAACATCGCATTGTTTCTAACAACTATCATTCAGAGGGAAAAATATCGCTTCAATTATGGGCGGAAATGGCATCTTGATAGGATGAGCCAATCGGAGATACGCCTGCCCGTCACCGCAGAGGGAAAGCCAGATTGGGAGTTTATGGAGAACTACGTCAAGACGCTGCCATTTAGCTCACAACTCTAGGAAGTCCTGCGGCATCTTCACGCGCCAGCCCTGCCGTGTAGTCGGACATACCGGCATCTGCTAACGCGCGGTCTTCTTCGGCAAACTCCGCATACAGCGCGGCCATCACCCTTTCACTCCTGCTTGCCGGTAATCCAAGATCGTCCGGCCTGCCGGCCATATCTTCCGCTTGACCTGTCATAATGAAGAGTGTACCTCTCAGAAAGTATGGAACGATCATGGACGCATTTTTGACGGAGACTTTCTTGACGGAAGCCTTCGGCGGCGGGCTGGTGAGCGCGATGCTGACGGACGCGCGGCAGCGGCGGGACGACGGGCTGCGGCGCGTGACAATCCGGCCCGTCCTGCTGCGCGGGAAGGCAGTGTTCCAGTTTGAGTACCAGTTCGCGCAGAAAGTGCAGCACCGGAACCTGGAAGCGGCTGAGGCCGAAGCCGTGACGCAGACGCTTCTGACGGAGACGTTCCGGCAGGGACGGTTTCGCACGGCCGCCGGTGAGTTTTCGGCGGCCAGCCGTGCCGGAACACTCACGGTCCGAGCCGAAAAAGCGACAGCAAAAGCCGCGCCTGCCGCTGTGCCGCTCGCGCACAATCGCCCGAAAAATTATGTGCTGCCGGAAGACGTGCCGGTGGATTTTCTAATTCGTCTGGGCGTGATGACTGCCGAGGGCCGGGTGGTTGCGGCGAAGCGGGACAAGTTCAAGCAGATCAACCGCTTTCTAGAAATGGTCGGCGATGTCGCCGGCAGCCTGCCCGCTGAAGGCACCCTGCGGATCGTAGACTTCGGCTGCGGCAAAGCGTACCTCACGTTTGCCTTGTACTACTACTTGGCAGTTGTGCAAGGGCGAGAGGTGACGATGATCGGGCTGGACTTGAAAGAAGATGTGGTTCTGTTCTGCGCCGAAACCGCGAGGGAGCTTGGCTATGCCGGTTTGTCGTTTGCAGTCGGCGATATTGAAGGCTACCAGATCGCGGCCGGCCTGGACATGGTCGTCACCCTGCACGCCTGCGACACGGCGACGGATGACGCGCTGGCGAAAGCCGTGCAGTGGGGGGCCTCCGTCATTTTGTCGGTTCCCTGCTGCCAGCACGAGCTGTTCGGGCAGTTGTCCAGCGACGTGCTGCGCCCGCTTCTAAAGCACGGCATTCTGAAAGAGCGCTTGACGGCGCTGGTCACAGACAGCGTGCGTGCCAGCCTGCTGGAAAGTGCGGGCTATGCCGTGCAGATTTTAGAGTTTATCGCACTCGAACATACCGCAAAAAACCTGCTCCTCCGCGCCGTGAAGCGCCCCGGACAGTCCGGCCTGCGTCCGCCGTCCGCAGACTACGAAGCGTTCCGCGACTTCTGGCACATCCACCCGCATTTGGAAGCCGCCCTTCAAGGGATCGCTTCATTGCCTTAAATTGTCCTTTCGCAGTGGACAACGTACTCCGTGTAAACTTTGCCCGCGTCGAACTCATAGGCGCGGTAGATGACTTCGCCGGTGAACTCCAGCATGTCGCGCATCCGGTCGCGGATGACCGGGCGAATGATGCGTTCCAGCGCTTCGCTTTCTATGACCCATTCCACCGCCGGGCTTTCCGCGCTGGTTTGAAGTTCCCCCGACACAAACTCGCAGAGGAAGTCAAACATGACGATGTGCGATTTGACGTTGGAATAGACGCCCGCGAGCTTGCCGACGCTCACGGTGATGCCGGTCTCTTCTAAGACTTCCCGCTGCAAGGCCGTCACTAAATCTTCGCCTTCTTCGACCTGCCCGCCGGGGAACTCCCAGTCCCGGCGCGGGCTGCGGATCATCAAAACGCGCCCTTCGGCGTCCCGGACGAGGCCCGCCACGGCGACAATGTGTTTCGGCGTCATCGTTTCAGATACTCCAGCGCGTCCGCCGTCAGGTCTGCAAGAGGCCGTCCCATCGCAAGATCAAGCCGCTCCGCCGGCAGGTGCGCGAACCGGGCCGACCCCTCCGCGTCTGATGTCGGATCGCTCTCCATTTGCGACAGGCGGCGCGGTCGCAGCGCCAGCCGCTGATTTCGCAGAACGCTGCCCGCTTGACAGTAGATAATCTTCAGCATTCCGCCCGACGCCTCGGCGATCTGCTGCGCCTGCGCGATATTCGCGGGGTACAGCGCCGGGCTGTCGAAGATGACGGACAGCCGCTGCTGGACCACCAGGTCGCGGCAGAGAGCCAGCGGCAGAAGATAGGACGCGGGACCCGCGACGGTGTCGGGAACGCCCTCTTCCAGCAGCGTCGTCTTGACCGTGTCTTTGTCCAGCACCGGCCACCCTAGTGCCTTCCCCAGCGCCAGCGCTAAAGTCGTTTTGCCTGCGCCCGGCAGCCCGGCCATCAGGACCAGCGTGGGAGCAGACGCCTGTGCCGGCATCGCTTTCTGCCAGGCATGGAAGAAAGCCGCCATCGTCTCAAACCGGGCCTCACGCACCGGGGCGCAGGCTTTGGCGGCGACCTCAAGCAGCGTCGGCGGGCAGTCCGGCAAAAAGACAAGCGCGGTCCGGCCCATGACATACACCGTCGTCTGCTCGTCAATCCGTGCGCCCTTCTCATATTCTTCCGTAGCCATGAACCGGGACGAGCCAGGCATTCGGCCTACGTCGTTCATAAACGGGGCATCGCGGTAGGAATCTAAGTCTATGACCCAAAGACGGCTTGACGCGAAATCGTACAGCAGAGACCCGTCGTAAAAGTCGCCCGCGATCCATCCGGCCTGTGCCAGTTTGACGTGCAGGTCAAATAAAGTGTCAAGGCAGGACAGGATTTCAGGCGTCGGCAAGGCGCGGAACCGCTGAAACGATGACTGCGGATCGTCCCGCCGCTCGCGCGGCACGCCTAACAATTCACCGTCCAGCCACGGGTAAACGAGCATCGGGCCGTCCGGGGACTCGATCACTCGGTAAAGCGGGGGCAGCAGCGGATGCCGGACGCTTTCGCTGAGCCGCGCGGCATTCCGAAGAAGCGCGACACGGGCTGGGTGGTCAAGCCGTGGAACCGGATCGCCGGGAATGCCGGCGGTCTTGACGAAAAAGCGGTCTGCACCGACCTGGGCGCCATAGGACACATTGCCGGAGTCCTGCGTGTTCGTCCCGAACTCGGCAAAGACAGTCCCGACCGAGCGCAGAAAGTCCAGCGGCGGCAGGAGTGTAGCAGGGCAGTCGGTGAGTGGGTGGACCATAAGTGTCATCTACAGAGGCTTTGTGGCCTGCTTGTCGGGCGTCAGCAGAAACGTTTGGGTTTTTCCGTTGTGGATGCCGGACCCGATAATCTGGCCCCGGTTGTTGATCCCTGATACAGTTTGCAGCTCCCAGTGCGAGCTTGCCGGGATCAGCGTATTCAGGTCGGAAAGAACGCCGTTTTGATAAAGAAACGGGTGACTGAAATGCTCCCCGGATTTCCCGCTGGGAAAGTGCGCGTCTCCAATGATTTCTCCCGCACTGTTGATGGCAACCGGGCGCGTTGCCAGAATGTCAGGCTGATTTCTATCCAGCAAAGTCATCTTTCCCCGCTGCCACAAAAACGCATGGTCATTGTAGAAGGTGTGCCGTCCGGCGTCTCCAGAACCCTAATCATTCTTGAAGTGAGCATAGCCGGTTACTTGTCCGGCATTGTTAATGCCGAGTGCTTCGCTGAAGACGATTTTTGGGAGAGCTTCGACGCAGTAGAGCTTACCTTTTGGCGGCCATAAATAAGCATAGTGCCGTTCGGACGAAGTTCCAATTTGCTCTGCCGGACCAATATGGACATAAACAACTCCGGCCATTAACCCAGCATCGTTAATGGAGTTGATCTCACAGAAATCGTCGCTTAACGGGTTTTTGACTTCTTTCACTTTGCCACGCCACGAACCCATACTCACCGTCAGGCCGCACTCTAAACCCCACGGCCTGCCCGCGATTGTTTAAGCCATGCACTTCGCCGCTGTCACTCAGCCGCGAAAACTTGTTTTGTCTCCACCGGAACAAAATAATATCTGACCAGTCCCCGTCACCGACATAATGGTCGGCCTGATCTGCACTTGCAACAATCTCGCCGCGACTGCTGATGGCAGACGGGGTGCAGTCCGGTTTATGGGCAAACTCGCGCAGGATTTTGGTCGTGCCGGGCGTCTAAACGGCGACTTGTTGAAAGATAGTCGCGACGCCGATTTCCGACTTGTGCTTGCTTTCCGTGTTGACGGTTCCGACAACTTGCCCTTGATCATTAATCCCGGCGACGCCGTCAAGACCAACAACGGTCACATGGAACAGCGGGGCGGCGCTTGCTGGGATTGCTGAGAACAGAAGAACAAGCGAGAGTAACAGCTTCATGGGAGAGTTCGCCCTTGCTTTTTGGCAGGAAATTTGCTATGATGAAGGTAAGACACGCTTAGTATAGCAGATAACAAAACTAATCCTGCGCGGGCGTAAGCACAAGAACTGAACCCCTCGCAAGGCACACTCATTGACGCGGGGGAAAAGAAAACGGAGACTACTATGGAATCACTGCGGATTGTGATCGCCGATGATGAGCCGATTATCCGGCTGGACCTGCGGAAGACGCTGGAAAACATGGGCCATCAGGTCGTCGGCGAGGCGGGCGACGGGGCCAAAGCCGTTGAAGCGGCGCGGGAGCTGAAGCCGGACATCATTATTTTAGACATCAAAATGCCGGAAATGGACGGCATCGAAGCCGCCAAAATCATCACGACCGAAGGTGTCGCCCCGGTGCTGCTGCTGACCGCCTACTCGCAGAAGGATTTAGTAGACCGGGCCAAAGACGCGGGTGTCTTCGCGTACCTCGTCAAGCCGTTCAAGGAAGCCGATCTGCTGCCGGCGATGGAGATCGCCATTTCCCGCTACGAAGAGTTCGTTGAGCTTGAGAACGAAGTCACGGATTTAGAGAACAAGCTGGACACGCGCAAGGCTGTGGACCGGGCCAAAGGCATTTTGATGGACCAGTACGGACTGAAAGAGCAGGAAGCATTCCGGCGCATCCAGGTTCAGAGCATGAACACCCGAAAATCCATGCGTGAGATTGCCGAAGCCATTATTATCGCCCACAATGTCTGAAAGTGTCGCTGGAAGTCTCAAGAAGCCGCCGCAACGTCTCCCCAAGCCGTTCGGCGGCTTCTTTGGCATAAGCCTCTGCGAAGGAGATTGATTGGAAAGCACTACGGAGCAGGCCGTCAAACCGCAAAAGAGCCGCCGACCGCCGAAAGCTGCCCGCCGTCTTCTGCTGACTTTGGCGCTCCTGTACTTCCTGCCGCTCGTCGGTCTCGGCCTGTTCCAAAAGTTCTTGGTGTTCAACGCGCAGGCGTCCCGCACCCGGACGGCGGAGTTCGGCACAGCCGCGCCGCGAGGCGCACAGACGATTCGGCTTCGGACGGCGGCAGGGGACAGCATTGCCGCCTACTTCGGCCATGCGCTGCGGGCCGATGGAACGCCGGATGCCGGCTATGCGCGGCGTCCGACACTGCTGTTCTTCACCGGCAAAGGCAGTGCTATTGCCCCGGAGCGCGGGCTGTTCCAATCGTTCCGGCAGCTCGATGTCAACGTGTTCATGCCCGATTACGTTGGTTTTGGGCAGAGCGGGGGGCAGGAGTCGGAAACGGGCTGCTTTGCGACGGCCCGCGCGTCGTACCAGTATCTTCGAGCGCAGCCGGACCTTGACCAGAAGCGATTAGTCATTGCCGGGTATTCTTTGGGCAGCGGCGTTGCCGTTGATTTGGCCGCGCACGAGATTGAGGCCAAGCAGCCGGTCGCGGGACTGGCGCTATTTGCGGCGTATACCAGCATGGCGGACATGGGGCATCAAGAGTATCCGATTTATCCGGCCTGGCTGCTGCGGCTGATTTTGCGCTATCCCTTTGCCAGCGATACCAAGATGTCCCAGATCACCTGCCCGGTGCTGCTGGTTCACAGCCGGGCAGACAAGCTCATTCCGTATGCGATGTCCGATAAATTAACTGCTCTTGCGAAAGGCCCGGTGACGCGCGTCACCGTCACCCATGCCGGCCATGCCGAGTATTTCTCGCCGCAGGAAACGACCGTCTTTCCCGCACTCAAACGCTTCACAGAAAAGACTTCCGATGAAACGAAAAACCGCATCCACTGAAGTCCCGCCGCGTATCGGCTACTCGCGCCGGGCGCTGTTTATGAAAAGCCACGCCCAGGCCCTGCGTCACCAGGAAACGCAGGCAACGCGGCTGCATCATGCCCTCAAAACCCGGACGTCGGAGCTAACGGCGGCAACAGCGAAGATTGAAAAGATGGAACGAGCGCACGACGACCGGAACGCCGAAGGAGAAGCCCTGAAGCGCATCGGCGAGGCGATGGGGTCGCTATTTGATTTGGAAGAAATGCTGAAAGCCGTCGCGGGCGTCGCCGTTCAAGTCACCGGCACGGACTCCTCCCAGGTGTATTTGTTCAACGATGCCCACGACACGCTTGTCCTGCGGGCCGTCACCGACGGCTCCGGGGAAGTCATAGGCAAGCTGCGCCTGAAGCCCGGCGAGGGCATTACCGGGTGGGTGGCCCAGCACAAAGAAGCGGTCGCGCTCGGTCACGATGCCCACCAGGACTCGCGCTTTAAGTTTGTCCCGGAGCTGTCCGAAGACAAGTACAAGAGTATGCTGTCTGTTCCGCTGATCTACCGGGGCGAAGTCTTGGGCGTCATCAATGTCCGCACTGAGAACGATCACCAGTATACCAAAACCCAGGTCCGGCTCTTGCAGTCCATCGCGTCTCAGATTTCCGGGGCCGTGGAAAACTCGCGCCAGTACCGGAAGCTGGAAAAGCGGGCATCGCAACTCTCGACGCTGTCCGAAGTCAGCAAGACCATCACCAGCGATTTGTATTTAGAAGAAATTTTGCAGCTCATCGTCGCCGCGACGGCAGATAGCATGTCGTTCAAAATCTGCTCCTTGATGCTTTTGGACGAAGACAAACAAGAATTGGTGGTCAAAGCGACCCAAAGCAAAAGCAAGGACTACGCCAAGAAAGCCAGCGTCAAGATCGGCGAAAGCGTCGCCGGCATGGCCCTTGCCGAAGGCCGGACGATCACGGTCTACGATTTGAAGCACTCGCCTGAATACGCGACTCCCGATCTCGCCCGGCGCGAAGGGGTCTCGTCACTCGCCGCGATCCCGCTGCTGGTCAAGAACAAGAAAATCGGTGTCTTGAACTGCTACACCGAAAAGCCGCACCGCTTCACCGAAGATGAAATCTCGGTCTTATCGGCTCTCGGCAACCACGCCGCGATTGCGATTGAACACGCAAAGCTCATGGTTAAATCCGCGATTATCCAGGAGATGCACCACCGGGTCAAGAACAACTTGCAGCAAGTCGCGTCTCTTTTAAGACTGCAAATGCACTACGTTGGCCAGCGCTCCGTCGAGCAGGTCTTGACCGAGTCGCTGAACCGCATCCTCGCCATCGCGTCGGTCCATGAGCTGCTCGCGCGGGAAGATTTGGACATCATCAGCGTCAAGAAAGTCGCCGAGCAGATTATCCATGCCACCCAGCAGGGCATTCTCGCGCCGAACAAGCACATCTTGATGAAGATTGAAGGCGTGGACATTCTGCTGCCTTCGGCTCAGGCTACGTCCGTCGCGCTCATCTTGAACGAGCTGGTCCAGAACGCCGTCGAACACGGCTTCGGCGAGGGCATGGACGACGGCGACATCCGCATTTCGCTGGGCGAAGATGACAAAACCGTCAGCCTGGAAGTCTCCAACGACGGTACTCCTCTCCCTGACGGCTTTGACATCCGCAAGACCGACTCGCTGGGCCTTCAGATCGTCGAGTCGCTTGTGCGCGGCGACTTGCAGGGCCGCTTCACGCTGACCAACAAAGGCGACCGCACCGTTTCCAGTGTCGTCTTCGCGAAGTAGTATTGCGCCATGAACAAGCAAGAGGTTATTTACGAACTAATTGAGAGGCTTCAGCATGTCATCGAAAGGCCGGCAATGTATATGGGGACAGCCACTTGGGATGCTGTCAACATCTTTATTTATGGCTTCAGTTGCGTGTATGGTGCAGTTGGCATCCCCCTGACGTTAGCCCTGCGAAGTCAAGCGACTTCCGAACGAGGTTAGGTATTCAATTCCATTCGCGGGGCAGGCCAGATGCGAGAGCAGGGTTTGTCTGAGGAACAGATTGTTCAGGAGTTGCTGCGGATTGAGATTAAGCTGCTGGAACTTGTGGCGAAAGGGTTGGCAGATTAGGACCATGCCATGAATGGCACGGCTACACGGCGCAGACGCCACAAATCCACGCTTCGCGAGGATAAGAGCAGGACAAAGATAATTCCGAGTCCCGCGAAGCGGTACTTTGTGGCGCTTCGCCGTATAGCCGTGTGTTTCAACACATGGTCCGAAAATGCACATTCCTCATTTTCCCTGCACGACAACCCGCGTCAGAACAGGTACAATAGGCGTAATTGCTCTGGAAGGAACCTGCCCGTTGCGCCTCCCCGTCTTATCTGCCTCGCTGCTGCCTGTCTCACTTCTTTTGGCCCTGCTGCCGCTGCCTGCTTCTGCTCAGTCATCCGGCTCTTCGGCGGGAACAGATGCGCCGATTGTCACGCGGCCAACGTCTACGGCGGCAGGGGTGGGACTTGGAACCGTGACCGAGTACCGACTGGCGAATGGGCTTCAAGTGCTGGTTGCGCCGTCGGATGCCGCCGATCTGGTAACGCTGGACGTGTGGGTCGGGGCGGGGACGCGGCGGGAGACAGCGGCGAATAATGGGGTCGCGCACTTTATGGAGCATCTGATTTTCAAAGGCACGCCGACGCGCGGGCCGGGCCAGATTGATGCGGCGATTGAAGATTTAGGTGGCTCGCTGAACGCGGCGACTTCCTACGACTGGGCGCACTTCTACGGAACGGTCGCCTCAGCAGACGCGCCCGCCGCGCTGGCAGTGCTGGCCGATGCCCTGCAAAACGCCGAAATGCGGCAGGCGGACATTGACGCTGAAAAGCCGGTCATTTTGAGCGAGCTGGCCCGCGACGACAGCAGCGCCGCCGGGCGGATCGGGCGGGTGTACAGTGCTTTGGAGTTTCCCGATCACACTTACGGGCGGCCGCTGCTCGGAACCGCCGAGCATATCTCGCAGATGCCGCGCCCGGCGATTTTAGATTTCTACCATACCTACTACGCCCCGGCGAATGCGACGCTGGTGCTGGCGGGGCGCATCACGCCGGAAGCGGGGCTGGCGCTGGCCCAGAAGGACTTCGGCACGTGGCCGTCCCGCGCTGTGCCGGAAGACAAGATTCTGCCGCCTGCGCTGCAAACCGAGATTCGAGAAGAGAACCTAACGGCTGGAACCGCGCACGGCTACTTGCAGATCGGGTTCCGGGCGCCGTCGGTGCAGGACCGGCCCGATGCCTGGGTCATGGACGTGCTGATGACGCTGCTCGGTCAAGGCGGCAACAACCGCTTAGAGGCGAACCTGCTGCGGCGTCAAAAGCTGGTGCGGACGATCAGCACGAACTATCTGACCCAGCGAGACCCCGGCACCATGAGCGTCTTCGCTGAGTTCGACCCCGGAAACTATGCCCAGGTCCGGGCCGGCATTCTGGGCGAGATCGCCGCCCTGCGTGATGTTCCCGTTTCAGACGCCGAGCTTGATGCTGCGAAGCACACGCTGCTGGCTTCTTATTTGTTCGACACGCAGACAAACTCCGGGCGGGCCAATGCTTTGGGCTTCTACAGCCGGATTGACACCTACCAGTACGACACCCAGTATGTCGGGCACTTCGAGTCTGTAACCCCGGCCCAGGTGCAGGCCGTCGCCCGCAAGTATTTCAATTTGTCGGCCTACACGGTCGTCACGCTGCTGCCGACCCCGAACCCCGTCACGGCTTCCCGGCATTAGGCGCGGTTAATTCTTTGCGCCTTTCGGGTAAAGCACTCTTATAGACGGAGGATCACCATGTCTCAAGACACAACACGAAAACATGCTTTCGAGCATACGGACAAGATGCGAAAAGAAGCGCGGGAAGAAGCGGTTGGGGAAGACGCGCTGAATGAAGCCGCGCTTCACGGCGACAGCCACACCGGCCAGCAGGGCATGATGAAGCCGGGCGGTGATCTCATCGAAGGCACGGAAATCAAGATAGTGTACGAGATGCTGCCCGACTGGCACAAGGACGAGCTGCGCCGCTTGTTCTTTGTCGCGCCGGGAACACGCTTAAAGCAGGGCGACGTGTACCTGGACCTGCGGACTCCTGACCGGGGCGAGCTGATCGCGCATGGCGAGGAAGAAGTCCACGAAGAGCTGCTGGTTCCCAAAAAGGCCGTAGATTATGAAATCTGGAACAAGCTGATAAATAAACCGTCGCTTGCCGGGTGAATTCCGTTCCGAAAGCTCCTGCTTCCCGATAAGAAGCAGGAGCTTTTTGTGTTACGGGTAGGTGAAGCCGGGCGTCGCGCAGATGTTGGGCTGGCCCGGCTGAGCGGACGTATAGGAATTCGTCACCGTCGGCGGGTTCGGACCAGGGTACGGGTTCTTGTAAATCAGCTCACAGCCGGTCAAGTCTTTGCTGTTTTCAATCGTGTCCTTGCCATAGGACTTGGCATGGCCGTCGAAGAACGCGCAGTTGACCCGCAGGTTGTGCCGGTTGCCGACTTTGTACATGCGGGCCGGGTCGGAAGCATCGGTCGTCATGTCTCCGTTGAACGGCTCAATCCAGCTATCCGTCACGCAGCTTGAAACTGCGGGATTGGTACACGTATAATCGCGTCCCCATTTTTCGGTGATCACCATTGTTTCTACCGGGTCGTCAATCTGCCCAAGCGCCAGGCTCTCCGCCGAAGCGCAGGCGATGTAGGAGCGCGGCATCGGGTTCCCGTTCGGATCTATATTGGTATTGCCTGGGGTCGGCGGCCCGCCAATCGGGTTTGTGACATTGCCGTCGCTAGGACAGACGAAGACAACATCGCTCTTGATATACGGCATGAGCTGGTTCCACCAGGTGTTTGAGTTTTTGATGGTCGGAACCTGGCCGGAGCGGGAGTTGGCCCAGTTCGAGCGGAAGAACATTTTTTCGTCGTAGTCCTGCGTATACTGGGTGATCGCGAGGCCGATCTGCTTCATGTTGGACAGGCAGGCTGTCTGCCGGGCGTTTTCGCGCACCCGCTGAAAGACGGGGAACAAGATCGCGGCGAGAATCGCGATGATGGCGATGACGACGAGCAGCTCAATCAGCGTAAAAGCTTTTCGGTTCCTGCGAAATCGGTTCATAGATCGTCTCCTCTTTGAAGCGTCCGAGTGGTGATGAAGGCCACTGTACCCGGCGAATGTAAAGAGAACATTAAGAAAACGCCGAACTGGTATACTAGCGGCATGAGTTTGAGAAAAACTTTTGATTTAGTGGTGGTCGGCGGCGGGCTGCTGGGGGCGGGGATCGCATGGGATGCCGCGCAGCGTGGCCTTTCGGTCGCGCTGTTTGAAGCGGAAGACTTCGGCGCGGGTGCGGTCTCGCAGGGCAGCCGCCTGGTTCTCGGCGGCCTGAGCGCCCTCGGCACGCTGGATTTTACGCGGGTGCGCGAGGACATCCGTGAGCGCGAGATTTTGCTCCAAACTGCGCCGCACCTGGTCCGTCCGCAGGTGTGCCTGGTGCCGTTCTACAGCCATGGCCTGCTGGTGCAGGCCCGGTTGCGGGCCGGACTGGCCTTGTCCGATGCCCTCGGTTTCGACCATGCTCCGCGGGTCCATCAGCTTTTGTCAGTAAAATCCACTCAAAAGCGGGCGCCCGGTTTGCGCTCCGACGGCCTCCTTGGCGCGGCCTTAGTCTGGGAAGCGGCTATTCCCGATGTCGCGCGTCTGGCGCGGGCGCTGGCGCAGGATGCCTGCCGGCATGGGGCGGTTCTCTGTCCGCACACGCGCGTTGAGGCGCTCTGCCGGGAGCCGGGCCGGGCCGGCCGGGAGCGGGTAGGGGGCGTTTCGTGGAAGAATGCGCTGTCTGGGGAGACCGGCCAAACTGAGGCATCCCTTGTCCTTCTCGCCGCTGGGACCGGCCTGCATTCGCTGCTGGGCGAGCGTCCTTCCAGCTTGAAGCGCATCAAAACCGTGTCCGTCGTCGGCCCGCTGCCGGGCGCGGGGGACGTTCTCGTGTTTCCGCAGGAAGATGTGCCGACGCTTCTTTCGGCGGCGCCGAGCCTCGGCGGCGGCTGGGCCGGCAGTCTTGCCGCCGAGTATCACGCCGGTGATCCTGCTTACGCGACAGGCGCGGAGGTCGCTGCGCTGGTCCATGCTGTGCAGGATTACCTGCCTGATTTCGATTTGGCGGAGGTGCGCCGCGCCGAAGCCGCTGTTCACGCACTTGTTGTGCCCGGGCAGGAAGTGGAAGATGCCGGGGCGAACGGGGGGCGCTTCGACGGCCTGTTGACTGCTTCCGGCGCGGGCGTGACCCGCTTCCGCCGGGTCGCCGAAGATGCGGTAGATCTTGCCTGCCGGAAGCTGGGCCGCGCCCTGTCCGTCCCGCCCTGCCGCACGGCGACTACGCCCCTGCCGGAGCCGTCTCAGCGCTCCGGTACCAGTCTTACCGAGCGCGTCGCTTTTGCCGTCACCGAAGACGACTGTCTCACCCTGCGCGATTTTCTGGAACGCCGCGTCCCGCCGGACTGGACCGACACGCAGCGTCAGGCGATAATGCCGGCAGCCTTAGATACGCTTGCCGCACAGCTTGGCTGGGACAAGGCGCGGCAGGCGGGCGAAATCAAAGCCTGGGAAGCGGAAACGGCGCTGGGCCAGGCATTTCGGGTGCTGTAACAGAAACCGAGCGGCGCCTACAGCGTCCGCGCCAACCGGCGCAGATCAAGCCCCTGTGCCATCGGCGGCAAACCGTTTGAGAACAGCGCTTCGTCGGCGTCCGCAGTGCCGCGTGTCCTGCCCTGAACGGCAGGACTTCGAAGTGCAATTTCCCGCCTTCTGCACCGGCAGACCCGGAGGGCGCGGGCATTAAGCCCCGATGCAGTTAGCCGCCCGCGCCCCTCCGGGTAGCCAGTGCTGAGGCACGGGCTTGCTCTTTTGAAGCACGGGGGTTCAGCCCCGTGATCCGTGAAAACTCACTCTTCCTCCACCGCCCACTGCGGCTGAATGTCCTGCGGGACGCCGAGGTTTTGCAGGACACGCGCGACAACCGTGTCTACCAAATCTTCCACGGTCTTCGGCTGATGGTAGAACGCGGGAACTGCCGGCAGGACAATCGCCCCCGCTTCCGTTACCGTCACCATGTTCCGCAGGTGGATCAAATTGAGCGGCGTGTCGCGGGCGACCAGGATCAGCTTGCGGCGCTCTTTCAGGCAGACATCGGCGGCACGGGTAGTAAGATCGTTAGAAATCCCGCCTGCAATGCGCCCCAGCGTTCCCATTGAGCAGGGAATGATGACCATGCCGTCATGAACGAACGATCCCGATGCCGGGGGCGTGAAGTAGTCCTTTGCGCTGAGAAAGTGGATGTTGGTGTAGGGCATGTCGCCGCCAAGATAGGCTTGGGCCGAGTACGGACGAGTCAGCGTCCCGCCCGTCTCGGTGTTGAAGACCGCCACGGCATTGTCGGACAGCATGACATAAATGTCGTCGTAATGCCGCGACGCCTGCCGCAGAAACCGCACGGCATACAGCGCCCCGCTCGCGCCGGTGACGGCGACGACCAGGCGCTTTAGGGGTTGATCAGTCAAAGAAAAGGTCTTTCTAGATCCGGGACGGCAACTCGTAAGAGTGTCCAAGCGGCGCTCTTGCCGAGACCGACCGGCTGAAGCAGCAGCCGATCGCCGGCGCGGGAGAACTCATAGAGCGCCGGCTTCTGCGAGCCGAACAGATAGAAAAGCGTCAGGCGGCTGCCGGCGACGGTGTAAGCGCCGCGCGACGGCACCCGCCCCGTCGCCTTCTCGACTGTCTGCGTCCATGTGCCGTCGGCACGAAAAGTGAGTGTATCGGACACGACCTCAAAGGGTGTGATGCCCGGCGGCAGGAGCAGGCACGGGCCGTCGTGCCACGAGCCGAGCAGCGGTGAGCCGAGTGCATTCGCCGCAGGCGGAGCGGTAGTCGTGTGTGACGGCAGTGGAATGACCAGCGGCTCGGCGCAGGCGCAACGGACGCTGCAAAAGAGCGTGGCGACGAGAAAACAGAGGCGTACAGTCGGCATGATGTATTCTCCTGTTATGGCCGTTTGAGACAGCGGCGGGCGAAATCCCGAAGATGGGAGTTGACCTCTGCATGGCATTCCAGCAGGCTGAGATGCCCGCAGTTTTCAATCAAAATAAGCTCCGAATGCGGCAGGCGGCGGGCCATTTCGACCTGAATGTCCGGCGGCATGTTGATGTCGCCGTCGCCTGTCATCACGAGCGTCGGTAGATTGATCCTCGGCATCAGCGGGCGGGCGTCTAACGCAAAACACGCCAGCGCACCGAGACCGGCGGCCCGCATTGAGAACTGGGCGCAGTGCCTGGCAACTAGGTCGCTCTGGCTTCGGCTCTCCTGCCCGCAGTTGGTCCCGTACATCAAGGCCAAATGAACACAGCCCATCTGATAAATCAGTTTGACGAATGCCTCAAACAGCGCGGGCGCGAACCCCATCATTTGTGCCAGCGGCTCCCAAAACCAAAAACGCATCGGCACCAGGACGCGCCGACCCCGCATAGTTTCGAGAAGCGGCGTGTCTGTCCCGCCGATGAGGGCCAGTCCGCATACGCTTGCCATAAGCTGCGGATACTGCGCGGCAAACAGCGGCAGCAGCATCGCGCCGACCGAGTGGCCCGCCAGAACGCAGCCTTGCGGATGCCGTCCGGCGTTTGTGGCTGAAAAGACGGCGGCAAGGTCAGCAGTCATCGCCTCAAACGAGTAGTCCCGGTCGGCGGGCGACTGCGAGCGATCCGTCCCGCGCAGGTCCCACACAATCACCCGAAACTCCTCCGAAAGCGCCTCTTTCTGATAATACCACGTTTCATGGCTCAGCGACCAGCCATGCGTCAGAAGAAGCGCCGGTGCGTCGTCCGAGCCGAACTGCTCCCATTCCAAGCAAACGCCCCCCGCTCCAATCGCCGTGCCGCGCTTGTCAGGCCGCAGCGGCTTCGGCTCATCGGGAAATGGCCGGCGCAGAAGCCGCACCCACTGCCGACCTGTCAAAACCAATGCCGCAAACGAGAGCCAGCCGAAAGTGCTGAAAGAACGGCGTCGAACTGCCGCAATCGTTTGCTGGACGCTGAACAGCAGGCCCAAGAGTGCGGGGATGGCATACAAACCGGACAGAATGCCGAGCCACATAAGCAGTTACCCCGCAAGGACGCGGTTTGTGACCGCCTCGTCGCTGACAATCTCGCCGTCTTTGAAGCGCACGATCCGCTCGCAGTGCCGG
Source organism: uncultured Armatimonadales bacterium (assembly GCA_964236795.1). Classification (GTDB taxonomy): domain Bacteria; phylum Armatimonadota; class Armatimonadia; order Armatimonadales; family Capsulimonadaceae; genus JANXMY01. The sequence continues at coordinate 12,510 of CAXSFV010000003.1, read as the reverse complement.
GCGACTTCTTCTTCGTGCGTCACGACAACCAGAGTCTTGCCTTCCCGGTGCAGGTCCTGGAACAAAGCCATAATTTCTTCGCCGGTCTTCGTGTCTAAAGCCCCTGTCGGCTCGTCAGCCATGAGAATGACCGGATTGTTCACTAAAGCCCGCGCAATCGCGACCCGCTGCTGCTGCCCGCCGGAAAGCTGATTGGGCCGGTGGTCCATCCGGTCGCCGAGGCCCACCCGGATCAGCGACTGCCTGGCCTTGCTTTCGCGCCCTCGCGCCCCGGAATACACCATCGGCAGCTCGACGTTCCGCAGGGCCGTCGTGCGGGACAGCAAGTTAAACTGCTGGAAGACAAACCCAATTTTTCGGTTGCGTATCTTGGCAAGCGCGTTCTCGTCGAGACGTGCGACTTCCTCGCCGTCCAAAGCATAGGACCCGGAAGTCGGCTTGTCGAGACACCCGATAATGTTCATCAGCGTAGACTTGCCCGACCCCGACGGCCCCATAATCGCCACCATCTCGCCCGTGCCGACCGACAGCGAAATCCCCTTCAGCACCGTCAAATCCATCACCCCGGTTCTGTACGTCTTTACAATGTTTGTGACGGTGATCATAGCTTAAAGCAGCAATCGGATGGCAAAGCGTAGAACTTCAGTTCCACGCTTTTAGCCGTATACTCATTATTCTACCCGACGACCGCCTGCGGAGTATGCATGTGCTACAATAACAGCATATTATGAAGCTCAAGCTCGACCTGCACCCAATTTATAACGACAGCCGCGCGATTGACCTGGCCCTCAAAGGCATCATGGACGAGGCGGAAGCGAAGCGCTCAACCGAAGTGGAAGTCATTCCCGGCAAAGGCTCCGGGCAGCTCAAAAAGGCCGTTCTGCGATTTTTGGACCAGCCGGAAGTCAAAGCGCGGTACCACCGGATTGAAAAAGACGGCGACAACTGGGGACGCTTGTTTATCCATTTTCGCTGGGAGCGGCTTCAAGAGCCGAAGGCGGCCCCGAAGCCGCGCGAGACGGCCGATTATGTCTGCTTCTGCTGCGGGACAGCGGTGACGGTCAGCGTCAGTGCGGAGGCGCTTAAAGAAGAAGGGCCGAAAACGCGGGAGGCCGAATGCCCGTCGTGCGGCTCGCCGAACACGCTCTCGGTGCATTTGGACAAGCGCGGAGCCGTCCAGGTTGATGCGGTTTCGGGCTACAAGTGACACGCTGGCGGCTTGTGCATGGGCCGTCGGGGCGCTTCGTCGCGACAGTCAGCCGGGTAGACAACTGGCTGGCAAAAGGGTGGGGGGTACTCGGCCATCGCTTTCTGCCCCCCGGCGAAGGGCTATGGCTGCCGGGGGTTGCGTCGGTGCATACGGTCGGTGTTCGGTTTGCACTGGACCTGCTGTTTCTGGATGCCGGGATGCGAACCGTGCGGGCGGTCCCAAATGTCCCGCCGGGCCGGTGGCTGGTGCGAGCGTCCGGCGCAGCGCACACGCTGGAGCTTGGCGTAGGGACGCTGGCGGGAATGGCGCTTCCAAGTGGCGACGGCTGGCGGGTGGAGCGAGAAGTGCCGGGCGGCTAAAGGCGCGGCAACAAGTGCACAAAGTCCGCCTGCGCGGACTCAGACTCCGAACTTCCGTATTAACCTGCGAAGGCAGGTTTCGCGCACTTGTTGCTGCGGCTTTAGCCGCCCAAACTTCCTGCGGAACGTCCTGCCCCTCTGCCGTGTTGAAGAGGATGGGAACGCTGTCCGAAGCAGCGCCGTACAATTAAGTGCCGAAGAATTGCCGAAGAAAAAAGAATGTGGTATACTAACCCATTCTCACAGAGTAGTATCCCGCGAGGGATTTAGGAGAGTCTTCCCGCGCCGACGCCGACGAAATGCGTGAGGCGGGGAAGGAGGCTTTTGTTTGAACAGAAATAACATCGTTCGCGTCATTTTGCCCCTGGTTTTTCTTGTCGCTTTAATGGCTGTCTTTGCGAACAGCAACTCGAAGCTGCTGCATCTCGGCGACGGGCCGAAGGACTACACTTACTCGCATTTCGTTGAAGAAGTCAACGCCAACAATGTGCTGGATGGAAACTTTGATAAGGACACGTTTCAGGGCCACACCATCCAGCCTAGCCAGGCGTTCGTCGTCTACTTAGGAACCGACAACCCCCAGCAGCGCCAAGAGCTGTCTGATATGCTTCAGCAGCACAAAGTTCACTTCACGATTGCACGGCCCCCGATCTCGGACAACATCTTAAACTATGCGTCCTTGTTTATCGCGCCGTTGTTTATCGGACTGATTTTCTATGTGTTCTTTATCCGGCAGGCCCAGAACGGCGGCAACCAGGCCATGTCGTTCGGGCGCTCCAAAGCGAAGCGGCTCAACGACAACGTCCCGAAAGTGACGTTTGATGACGTCGCCGGCGTGGACGAAGCCAAGCAGGAACTCCAGGAAGTTGTTGAATTCCTCAAGAACGCCAAGAAGTTTCAGGCGCTCGGCGCAAAGATTCCGAAAGGGGTTCTGCTGCTGGGACCGCCCGGATGCGGCAAGACCATGCTCGCCCGTGCTATTGCCGGCGAGGCAGGTGTTCCGTTCTTCCATATCTCCGGCTCGGATTTTGTTGAAATGTTTGTCGGCGTCGGCGCGTCCCGCGTCCGTGACTTGTTCGACACGGCGAAAGCCAACCGGCCTTCGCTGATCTTCATTGATGAGATTGACGCCGTCGGGCGCCAGCGCGGCGCAGGTCTCGGCGGCGGGCATGACGAGCGGGAGCAGACTCTGAACCAACTGCTGGTCGAGATGGATGGCTTCGACCAGAACGCAGGCGTTATCATGATCGCTGCGACGAACCGCCCCGACGTCCTTGACCCTGCTCTGCTTCGTCCGGGCCGCTTCGACCGCCAGGTGACGGTAGACCCGCCGGATGTCCGGGGCCGCGAGGCGATCCTGAACGTTCATCTGCGCGGCAAGCCGCTGGCGGAAGATGTCAGCGCCCAGAACCTTGCCCGCCGCACCCCCGGCTTCTCCGGGGCGGACCTCGCCAATTTAGTCAACGAAGCGGCGCTTCTTGCCGCTCGGTACGACAAGACCAAAATCGGCGTCGCGGACTTCAACGAAAGCGTAGACCGCGTGGTTGCCGGTCCGCAGCGTAAGTCTCGGATTATGAACGAGACGACCCGCGAGCGGATTGCCTATCATGAAGTCGGCCACGCAATTGTCGGAGAATTGCTGCCGAATGCGAACCCAGTACATAAGATCTCAATTCTGCCGCGCGGCCGCGCTCTTGGCTACACGATGCAGTACCCGACCGAAGATAAGTACCTGACTACACGCCAAGAGTTCATGGACGATGTATGCGCTCTGCTGGCAGGCCGAGTTGCCGAAGAGACCGTTTTCAATGAAGTCACGACCGGCGCGTCCAACGACTTTGAGCGGGCGACCGCCATCGCCCGCGCGATGGTCTGCGAGTACGGCATGAGCGAGCGGCTTGGCCCGGTCGTTCTCGGAACCCGCCACGGCAGCCCCTTCTTAGGCCGCGACTGGAACGAGGAGCGCAACTATTCCGAGACAATCGCCTTAGAGATTGACAAAGAAGTCCGCGCGATCATTGACGAGTGCTACGAGCGCTCGCGGGTGATTCTGACCGAGAACCGGGACAAGATGGACCAGATCGTGCGCGTTCTATTGGAGAAGGAAATGCTGGAGCGCGAGGATTTCATTGCGCTGATGGAAGGGGCGGTCGCCCCGGAATATGTGAAGCCGGTCTCGCCGCAGGCGCCGCCGCCCAGCGCCGGAGAGACGCCGACCCCCTCAGAACCGGAAAAGCCGCGCCGTCTGCCGAACTTCCGGCCTGAGCCGGCTTAGTCTATGTCGTTTCCTTTGTCGGGCAGGGATTACTCTCCCTGCCTTTTTTTCTGCCTGCTTTTTTCTGGTATAAATTGTTTATGGATACAAATTACAGTTATCGTCTTTCTCGTTTGGTTCGCACGCAAAGCTCCGAAATCTTTTTAATCTGGGAAGAAGACCGCCGCATCGGCCAGCTCGACCTGCATTTTGCCGTCGAAAGCCGGACCATTCACGCGACGCTTGTGCTGGAAGCCGACCTGCCGGTGAGCGTCGAAGAAGAGCTGCTCGCCCAGATTGACGACGACATCGTTTCGTCGTATCTACCGTCATTTGAGCGCGAAGACTTTCTTGTGACGGTGTTCCGGGGCGAGGAGATCTCCAACTACACCGACTCGTCCGGCGCTTTGGATGACATTGATGACGCCCCGTTTGACGATGATGACGACGATGAGGAGGATGACGACGACCGGCCCCGGCGGATGCGATAGTGGACAAGAGAGAACAGATAGGCCAAGCATGGAAAGGGCGAACATAAGGTTCACACTCTGCATTATTTTCGCCTTACATCTTGACCCAACGCCGTAGGGGCGAACCTTGTGTTCGCCCTTCTTCTATTTGTCGTCTTCTTTGATCCTTACGGCTTCTTCACCAGCACCTCCAGCTTATCCAGCGTGTCCACTAAATGCTCCGGCGGCCCGCCCGTCACCAGATCAAACACCTCTCCGCCCGCTTGATGTCCCCAGCCCTGCGCCGTGCCGATTTGTGCGGTTCCGATGAACCGCCCTAGATGTGCCTGCTCATCCGGCCCGTAAGCGATGCTTAAAATGCTGCTCGGCGTGAGCTTCTCCGAAGGACGAGGCTCTGCATCCCTCCGACTGGCGGGGTTTGCCTGCGCCGGGCTAGTCCACGGGTCAAACGCGGCAACCGAAGACCGCTGGCTGCGAATCAGAAGCGATAGTGTCGGCGCAGCGACAGAGGCGGATCGCCGGCAGTCAGCAAGCAGGGAAATATCTGCATCTCGCAGCCTTTCTCCCCAAGCGGCATAATCGCTGGTTTGGGAAGGGAATGTCGGGAGGGTGATCCAATACGTCCCGGAAAAGTTTTCCTCGCTGACGTTTACCGTCACCATGTCGCCGAAGCCGGAAGATAAATCTACCGGGTCAATATGCTTCGTGCGGAGGTACGCCAGGCGGCTGGCCGGAGTATAGCCCAGCGAAAGGTCTTCCAGCATGTATTCCTCATGGTAGCCCGGCGGCACGGTATCTTGAAACACAAGGCCGCTTAATCCGGGCGTTGCGGCGAGTGTTCGCGCCAGTGCCGGTAGAAGTGTCCGCACGGCAGGGTCAAGCGGGCTGGCCCAGCTTTCAGTTCCTTGACGAGCCAGCATATAACGTGGATTATCATAAATGAGGGACAAGCTGTTAGCGGCAAATCGGCGCTGAATAACGCGGTCAGGCGTTTCGCCGGTGACGGTTAGATCTTCGGCGTAGCCGCTCGGCCACGGCGCGGGGTGCGTCGCTAGGCTATCTTTGCGCCAGCAGAGCGTGTCCATAACAGCATAAACCGCGATATGTTGCGGCTTTGCGGCGGCGAGTGCCGCTGCCAAAACGCCGCCTGCGTCTGCCGAAGCCGGCGGCAGGGCGTCGTTCGGGAAGTATGTCCGGCCCCCGGTAAACACGTCCAAAAACAGTGTGTTCATGTGCATCTCGGCAAGCTTTGCGACCACGGCTCGCGCTTCGTCTGCCGTCTTCGGCGCACACAGAATGCCGCGCAGGGGCTTGTCTACCACAACGCTGCCCGCTGGGGCGGACGTATCGGACTTTGCCGCTGCCGCCTCATCGTCCGGCTTCGGCGGCTGCACTTTATAGGCCCCATACAGCATCATCGCGCCGGTGCCGGGCAGCTCAATCGCCAGCCGAATGTTAATTGTGGTATTGACCAGCGTGTCGGGTGTCACCGACTCCGCAGCGGACTTCATGTCGTCATGTTCTTTCTGAAAGTCCGTTTTGATGCTTTCCGGCACCTGCGCGTCGGCAATCATGCTGTCCATGTAGTGCAGAAACGTGTCTTTGAGATGCTCCTGAAGCGCGGGTGGCAGTGACTTCCAGGGCAAATCTCCCACGTTCGTACCGGAGGCTTTCTGGATGGTTGTGATTTGGTCGGGCATCAATGTGCCGATGTCGCCGGGCGCAAATGACAGCGTATGCAGCCAGTCCAGCGCATCGAGCTGTTTGCCGGCATTTTTGCCTGCTTCGGACAGTCGGTTGCTCCAAATCTGGCCGATCTCGGCGAGAAATGCCTGACGTGTGCCGAGTCCCTGCACTTCGTCGGTCAGCACATACGCCGGGCCGACCTGCCGCCAGGTGCCGCAGACGCAGAGGGCCAGCGCCTGCATCACATCCCCCGCCGGCTGCCGTGCCTTCAAGTCGCCCCGTGCTAGGACCGGCAGGGCGGCGTAGTGCGGGTCGGCATACAGCTCCAAGTGGGTTGTCGTGCCGAGGCGCTGAACGAGGCCGTCTACCGTCGTCAGACCTGATAGCGAGACCGTGCGCTCCAAATCGCGCCGGTTCCAGAGGATGTCGCCGGGCTTCGGCGTGTTCGGCACGTCGGCTTTGAGAATGGTCTCGGTGGACTTGCCTCGGTCTTCCATGTTGCCGTAGCCGCTGAACGGCAGCTTGTACGCGCCGGTAGACGGCGTCAAGTCCTGCGTGTCGCCGATCCCGTAGCCGATGGGGGTGTGAACATAGAAGTCCGCCGTCAGGTACGCATGGAAGCGCAGGGAGCTGAACAAGTCATTCCCGCTGACTTTCTTGATCTGAGCGTCGAACGCCGCCCGCTAGACTTTGTCCATCTTGTCGCCGGGCGGGGATGCCGCCGTCGGAACAATCTCTAAAGGCTCCGGCAGGAGGGCGTGCATCAGGCTTTGCTGGTCGGGGGTCATGTCGGCATACGCCAGGCCGGTCGTCCCTACCTGCCGAAGCTGGGCGGGTGTGAGTGAACCAAGCAGGTACGTTTCCGGGTGCTGTCCGGCGAGTTGTCCCAGCGGCAGGGTCGCCAGCGCCGGGTCGGTGTTCAGCACGGTCATCGTCGGCGGGGCCAGGGCAAGAACATGGCTGAAGACTTGCAGCGAGCGCCCATAACGGTCCGCAAGCGTTTCCGGCGTCTGCACGGCGGCGCTGTCGTCCGGCGCGGGCGCGTCGGCAGGCATCGGCGCAGGCAGGACTTTCTCCGAGGACACGGTCAGCACAACCGAGCCGTCGGCGACCGAGGCGTCCGGCATCGCCGTCAGCGCGTCCGCCAGCGTCACTGGGGGCGGCACGGAGGCAGCAGGCGTATCGGCCCAAGCTATCCGTAGCGGCAGCAGAAGCAGGGCAAGGCAGGGAAGAAAGCAAAAACGCCGGCTGTTCATGCCTTTATCATAGGCCATCTTCTGCACCCTGTCAAGGCATTCTCATTTTAGGCATAGCCTAACGGAATTCGCGCCGAATGCCGATAAAAATAACAGCATCAAAATCGGATGCGTGTATTTTTTCAGGAGCAAGGCAAATCATGACGGTGGTTCTTCCGACAGGCGGCGGCACGAAACGAAAAGAGCTGGGACATCTGCTGCTGGAGCAGGGACTGCTGAAAGAACAGCAGCTCACGCTTGCGCTGACGTTCCAAAAACAGACCGGCAAGCCGCTGGGCGAAGTGCTGGTCGAGCTAGGGCTGGTCGGCACCGAGGACGTGACGCGGGCCAGGGCACAGCAGGTGGACGCGGCATATGTGGCAATGGACGATGTCGCCGTGGACAAAGAGATACTGGCGCTCGTGCCGGCGGCCCTGGCCCACAAATACGCTTTGCTGCCCATCGGCAAGACGCCGGACGGGACGCTGAAAATCATTGTCGTCGCGTGGAACGCGCGGGTGATGGAAGCCGCCCATAAAATCGCCACGGCCCACCGAATGCGAGTCGCCCCGGCGATTGCCACCGAAGCGCCGCTGCTGGCTGCGATCACTCACTGGTATGGCCCCGCGCCCGAAGCCGCCGAGCCGAAAGACTTCGCAGGCGCTGCCCCGCGCAGCGCGGTCCCAGTGCCGCTGCCCCAGACCTCGCCTTCCCAGACGCCGGTCAAGACGCCGGTTGGAACGGCGCGGGCCGACGACAAGCGGGCGTCGGACGTGTTTTCGGGAGCCATGCCTTCGGTTTCCGCCGTGCCTGCCTCGGCGGCAGGCACCCAGCCGGACGCGCTGGACGCTGCCGGGGTAGACCAGCCTGCCGTCATCCAGTTCATCAACAAGATCTTGACCGATGCTATTTTATCGGGCGCGAGCGACATCCACTTGGAGCCGCGCCGCAACTCGCTTGAAATCCGCTTCCGGCAGGACGGGACTCTGCGCTCGGTGGATTCCATTCGCCGGGAGTTTCAGCCTGCGTGTTCCTCGCGCCTGAAAATCATGGCGGAAATGAACATCGCCGAGCGGCGTCTGCCCCAGGACGGCCGCATCTCCGTCACCGTCGAAGGCCGCTCCGTAGACATGCGCGTCTCGTCCCTGCCGACCCAGTACGGCGAGTCCCTTGTCCTGCGAATTTTAGACAAATCGGGCGTCCGGCCTCAGTTGTCCCAGCTTGGCTTTTCCGAGCGCAACTTGAAAGCTTTGAACGGGCTGATCCGCAAGCCGCACGGGATTTTTCTCGCGACCGGGCCGACGGGATCGGGCAAGACGACGACTCTCTACAGCGCCATTCACGAGATCCACACGCCGGATGTCAACATCATTACGGTTGAAGACCCGATTGAGTATGAACTCGACGGCATCCGCCAGTCCAACGTCAACGAAAAGGCCGGGCTGACGTTCGCCCGCCAGCTTCGGGCCATTCTGCGCCAGGACCCGGACATCATCTATGTCGGCGAGATCCGTGACCAGGAAACCGCCGAGATTGCATTCCGGGCCGCGCTGACCGGCCACCTGGTCTTTTCAACGCTCCACTGCAACGACGCCGCCGGGGCGATCACCCGGCTTCTCAACATGGGCATGGACCCATTCTTGGTGGCGTCGTCCGTTGTCGGCATTCTCGCCCAAAGATTAGTCCGTAAAGTCTGCCCGCAGTGCGCCCGGCCTACTCCGCCGGCCGAGGTGGAGCTGTCGGCGTTCGGCGTTGACCCCGACTCGCCGGAGTTCCACCAAGCCAATTTTGTGACCGGAGCCGGCTGCGAGCATTGCAGCGGGATTGGCTACAAAGGCCGCGCCAGCGTTCAGGAGCTGATGGTTATGGACGACGGCATCCGGGCGATGACTTTGGGGCGTGTCCCGTCCCACAAAATCCGCCAAGCCGCGATGGTGCGTGGAATGCAGACCATGCGCCAGGACGCGGCGGCAAAAGTCATGCAGGGCGTCACGACATTTGAAGAAGCCCAGAAGCGCGTTTACATTGAAGAAGGCGGCGAAGAATAGGCCGCCGGAACAGCCTGCGTCACTTGCTGATGCGTCTCAGTAGTTGCCTGATGCGTCTCAGTAATCGCCTGCGTGATTCGCCGGACCAGCTCGCCGCGCCAGGCTGCATCCCCGGCTTCAGTCGCGTCTTCCGGGTTGGACAAAGTCGCGATCTCTAAAAGCGCCTTTTCCGGCACGGGATTGTACTTGGGGTCGAGAACGCCCAGCTCGCGGCCTGCCAAACCCCGAATGCCATGAAAGTCTCCGGCCCGGCACAGATTGTCCTGCGTCATTTGCCCCGCCAGCGCCCTAGCAAGAAGCGGGACCGGGTTGCAGCGGCGGTCCACGCACACCACGCCGCCGTGAACCGTCTCTGCGGGGAACTGATCGAAGTGAAGGGAAAGAAAGAACACGTCGCGGGCCGCATGCAGGTCTGCGTGCCGCTCTCCCCAGATCGCGCGGGCCGTCTCCGCTCGCTGCCACAGCGGGCGCGGGGAGTGCCGCAAGCCCAGAGGACTGCCCGTTGCCGCCATGACCGCATCAGCGGGCCGCTCCAGCGGCGGCTCGGACAGGGCAAGGGCCGGGGCAAGGCAGCGCGAGCGCACAGTGAAGACGACGCCTGCGCCCTGCGCTTTAAGGCTTGCGGCAAGCTCCGCTGCCGTGCGGTAGGAAAGCGCGGCTTCGGACAGCGGCCCGGCGGTCGTGCCAGGATCAACCCCGCCGTGTCCAGGATCCAGCACGACTACGACGCCGGCCAGCGGCCCAGCGGGGAGTGCGACAGCAACGGTTTTTTCCAAACGGTGACGGGGCGCGGCGGACTGCCGCTCGGCTCGCAGCAAGCCGAATATCCCAACAAGAGCGGCAGCCGCAAAAAAAGCGATTTGTGTTCGACGGCGCATAATGACCTACTTTGCCTAATCAAAAGGCCACAGCGCTGTGGACGGAAACCTCACCCGGCTCGTTCCTATGCCTTCGGCATTACTTCGTATCCGCCACCCTCGCCTTTCGGAAGCAGAGGGTTGAAACGAAGTTTCGGGGTGGGTCTCCTACGCCCCCAAACTCCCAATTGCCCTGCCGATAAAGTAAGTCACGACGCCTTCCACCGCGCCTACCAATGTCATTTCCAGCCCGCTGCTCCACCATGAGCGCACCGTGATCATTGTCTTGGCCGCCCCGACCGCGAAATGGGCGATCAGCGAAATGACGGCGGCGGCAATAATTGCGGCGGGGCCGTGCAGGAAGAAGAACGGAATAATCGGGATAAACGCGCCGACCGCCGTGGACACGAAGCCCGACGCCGCCGAGACCAGCGGGTTGGAAAGTGCGTCTTCGGTTAGATTAAGCTGCTCGGCGGCCAGCGTTTTTAGAAACTGCTCCGGGTCCCGCGCCAGATGCTCGGCAGCCCGAACGGCGTCTTCCTGCGGCAGCCCCTTGACTTGCAGCACCAGCGCCATTTCTTCTTTGCCTTCTTCGGGGTTCTCCAGAAGCTCCGCCCGCTTCCGGTGCAGCTCGGCCTCGTAGATCTCGCGCTCGCTTTTGGCTGCCAGGTACGCGCCGGAACCCATCGAAAGCGCCGACGCAATCATGCCTGCCAGACCCGACAAGAGAACGTAATGCTGATTGCCCGCCGTCGCGCCGGAGACGCCTGACACAATGCCGAAAATCGCGCCGAGGCCGTCGTTGACCCCGTAGATTGCGTCGCCGATCCACGACGCGGGGGAACGGTGGCCCTTCCGCGCCCGCAGATCCTCCAGTGCCTGCTGCGGGTTGACGGGCCGGGAGAACATTCGCCCAATGGGCAGGTCCGCCGACGGTGCCGGGGCCAGCATCTGCTTCAAGGCCCTCGAATGCGCCTTTTCATCCGCCATGACTGTGTGGAGGATGTCCATGCTCGGCGCGTCGCCGAGTTCCTTCATCTGGCGCCCGTACAGCGCGACATGCTTGCGCTCGTCCATCTCAATCCGGCGCAGGGTTGCATCAGGGCCGCCGATTTTGTTGACTAGCGTGTCGGCCACGCCGGTTGGGGACCCGTCATAGCTGGGAGCCGGTGCGCCAAGATCTAAAAGCCGCCGCGCCCACATCTCGGCATGGTGTTCCTCGGCATGCGCCAGTCCTTCTAAAGTTTGCCGGCGGCGCGGGTCGGTCTCACGCCCGGCCAATGTACGATACGTCGCTGCTCCCTCCATTTCCTCCTGCCAGTTGCTTTGGATGGCTTTGATCAGCGGTGCATTGTCTGCCGCCGGAGTTTGTTTGGTCACACTCATGCTTTGTCCTTGTTCTCATTTTGTGCCTGACACGCCGGACAAAGGCCGTAGAATTCGACGCGCGGGGCATGGATTTCGTACCCGGACGCCGCCTGCGCCTGCCCCGGCAGGCCGGTCAATCCGTCAATCTCGACATCGCGGATCTCGCCGCACCGGGTGCAGATAACATGGGGATGGAATGTCGGACGCACCCCGTCGTAGTGCTGCCGCCCGTCGCCCGGCTGAATTTCCAGCACCTCGCCTATCTCCCGCAGCGTGTCCAAAGTTTTATAAACCGTCGCCCGCGAAGTCGTCGGCGAGACAAGCTGTACCTGCGCGTAGATCTCCTCGGCGCTGGGATGCGTATTTGACTCCACCAGCGCTTTCAAGATGCACAGCCGCTGGGGCGTGATCCGGCACCCGCTGTCGTGCAGCTTCTGACGCAGGTACTCGACCCGCGTGTTTATCGTTGTTTCCATGGCTTATTTGTAATAGTTCTTTACGGAGAATTGTTCTCCGTGATTATGGTGAATAAGCGAGGCAATGTCAGGAGACCTTACCCCCCATGCAGCGCCCGCCACGCCGCTTCAATCGCGGCACGAAGCTCGGCGGCGGCGGCCTGGGGGTCAGGGGCCTGGGTCACAGCGTCGGTGACGGCGACGCCGTCCGCGCCGGCACGGAGGCAGTCAGCTACGTCGGTGGGAGTTTGGATACCGCCGAACGCAACCACGGGAATATGCACGGCGTCCTTGACTTTTCGCAGCAGCGTCAGGCCCTCGCCGGGGGATTCGGCGTCAAACGCCGGACCAACCTGCACATAATCCGCCCCGCCGCGCTCCGCTGCCGCCGCGCCGGTCACAGTACGAATGAACGAACCGATCATGGCTTCGCCGGAAGGACGCAAAAAGTCGCGGGCGGCAGACGGCTTATACGACCGCTCGGTCAAAAGCACGCCGTCCGCGCCGCATTTTTCGGCCAGCTCTAGATCGCCGGTGACGATAAAACGCGCCTGCCCGGCAGTCATCT